>DDUV01000105.1:22504-42865 GCA_002344975.1 Saprospiraceae bacterium UBA2329 | reverse complement strand
CATTGCGGGAAGCTGGTCTCCGGCCATCAACAACACAACAACAACGACTTACACCTTCACCCCGAACGCGGCAGCGCACCCCTGCGCCGTCACAACGACGATGACCGTGCAGGTGGACGCCCAACCCACGCTGAGCATCGGAGCAGTGGCCTGCGCGCCGGATTTGCTGACGTATTCGGTGCAATTCACGGCCACGGGCGGCACGGTTTCCGCGACAGCGGGCACCCTTTCGGGCAATATGGTGACGGGTATTCCGGCAGGAACGAACGTGACGATCACCGTGAGCAACGGCACGAACACCGCCTGTGATGTGAGCCAAAATGTGACCGCGCCGGACTGCAACTGCCCGCCGATTGCCGCGCCCAGCATCGCTGTTCCGAGCGCCACGATCTGCGCGGGAGCGGCCATTCCGAGTTTCACGCCGAGCGTTCCGGCCGGCCTGACGGTGATTTGGTACGACGCGGCAACGGGCGGTACGGTGCTGTTGAACAACAACTTATCATTCACGCCGAGTGCAGCGGGGACTTACTTCGCCGAAGCTTTTGATGCGATCACCGGCTGCCGCAGTGCCACCCGCACACAGGTCACTTTGACCATCAATCCGACCCAGACGCCGAGCTTCACGCAAGTTTCGCCGATCTGTTCGGGCGGCAGTTTCAGCCTTCCGGCAACGTCCAATAACGGCATTGCGGGAAGCTGGTCGCCAGCGATAAACAGCACGCAGACAATCACTTATACCTTCACTCCGAACGCGGCTTTGCACCCCTGTGCCGTCACAACGACCATGACCGTGCAGGTGGATGCCCAGCCCACGCTGAGCATCGGCACGGTGGCCTGCGCGCCGGATTTGCTGACGTATTCCGTGAGTTTCACGGCCACGGGCGGCACCGTTTCCGCGACAGCGGGCGCCCTTTCGGGCAATATGGTGACGGGCATTCCGGCAGGGACCAACCTGACGATCTCGGTAAGCAACGGCACGAACACTGCCTGCGATGTAAGCCAAAACGTGACTGCGCCCAACTGCAATTGCCCCTTGATTGCTGCGCCTTCCATCGCTGTTCCAACCGCCACGATTTGCGCGGGAGCAGCCATTCCGACTTTCATGGCGAGTGTTCCGGCGGGCCTGACGGTCATCTGGTACGATGCGGCTACGGGCGGTATGGTGCTGTTGAACAACAACTTATCGTTCACTCCAAGTGCAGCAGGAACCTATTTCGCCGAAGCCTTTGACCCGCAGACGAACTGCCGCAGCGCCACCCGCACGCAAGTGACGTTGACCATCAATTCGACCCAAACGCCGAGCTTCACGCAAGTCAATCCTATCTGCGCAGGAGCGAGTTTCAGCCTTCCGGCAACGTCCGACAACGGCATTGCGGGAAGCTGGTCGCCAGCGATAAACAACACGGCAACAACGACTTACACCTTTACACCGAACGCCGCCGCTCATCCCTGTGCAGTGACAACGACCATGACCGTGCAGGTGACGCCCTTGCCGACGGCTACGGCTAATCCTGCGGAGATTTGTGCCGGACAGAGCGCCACATTGAGTGCTTCGGGTGGCAGTTTTTACCAGTGGAGTACCGGCGCAAGCGGGCCGTCTGTCAGCGTAACGCCAAGTAGCACAACGACTTATTCCGTTACGGTTACTACGGAAGGGTGCTCGTCGGTGGCCACTGCTACGGTGACGGTACATCCGTTGCCCGTTCCGGCAATTGCCCGTTCGGCAGACGTGATTTGCACCGGCGGCACGGCAACCTTGACGGCATCGGGCGGAAATACTTACCAATGGAGTACCGGAGAGCAAACGCCTGTCATTGTCGTATCTCCCACAGTCACAGCGATGTACAGCGTGACGGCGACCGATCAAAGGGGCTGCACGGCATCGGCAAGCACCTCCGTACAGGTGAACGCGCTGCCTTTGGTGCAGTTGTCGGCAGACAATTTGGGGTGTTATGGCGAGCGCAGAGGCAGATTGGAAATTGAGCAGATCAGCGGAGGACTGCCACCGTACAGCTATGCCATCGGCAGTGAAGCCTGGCGAAGTGTGGGCGCTCTTCCGGCAACGGCAGCCGCCGATTTAGCGCCGGGCAACTACCAGTTTCGGGTGCGGGACAGCGGCAACTGCCTGAATACCACATCTTTTGTGATTCCGGAGGCGCCGCAATTGCAGCTCGATTTGGGGCCTGATCCCATCATTCGCATCGGAGACAGCCTGTTGTTGGAAGGTTTGGCCAATTTTGTAATAGACAGCGTTGTTTGGTCGCCGGATACGCTGCTTTCCGATCCGACCGCTGCCGCTACTTTTGCGAGGCCGCTGACGACGACCGGTTTTTCTCTGACGGCATTTGACCGCAACGGCTGCCGCGTGTCCGATCAGGTCATCGTGTATGTGCAGCGCGTGGTGGATGTGTTTGTACCCAATGCGTTCAGTCCTAACGGCGACGGCGTGAACGATAAATTGGTCGTGTTGACGGAGCGCAAAATCCAGCATATCCGATCGTTCAGCATCTTCAGTCGCTGGGGAGAAGAGGTGTTTTTTGTATCCGATTTTCCGCCCAATGACCCCACTTACGGCTGGGACGGCACGCACCGGGGCAGCGCCTTGAATGCGGGCGTGTTTGTCTATTATTTAGAAGTGGTATATCCCGACGGCGGTGTGGAGTTATTGAAAGGAGATGTGCTGTTGATGAGATAGCCGGATCACAAAAACCGCTGTTTCAACTCCGGCGAAGGCATCATGCAGGCCTCCTGTTTTCCAAACCAGCGATACCGGTTGCGGGCGATGAAATTGTAAACCGCGTCTCTGAAAAAACGAGGCAATGCGATGGCTGCATAACATATCGGCCAGGCTCCGTCGAGGCGGCGGGTTATTTCGAGCGCGGCGGCAGAGCGGGTGTAGGCGCGCCCCTCGGCTATGAGTACTACTGTGTTGAGCGCCTTTTCAGGCAATTGGTATTGCTGGAGCAATTGGCGGCCGGCCTCCGATTGCAGGGCGGCAAAACGAAAGCGCCCGCGCCGGTCCTTGCGTATGATGAACTGAACCGTGCCGTTGCACAAATTGCAAACGCCGTCGAAAAGCACGAAAAATCCGGTTTCCATGTTGGATAAACGTGCGGGACCTATTATTGTTGAAACGCTAAGAGCGGGCTTCCCGCATATCTTCCGGGTGCATGATGAGCAGGGGTATTTGGATGTGCAGCACGGCCTTGCGGGTGACGCTGCGGTGAAACAACTCCTCCATAAAGGAGCGTTGCGTGGTGGACATGGCGATGAGATCGGCTTTTTGTTCGGCAGCATAGCGCAGCAGTCCGTCCAGAATATCGCTGCTCTCTATGGTGGTGAGTTCTGAAATATTTTGACGGCTCTCGCCCACCGGCAGCAGGGGGATTTTGTTCACCACATATTCTTGTTCCGCATTGGTGTTGACGTGTACATACTGCACCTGACTGTCGAAACGGCGGGCGAAGGACAGCAGGCGGGGCAGTACGCGCTCTTCGTGCGGCTCATAATTGCCGGCAAAAATGATCTGCCGGAAACCTCTGAATCGGGCTTCCGCCGGAACCAACAACACCGGACAGGAGGCTCTGCGGGCTATTTCGGAAGAAACGCTGCCGAAAAGGCGATTGAGCAAGTTGGTTTTGCCGGTGCTGCCCATCACAATCATATCGCTGTCGGAAAGCTCAGACAAACGGCGGATTTCCTCCACTACCGGCCCTATGAGGAGCTCCTTGCGCATGGGCACCCGCCCGGATTCGAAGCCGTTGGTATATACCGGTCGCCCCAGAAAACTGTCCAACTGCCCATTTTTCCATTCAACATCCTCTTGCGAAGCCGGTACGGGAAATGGTCCCGGGGCAATGGCTTGCGCCTGATGCACATGCACCAGACTCAGGCCGGCGCTTTGTACGGCGGCAATGCTTTTGGCGTAAGCCAGCGCATTGAAAGAAATTTCGGAAAAATCGGTAGGCGCCACGATGCTGCGCAAGGTGAGGGAGTGGCTCCCTGTGGGCGAAGACAGTAATATGCTGAGCATCACGCGCAATTCTTTGGCGGAGGGCACCATTTTTTGAAGTACCACCCGACCGTCAACCACCAATGCCGGAATGCCGGAAATGCCGTATTCCAGCAAGCGGCTTATGTCGCTCACATCTTCGATAGGCAGGTCCATACCCAATTCATGCAGCGCTTCTTCTGCATTGGCTTTCAGAGCCTTACCTTTGTTTGACCCCACATCCAAAATTTCAAGACGGGCCATGCAGTAGATGGTTTAAAGTGACTGAAAACTGAACGGAGCTTATAATCCGCAAAATAATGCTGCAAGATTCGCTGATTTGCGGAGGGAAATAATGACTTTTGTCATTCGTCGTGATAATTTTGGTCAGTTTAAGCATTTGATAACTCATAAAAGTCATTTACCTGTGGATGCTGTTCCTCCCCGTCCGGGTGTTTTTAATGCCGATATGCGGCTCAAGGCAGTGTTTGAAGCCGCTTTAGACGGCATTGTTACGATCAGTGAGCGGGGGATCATCGAAATGGCCAACCCGGCAGCAGCCCGTATGTTTGGGTATGAAGACGCCGGCGAACTCATAGGCCGGAACATTTCCATGCTCATGCCGCAACAACATGCAGCGCAGCATGACCACTACATCCAGCGCTACCTTGACACCGGCCATAAGCGCATCATCGGCATTGGCCGGGAAGTACCAGGATTGCGCAAAGACGGTTCTGTTTTTCCTTTGCGGCTCAGTGTGAGCGAGATAAAGTTGGAGGGGCGCAGCATGTTCACCGGCATTGTACACGACCTCACTTTGGAAAAAAAGGCCGCCCTTGAACTACAACAGGAAAAAGAACGCGCCCAGCAATATTTAGACATTGCCAATACCATTATTGTAGTCATCAGCAGCCTTGGCATCGTGGAATTGCTCAATGACAAAGGCTGCGAAGTACTGGGCTACGCCGAATCGGATGTGCTGGGGCAAGACTGGTTCCAAACAGCCATTCCCGCCGAACTACAAGATGAAACCCGCAGTGTTTTCAGGCGCATGATGAACGGCGAAATGGCCATTCTCGACTATTACGAAAGCGATATCGTCACGCGCAACGGCGATCGGCGTCTCATTGCCTGGCGCAATGCCCCCATTTATGACGATGCCGGCGCCATTCGCGCATCCATCAGTTCCGGCGTGGACATTACGGAGCAGCGTGCCGCCGAAGACCGCATCATCCGCCTGAATGCCGAATTGGAACAACGCGTAGATCAACGCACCGAGGAATTGGCCGGCGCGGTGAACCAACTGCTCAACATCAACAAAAAACTCGAACACGAAATTCAGGAACGCCGAGCCGTCGAAACCGCCCTGCGCAACAGCGAACAGGAACTGCGCCGCGCTTACGAAAAAGAAAAAGAACTGAGCGAACTCAAGTCCCGCTTCGTTTCTATGGCCTCGCACGAGTTTCGCACCCCCCTCAGCACCATCCTGTCTTCGGCCGATCTCATCGAAGCCTACACCCGCGAAGAGCAGCAGGAAAAACGCGCCAAACACACCGGCCGCATCAAGTCCTCGGTGTCCAACCTCACCGGCATCCTCAACGATTTCCTCTCTCTGAGCAAATTGGAAGAAGGAAAAGTAGGGGTTCAGCCGGGCCTTTTCAGGCTGCTTCCTTTTTTGGAAACCACTGCCGACGAGCTTTCAGGACTGCTCAAGCCGGGCCAGAAAATTTACAAACACTTGCCTGAGCATGATTTAGAGATGTTTTCTGATCAAAAAGTACTCAAAAACATCCTATTCAACCTCCTCTCCAACGCCATCAAATACTCCGAGGCCGGCAGCCGCATAGACTGCACAGTGGAACCAGAAGGCGACCGGCTCCGCATCTCCATCAAAGACGAGGGCATCGGCATTCCGCAAGAGGAACAGCAACACGTTTTTACCCGCTTTTTCCGCGCGCACAACGCCGAAAACATACAGGGAACGGGCCTGGGCCTGAACATTGTAAAGCGATATGTGGAATTATTGGGAGGGAGTATTAATTTTGAGAGCGAATTGGGCAAAGGCACTACTTTTGTGTGCTTGTTGCCGATAAAAATGTAAGGGGCGATAAAAAAATAAAGCAGTATGAAAAAAATCTTAGTCATTGAAGACAACGCCGAGGTACGCGAAAATCTGGAAGAAATACTGGAATTGTCTGGTTATGAGGTGCTCACTGCCGAAGACGGCAAAGTGGGCGTGGAGATTGCGCTGAAAGAACTGCCCGATCTGGTGCTGTGTGATGTGATGATGCCCAAATTGGACGGATTCGGCGTGCTCAATATTTTGAGTAAAAAAAGCAGCACCGCCGATATTCCCTTTGTGTTTCTGACGGCCAAAACTGAAAAAAGCGATTTCAGGCGCGGCATGAATCTGGGCGCCGACGACTATGTGACCAAGCCGTTTTACAAAGACGAACTGCTGACCGTCATCGAAACCCGCCTGCGCAAAAGCGAGCAAATCCGCAAAAAATTTGATCGCACCGAAAATGGCCTCAGCGCCTTTATCAACGAGGCCAAAGGCTACGAAGAACTCAAAAAACTCTCGCTGGAACGCCGCATCAAGCATTACAAAAAACGCGAGGTCATCTTCGAAGAAGGCGATTACCCGCGCTACCTCTATTTTGTCAATTCCGGCAAGGTCAAGGTGTTTAAAACCAATGAAGACGGCAAGGAGTACATCATTGACATCTTTATGGACGGCGATTTTGTGGGCTACAACGACCTCATTCGCGATACCAAATACGCAGAGGGCGCTTCGGCGTTGGAAGACACCGATATCAGCCTCATTCCGCGCGAGGACTTTGTGGCGCTCTTGCACGCCAACCGCGACGTGGCCTCCCAACTTATCAAAATGCTGGCCAACAACGTCACCGAAAAAGAAGAGCAACTCCTCAATCTGGCCTACCACTCGGTGCGCAAACGCGTGGCCAACGCCATTCTTCTCCTCAGCGAAAAAGAAGGCGACGCAGAAATCAACATCCTCCGCGACGATCTGGCACGCATCGTAGGCACCGCCAAAGAGAGTGTCATTCGCATGCTCACCGAGTTTAAAGAAGACGGCTACATCGAAATCAACGACGGCGCCATTGTCCTCAAAAACAAACACAAACTCGAAAATTTGCCCGGATAATGCCTGACGAACAACGCCGAAAACCGCCTACCCGCGAGGAAACCATGCAGCGGCTGGCTGCCCAGTGGAACATGCAATACGAGCCGAAAGACGACTGGGGCTTGGTGAAAAAACTCGGCGATTTCAAACTCTTTCGCACCGGCGGCAGCAAACGCATCACCAACATCGTCAAGAACAAAGACGCAGTTTTGGAATCGGCCATTTATTTGTTCGATTACAAATACACCGTCAGCACCGGCAAGTCTTCCAGTACCTACAAACAGACTGTCTTTTTTGTGGATTCCAAACAATTGGGCCTGCCGCAGTTTTCGATGAAGCCCGAAAATTTCCTCCACTGGATCGGCGACCTGCTGGGTTTCAAAGACATTGATTTTGAAGACTATCCGGAGTTTTCCAACAACTACTTCCTCAAAGGCGAAGACGAAGAATACATCCGCCACGCCCTTCCACACCAATTTCTGCGCTTCTTTTCCGACAACAAGGAAAAGGCCTGGTACTTAGAGGGCATCAACTATTTTCTGATTTTTTATCAGGCCGATCATTTGGTCGGGCCACGCGAACTGAAAAGCTTTTATGAAAAAGGCCTGCGCATCTATCAGATGTTGAAAACGGATTTTCAGCCGTAAAAAATCATCCATCGTGAAATACTTCCTCCCGCTCCTCACCCTCGCCGCGCTTTTTCTGGCGGCATCCTGTGGTCGTCCTCAACCTGCCGAAACGGCCGATCTCATCCTCATCAACGGGAACATCTACACCGTTGACTCCCTGCAAATGAGCGCTCAGGCCATTGCCGTCAAAGGCGAGCGCATCCTCAAAGTCGGTTCCAATGAGGACATCCAACAACTGAAGGGCGACAGCACGCAGGTCATTGACCTCGAAGGCAAATTCCTCATGCCCGGCTTCATCGAAGGGCACGGCCACTATGCGGGCCTCGGCAGCAGCCTGATGAACCTCAATTTCCTGAAAAGCAAAAGCTGGGATGATATTGTAAAATTGGTGGAACAACGCGCCAAATCCGCCCGCCGCGGCGACTGGATCGTGGGCCGGGGCTGGCACCAGGAAAAATGGACCAAACCCATCGAAAAAGCAGTGCTCGGCTACCCCTACCACGATTCGTTGAGCGCCATATCGCCCGACAACCCCGTCATCCTCAGCCATGCCAGCGGCCACTCTTTGTTTGCCAATGCCAAAGCGATGGAGCTGGCGGGCATTACGGCCGATACGCCCAATCCACCCGGCGGCGAGATCGTGCGCGATGCGCGGGGCACGGCCATCGGTGTTTTTGAAGAACGCGCTATGAGTCTCATTACCAAGGCTTACGATGCTTATCTGGCCTCGCTTTCTTCCGAACAAAAGAAAGAACAGTGGCTCAAGGGCATCGAATTGGCCGAACAGGAATGCCTCTCCAAAGGCATCACCTCGTTTCAGGATGCCGGCTCCTCGTTTCAGGAAATGGAATGGTACCGCGAACTCGCCGAGGCCGGCCGTATGAAGGTGCGCCTCTGGGCCATGGTGCGCCATCCCTATCACACCCTCAAGGGTAAAATCGATGCCTACCCCGTCATTGATGCAGGCAACGGCTACTTCACCTGCCGCGCCATCAAATCGGAACTCGACGGCGCACTCGGAGCTTACGGCGCCTGGCTCCTCGCGCCCTACGATGACAAGCCCGGTTTCAGCGGCCAAAACACCACCCCCATCGAAGAGGTGCGCCGCATCGCCGGCCTGGCGCTTGAGCGCAATATGCAACTCTGCGTACACACCATCGGCGACAAAGCCAACCGCGAACTGCTCAATCTTTGCGAAGAGTTGTTCCGCTCGCAGCCCAATGCCAAAGACCTCCGCTGGCGCAGCGAACACGCCCAACACATTGATCCTGTGGATATTCCGCGCTTTCCTCAAATCGGCATCATCGCCGCCATGCAGGGCATACACTGCACCTCCGACGCCCCTTTTGTGGTCAAACGCCTCGGCGAAGAACGCGCCCGCACCGGTGCCTACC
Organism: Saprospiraceae bacterium UBA2329; assembly: GCA_002344975.1. GTDB lineage: Bacteria > Bacteroidota > Bacteroidia > Chitinophagales > Saprospiraceae > UBA2329. The sequence continues at coordinate 33,703 of DDUV01000105.1, read as the reverse complement.
CCTGGCGCAGCCTCTTGGATGCCGGCGCCGTAGTGACCAACGGCACCGACGCTCCTGTGGAAGACGTCAGCGCATTGGAGAGCTTCTATGCCTCCGTGACCCGCAAACGCGCCGATACGGGCATGGCCTTCTTCCCGGAGCAACGCATGACCCGCGCCGAGGGGGTTTATTCCTACACACTGGCCAATGCTTATGCCGCTTTTGAAGAAAAAAACAAAGGTTCCATCGAAGCCGGCAAGCTGGCTGATTTCGTGGTGCTGTCCAACGATCTGCTCAATTGCCCCGACGAAGACATCCTCTCCACCCGCGTGCTGATGACCATCGTGGGAGGCAAAGTAAAATTCAAAGCCGAATGATTTCTTTTGAATGTAAAACCTTCAATGAACTGGCGAACAGCGAGTTGTATGAAGTGATGTCCCTGCGGCAGGAGGTGTTTGTGGTAGAGCAGAAGTGCTTCTATCAGGATGCCGACGGCAAAGACCCCCAGGCTTGGCACCTGCTGGGCGCCGATGCGGAGGGCGATCTGGTGGCGTATGCGCGCATCTTTCCTCGCGGGGCGGTTTATGCCGAGTATCCGGCCATCGGGCGCATCCTCACGAGTATGAAAGTGCGGGGTACCGGCGCCGGACGGCTTTTGGTGGCCGAAGCCATCCGGCATTGTGAGCGCCTGTGCGGAAAGCTGCCCATCAAAATAGGGGCGCAGGCGCATTTGGACCGTTTTTACGGCGAATTCGGGTTCCACATGGTAGGCGAGCCTTTTCTGGAAGACGGCATACCGCATATATATATGGTGCGGGAGTGAACGCCTTTCGTCGAAAAAAACTGCCCTCTTCACAGGAAAACCTCATTTTCGGGGTCTGCAACGAAAAATACCAACGCTGCCATGACACTTCCACCTGTCGCCGAGTATGTAGAGCAATTTCTGTACACCATGCGGGCATACCCTCGCTCCTGGCGCTTCCTGCGCGAGCACCGGCTTTGGGAGGGCCTCACCCGCTACGGCTGGATTTCCAAAATGCTCGTCGCTTTTGCCTTCATCATCAGCCTGCGTTTCATCACGGTTTTTTTAGACTGGTGGAACAGCCTCCAATCCAAGCCCGATTCCAACATCGTTTACGGCTTGGCCGATCTTTCTAAAGATATATGGTCCAAAGGTTTAGGCTTTCTCGTCAGCGGGGGCATGAAGTACGCGGTGCTGTTTTTGTTCATGGTCGTCATTTACCACATCAGCAACCGGGCCATGGATGCGCTCACCGGTCAGCCTTCGCACATCAGTTTCAAAGATTTTATAGACTCCCAGAAACGCGCTCTGGGCCTCACCATCACGGCTTTAGTGCTCGAATCCATTACCATCCTGATACTCAAGATTTTCTTCGGCATCTTCGACTTCATCAGCCCCATTCAGCCGGTACTCGTTTTTGCCGTCAAGGCATACTGGGTAGGTTTTGTGGTGGTGGACAGCTATCAGGAACAGTTCGGGTTCACCATCAAACAAAGCAACCGGTTTATGACCCGCTACATCGGTGTGGGCTTAGCCATTGGTGTGGTATTCAAAGTGCTGATGTTCATTCCTGTATTCGGCACGGCCATCGCTTCATTTGTCACCTCGGTCACGGCGGTGGTGGTGATGCACGAATTGGCCAAACTGCACCTCGCAGAACCGGGGCAGATGGAGTGGGAAAAGAGCGCTTGAAAACATCATCTTGAAGCAAATCGCTCCGGCCTGAACGCGCTCATATCCTCCAAATCCGGCGTTCTGCCCTGTACCAGATCGGCTATGATTTTCCCGCTCGCGGGCGCCAGGCTCACGCCCATCATGCCGTGCCCCGCTGCGATGTGCAGGTTCCCATACATCTGAACGGTGCCCAAATACGGTAGCCCGTCGGGAGAGCAGGGCCTGAACCCGTGCCAGACTTGCTGCGGCGTCGGTTCCGGCGATTTCCAGTCGGCAAAATACTGCCCGATGGCGCTGTGTATGCCGCTCACTTTGGCCATGTTGAGCCGGGAATTGAGAGGCCCCAGTTCCATCGTGCCGCCAAAACGCACCGTTTGCCCGTAAGGCGTCACGCTCACCCGGTGATCGAGCAGGAGCGCCGCGATGCTCAGTCCGGCCGCATTGTTTTGCACAAAACTGTAGCCCTTGCCGCCCGTTACCGGCAACCGAAGTCCCACACTTTTCATCAACATGCCCGACCAGGCGCCGCCGCACAATACATAGTGATCGTAGTTGCGCTCTCCATCGGCGCATTGTAAGGCGCTGATGCGGTCTTTGCCCCTCCGAAAACCGGTGACCTCTGTATTTGGCAAAAAAACTACGCCCCGGCTTTTCAGGTGCGCCGTCAAAGAGGCCAGCGCTAAGGCGGGGTCAATGGTGGCATCGCCGGGGTAATGCACCGCGCTGCGCACCGAGTAGCGCACCTGAGGATTGAGTGCGGCCAGTTCGGCGGCCGTCATCGGTACAGCCTGTATGCCCTGTGCATTGGCCAAGCGGGCGACATGGTGTTCTTCGTGCTCGGTAGCGGCGGTTTGGCACAGCATGAGGATGCCTTTTTCCTGCAAGTTGAGGCCGATTTCGCCCTCGGCGGCCATTTCCTGAAATAACTTTTTGCTCAGCAAAGACAACGCCGCCAATTGCGGAATGGCTCGTTGCACATTGGTCTCCGTAGCTGCCCGATGGAATGCAAACAGCCAGTAAATCAAGTCTTTATCCCATGAGGGTACGATGGCGAAGGGGCTTTTTTTGTTCAAAAGCCATTTCAATCCCTTCATCACCACGCCGGGCGCTGCTAATGGTATGATGTGGCTGGGCACGATCATGCCGGCATTGCCATGCGAACAGCCTTCGCTGAAATCGCCGCGATCCAATACCGTCACTTCGTGTCCGTCTTTTTGCAGGTAATACGCGGCCATCAGTCCGTTGATGCCCCCGCCTATGATGCCGATTTTTGCCATGGTTTTTAACGTTTAATGTTTCGGGTTCCGGGAGGAACGGCTGCAGGCTTTTAGCTGTAAGCTACGCTTTCGCGGAAATTCGCGCCCTTCGCTAACATTCGCGTTAAAAAACTCGCGGCTTGCAGCTAAGGGCTTGAGGCCAACTGTCATTGCCTATCGTTAAATCACCTGAAACCCCTCCCGGAACGGGCAATCATCTTCTATAAATATGGTGTTGATGCCCGTCACCCGCGCCCAGCCCTCTATGCTCGGCACGATGCCCGGATACGGCCCCACCTGCACCGTCTCCTCTGCCCGGCCCGTGAACCTGCTGCCGATGATGCTCTCGTGTACAAAATCCTCGCCGATGCCCAAGCGCCCGCGCTGCACCCACTGCGCCAGGCGCGCCGAGGTGCCCGTACCGCAAGGCGAGCGATCAATGGCTTTTTCGCCGTAAAACACCGCGTTGCGCGCCGTAGAACCCTCGTGCAGCGGACTTCCGGCCCACAAAACGTGCGACACATAGTTGATGGCCGGATTTTCAGGGTGCGCCACCTGATATTTTTCGTTGATCAAGACCCGAATTTCGCGGCTGAAGGCGATCAGTTCGGAGGCCGTGTAGTGCTGTATGCCTTTGAAGTTTTCCTGCTCGTCCATGATGGCGTAAAAATTGCCGCCGTAAGAGACATCGAAATAGAGGCGCCCCAGGCATTGCGTATCAATGTGCGCATCGCTGAGAATGACAAAAGACGGCACGTTGACAAGCTTGACCGACAGCACTTTGCCGCCTTCCTGCCGGTAGCTGACGCGCACCAAGCCCGCCGGCGTTTCCACGTTCAGCTTGCCCGGTGTTTGGGGCCTCACCAAGCCATGCTCGATGGCTACCGTCACCGTGCCGATGAGGCCATGACCGCACATGGGCAGGCAGCCGGAGGTCTCGATGAAGAGCACGCCCACGTCGTTGGCCTCGTCCACGGGGGGATACAACATGCTGCCCGACATCATATCGTGGCCGCGCGGCTCGAACATGAGGCCCTTGCGTATCCAGTCGTGGTGCTCCAAAAAGTACTGCCGCCGCTCGAACATGGAGTTGCCTTTCAGAAAGGGCGCGCCTCCGCTGACCAAGCGCACGGGGTTGCCGCAGGTGTGGGCGTCTATGCAGGAGAAGGTGTGTGTCATGGTAGTGGTGAGTGTGTGAGTGGTGATTGGTGAGTGCGTGAGGGGGCCGAGGGTAGTGACGACGCAGGAGGAGCGACCGAGGCACCCGACCCCGCCGCCTGATACTCCCTCCTTTGGAGGGTCGGGGAGGCGGTAGAGCGGGGGCACGCCCCCAAATATCTTGACGATTAAAGCTCGCCGATACCCGGCCGTTGCTGCAATGCCGCCTCAATGATGGCGATGACCCGCTCGCGCTCGGCGCCCTGAAGCGGACGGCGCGGCGGTCGCACGTTTTCGTTGCCCAAGCCGGTGAAAGCCTCCGCCAGCTTGATGTTTTGTACCAATTGCGGACTTACGTCCAACTCCAGCAGCGGCATGAACCACTGGTACAGCGCCCGCGCTTCGGCGTAGCGGCCCGCTTTGACGTAGCGGTACAGCGCCACTGTTTCCTTCGGGAAGGCGCAGACCAAGCCGGCTACCCAGCCATCGGCGCCCAGCGCCAGTTCTTCCAGAGCGATGGTATCCACCCCGCAGAGGATTTTGAAGCGGTCGCCGAAGCGGTTTCTCATGCGTATCACGTTGGAAGTGAGGCGCGTACTTTCCTTCACGGCGGCGATGTTGGGCGTATGGGCCAACTGTTCGAAAATGTCGAGCGTGATCTCGATTTTGTAGTCCACCGGGTTGTTGTACACCAAAATGGAGAGTTGGGTGGCGCGCGCTACGTCGAGGAAAAACTGGGCTACCTCGTCGTCGGTGGGTTTGTACATCATGGGCGGCAGGAGCATGATGCCGTGTGCGCCGGCGGCCTCGGCTTTTTGTGTCAGCTCGATGGCGCGGGCGGTGCTGCCTTCGGCCACGTTGAGGATGACGTCCACCTGCTCGCCGTACTCGTCGAGTACCGCTGCCAGCAGGATGAGGCGTTCCTCGTGGGTGATCGTGCTGCTCTCGCCCAGCGAGCCGCCGATGATGATGCCCTGCGCTCCGGCTTCTACCTGTGCACGGATGTTGTGCATAAAGGCGGGGATGTCGAGTGCGCCTTCGGCAGTGAATTTGGTGGTGACGGCGGGATAGACGCCCGTCCAGATGGGTTGTCTGCTCATGTTATTTAGTTGTAACTATTTACCAAGCCTTCCCAAAGCTACGAGCTACGAGTTGCGAGCTGCGAGTTTGAGGTTTGAAAAATAAAAAGCACTCATTTTCAATATTAGAATCTGAAATCTCCTCCAATAGTAAATCTTATTTCTGAACGAAAAACAAACTCATAGCTCATAGCTCATAGCTCGCGGCTCGCAGCTTGCAGAGTAGCCAAATAGTTATATTGAATTTACAAATTCCTCGTCCTTCCCCCGTCCACCGTAATATTAGTGCCATTGATGTAAGCGGCGGCGGGTGTAGCCAAGAAAGCGGCGGCGGCGGCCACTTCGTGCGGCTCGGCAAAGCGCTGTGCCGGCACGCTGCTGCGCATGGCATTGGCTACGGTTTCGTAAGAGCTGCGGGTGGCGACGGCCTTTTTCTGTATCAGATCGTGTAGGCGCTCGGTGTCGGTGAGGCCGGGCAGCACGTTGTTCACGGTGATGCCGTGGCGGCCCAGTTCGTTGGCCAATGTTTTGGCCCAATTGGCTACGGCGGCGCGCACGGTATTGGACACACCGAGGTCGTCCAAAGGTGCTTTCACCGAGGTAGAAATGATGTTGATGATGCGCCCGTAGTTTTCGCGGAGCATACCCGGCACGACGAGCTGCGCCAACATTTGATTGATGATGAGGTGATTGTGAAACGCCACCTCAAACTCCTCCGGCGCTGCATCCAAAATGGGGCCACCCGGAGGGCCGCCCGTGTTGTTGACGAGGATGTGGATGGGCTTGGCCGAAACCAAGGCGGCTACTTTGGTGCGCAAGTCGGCGCGGTTGGTGAAGTCGGCGGCCAGAAAGTCGTGGTCTTGCCCAGGCCGGCGCTTCATCTGCCGGGTGATGGTCGTCATCAGTTCGGGCGAACGCGATACGAGTGTGACATTGGCCCCCAACTCCGCCAACTCCATGGCAATGGCCTTGCCGATGCCCTTGCTGCTTCCCCCCACGAGGGCATTTTTTCCGGTGAGATTCAAATTCATGTGGTCAAATGGCTTTGTTCGGGCAAGATTAGCATATTTTTACCAAAAAATTTCAGCCTTATGCCAATTGCCCAACCATTCAACCTATACCAGTGGATTGACGACAACCGCGCACTGCTGCAGCCACCGGTAGGTAATCATCAGATTTACAAGGCCAACGACGACTACATCGTGATGGTGGTGGGCGGCCCCAATGGCCGCAAAGACTACCACTACGAAGACGGCGAGGAGCTTTTTTTTCAACTCAAAGGGGATATGAGCGTCAAAATCATTGACGAAAACGGCCAACCGCAAACCATCCCCATCCGAGAAGGCGAGATGTTCCTGCTGCCGCCCCGCGTGCCGCATTCGCCGCAGCGCCCGGCCGGCACCGTGGGCTTAGTCATAGAGCGCTACCGAAAGCCCGGCGAAATAGACAAGCTGATGTGGTTTTGCGAAAACTGCCACGAAAAACTGTACGAGGCAGGCTTCGAACTTCAGGACATCGGCACGCAAATCAAAGCAGCCATTCAGGAATTTATGGCCTCCGAAGACCTCCGCACCTGCAAGCACTGCGGCACAGTCATGGAAAAAATGTAGCTCAACGAGGCGTGAAAAAAACCTACTTCGCTTCCGATTTTCACCTCGGTGTGCCGGGCCGCCTCAGCAGCGCCGAGCGCGAAAAGCAAATCGTTCGCTGGCTCGATCAGTGCAGCCGCGACGCCGACGCCATCTACCTCGTGGGCGATGTGTTCGACTTTTGGTTCGAGTACCGCACCGTCATGCCCAAAGGCCATGTGCGACTGCTGGGCAAACTGGCCGAACTGCGCGACGGCGGTCTGCCGATCTACTTCTTCACCGGCAACCACGACATGTGGGTGTTCGGCTTTTTCGAGAACGAACTCGGCATACCCACCTTCCGCAGCCCCATCGTAAGAGAAATTCAGGGCAGCACCTTCTTCATAGGGCACGGCGACGGCCTCGGCCCCGACGACTACGGCTACAAACGCATCAAAAAAGTATTCGCCAGCCGCCTCAACCAGTGGCTCTTCGAGCGCATCCACCCCAATTTCGGCATCGGGCTGGCGCAGTTCTGGTCGGGCAAAAGCCGCTCCCTCTACCCGGAGGCGCCGGCATTCCTCGGCGAAGACAAAGAGTGGCTCGTGGCTTACGCCAACCGCAAACTCGACACCGTGCCCGCCGATTTTTTCGTCTTCGGGCATCGCCACATCCCCATTGATTTTACCCTCAAAAACGGCCGCTCCCGCTACATCAATACCGGCGAGTGGCTCTACGCCTGCTCCTACGCGGCCTTCGACGGCGAACGCATGGAGCTTTGTTTTTTTGAAAATGAAAAGGGGTATCAGGGGCGAGGGGTGAGTGTGTGAGGGGTGAGTGTGTGAGGGGTGAGTGGGGCGTGCCGGTGGCGCTGTCTCCCTCCTCTTGGAGGGTCGGGGCGGCAAAAGCGCCACCGTCGGGTGCCTCAGTCGCTCCTCCTGCGTCGTCACTACCTTCGGCCCCCTCACGCAACAGGCAAGAGCTGTTGGCTTTAGCCCGGCAACTACAAGCCAAAGCCAACAGCTCCACAGCCCGTACTCGCGGCTCATCATTAAAATCAGAATAAAAAAATACCACCACTATGGCCAGCGCATTAAAAAATCTTTCTGCCTACAACGAATCCGACATGCCCTCCGCCGCCGAAATGTCTTTCGGTATTGCGGTCGCCGACTGGAACGCCCACATCACCCACGCCCTCTACGAAGGCTGTGTGGAAGCGCTGCTCAAACACGGCGCTTTGCCCGAAAACATACACACCATGCAGGTACCCGGCTCCTTCGAGTTGCCTGCCGCCTGCCGCCTGCTGCTCAGCAGCAAAAAAATGGACGCCGTCATTGCCCTCGGCTGCGTCATTCAGGGAGAAACTAACCACAACGAATACATCAACCACGCCGTAGCCAACGGCTTGGTACAATTGTCGCTGGCCACCGGCATACCCTGCATTTTCGGCGTACTGACGCCCAACAACGAGCAGCAGGCCCTCGACCGCGCGGGTGGCGTACATGGCAACAAAGGCGTAGAGGCCGCCGCAACGGCCATACGCATGGCAGCATTAAAAAAGGAATCCGGCACGCCGAAAAAGCGCATCGGGTTTTGAGGCAGGCTTATACCAAAAACGGCTGCCTTGCTTCCTGCCCGATATCCTTCATCCGGGCAATGGCTTCGGTGGGATTGTCGGCGCCGAAAACACTGCTGCCGGCGACGAGTACATCAGCGCCGGCCTGAAGTATTTTTTCAGCATTCTGGAGGCCCACGCCGCCATCCACCTCAATAAGCGGGTAAAGATTCCGCTCATCGGCCATTTGGCGCAGCCGCGCTATTTTGGGTATGCTGCGGTAGATGAACTTCTGACCGCCGAAACCCGGATTGACCGACATAATACACACCAAATCAAGGTCTTCGAGCACATCGTCCAACAACTCTACCGAGGTATGCGGGTTGATGGCCACTCCGGCTTTGGCGCCGGTATCTCTGATCTGTTGCAGGGTGCGGTGCAAGTGCGGGCAAGCCTCGTAATGCACGGTAATGACATCGGCGCCGGCAGCCCGAAACGGCTCGATGTAGCGTTCCGGCTCCACGATCATCAGGTGAACATCCAAAGGTTTGGCCGACATTTTGCGAATGGCCTGCACAATGAACATGCCGAAAGTGATATTGGGAACGAAGCGGCCATCCATGACATCAAGGTGCAGCCAGTCGGCGCGGCTTTGTTCAACCATAGCCACATCCCGCTCCAAGCGAGTGAAGTCGGCGGCCAATAAAGAGGGAGCGATGAGGTGATTGCGTATCATGGGGGCAAAAATAAAAAAACCGGCTGGGTTTTCCAGCCGGTCGAAAAGAGCTTTGAGAGGCTATCTACATACCAAATGCGAGTATCCTTTGATACTCTTTAGTCTTTCACGAGATTATAATTTGTTATTCGCGGATCATAATGTTAGCAGTAAGTCGTCGTCGTCTTATTTCGTTTGACAATGCAAAGATGCAGCCGCCCGGCACCCGAAAATAGTACATTTTCATTTTCTACTGGACTTGAATTGTGAAAGTTTTTTTAAATTAATAAATTGATTTTCAATATTTTAAAATTTAAGTAAAGAAATTATTTTGAATTAGCGTTCTGATTTTTTGATTTCTTTATGACTTCCTGCAAATGAAAAAAAATGAAAAAATCGTTTCAACTCCACAAAACCAGCAACATGATGAATGAATTTTTGCGGGCTTGCCTGCTTTTCACCGCACTGCTTCTGCAACTCTCCTTGTCTGCACAATGGACCTGGCAGGAAACCGGCAACGCCTCCTACTATGCCGACAAATTTCATGGCAGATCAACTGCCAGCGGAGAACGATACAATAAAAACGAACTGACAGCAGCACACCGCAGCCTTCCGATGGGGTCCATTGTACGCGTGACAAATGCTCGAAGCGGCCAATCGGTAGAAGTGCGCATCAACGATTGCGGCCCGCATCGATCCGATCGGGTCATTGATGTGTCCAAAGCAGCGGCCAAAAAACTTCACCTCATTGCCGACGGGGTAGCCCCGGTCATTGTAGAATTGGTGGAACCAGGCGAGGGGCACTGCGCCTGCGATCGCAAAAAACAGTGGGACCCCACTCCCTGGAGAGCTAAAGAAACGGTCATCACCAAAGAAACGGAGGTGACGGCCACAACGAGACCGGAGCAAACGCCTCCCGCGCCTCGTAAAGAAAAAACACAGCCCGGCTCTGTTGCCGAAACAGCCCTCGAATCGCCGGTCGTGCAGGAGCCACCTTCCACGGGTATTGTCTTGCAATTAGGTGCTTTCGGTAGCAAGGACAATGCGAATAATTTTGCACAAAAAATTAACAAACAAGGATTTAGCGATGTTTTTGTCAAAGAATTTCCGCAGGGAGACAAAACCTTGTACCGCGTTTATCGGGGTGCATTTTCATCCAGAACAGAGGCTGAAACGGCACAAAAAGAGCTGAAAGGAAAGGCCGGAATAGATGGCGTCATAACAGAGTTGAAATTGTAATAAAATTTTTCGGGCTTGCATTGTTGGCAGTTTCGTCAAATGGTTATACATTCGTCAAAAAACAGCATTTATGTGGAACAAGCAAAAACTTTTCTCGGCGATCATCGCCCTGTTTAGCCTCACGGCAGTACACGCTCAATGGTCTGAAACCGGTATCGCCGGGTATTACGCCGACAACCTGCACGGCAAAAAAACCGTCGGTGGAGAGCTGTACGATAAGTATGCGCTCACGGCCGCCCACCACAACCTGCCTATTGGCTCGCGCATCCTCATCACCCGCTTGGATAACCAACAGTCGGTTGAAGTTCGCGTCAATGACTGCTGCCTTGCCGTCAAAGGGCGCATCGTTTCGCTGTCGCGCGCTGCCGCCGAAAAAATTGGTTTGATTCAGGCCGGCACGGCTCAGGTCAGAATTGATTTAGTGAGCAGAGGCGACGGCAAAACCTGCGCCGGCGATAAGCCCGTAGCGGCCTATTCCAAAGAGGCGGAAAAAGTGACGCCCAAAGGAGGTAGCGCTCCTGCCGTTGAAAAAGGTCCGGTAGCGCCTGGCACTTACCGCGCCGACGCCCTCAAGCCTATCCAGTCCGGGTTTGGCGTTCAGGTAGGCGCTTACAGCGACAAAGCCAATGCCGAGGCGCGCGTGGAAGAAATGCGCAAAAAGGGATTCAAAGATTTGTTGGTCACTTACAAAGGCGCCGACCAGAAAATCCCTTATAAAGTCATCATCGGCCCATTCGATACAGCCGCTTCAGCCGCAGCGTACAATAAGAATCTCGCTGCCAAACACAAGGTCAAAGGCCATGTGGTGTCTTTGAAAGAAGGCTGATCAACAATTCATCGTACTAATTTGTGAAAGGATTTGTCGCCGGAGTTTCGGGGCAAATCCTTTGTAGTGGGGCAAAAATAAATGCTCATTTTCTTTAGGCCAAAGGATTAGATAAGACACTTAAAATG
>DDUV01000105.1:0-22242 GCA_002344975.1 Saprospiraceae bacterium UBA2329 | reverse complement strand
TTTATTTTTTTATCGCCCCTTTCATGTTTCACATCATCAAATCCTTACCCATCATGCTCTCGGCCATCGAAAACCCTCAAATCCAGCAAATTCTCACCCTTCCTTCCGATTCGGATGCCGGTTGGCGCCGCGATCTGGAACGCCTCCGCAACGGCGAAGTGAATTTGAGCCGCAAAAACATCGGCGAAAACTCCATCAAGGCCATTCAGCGCCTGTTCATTTTTCTGGGGTATTCTACTGCATCGTCCGGTGCATTTTCTATTGACGGCGACTTCGGCAGGGGTACCAACCGGGCCGTGGCGCAGTTCCGTTTTGAAAATAATCTCAGCACCACCATCACCCGCGCTACATTGTGCTACCCTTGCACCTGGCAAACAGCGCGGCAAGCCATCGTAGCCATACCGGATACGCTGCTGGATGTTCCCAGTTTGGAAAAATTGCTGTCCAATGCCGTCGAAGCCATTGCCAACGGGCAGGTCAATTGTGGCAATTTCGATGTCGCCGTCGAACACCTCAATGGTTTACACCAAAACCGCCTGATGACCTGCAAACAAATATGGGAACGATACGGCGCACAGGCAAAAACCGCCGCCGCTCAAATTGAAACAGAGTTGCGCGTAGCCATCCGCCCGGAGTGGATACTCTCCATCATCCGGCAGGAAACCGGCGGCGTGGTGCGGCCCCGTTTCGAGCAGCATTTGCTCACTAAAATGAACGCCCAAATGCCGAATACCGACCTGGCAGAGTTGCGCTACCGCAGCATGAGCTTTGGTTTGGGACAGATTTTGGGTACCAACTTCCGTACCGTAGGCGCCGCCTCCGCGCGGGCCATGTTCACCAGTCCGCTCGATGAGCAATTGCTATTTGTGGGGCGTTTTCTGGCCAAAAACCGGGAAATGGCCAAAGTGGTGGTGAAAAAACAACCCGTTTCAGAGGATTTCCACACCATCGGCAAATACTACAACGGCCCCGGCTATGCCAAGCACCACTACCACGAAAGCATTGAGCGCTGGTTCAAAGAGTTTCGGATTTTGATAGGCTGAGAAGAATATGGCCTCTACCGAGACTATTTCATCAGAGCTTGTGTTGAAAGGCCACTTGCAGCGAAAAATAGTGCGGGTAATAAGTGGCGGTGGCGCCGACCTCGCTGGTGCTTTTTACAGGCGACAAAGCATACGCATACAAAGGCATGATATGGATGCTGTTGCGTTCCCACTGGGCCAATGTACACTGGATGCCCAACAGTGCAGACAGATTGAATCTGGGCAGATCGTAATGATCCAGCGTAAGATCATCTCCTCTGCCGCTTATCCTCAAGGTGGTAACGGGCCCCCATTGGCGGGAAGCAGTGAACCCGACGGCAGGAGCAATCCGGTGGAGCCTTTGGGAAATGCTTCTGCGCCACATCACCGTGCATCCTGCATCATACAATTTGCTGGTCGTTTTATAAGTAGTAAATTCGCCATTGAAGGGCCAATCCGAACCCCACCTTGTAGTCAGGGTTTCTGTAAAGACCAAACGATGGAGGCTGATGCCTGCGCTTAAAGAACTGAGCCGGCCTGTTTTCCAGACGGCGGACACACCGGAGTTCCAGCCCGTGCGCAGTTGAAAGGGTTTGCCGTCGGCGCCTTCGGCAGGTCGGGTTACATTCATGCCGGCCCGCATTTCGATGCCGTCAAATTGGGCGTGGGCGATTGAAATGCTTGCAAAAACGAAAAGCGCCGCCATCAGTTTGCGAAGCAGTCCGTTGTTGAAATAACTGTTTTTCATGTGCGGGAAGTTTTACGAGTTATTTATCAACAACGTTCTTCTCGTCATTTTCGCGGGTTGAGGGGTGGAAATATTATTGTTAGGTTGCAACCTGGGGCGGGTTCAATAATATATAAGGTACAAAAGAGCAAACATGGAACGTGAGGAGACAACATGCAGGATGCTCTCTCCTCACTCCCCGGGTATTCTAAAAATATCAATCTCGGCGGGCGCCCATGTAGCGCAGGATCAGGTACGCCAGCATGACCAATGCGGAGAGCGCAGCCGAAACGTAGGTCATGGCAGCCCATTTGAGCGCATCTTTTGCGCCGTCGTATTCAGCGCCCTGCGTGGTGCGCGAGTTTTCCAACCAAACTAAAGCGCGGCGGCTGGCGTCGAACTCTACCGGCAGCGTGACAACGCTGAACAAGGCGGTGACGGCAAAAACCACAATGGCTGCCAGCATGATTTGCGGCATGGTATTGATGGTCACAAATGCAGCGATGAGGATGAATTGCTGCAAGGAAGATGAAATCTGCACCACCGGCACGATGGCCGAGCGCACCTGCAACATAGCATAAGCCTCGGCGTGCTGCACTGCATGGCCGCATTCGTGGGCGGCTACGGCAGCGGCAGCAATGCTCCGCTCGTGATAGACCGGCTCGCTGAGACTCACGGTTTTGGTCATCGGGTTGTAGTGATCGGTGAGGTAGCCCTGGCCCGGCACCACTTTCACATCGGTGATGTTGTAATAGCGCAGCATGGCTTCGGCCACTTCGGCGCCGCTCATGCCGGAGCGCAGCGGAATCTGGCTGTATTTGCCGAATTTACTTTGCAGCTTCTGCTGGACGACGAAACCCAGCACCGACAAAACGCCGGCGATGATCATGTAAAACGGATCGAAAATCATGGTTGTGTCAATGTTTGGTTAGAATCAGTTGATGATATCAAATCCTGTGTAGGGTCTGAGTACAGCAGGAATAACAATGCCGGCTTCGGTTTGGTTGTTTTCCAGCAGGGCCGCCACGATGCGGGCCAATGCCAACGCGCTGCCGTTGAGCGTGTGCAGGAGGCGGTTTTGGCCGCTGTCGCGGAAACGGAGCATCATGCGGTTGCTCTGGAAAGTTTCAAAATTGGAAACAGAGCTGACCTCCAGCCAACGCTGCTGTGCTGCGGAGTAAACCTCGAAGTCGAAAGTAAGGGCAGAGGTGAAGCCCATATCGCCGCCGCACAGGCGCAGGACGCGATAAGGGAGTTCCAACTCGTTGAGCAGGCCGGAAACGTGCTCCAGCATTTCGTCGAGGGCTTGGTAGGAGCGGTCGGGGTGTTCCAAGCGCACAATTTCTATTTTGTCGAACTGGTGAACGCGATTGAGGCCGCGAACATGGGCGCCGTAAGAGCCTGCCTCGCGGCGGAAGCAAGGCGTGTAGCCCGTCATTTTGACCGGCAGATCGCTCTCATTGAGAATCACGTCGCGGTAGATGTTGGTTACCGGCACCTCGGCGGTAGGAATGAGGTAGAGGTCGTCGCGCTCCACATAATACATTTGCGCTTCTTTGTCGGGCAATTGGCCGGTGGCGCGGGCCGTATCGGCATTGACCATCAGCGGCGGGGCAATTTCTTCGTAGCCGGCAGTCGTGGCGCGGTCGAGGAAGAGGTTGATGAGCGCGCGTTCGAGCCGGGCGCCTTTGCCGCGATAAACGGGGAAGCCTGCGCCGGTGAGTTTGACGCCGAGTTCGAGGTCGAAAAGGTTGTATTTTTTGGCCAATTCCCAGTGCGGCAGGGCCGATTCGGGCAGTACCGGCAGTTCCTGCGGCCAGGCTTTGAACACCTCGTTGTCATCGGCTGTTTTGCCTTCCGGCACAGATGCGTGCGGAATGTTGGGCACCTGATAGAGGAGTTCTTCGAGTTGATTTTTGGTGTCGGCCAGCGTGATGCCCAATTGGTCTGCTTTTTCTTTGGCGGCAGCCACCTGCGCTTTGAGGGCTTCGGCTTCGTCGCGGCGGCCCTGTTTCATCAAGTCGCCGATTTCTTTGGAAAGAGCGTTGCGCTGGGCGAGCAGGGCATCGGATTCGGACTGGATATTTTTGCGATTGTCGTCGAGTTCGAGGATGTTGTCCACGATGCGAAGTTGGTCGTCAGAGAAGTTGCGTTTTTGCAAGCCTTTGATAACGACCTCTTTGTTTTGCCGGATGAAATTGAGTTGCAGCATAAGTGATTCTTGACACGCGGCTTTCCCGCGGGGGATGTTGAAAACTTTTGTTATTTTTGTGAGGCAAAGATACTACTTGGTTGGAAAAGTAGTTATCTTTGTCGCAGCGTAAGTGGCCAATCATCGCCAAAATCGGTACCTCCGCGCTCATTTATCACCTTTTTTATCACCTTATTTTTGCACCTCTGCTTCCAGCCGAAGGTCGTGCGCCTTGCTCGAAGGCTTCTTCACAAGTTCCCTTGCTGGATAATTTTAATTACTTACACCACATGTACGAAATTTCGCAATTGAGCGATATGCTCGTTCCCGAATTGCGGGAAATTGCTGATGGTCTGAACATTAAAGGCTATCGCAAACTGAATAAACCTGATCTTATTCAAAGTATCCTGGATCATCAGACGCCCGCCGTTGCGGAAGTTGTCGCAGAACCGCCGGCGCCGGAACCCGAAAAGCCGAAAAGAGCCATGCCGTCTCGGCCGTTTGATGCCGGCAAACCTAAAATGGAAGAGGAAGTCAGGGAGGAGGAAGACGACGATGACGACGACGATTTTGCCCCCCCGCCTCATGCTGCCATTTTGCCCGCTTTCAACCCGGAAGATGTTTATCTGCGCCGAAGCCATAGTTACACCCGTGAATTGGAAGGTAAACTTTCCGACTCCGGGGATGACAACCCGGAAGCCCGCCGCCGCCGTGCGCGCAAAGTAGTAGAGCGTGGCCCCGATCGCCCCCAGCCCCCCATGCCCGACCGTTCGTCCCGCCATGAAATGCCCAAATATCGCCAGCCTGAGCCTGAATTGGAACCCGAAGAAGAGGAATTTGAGGAGTATGTAGAATTGAAAGGCCAACACAAAAAACCTCAACAACCGCCCAGACCTGTACCAGCACCTGCGCCTGCCCCCGAACCGGAAACTCCGAAAATGGTGCAGCCCATACAAACCGGACCCAAATTCGACATAGAATTAGACGGCGTTGTAGAAGGCTTGGGCGTGTTGGAAATGATGTCCGACGGGTATGGCTTCCTGCGTTCTTCCGATTATAACTACCTTTCTTCCCCCGACGATATTTATGTGTCTCCATCGCAGGTGAAGCTGTTCGGCTTGCGTACCGGCGACACCGTGCGGGGCGCCATTCGGCCGCCCAAAGAAGGTGAAAAGTATTTCGCTTTGTTGCGTGTTTCCAAAATCAACGGCCTCGATCCGGTGGATGTACGCGAGCGAGTGCCTTTTGATTACCTCACGCCTTTGTTTCCCAACGAAAAATTCAAACTCACCACTTCGCCTTCCGGTAAGGACTTTGGCAATCGCATGATTGACCTGTTCACACCCATCGGCAAGGGGCAGCGCGGCCTGATAGTGGCACAGCCTAAAACAGGTAAAACCTTCTTACTCAAGGATGTAGCCAATGCCATTGCCAAAAACCACCCGGAGTGCTTCCTCATTGTTTTGCTGGTGGACGAACGCCCGGAAGAGGTGACGGACATGAAGCGCAGTGTGAATGCAGAGGTCGTGGCTTCTACTTTTGACGAACCCGCCGACAACCATGTGCGCGTGGCCGGCGTGGTGCTCGAAAAGGCCAAGCGTTTGGTAGAATGTGGCCACGATGTGGTTATTCTGCTCGATTCCATCACGCGTCTGGCGCGGGCCTACAACACGGTGGCTCCGGCCAGCGGCAAGGTACTCTCCGGCGGTGTGGAAGCCAATGCGCTTCAGAAGCCCAAGAAGTTCTTCGGTGCAGCCCGCAAAATTGAAGGCGGAGGTTCGCTGACCATTCTGGCAACGGCGCTCATTGATACAGGTTCCAAAATGGACGGCGTTATCTTTGAAGAATTCAAGGGTACCGGCAACATGGAATTGCAGCTCGACCGCTCATTGGCCAACAAGCGCCTGTATCCGGCGATAGACCTCACCAAGTCGAGCACCCGTCGCGACGACCTGCTGCTGGATCGGGATACGCTTCAGCGCATGTTCATCCTTCGCAATCATTTGGCCGACATGAAGCCCGAAGAAGCTATGGAGTTCCTGCTCAAGCACATGCAGCATACCAGCGGCAACGAGGAGTTTCTGGCGTCTATGAACGGCTGATTATTTTAAAAATAAAGGGCCTGGCCTCGACCAGACTGCCGGTATTGGGAATAATGACCCGATACCGGCATTTTTTTTCTGCTGAAAACCTACTTTTGCATCCGGCCGTTAGAGCCTGCCGAGCATATCGCCAATCACCACATCATCATACCATGCTACCCGATATCCTATCCTATCCCGCGCCGCTGCAAAAGCGCATCCGGCAATACTGGCCCGATTTTATTGAAAACTACAGGCGCGTGTACCCGCAAGCCGGCGCCACTGATATTCAATCACTTATAAATGTCGTTGCCGCAGCTTACAAAGACCGATCTGCTTCATTGCGCAAAACAGACGAAGCGCGCGCCCGGCGGGAAGACTGGTTTCAACAGCCTCAGCAGGTGGGAATGATGCTGTATGTGCATCTGTTCAGCGGCGATCTCAAAAAATTGGCGCACCATATTGATTATTTCAAAGAATTAGGCGTCACCTATCTTCACCTCATGCCCTTGCTGCAACCCCGGCAAGGCCCCAACGACGGCGGCTATGCGGTGGCCGACTATCGCAACACCGACCCCCGATTGGGTACCATGACCGATCTGCGCGCATTGGCGGCTTTGTTGCGCAAAGAAGGCATCCTGTTGGTGGTGGACATGGTGATGAACCACACTGCCCGCGAACATGCCTGGGCGCAAGCAGCGCTTCGGGGGGAGGCTCATTATCAGGCCTACTATTGGATGTTTGACGACCGCAGCCTCCCCGATGCCTACGAGCGCACGCTGCCGGAGGTATTTCCCGACTTCGCGCCCGGCAATTTCACCTGGCAGCCCGAAATAGAGAAATGGGTATGGACCACCTTTTACAATTTTCAGTGGGATTTGAATTTCAGCAATCCCGATGTTTTTGCGGCGATGTTGGGCGAGATGCTGTTCGTTGCCAATTGCGGCGTGGATGTGCTGCGTTTGGATGCCGTGCCTTTTTTGTGGAAAAAAATGGGCACCAATTGCCAAAACCAACCAGAGGCAGTGTTCATGCTGGCGGCTTACCGCGCATTGGTGCGTATGGCGGCTCCTGGCGTGCTGTTCAAATCGGAAGCCATCGTAGCGCCCGACGACATCATCAAATACCTCGGCGCCGGCGGGCTGGAGAGCAAAGTGTGCGAAATCGGCTACAACGCTACCCTGATGAACCACTTGTGGCACGCTTTGGCTTCTGAAAATACACATTTGTTGCGCACCACCCTCTCACAATTGCCGGCCATTCCTGCCGAGGCCACCTGGCTCAATTACATCCGTTGCCACGACGATATTGGTTGGGGCATTTCCGACGATAACGCCGCCGCCGTGCAACAGGAGGGGCGCGGCACCCGCAATTTTTGCACCGATTTTTACACCGGCGCATTGCCCGGCACTTACGCAGAAGGCTATGTTTTTCAACGCGACCGAGGCACCGGAGAGGCGCGTGTATCGGGAACAGCCGCCGCGCTCGCCGGCCTCCAGAAAGCGCAAGTTGAGGCGGAGCCTAAACTGATAGCCGCCGCCCTTCGCAGGTTGCGCCTCCTCAACAGCATCATCTTTTTTATGCGCGGCATTCCGCTCATCTATTCCGGCGACGAACTGGGGCAACTCAATGATTTCTCTTACCTCCTCGACCCGGAACGCGCCGGCGACAACCGCTGGGTGCATCGCCCGCCGATGAACTGGCCCAAAGCCGAACTGCGCCACTCAGAGGGTACGGTGGAGCAGCAACTCTTCAGTTGGCACGTCCATCTGGCAAAAGTGCGCGCCGCTCAGGCAGCCCTGCATGGTCGTTCGACAGACCGCATCCTGATGCCCGACAACGACCATGTTTTTTTGTGTGAAAGAATGTGGAAGGGCGAACGGCTCCTATTGGCCGCCAATTTCAGTGGAAGCACGCAGGCTGTATCTCTGGGCGTTTTGCCTGATGCCTGGCGCGGAGAGGTTTGTGCAGAATTGTTGAGCGGTCGTTCCCTGCGATTCACCGACAGAGAATTGGTGTTGCCTCCTTACGGCGCTTTTTGGCTCCAACCCGCTGAATCATTCAGCGCGCGCCCCAATCGGAGGGTGAAACTGAGCGTGCATGTGCGCACGGAATTTGGAGAAACGGTCTTCATCAGCGGCAGCAACGAGGCATTGGGCGCCTGGCAATTACCGGCTGCCGTACCCGCGCAGGCAAACGACTATCCCTGGTGGACTGCCGAGGTGGAAATGCCCGAAGGCGAGGCTTTTTCTTACCGCTGGCTGCGCGTCCGCAATCGGGAAGTGGTGCAATACGGGCCGGAAATCGGGCGGGCAGTAGCCTGTTGGGACGGAGCGGAGAGCTAAAGACAGGGGATATCGCAGGCTCCGGCGTCTGCATTTTTTCGTATCTTTGCATACAAACTGCACAAATGGCATTTCAGAAATTACCCATCGGGATACAGGATTTTCGCACCCTCATAGAAGATGGCTACAAGTATGTGGATAAGACCCGCTATGTCCATCAACTTGCTACGACTGGAAAATTTTTCTTCCTCTCCCGCCCGCGCCGTTTTGGCAAGTCCATCACCATCGCCACTTTGCAGGAGTTGTATTCCGGCAGCCGCGAGCTGTTCAAAGGCTTGTGGATAGAAGACAAATGGGACTGGAACAAGCGGCATCCGGTCATTCGCATCACCCTCACCGGACTGGGCTACCCGGAACTCACCCTGCAGGAAGCGCTCAACCGCAAGTTGAACATCCTCACCGAAGAAGCCGGCCTCCCTATCACGGAAGGCACGCCCGGCAATCGTCTGGAGTATCTCATTGCCGGCCTGTCTTCTAAAGCCAAGGTCGTTGTATTGATAGACGAGTACGATGCGCCGGTGATTCACCATCTGGGCAAGGATTTGGGAAAAGCCATCGAAGCGCGGGATATTCTCAAAGAGTTTTATACGGTACTCAAAAACAACGATCACCTGCTGGAATTTGTCTTCCTCACCGGCGTGAGCAAGTTTTCCAAAGTGGGCATTTTTTCCGGTCTCAACAACCTGCAAGACATCAGCCTGCACCCGGCTTACGCCAATATGCTGGGCTACACCCAACAGGAATTGGAGGAAAATTTTGCAGAGGAAATCACCGCCGCCGCGGAACTGATGCGCCTCAGCCGGGAAGAATTGTTGTCCAAAATGAAGTATTGGTACAACGGCTATCGCTTCCACCTGAATGCAGAAAGCGTTTACAATCCCATCTCCGTCAATCTTTTTTTCAACACGGGGGAGTTCCAAAACTTCTGGTTTGCCACCAGCACGCCTACCTTTCTCATTAACCTGCTTAAACAACATGGGCTGTACGATTTCAAACTCACCGAGCAATCGCAATTAGAGTTCGACAGCTTCGACCTCGAAGACCTGCGCCCCTATGGCCTCCTCTACCAAACCGGCTACCTGACGATCATTGACCGCGATGAGGCCGGTATTTACCAACTCGGCTACCCCAACTACGAAGTCGAAAACTCTATGCTGGCCTACCTTTTGGATGCTTTCGGCGGCGTGCCCAAAGGTTCTGGCCTCGTGGTTGCCCTGCGTTTGGAGCGGGCCTTTGAAAGCGACGATATAGAGCAGGTGATGCGCATTTTGACCGGTATGTTCAGCGGGCTGCCTCGCCAACTGTACGAAAAAACGCCGGAACGATTTTACCACGCCTCTTTGCATTTGTTGTTCAGTTACATGGGTTTGCGCGTTCACAGCGAGGTCTGCACCATCGAGGGCCGCGCCGATGCGGTGGTGGAAACCTCCTCCAAAGTGTATGTACTGGAGTTCAAGCTCGACCAAAGCGCAGAGGCCGCCTTAGAGCAAATCCGAAAGAAGCGCTACCATCAGGCGTTCTGGAATTTGGGCAAACCGGTAGTAGGCCTCGGCGTGAATTTCAGCAGCGCGGCCCGAAATATTGAGGATTGGAAAGCGGAGGAGAGGGGGTAGGTACGAGATGGTTTTTTCAACATTTTTTTTGAAATTGTCGCCACAGTTATAACTTTGCAACAAAAAAGAGCAATCAGGGCTGATTTTGATGAAAAACAGACTTTCGCCCGCACAACCATCATTTTATGAGTAAAGGAAAAGCCGGCATCCGACCGGAAGGCCGCACCGACGATAATGGGGGCCAGATCATTGGTTTGCAAGGCATGTACGAGGACTATTTTCTCGATTATGCCTCTTATGTTATTCTCGAACGCGCTGTGCCTGCCATCGAAGACGGGCTCAAACCCGTGCAGCGGCGCATTTTGCACTCCATGTTTGATCTCGACGACGGGCGCTACCACAAAGTAGCCAACATCATCGGCTATACCATGCAGTTTCACCCGCACGGCGACGCCGCCATCGGGGATGCGCTGGTAAACATGGGGCAGCGCGACCTGCTCATAGACTGCCAGGGCAACTGGGGCGATGTGCGCACCGGCGACAGCGCGGCGGCTCCCCGCTACATCGAAGGGCGGCTCACAAAATTTGCGCTGGAAGTAACCTTCAACCCGCAAACAACCGACTGGCAACTCTCCTACGACGGGCGCAAAAAAGAGCCGGTCACTTTGCCGGTCAAATTTCCGCTGCTGCTGGCACAAGGCGTGGAGGGCATTGCCGTGGGGCTTTCCACCAAAATCCTGCCGCACAATTTCATCGAACTCATCAAAGCCTCCATTAAAATATTGCAGGGGAAAAAGGTCAAAATTTACCCCGATTTCCCCACCGGCGGCTCCATAGACGTAAGCGATTACAACAGCGGCGCCCGCGGCGGCAAAGTCAAAGTGCGCGCCAAAATTGAAGTGGTGGACAAAAGCACCCTCGCCGTGCGCGACCTGCCCTTCGGCGTCACCACCGGCTCGCTCATTGAGAGCATTGTGAAAGCCAACGACAAAGGTAAAATCAAGATTAAAAAAGTGGTGGACAACACCGCTCAGTTGGTCGAAGTCCACATCGAACTGGCGCCCGGCGTATCTCCCGATGTGACGGTGGATGCCCTCTACGCCTTCACAGACTGCGAGGTCTCCATATCGCCCAATGCCTGCGTGATTGTAGAGGACAAGCCGGTTTTTACTACGGTGGAGGACATTCTGGAAATTTCTACCAACAACACCCGCGAACTGCTGCGTAGCGAATTGGAGATCAAAAAGCACGAATTGCAGGAAAAGTGGCATTTCGCTTCCTTGGAAAAAATCTTCATCGAAAAGCGCATTTACCACGAAATTGAAGAGTGCGAAAGTTGGGAGGAAGTGATGGCCACGATTTATCGCGAACTGGCCCGCTACGTTGCCACGCCTTCCGACCCGCCCCAACCAGGCGACGCCCGCCTTCCCCTGCATCGCAACATTGACGACGACGACATCACGCGCCTCACCGAAATCCGCATCAAGCGCATTTCTAAATACAATGCCTTCAAGGCAGACGAACTCATCGCACAAATAGAGGCCGACCTGCGGCAAGTGCAACACGATCTGGAGCACCTCACCGAGTTTGCCGTTGCCTATTTTGAAAGGCTGTTGGAAAAATACGGCAAAGGCCGCGAGCGCCGCACCCTCATCACTGAGTTCGACACCATACAGGCTACCGAAGTGGTGGCCAACAATGCTAAGCTCTACGTCAATCGCGCGGAGGGTTTCATCGGATCCGGCCTGAAAAAAGATGAGTTCGTGTGCGATTGCTCCGACATAGACGACATCATCGTGTTCCGCCGCGACGGCAAGTTCCAGGTGTCGCGCATCAGCGACAAAGTCTTTGTAGGAAAGGACATCATTCATGTGGCCGTTTGGAAAAAGAACGACGAGCGCACCACTTACAACATGGCCTACTCAGACGGCAAAAGCGGGCGCAGTTTTGTGAAGCGCTTCAACGTCACGGCGATTACCCGCGACCGCGAGTACGACCTCACGCAGGGCAATCCCAATTCCAAACTGCTTTATTTTTCTGCCAATCCCAACGGCGAGGCCGAAATCGTGGTGGTGCAATTGTCGGCGGGCGCTACTGCCAAGATCAAAATTTTCGACTACAATTTTGCAGAACTGGAAATCAAAGGTCGTAGCTCACAAGGCAATATCCTCACCAAATATCCGGTCAAAAAAGTCACGCTCAAGGAGGCCGGAAAGTCCACCCTCGGCGCGCAGCACGTCTGGATTGACGAGGTCAGCGGCAAACTGAACACGGACAACCGGGGCCGCCTGCTGGGCGATTTCGATACTGGCGATCAGCTTTTCCTCCTCTACAAAGACGGCACTTACGAGGTAGCCGACGTGGACATGAGCCGCCGTTTCGATCCCGATGAACTGCTGCATCTCGGCAAGTTCGACCCGGAAATGGTGATCAACGCCGTACATTTTGACGGCAACAAAGGCTGGACGATGGTCAAACGCTTCCGCGTAGAAACCACCTCCACCGGCCAGCGCTTTTCTTATCTCTCGGAGCACAAAGATTCCAAACTACTTTTCGCCTCCATCAAAAAGGAGCCGCGCATTGAGTACAGCGTCAAGATCAAAGGCAAAAAAATACAGGGCGAAGTCAATCTGGCCGACTTTATAGACGTCAAAGGCTGGAAAGCCATGGGCAACAAACTCAGCGACCAGAAGCTCAGTTCCGTGAAAGAACTCGAAGACCCGACGCTGTTCCAGACGCCTGATTCCAATGCAGCCGAGGTACCGCTGCCGGAGAAGTTTCACGCCGGCGACAGCTTGGAGTTTGACATGGGGAAAAACGGGCAGGGTTCTTTGTTTTGATTTTCAAAACTCGAAGCCCGGCATCATAATGCCCTGCACCATCCATTCGCCGTCTTCATATTCAATCTGACTGACGCCGAGACCTTCGTGGCGTTCAGGCTCGCCGCCATGTATCGGCGTGCCTTCCCAAGCCACCAGAAAGAAGAAATACATGCCCACTTCTGTGCGCTGCACCTGCTGTTCCCGAAAGGCGATGGGTTTTATTTCGGTGTATTTGGAGCGAAAGATATGGATGCGCTGCAATACCTCGGCTTTGGAGATGGCCTCGCTTTGGTCGCGGCAAGTCTCGCTGATCCATTCGCCTTCCACATCGCGGTTGAGGTTGAGCAATTCCAGCAAAGTTTCTTCCACATGTTCGCGGATGAACTCCGGCCCGTCATGGTGAAAATCGGAATAACTGAAGCCGTGAATCATGCCGGGCGCCGTGTAGTCGGTCATTTCCGAGTTCAGAAAATCCTCTGTCAGAAAGCGGTAGTACCCTCTGGGGCGCAGGTGTTCGGGGCGATCAATGATGACTCCGGCGGCTTCCAACTGCTCCAGCAGAGATTGGATATGCGCTTCCAAATCCTCCTCGGCCACCTCTTTGTAGCCCGGTTGTTCGGGAATACCGGCAAACTCCCGCACCGGCACCATGCGCGCATTGGCATGAGCCGCCTCGAAATTGGCCACATTTTCCAGAAACATTTTGGTGATTTCCGGCGGCAAGTCGTCGGAGAGAAAATTGGCAGCGCCGTGATTGATTTCCAGATCGAGCGCTTTGAGCTGGTTCTCCATGCGGAGTTCCTCTTCGGGCGTGAGTTTGGGTTCTTCCATGATGAGATTGGTTGAGGGAAGCGAAGGTAGGGAAGAATGAATATTTTTCCCGATTTTTGAACCGAATTCATCCAATCGCATCATGGAAGAAAGACTTAGTAGTGGGGCGAAAATGACCACTTTATTTTTTATCGCCCCTTACTCATCACTGCCTGACAAGTCGGCCCGTCTGAAAAGCGCCCTTGCTGTCGTACAGGATGAGGTAGTACATACCGGGCGGCAGCGCCGAGACATCCAGCGTGCTGCTGCTCAGGCGTTGTTCGCGCAAGGGCCTGCCGGTGGCGTCCATGATTTTGAGGAGCGGCTCGGAAGTCAGGTCCACGCCTTTTATTTCAACCACGTCAGAGGCGGGGTTGGGGTTTAGCTTTAATTCCGAATGTTTATCGCTCCCCTTCACCGCCACTATATTAGAGAGGCTTGCCGTGCCGTCGAAGTCTATTTGCCGGAGGCGGTAGTAGTTGGTGCCGCCGAGCGGTTCTTTGTCAATCAGTGTGTAGTGTTGAGTCTCTGTGGTGGTGCCGTAGCCGTTTACAAATCCGATCTCCTGCCATCGGACGCCGTCGTCACTGCGCTGCACTTCGAAGCCACGGTTGTTGGTTTCGGAGGCGGTTTGCCATGAAAGCAAGTTGATTTTATTGCCGATATGTTCTGCATTGAAGTATAGCAATTCGACTGGTAATATTGACAAACACGCGGCTTCTACTTGCGAGACATTTGCACATCCAATTGCGTTATTTGATATGGTTACTGGGCCGGATGTCAATTCTAAATAGTCACATACACTTTGGACATCACAAATAGACAGCATATTACAGTTGGCTATGATTAGCCATGTTATATAGTTGTAATTTACATTGTCTAACCCTGTAAGGCTTTGCAATGCTGGGTTGTCCGTCACCCTTAGTACTCCATGAACTGATGTCAGTGATTCAAAGCCTGCTGTACTTACCAAAGAAGAGTTGCCCGATATTGAAAAGCTACCTGCCACAGTAACAAGAGCGTTCATTGCAGTGACGTCTGTAAGATTAAGGTTTCCGTCTATAGTGCAACCACCTCCAATAGAACTAATCGGGCCGAGGCCAGATAATGTAGTCAACACTACATTGTTGGAAATTTCAAGATGTCCGCCAATCGAGGTAATATTGCCTAACCCACCGAGATTTGTCAAGGAATTGTTTGCACGTATGGTTAGTGCACCTCCTATGGATGATACATTGTTTGAAAGCCCTGACAAGCTCAACAGTAAAGGGTTTGAAGTTATCGTTAGATGACCATTAAAGACTTGAATATTGTTTAGTCCTGTTAAATCCAACAGGTTGGCATTTTGTGAAATCTGTAATCCAGCGTTAACGGTTGTAAGTGAACTCATCCCATTCAACCCAATCAATGCATGATTTTGAGAAATTTCTATAAATCCTCCCACTGAGGTCAGGCCATTCAGACCTATAAGATTTGTTAAGCCGGCATTTTGTTTAATGGTAAGCCTTCCGCCAATGGTAGATAATTGCCCCATGCCTTGCATATTGCCAAGTGATGGGTTTAATGAAAACTCCACATCTCCCAATACACTGCCGAGCGAGCTAATCCCAGCCATGCTGGTCAAGGAATTGTTGGATTGTACATAAAAATTTCCTGAAATGCTGTTTAATCCGACCAAACCTGTAAAATCAATCAAAGATGGGTTTCCTGAAATCAACACATTACCGTTGACAGTTTCAAGGCCACTGAGGCCATTAAAGTTCGTCAAGCTGTTATTGCCATTTATAGTAAGTGTGCCTTGGATTATTTGGAGGTTTTCAAGGCCGATAAAGTCAACCATCGCTGAATTGGTAGTAATTAACAGGTTTCCACCCACGGATTGAAGTCCGTTCATACCGCTCAAATTCCCCAAACCATGCATGGTTTGAATAGTTATGTTCCCACCAACGGACGTTATGTTGTTCAATCCGGATAAGTTAGTCATAATTGGGCTGAATCCGATGTTCAAATCGCCTCCAACCGACGTTATGGGGTTTAGCCCGGCAATACTTTCCAGTGATGAGTTGCCATAAATTTGAAGGGTTTGGCCAATTGTGGTAGATGCGCCTATTATTGGAATGGCGGATAGGGACAAATTGTTAGATATCGCAAAAGTGCCTGCTATTGTACTAATAGACCCTAAACCTGAAAGGCTTGTCATCGCATTGTTTGATGCGATATTGAAGTCTCCGCCAACACTTGATAGCGCATTTAATCCATTTAAATTGGTCAGTGCAGGATTGTTGAAAATAGCTAAATTACCTTCAATTGAATGAATTGTTGAAAGCCCATTTAAATTAGTAATGTTTGAACCGTTTATCGAAACACTACCCTGAATGAGGGGGCAACCCGGATAATTCGTCGGAAAATCGTCAATCTGCTGTTGCGTGCTGAAGGTGAGGTCTCCGGTGGGGCACACTACCGGCGTGCAGGCGGCTTCCACCTCTGGCCGAGTAGCGCAGCCGGAGGCGTTGCCGGATATGGTTGCCGGGTTAGTTGGTTCGGAGAGGTAATCGCAAATATTGGCCAGGTCGCAAACAGACAAAAGGCTGTTGTTGGTCAGCACGAGCGACGTGATGGATCCGGCAACCACATTGTGCAATCCGTTCAGACTTGGCAGGGCGCCGTTGTTGCTGATGGTCAGGCTGCCTCCGATGGTCGTGAGCGCAGCCAAAGCGGTTACGTTCGTCAGCGAGCCATTGTTGTTCAAAGTCAGGTTTCCACCCAGATTGGTCAGACTTCCCAAGCCGGTCAGGTTTTGAATGGCCGTGAAGGAAATGTTCAGGTTGCCTCCTATGGAATTCAAATTATTCAGCCCCGACAAACTTGTGATCGTCATATAAAGAATATCAACGTTTCCTGTCACCGACGTCAATGCGTTTAACCCGTTGAGATTGGTCATGGAACCGTTGCTGTAAACATTCAGGCTGCCGCCGATACTGGCAAGGGCATTCAATCCATTCAGATTGGTGAGCAAATTGTTACCGAAGATATATACATCGCCGCCTATTGAGGTAAGGGCGCTCAGGCCGGTGAGGTTGGTCAGCAACGGATTGGAAAAGATGCTCAAGTTGCCGGCAACCGAACCGACCATGTTCAATGCGTTCAAATTGGTCAGGGCAGCGTTTTCACCAATCGAAAGCCAGTTAACGCCGGTGATCGGGCCTAAGCCGGCGAGCGTAGTCAGAGCGGCATTGTTGCTCACAATGAAGCTGCCGCCCAATGAAGTGAGGGCGCTGAGGCCGGTAAGATTGGTCAGGGATGACTCCATAATCCTCAAGTCTCCGTTGATGCCAGTCAATTGGCTCAGTCCGTTCAGGTTTGTAATACCAGCCCCGTTTATTGTAATCGAATATGGCATGACCGTACACCCCGGATAATTCGTCGGGAAATCATCAATCTGCTGTTGTGTGTTGAAGGTGAGGTTTTCTGTGGGGCACACTACGGGGGCACAGGCGGTTTCCACTTCTGGCCGGGTGGCGCAGCCGGGGGCGTTGCCGGAGATGGTGGCGAGGTTGCCGGGGTCGGCGAGATATGCGCAGATATTGGGCGTTTCGCAATAACTTAACATAGAGTTATTGGAAAGCGTGAGCGAGGTAATGGAATTGGAGTTAATATTGTCAAGGCCCGACAGGCTTGACAGTGCACTGCAGCCTATGATAACAATGTATCCGTTTACGGCAGTGAATCCACTGAGTGCAGCAAGGCTGTTTAATGATGTGTTGCCATAAATATAAATGCCTACATTGGTTGAGGTAACTGCATCAAGCCCTGCGAGGCTCGTCAACAAAGGGTTGCTGTTCACCTGGATACCTGAGTTGATGGCCGTTAAACTGGATAATCCAGAAAGGCTTGTCATGGCATTGTTCTCAGAGATGGAAAAACTTCCACCAATTGTAGTGAGCGCATCTAATCCCGAAAGATTATTTAACGATGAGTTACCGCCAGCCGCAAAATTGCCATTGACCGTAGTCAATGCGCCAAGGCCCGTCAGGTCTGGTAGTATTGGATTGTTAAGGATGTATAATGGCCCGGTGACAGTAGTCAAGGAATTAAGTCCATTCAGGCTCGATAATGATGAATTATATTGAATAGTGAGTCCGCCCCCAATATCAGTAATAGCTCCCAAGCCCGCTAAATTCGTCAGGGACGGATTAATATAGATGTAAAGTGCTCCGGTAATGGATGTGAGTTGACTAAGTCCATTTAAACTGGTAATGCCCGCTCCCTGTATGGTAATCGAATAAGGCATCACGGTACACCCCGGATAATCCGTCGGAAAATCGTCAATCTCCTGTTGCGTGCCGAAGATGAGATCGCTTGTAGGGCACACGACGGGGTTGCAGGCGGCCTCCACATCGGGCCGGGTGGCGCAGCCGGGGGCGTTGCCGGAGATGGTGGCGAGGTTCGTTGGTACGGAGAGATAGGTGCAAATATTAGCCAACTCACAATAAGACAATACAGCGTTGTCAAGTAGGATGAGGTTGTCAAGGTTGCCGGGGTTTATGTTGCCCAATCCATTAAGGCTTGTTAAAATGGTGTTGTTGCTGACAATCAAGTCTCCGTTTACCGTAATAAGCCCGGCCATATCTGCCAACCCAAGCAATGCATCATTACCGATGATGGAAAAGGTGCCGCCAACCGATTCGAGCATATCCAATCCCTGTATAAAATTCATTGCATCGTTATCTTCTACCACTAGATCGCCTCCAACTGTTTCAAGTACAGGAAGGTACACGTCCATCAAATTATCATTGGAAGTTACAAACACCCCGCCGCCCACGGATTGCACCCACAATCCATTTAAAGTCTGCAATGCATTATTTCCAGACAGGTATAGGTCCTCTCCAATTGTGCTCAGTAAGGTTAGTCCTTGTAGTCCACCCGTTGCACCCAGGGAGGTGTTGTTCTCAACAATCAAGCTTCCTCCAATTGATGTCAGCCCCCCCAAGCCAAAAACATCCGTCAAAGAGGGATTATTGGAAATGGTGAGGTCGCCCTCAATGGAGGTGAGAAGTCCCAGACCTGTCAGGCTGTTGATGTCGTTGCCCTCTACCGTTATAGAATATGGCATCACCGTGCAGGTTGGATAGTTTGAGGGAAAATCGTCAACCTCCTGCTGTGTGGAGAGTGTGATATTGCCCGATGGGCAGGGGCCAGGCGCACAGGCGGCCTCCACTTCGGGCCGGGTGGCGCAGCCGGGGGCGTTGCCGGAGATGCCTGCCGGGTTCCCCGAGTCGGAGAGGTAGTCGCAGATGTTGGGCAGATC
Source organism: Saprospiraceae bacterium UBA2329 (assembly GCA_002344975.1). Classification (GTDB taxonomy): domain Bacteria; phylum Bacteroidota; class Bacteroidia; order Chitinophagales; family Saprospiraceae; genus UBA2329. The sequence goes on along the minus strand of DDUV01000105.1, from coordinate 3,383 downwards.
GCAAACAGAGAGGCTCCCGTTGCTGCTGATGTCTATATTCGTCAGCAGGTTGGGATTCACATTTTCCAATCCCGCCAGGCTGGTTAACAAAGGGTTATCTGCTATGCCGAAATCGTTTACTGATGTCAGCCCCGCCAGTCCGGAGAGATTCGTCAGTGAAGGATTGCCGGTGATGACTAATGAAGTAGAAATGGAACCGAGGTTTTGCAGTCCGTCGAGATTGGCCAGCGCGGCATTAGAATTGATGTCAATAAAGTCGCCAACGGAGGCCAGAGCACCTAATCCGTTTAAACTCGTCAGTTGCGGGTTGAGCGTAATACTCAGATACCCGCCTATGGAAGTGATCGCCGACAGCCCGGTTAAATCTATCAACAGAGGGTTGTCAATACACTCCATATTTCCACCAATAGATACCAATTGGCTCAGACCGTTCAGGTCGGTAATATCCGCTCCGGTGATGGTGATGGAATATGGCATCACCGTGCAACCCGGATAATCCACCGGGAAATCATCAATCTGCTGTTGCGTGCTGAAGCTGAGGTCTCCGGTGGGGCATTGCACAGATAAGCAGGAAGCTTCTATTTCAGGCTGGTTATTGCAGCCACTCCCATTGCCGGATATGGTGACAAAATTTGTAGGTATGGAAAGAAAATCGCAAATGCTTTGGACCCCACAAAATGTGAGCGCACTTGAATTGTCTTTGATAATCAAGTTGTTAAAGGACATATAGTCAATATTGTCCAATCCGGCCAAACTTGTCAGTGCTGCATTCTCAGTAATGGAAAGTGTGCCCCCGATGGAGGTCAGGGAATTCAGCGCGCTTAAATTTGTCAACACCGGATTATTGTAAATCCTAAGCTCCCCGCCCACGGAATTTAAAGCATTCAGCCCGTTTAAACTCGTTAAGGAAGTGGACTGAAACTCAAGATAGCCCCCCACCGAAGTCAGTGCATTCAGCCCCGCTAAATTGAGCAAATCCCAGTTCCCTGCAATCAACAAGCTTCCTGCGATGCTTGTCACTGCCGACAATCCGTTCAGGTTGGTAATCTCGGGGCCACTGGTTATTGTAACGTTACCAGGTATTTGGGTGCAGCCGGGATAATTTATCGTAAAATCGTCAATCTCCTGTTGTGTGGTGAAAGTGAGGTCTCCAGAAGGGCATTGGCCATGAGCGGTCGTACCGAAAAGGATGATACATACAACTGATAGTCCGAGGATGAATGCTTTTTTCATTTTTTGAAAAATTGAATGCAAGCCCTTGCGGTTGCAGCTACACAACTACAAGACGATGCGGGTTAACAGGTTATCAGGACCCAAAACTCCGTACTCTTTCTCCTTCTTACAATAGCATGATGATGCGATGGCTCACTTCAAAAACACCTTGGAAACCGCCTCAGGCAGGGAGTGTACATGCAGTTTGTCGTAAATTTTTCGGACGTGCGAGCGCACCGTATCCATACTGATATCCAATTCATCGGCAACCATTTTGTAACTCAAGCCTTTGGCCAAGGCTTTCAAAACGTCCAATTCGCGGGGCGAGAGCGCGTCGAGCAGGCTGTCTTTGGCTTTTTGCTGTTGCGAAAAGCCCAGTACTTTTCTAGCAATAACGGGGGTCATGGGCGCGCCGCCGGCCTTGACCTCCAACAATGCCGACAATATCTGAGAGGGGGGCGTTTGCTTGAGCAGGTAGCCGCTGGCGCCGGCCATCACCGCATCAAATACGCGCCCGTCGTCGTCAAATACGGTGAGCATCACGATTTCCACTTCCGGCATGGCTTTTTTGAGCAGGCGGGCGCCCTCTATGCCGTTCATTTTGGGCATGTCTATGTCCATCAGCACCACCTCCGGACGCAGGGTGCGGCATTGGGCCACCACCTCGGTGCAGTCTCCAAATGCGCCGACGAGTTCGTATCCCGGCGTGCCGCCGATGAGTGCGGCGAGCGCGGCACGCAGGTCGGTGTTGTCTTCGTAGATGAGGGTGCGTAGCATGTGCGCGAGTTTCTGAACATCAAAGTTCCGCTTCTTTTGTTTTACATCAAAAACAGGTTGTTTTCAAAAGCAAGACAGATTGCAGCCAAAACTTCATGAAAGTACCAATTTTTTTATTCCCAACATGAACAGCCTCTGGGTTTTTGCAAGGAGGTCAATCCCTGTCCCAAACCCCAAATGTGAACTTTAACCAAAACTCATGGCAACGGTCGCTCACAGTATGGAAAGGCCCAATGATGGCTCCCTGGCGTAATGTTCCGGCATTCATGGGGATGAGCGCTTCCACAAGATTGTCGCCCTTTGCCAGCCAATGACCACCGACGGATGCCAAAGGATTGTCCTGATGCCGCACCCCAAGGTTGAACCTTGCCTTTAGATGGTACACATCGCTATTCAGTAAGGCTTCCTCTATGGGAAACTGAAGCACCCCAAGTCGTTGACGGCCAATGCCTTCGCCGTTATCAAACTCCCGGGGCGCATGGTAGTTATCGCAAACCAAAGTGTGATCGTAGGCGCGCCAGATTTGATTGTTGTGGCCAACATTAACAGGAATGGACTCAGCACTTTGGGTATTAATGAGTTCGCAAGTGACAAGCCCGGCCACGGGTTCATGATGACAGTTGTTTGCATTGCCACACTCGCCCATCCATATTTCAGCCAGTATAACGGCCAAATTTTTTGGATCGCCGATGTGCTTGATTTCCGTGAGTACCCGCCTTTTGATGAAAGGCTCCAAGTACCAGCGTTGGGCTGTGCTGCCATTGTAAGGATACATCCAAATGGGTGTTCCTGCCGCAGAATTGGAATTTTGTACGTCGAGATAGGTTTCCACTGAGCTTTTTATGAAAAAGCTCCCGTCTCCGGCCGCAGAGAAATGCCATTGTTGGGCCACACTGCCATTGTAATCCCAAAGATGTACAATGGTACCCGGAGCATTACTGGCGTTTGAAACATCTAAATACCGTCCTAAGTCGGATTGGATGGTGTAGAATCCATCTGGCGATCTTTTTACATGCCAAATTTGAGCCGCCCCTCCGTTGTAATCCCACAAATGCATGGGAGTGCCTGCGTTTGGGTTTCCCCACTGTACATCAAGGACTCGATTCCCAACAGCAGACCTGATGATGTAAACCCCTTCGGAAATCTGGCTGCTTGCCACTTGGGTCACGAAGAAACAAACAAATAAAGAAAAAACGACATTTTTCATGTTTAATAAGTTTAGTGTTTAGGGGCGATAAAAAAATAAAGTGATCATTTTCGTCAAAGGATTAGATAAGTAAACGTTTCATTTTAATTGTCTTATCTAATCCTTTGGCCTAAAGAAAATGAACATTTATTTTTGCCCCACTACTTTAGGACGTTAATTTTTCATCCAAAAAAAATGCGCCCCTCAC
>DDUV01000106.1 GCA_002344975.1 Saprospiraceae bacterium UBA2329 | reverse complement strand
GACGGCATTGACAATGATTGCGACAGCATGATTGACGAGGGTCTCAGCTTCACCACTTATTATGTGGACAACGACGGCGACGGTTTCGGCACAGGCAACGGGCAAACGCTTTGCTCCAATCCGGGGGCGGGCTACTCTACCGTAGCCGGCGACTGCAACGACAACAATGCCGACATCAAACCGAACGCTACCGAGGTGTGCGACGGCATTGACAATGATTGCGACGGTTTGGTGGACAGCGCCGACCCGAACTATGTGGACAACACGCCGCCCACCGTCACCTGCGCCGGCACGGCCACTTTGAACTTCAATGGCCAGACCGGCATTCAGATTGACGGCCCCAACAGCCCGGTGAACCTGCAAATCGTTGCCAACGACAACTGCGGCATCGCAAGCACCATGATTTCGCCAAGTACCATCACTGCCTCTCAGGTGGGACAGGCCGTACCGGTGACCATTACTGTAACTGACGGAAAAGGCAATACAGCCCAATGCGTCACCACCGTAAACGTATCGGGATTGCCGGCAGGCTGGTCGTCAACCCCCGCTGGGGTGGGATGTGCAGGCGGCAACAACGTAGGTTACAATACCAGTTCCGGCACTTGGACCGTGACCAGCACCAACTGCTTCTATGGCCCACCCTACACCGGCGACAGTGAAGCATTCGCACAACGCACACTCTGCGGCGACGGCAGCATTACAGCTTTGGTGACCGGCATCAACCCGCTTGCCGGCGGCTGGGCAGGCATCGTCATGCGTGAGAGCAATGCAGCCGGAGCGAAGAAGGCACAACTGATGACGAACTTAGGCAGCGATCACCGCCGGGAGTTCCGCACCATTACCAACGGCGCAGTGACCCCGCAGCAGTTCTCCAGCTTGAGCCGCTACTGGCTGCGCATTGTGCGCACAGGCAATCAGTTCACCATGTTTGTGTCTTCCAACGGCAGCAGTTGGTTCCCGGCAGGCGCACAAAACATCGTGATGGGCAACTGCATCGAAATGGGCTTGATCGTGACCAATTACACGGCCAACAGCACAGTGACGGCTACATTCTCCAATGTGAGCTTTACACAGGTGACTCCGCCTTCGGTGAACACAATAAATGTGCAACCCACGCTGGGTCAGGTAGAATTCGATGTGTTCCCCAACCCGACTTCGGGCGCGTTGAACCTCAACTTGGAGCAGTACATCGGTCGCAGCGTACGCATCGAAACGTACAGTCTGGAAGGCAAACTGTTGCAGTTCGCTGAATTGGACGAAGTGCAAAACACGCTGGAACGCCTCGACTTGAGCAGGTTCCAAAACGGTATGTACTTAGTGAAAGTGAAGTCTGCCGGCCTACCGGATGTGACAAGGCGAATCGTCAAGCAATAAATGCTTTGATTCTTTTTTAAGGAAACGGCTGGGGCAGCAATGCTTCAGCCGTTTTTTTTATTGGTGATTTTTATCATCGTTCATTGGTATTGCATGGCTTAAATTTGCTTTGTAAGACCACGCTACCTACGCTCCGTACGAAACGACGACTACGTTACCTCCTTCCAGTACTTGTTTGAATGGAACCTTACACACTTAAAATCCCTAACTACCAGTACGAACAAAGCAAGCTGCCTACTATAGACACAAACCGACGACTACGTTACCTACTTCCAGTACTTGTTTGAATCATCGTATTGCCTGAGAAAATCCTTGTCATGGCAGACCTGTCTCCATGCCAACTCGGGTATTTACTGAATTTAATTTCATAACCTCTTTAATACATTTCTTAACATGAAAAACTATTTCAACACGTTACCGCCTGTATTTGACAGGCGACAAACACATGGCTTGCCCCTCTTTATTCAAAGGGGATATTCACCAGCACTAAGGTCATTAATGGTTTGTATCTTATTAGTGGGCTGCCTGCTGGGAAGCATGAATTTACAAGCGGCAACTATCAATGTGCCCGCCGATCATGCCACCATCAGCGGAGCAGTGGCTGCGGCTGTCGCAGGCGATGAAATTGTAGTGGCCCCCGGCATCTACAATGAAAATGTGACGGTTAACAAAAGCCTGATCATTCGTTCATCAGGAGGCAAAGCCGTCACTACGGTAAGTGGTTCCGCAGGTATTCTCGGCACATTTTTAATCACGGCAGATAACGTGACCATCGGCGGCCCGGGACGGGGTTTTACCATCAACGGCTATGACAACTCCGACCCCGGTTTAGAGTATGCCGCCGTTTACATTCAGGGTGTGCGAAACAACATTACAATACGGGGGAATGAGATTGTGGCCAACGGCGAGGCGGGCCTGCTCACAGAGTTTGGGAATGCGGTAAACAACCTGACCGTGAATGCCAATATTTTCTCCGGAAAGACTTTTACCGGCGCAGAAGCAGGTGATTGTGGCTTTGGCAACCAGTTTACGGCGCCAAACGTACCCCGGCAATTAGCGAATATTCCCACAGGCACGGGCATTGTTTTCACCAGTAATCAGATCACCGGTACAGCAGGTAGCAGCAGCACTGTGGGCGCTTGCGTTTCAACAGGCCAGGGCAACACGCTCGTTACTATTGATGCAAATAATGCTACCATTATCGGGAATACATTTGCCGGTACGACCACGCGTTTCGGGCATTCGCTCCGCGTGAGAGGAACGGGCGCCAATATCTCCTGCAATACATTTGACAATGCAGGCTTGGGCCTTGCTTGTGTGCATATTTTCTTTAATGCTACCTCTATTGGAGCACTGGGTACACCCAACACACTGGCGGGCGTTGCCGGCGATAATGTTTTTATTGACGAGGGGGCGTATTTTACAGGTGCAACTCAAATTTACAGAAGCAGTGCACAAGTGGCCGCCATACCTCAAACTCCGATTCCCGCCAACTCCACATCAGTGGCCTCCGTCACCAACACCAACACAGGGCTTTTCTACTGCTCCATCCAGTCGGCAATTGATGATGTCAATACCCTGAACGGACACACAATAGTGGTAGGCGCGGGTACTTACGCTGAGACGGTCAATCTAAGTAAATCCGTGACTTTGCGCGGCCCCAACCATAGCTTGGTACCATGTGTGGATACGCGTTTGCCGGAAGCCATCATTACCGGAGGCTTGAATATTCCTAATGGGACAAGTTTAACCGTTGTGGTGGAAGGGCTGCATTTTCAGGGTGTTTCATCCCCGATGAATTATAATGGAAATGTAGGTACGGCTACTTTGGATGCCACGTTCCGAAACAATTTAGTGAATGGCTCATCCGGTCAACTGGCCGTATTTACAGGCAACGCCACCAACCATGCCAACCTGAGCATTCAGTCCAATTGTTTTCAAAATATGAGTAGCAATGCTATGCAAATTGGCGGTTCGCCAGGTAGTACTGTGACGGCTCAAATTATGAGCAATACCATCAATGGCACGGGTAACTCAGGCATAAACGTTGATGCGATAAGCAATAGTAATATCAACGGCAATACCATCAGCAACACAGCTCAGCAGGGCATTCAGGTAGCCGGAGCGTCCTCCAATGTTAACGTAAATGCCAATGTGATTACCAATGCCAACACGAGTCTTGATGCCAATCGGGGCGGTATTCGCATCAGGGGAACAAGTTATGCAGGGCCAGTAAATGTATTAAACAATATTATCAGCGGCTCGCTCAATGGCGTTATCGTACCGCCTGGAGAAAATATTACAGGCAAGACAATCAATGTCAACGACAATAACTTGTCAGGCAATACCTTCAGTGTCAAAAATGCCGGCACAGGCACGCTGAACGCCACCTGCAACTGGTACGGCACCACCAACGCCACTACCATTGCATCGCTTATTTTGGGCGATGTCTTGTACGCTCCTTATCTCGTTAACGGCACAGACAATGACGGCATCACGGTTGGCTTCCAGCCTGTTCCCGGAAGTTGTGCCGGCACGCCGGTGGTCATCGCTTCTGCAACGCCTTCCAACGCTGTTTGTGGAACAGGTGGAAGCATTGAAGTTGTCTTCAGCGGAGGTACCGCCAACTATACCATAGCATGGACTGGCGGTGCTCCCGTTACAGGCATAACGGGCAGTCCTTATACCATCACCGGGCTGAGTACCGGCATGTATGACATCACTGTAACGGATGCCAACGGCTCAACAGATACCGAAACAGGAGCCAGCGTTGGTTTCTTACCAGTGTTCAACAGCACTGCCAACAGTTATCATGCCACCATACAAGGAGCCATTGATGCAGCTACGGACGGAGACGTCATCGAAATTTGTGACGGCACATATACAGCCCAAGCAATTACAGTGAACAAGCAATTGGATATCCGGGGGCAGGGCATCAACACGATTATCCAAAATGCAGGTGGCAACGTATTTACCTACACTGCATCAGGTTCAGGAGCTTCCCAAATCAACAGGGCATACCTCCGCGACATGAAAATCAGCGGCTCCTCCAAAGGGCTTTATGCAGATCAACTCGTCAATCATCTCACATTACAGAATGTTGTCTTTGAGAACAATTCCACCTATGGAGTTCATATCAACAACATTGCCGGAACGATGAACGACTGGAGGTTGACAAATTGCTCCTTTAATGCCAATGGTTCAGGTATTTATGTTTCTACAGCAGCCAATATCAACGGTCTGATCATAACAGGATCAGCCTTTACCAATCAGGTGAACTCCGGCATTTTCGCCGTCCAAAGCAACAGCACACCGGGCGGCATGAACAATGTAAACATCCAGGACAACACATTCACCAGCAATGCTTCCTCCTCCAACAACAATGCAGCATTGTACATTGAAAAACTTTCAAATGCCGTCATTTCCGGTAATTTGATGACGAACAACGGACTCAGTACCAACCCGCGAGGTATCATTATCAACCTGAAATACGGGGCGTACGACAATGTGATCATTCTCGACAACGAAATCGTCGAAAATCGAGGAGCGACGCAAACCAACGGCTATGCCATCAACGTACAGGCACGGAATGATGCGCCATCCTATAATACATTGCCGGCCTCCCTATTCGCCGTATTTATTCACAACAACCAACTGTCCGGATTCCTGCGCGGCGTGGAAGTGGACAATGCGGTGGATTGGAATACAACCACTATTACAAACAACACCATTAACAATTGTACCTCAGGTATTCTTGGCGTGGTCTATGGAACGGGCAATACCGCCAATACAGGCACCACATTGAACGTTCACGACAACTCCATCACCGGTACTACATTTGCGCTTGTGAACGGCAATGCCAACGGCGGCACTTTCAACGCCACCTGCAACTGGTACGGCACCACCGATGCCGCCACCATCGCTACCAAAATCAGCGGCAGCGTCACATACAGTCCTTTCCTTACGAACGGCACGGACAGCGCACCTGCTACCATTGGCTTCCAGCCGGTAGCGGGCGCGTGTACGGGAGGCATTCCTCAATTGGTAGCGCATATCAACAGCGTAACCGTAACAGCCAACAACGACGGAACCACCGACACCGGCACAGCATCTACATGTAGTGGTGTGGCAAACAACGTCAGCATCACCTCCGCATTTCAGGACTTGGCCAATTTGTCAATACCCGGTCAACCCGTGCGGGTGTATCAAACTGTCAGTACGACCAATGTCGGCGGTGTGTCCTGGTGCAACAATTGCCAGGCTGCGTTAAGCGCATTCACGGCGGGGACTTCAACTACCGCTACTCTATTGAATCCGTCTATGCCGGGCACCGTGGTGGTAACTTTCCAGGCTTGGCACGACCTCGATAACAACACTGTCATTGATACCGGCGAGCCTATTGGTGATCTCGTTCAATACACCATCACAGTGAACCCGATACCGGCCATTTCCTTCACCGCGCAGGTCGCCGGTCGCGCCGCGCAAAACGTCAACAGTGCGACGCCTCAATTTGGGGTGCTCAATTTCTGCGCCGGGGAATCTTTCAGCTACTCCAACTATGTGTCGGTACCCGGCAACCGAGTAGGCGTTCTGGAAGTACTTAACGGAACCGGCAACGTGACTTATGCAGGCTCGCCAGTGGCCGTACCTCGCGCCCAGATTGACTTCGGCGTAGGCGGCGCCCCGGGCTACTTCAACGGCAGCCCTTATGGACCGTACGGACTCAGCAGCGGCACATTCGGGCAGTTCATCGAAACCTTCACGCCGTATTACGATTCAGACAACAGCGGCGACTACACGCCCGGCGATTGTGTGGGCAACCCCATAAGCATCACCTACAATGTATATGCGCTGCCCAATGCCATCGCTACGCCCGCCTCTCAAACAATCTGTACGAACAGCAGCACCAACATTGCATTGAGCAGCAATGTACCCGGCACCACCTTTAGCTGGGTGGTTCAAAGCACTACCGGCACAGTGACCGGACAGACAGCGGGTAGCGGAACTAACATTGCCCAAACGCTGACTAATAGCGGAGGGACCAATGCCTTTGTGACGTATCGAATTACTCCGACCGGCCCTGCGCCCAACAACTGTGCAGGTCCGACCACAGATGTGATTATCACCGTGATTCCTTCTCTGGGAATTACCTGTCAGGCATCCTTTAGTGTCGGCACGAGTTCCAATGGAACCGGCGATTGTAATGGCGTGGCCAATTGGACGCACCCGGTACAGCCCATAGGCTCATGTAGTTTTGTCTCGCTCACTATGTCAATAAATGGAGGAACGCCCGTTCCGGTAACGCCAGGCGCGGCTATCAGCCAAACATTCAATGTCGGCACACATACTGTGGCGTATGTTGCAACGGACAATGCTTCCAACACGGCCACCTGCTCCTTCACCATTACAGTGGTTGACGACGAGCTGCCGATGGTCGCTTGCAAACCACATTCGATCACCTTCAATGGCCAGGACAGCATTGCGTTGACCGTTGCTGATCTGGTATTGTCCTCCTCCGACAACTGCGGCATTGACACCATCGTACTTCAGTACAATAAACTTGGCTGCCAAAGTGTGGGGACTACGGTTCCTGTTGTTGTCACCGTGACGGACATAAACGGAAACGTAAATACCTGTACCGCCAACGTCACCGTGGGCGGTCTGCCTTGCGGATGGAGCAGCAATTCCAACTCTATCGGGTGCAACAGCAACGTAGTTTATACCCCCGGAACGGGTGCCTGGACTAATACCGCAAGTAGTTGTTTCTATGGTCCTCCTTTCACAGTGGACGATGTATCCTTTGCTCAGCGTACGCTCTGTGGCAACGGCAGCATCACGGCTCTCGTCAGCAGCATTGATGTATTTGCTAATGCCTGGGCGGGCATTACCATGCGAGAAACCAACGATGTGGGCGCCAAAAAAGCGCAACTAATGACCAATTTGAGTACCCTGAGCCGCCGCGAGTTCCGCACCGCTACCAACGGCGCAGCACAGCCACAGCAGTTCACCAGTCTGAATCGCTACTGGCTACGCATCGTGCGCACAGGCAACCAGTTTGCCATGTATGTTTCTCCCAATGGAACTACCTGGTATATCGTAGGTACGCAAAACATAGTCATGAGTTCCTGTATTCAGATCGGTTTGGTAACGACCAATTACACGGCCAACGGAACATCCACCTGTGTGTTCACCAATGTGAGCTATACGGGAGGTTCTACTCCACTGGTACAGCCCGGCAATGTGAATCCGGCACAATTAGCCAACGATGTTTTGGAAGTGGAAGCTGATTTCAGTGTGTTCCCCAACCCGACTTCGGGCGCGTTGACACTCGATCTGGCTCAGTACATCGGTCGGAGTGTGCGCATCGAAACGTACAGTCTGGAAGGCAAGCTGTTGCAGTTCTCTGAATTGGACGAAGTGCAAAATACGCTGGAAAGCCTCGACTTGAGCAGGTACCAAAACGGTATGTACTTAGTGAAAGTGAAGTCTGTCGGCCTGCCGGATATGACAAGACGAGTTGTTAAACAGTAAATGATTTGATTTTTTTGTAAAAAAACGGCTGGGGCAGCAATGCTTCAGCCGTTTTTGTTGGTGCGTTTTTAATAAAAAAATTGCACCGCCGTTCGCTACGGCCATTTGCAATATACACATTATCAATTACATAAAAGGTTGTCCCCCTTTTTGTCCCCCTTCCTGATGCAGGGCCGGTTCTTTGTAATTCCTACAATGAGTATATTTGCATTTTGCTTAGTATCAGTAACAAATCAGTATCTCATGAAAAAATGCTACCTTGCTTTCATGCTCTTGTGCATGGCGTACTTTGGCTATTCCCAACCACTCAACACACTCGGTCGCTTTCCTCTGACACCCGACATGCCGGAATGGGCGCGAAGCTTGTACGCGAATGACGAGGCCCTGAACGTCTTTGAATTAGACCGGCTCAACAAGCCCTGGCAACTGAAATACGACTCTCTGAGAATAGAGATGGCCAATGCCGGAGATACGCCGGGAGAGGCGCTGAGAAACGAGTTTGAATATTACAAAAAATACCAGAAATACTACATCCGTTGGAGGGCGAGGGTGTATCCTTATATGCAGCAAGACGGTTCTATTGACTTCTCCATAAAATTGGAAAAAGAAACCCCGATACCATATCTCAAGTCGAATACGGCCAATTGGAGTTTCCTCGGCCCGGTAGTCACCCGATGGAGACAAAACGACAATGCCGCACAGCCGCTTGCCCCCTTTCAGGCCAACGTATATTGTCTGGATGTGGCGCCCAGTAACGGCAACATTGTCTATTGCGGCACCGAAACGGGTGTCGTCAATAAAAGTATTGATAAAGGTCTTACCTGGACGACCGTGGGAGCCAATGTTTTTACCAACAATATAGGGGCTATTGCCATTCATCCTACCAACCCGGACATTGTGTATGTGTCTGAATTTTCGAGATATATACGATCAACTACCGACGGCGGCGCAAGCTGGCAAACCGTACTTGATATTTCGAGCTTCAACTGCGAAGACATCAAAATAAAACCCGACGAACCCGAAGTGGTATTGGCTTCCGGCAACAGCGGCCTGCGACGCCGCACAGCAGGCAATGTCTGGACCAGCGTCATCAGCAGCAAAACGTACGATATTGCCTTTCAGCCCGGCAACCCCTTGGTGGCGTATGCCTTGGTCAGAAATGCCGGCGCTGATCTTTGCGAATTCTGGAAGTCAACCGACGGCGGCCAAACCTGGTCGGTGCGCTCTACTGGTTGGATTTCGGGAGCTGGCTTCACAGACGGTGGAGGCCGCATCACCGTTACGCCTGCCGCTGCCGACCGCATCTACTGCGCCCTGCTTACCGGCAATGGGCCACGCATCATGCGCAGCGACGACGCCGGCGAAACATGGACCGTCATAGCTGCCAGCAACCAAACCGGGCTTATCGGCCCTTGTACCAACGGCCCCTTGAGTATGACCAACGGCCAGGGCTTTTTCGATTTGTCTATTGTGGCATCGCACGATAATGCAGACCATATTATTGTAGGCACCACGACTTCCTTCAAATCAACCGACGGTGGTTCCACTTGGGCTACGCTTGGCGGGTATTGCGGCCCGTTTCAAATACACCCCGACATACAGGAAGCAATAGCCCACGGCACCGACACCTGGATTGTAACCGACGGCGGCCTCAACCTCTCTACCGACTTCTTTACCAACCCTGCGGTGGGCGTCAATTATTTTGTTCGTACCAATAACCTGCGCGGCTCGGAACACTGGGGCTTCGACATCGGCTGGAATGAAGATGTGGTAGTGGGCGGCAGATACCACAACGGCAATACCGCCTGGAGAGAAGGGTATCCCGCTGGAGATTACTTGCGCATGGGCGGTGGTGAAGCCCCCACCGGATATGTCAATCCCGGCAACAATTCGCTCACTTATTTCTCCGATCTGGGGGGAAGAATTTTACCCGCCAACAACACGCAGGCAGTCGGCTCTTTTACTGTCAGCAAGTGGCCCAACGAGAGCTTTTACCCTATGGAGGGCGCCGAGCAAAAATGGGACCCGCGCTATATGTACACCTATTATCTGGGACAGGGCCATCAGCTTTGGAAAACAACCGACAACGGGCTGTCATTTACGCCGATTTTCACACACCTCAACAGTGATGCCAAAGTTCGGTATATAGAAGTATCGCGCAGCAATCCTGACTTTATTTACATAACGGTTTATTTACCAAGCCCTTCCACCGACGGTCAGCTTTGGAAAACCGATAATGGAGGCACTACCTGGATACAGTGTGCCAACCCCGGCACGCTGACGGCAAGCCAGCGCCGTTTTTCAAAAATAACCATGAGCGGCACAGACCACAATACAATTTGGTGGGCGTTTCGGACCGGCCCCAACGGCCAGAAAATATTCAAGTCCACCGATGGCGGCGCTACCTGGACCAATTGGACCACCTCTACCCTCAATAATATTGATGCAACCGATATTCTTCACCAGTTGGGTACAGACGGGGGCGTTTATTTCGTCAGCGGCAATGGCGCCAAGGTATATTACCGCGACAACAGCGCCAACGACTGGATGGCCTACGACACCGGCCTGCCGCTCAATATGTACGGCGATTTCGGAGGCGCTTTTCTGAAAGCCTTCTACAAAGGCGGCAAGCTCAGGCTCGCCGGCGGGCATGGCATTTGGGAAGCTGATCTCTGTGCCGTTTCTACCACCACATTAGTACAACCTATGGTGGACAACCCCGCGCCCACCTGTAGCAGAGACACCATTCAATTGGAAAGCTACTCGGTCATCAACGGCAACGCAAGCTACCAATGGTCGCTTTCTCCGGCGCCGCAATGGATCAGCGACGCCAATGCCCGCAATCCCCGCGTGGTGTTGGGCAGTACTCCGGGCGCTTATTCCGTCACACTCTCCGTCACCGACGACAACGGTACTGCGACTCGTACGATCAATGACATGATCCAGAATCTGGCAACGGGCAACTTGTGCGGCGCCGACCATGTTCCCGGCAAGGCCCTGTCGTTGGACGGCAGCGGAGATTTTGCGCAGGCTAACACTCCGCTCAACCTCAATTCCAATACCGTGACTATGACCGCCTGGGTGAAACGCAACGGCGCTCAGGTGGACTTCTCAGGCTTAGTGTATGCCCGCGGCGGCACCACAAGCGCCGGCTTGAGCATTACATCGAGCAACCAACTGCGCTACACTTGGGACGATGCTTCAGGCAGCTATAATTTTAATACAGGTTTTACCATACCAGACAATGTCTGGACGCATATTGCATTGGTCATTACCTCCGCCAGCGCTAAGGTGTATATGAATGGCATAGCGGCCACTCGTAATGCTACACACAATGCGGAAGCATTCGATACGCCCTTGAAAATCGGCTACGATCAGGGCAGCCGTTATTTCAAAGGGGAAATTGACGAAGTAACCGTGTGGAATGTGAGCCTCACACAAGAGCAAATACGCGAGCTGATGCACCTCACCATAGAGCCTGCCGATTGGCCCGGTTTGGTGAGTTATTATCAGTTCAATGAGCCTTCGGGCAACGCCAACGATAAAATAGGAACCCGTCACGCTGCTTTGGCTGCCGATGCAACCAGAATGGTCTCAACAGGACCTTTCGGAGGAGGAGCATCGCATCGGAAAACCATTACAGGAGGAGGCGTCAATGCTTTTACAGGAACAGATGTAACCCTGAGTTTCCCGGCTACGGGCACTTATCCCAACGGTGAAATTGTGGTGAGCAGAATCAACAATGCCCCCGACTCCATCCCCGCTTGCAGCGCGTATCTGTCTGATAATCATTATTGGATCATTGACAATTACGGCTCCAACCAAACTTTTTCGGCGCTCGAATCGGCCATATTCGGCAACATTTCCGTGCCTTCAACGGCAAGCATCCCGGCTATTTCGTATAAACTGAACCACAGAACAGTCAATGCTCATTTGTTGCCCTGGGCACTGATGCCGGGTAGCTCCACCGAGGCGCAAGGCGGGGCCAACGGCAGCATTACGTTTGGAACCGGTTCGGGCATTACCCAATTCGGCCAGTTCGTCGCAAGCAATACTTTGGTTGGTCAATTCATCACAGGGCCGGCCTCGGTTTGCAGCGGATCAAACGCCACATTGGATGCAGGCGCCGGGTACAGCAGCTATAACTGGTCGAATGGCGGAGGAAGCGGCCAAATGGCTACATTCAACAACCTCAGCACCGCAACGACCATATTTGCAACAGTGACCGACAATGATGGATGCAGTTCCGAGTCTTCTTTCACAGTAGGAATTACACCGGTTCAAATCTGGTATGCCGACGCAGACAACGACGGCTTCGGAGATCCCGCCGTTAGCCAGATGTCTTGCACCCAACCCTCAGGATATGTAGCCGATAACACGGACCTGTGTCCTACAGACATCAACAAACAAGCTCCCGGCGCTTGTGGCTGCGGCGTAGCGGATACCGACACCGATGGCGACAATACGCCCGATTGCAACGATGGCTGTCCCAACGATCCGTTAAAAACCACCCCCGGCGCCTGCGGTTGCGGCGTTGCGGATACCGACACCGATGGCGACAATACGCCCGATTGCAACGATGGCTGTCCTAATGATCCATTAAAAACTGCTCCCGGCGCTTGCGGCTGTGGCGTGGCGGATACCGACACCGATGGCGACAATACGCCTGATTGCAACGACGGCTGCCCCAATGATCCATTAAAAACTGCTCCCGGCGCTTGCGGCTGTGGCGTGGCGGATACCGACACCGATGGCGACAATATGCCTGACTGCAACGATGGCTGTCCCAACGATCCATTAAAAACTGCTCCCGGCGCCTGCGGTTGCGGCGTTGCGGATACCGACACCGATGGCGACAATACGCCTGATTGCAACGATGGCTGTCCCAATGATCCCAACAAAACTGCTCCCGGCGCTTGTGGCTGCGGCGTTGCGGATACCGACACCGATGGCGACAATACGCTCGATTGCAACGATGGCTGTCCCAACGATCCGTTAAAAACTGCTCCCGGCGCTTGCGGCTGCGGCGTAGCGGACGTTCCCACCACTTGGTATGCAGATACCGACGCCGATACTTATGGCGATCCGAATAACTCTATTCCGGGCTTCACCTGCAACCAGCCCATAGGCTATGTAGCCAACAACACAGACTGCGACGACAACAACAACGCCGTTAATCCAGGCGCCACAGAGGTCGTCAACGGCATTGATGATAACTGCAACGGCATGACCGATGAAACCGGCATCACCTACTATCGCGACATGGACGGCGATGGCTTCGGCGACCCGAACAACAGCATATTGGCCGACTCTCCGCCTTCAGGTTATGTGTTAGACAACACGGATTGCAACGACGATCCCGCCACAGGTGGGATGATAAATCCCGGCGCAACGGAAGTCTGCGGCAACGGCATTGACGACAACTGCAACGGCGACATTGACGAGGGCTGTTGTCCCAATCTGAGTACTGCGCCGGGCGAGGTGTTGATCAACAACGGAACCTGTGGGGCGGCCTGTCAACCCGTAGGCGCCGGCATATCTGCGCCCACTTCAGGTTGTCCTGCGGGCAGCACCATACAGTATTCCGTCAACAATGGCGAATGGAGCAACACGCTGCCCCTGTATGCCAATCTTTCTACCGGCAATATCATTAGGACGCGTTGCTCCTGCGACTCCGATCCTTTGATGACCGGCCCGGCATCGGCAGGCACTCCTATTGGCAGTTGTACCGACAACACACCGCCTACCATCACCTGCGCGAGTCATGCAACCTTGAACTTCAACGGGCAGAACAGCATCCAACTTGACGGAATGAACGGCCCTGTTGATTTTCAGATCGTGGCCAACGATAACTGCGGAGTGCAAAGTATCACAATCACCCCCAGTGTCATCAATGCCAATCAAGTGGGCCAAATCGTGCCGATACTCATTACAGTGACCGACCAAAAGGGTAATACCGCCACCTGCTCTACCAATTTAACCGTCTCCGGCCTGCCTGCCGGATGGTCGGCTCCGGTCAACGGCATTGGATGTACCAACGGCAGCGATGTGGATTACAATACCGCTACAGGTGTGTGGACCGTCGCCAGTACCAATTGTTATTACGGACCCAATTACACCACCGATTCCGAGGCATTCGCACAACGCACACTCTGCGGTGACGGCAGCATTACGGCCTTGGTGACAGGCATCAATCCGCTTGCCGACGGATGGGCAGGTTTGGTGATGCGCGAAAACGTCTCTGCCGGAGCTAAAAAAGCGCAACTCATGACTAATCTGAACAATCTGAGCCGCCGCGAATTCCGCACCGCTACCAACGGCGCGGCTGTTCCGCAGCAGTTTCCGAGCCAAAATCGCTTTTGGCTGCGCATTGTTCGGACAGGCCATCAGTTTGTTTTGTACGTTTCACCGAATGGCACAACATGGCACCCTGCCGGTTCTCAATCTATTGTCATGCAATCCTGTATCGAAGTTGGTCTGGTGTTGACGAATTACACCTCCAACAGCACGGTAACAGGCACCTTCTCCAACGTTGGATTCACACAAGTGAACCCCATTTTCTCAGGCCAGACACAAGAGCAAAATACTCTTGGTCAGGTAGAGTTCAGTTTATTCCCCAACCCCACTTCGGGCGAATTGAACCTCGATCTGACGCAGTACATCGGCCGCAGCGTGCGCATCGAAACGTACAGTCTGGAAGGCAAGCTGTTGCAATTTACGGAATTGGACGAAGTGCAAACTACGCTGGAACGCATTGATATAAAAGGCTTGCAAAACGGTATGTACTTAGTGAAAGTGAAGTCTGTCGGCCTGCCGGATGTGACAAGACGAGTTGTTAAACAGTAAATGATTTGATTTTTTTGTAAAAAAACGGCTGGGGCGGCAATGCTTCAGCCGTTTTTGTTTGCCTGTTTTTTATAAAAAGGGCAACTATGAATCGGGACAAAAGTAGATTTACATTTTCTTCCTAATTTCGCCGCTGAAAACTGCCGGAACACGCATTTCAAACAAGCTCATACACCAGAATAGATGTGAAATGCGTTTTACGGCCACTTGCTCATGAATTAACAAAAAACAAGCTGTTCTATGACTAAAAGAATTGCCCTGCTGTTGGCGCTGTACTTAGGTTTTTCGAGCCTGTACGCCCAATCTACCGCAGTATTTACCGAGGCCGATCTGGCCTACAAGCGAGGAATGGGCTTTTACAAAGATGGCCTTTTCGGAAAAGCGCAAGAGGAGTTTACACAAACCATGCGCTTGCTCCAACCTGCCAACGAGCCGAATGCCGCCCTCTTGCGCACCAAAGCCGAGTTGCATTTTGCCAAAAGCGCCGTTCAGTTGAAATTGCCCGACGGCGAAAAACTCATCCTGGATTTCATTCGCAAATACAAGCCCGATCCGATGGCCATGCAGGCCCTCACTGAAATGGCCAAGTACTACTACGATGCCAAAGAGTACGAAAAAGCCATTTCGTTCTACGATCAGGTGGACTGGAGCGGCCTGAGTAAAGCAGAACGCGAAGAAGCGCGCTTCCGGCTGGGGTACTCCTACTTTGTGACCAAACAATTTGCGAAAGCAAAAACGCAGTTTCGCGAAATTCGCGACGTGCGCAACGACTATTACGAGCCTACGAATTACTATCTGGGTTTGTGTTATTTCTTTGAAGGCAACTATCGCGAGGCCATCAGTTCGTTGAAAATTGCTGAAAAGAACAATCGGTTCAAAGATCAGATTCCGTATTATATTGCTCAAATTTACTTTGCCGAGCGTCAGTACGACGAGTTGATTGCTTATGCAAAGCCTTACGCTTCCAACACTTCCGGCTCGCGCTCGAAGGAAATCCAGCAATTGCTGGGCCAGGCGTATTTTGAAAAAGGAGATTATCAGAGCGCTTTGCCCTACCTCGAATTTTATGCAGAGCGCACGGGCAAGCTCCGCGAAGAAGAATTTTACCAGCTCGGCTATGCGCAATACAACACGGGCAACTACCGCAAGGCCGCCCGCAGTTTTGAGGAGTTGTCCACCGTCAATTCCAAGCTCGGCCAGTACGCCATGTACTACCTCGGCGATTCGTACCTGCGCTTAGACCAGAAATCTTCGGCCCGCACGGCTTTTGCCTCGGCCAAGCGCATGAACTATGACCCCGCCGTACAGGAAGACGCCTTGTTCAACTACGCCAAACTTTCGTACGAACTCAAAGACCCCCGCGAGGCCATCACGGCACTGCAAACCATCAGGCCTGAATCGCGCTACTATGTGGACGCTCAAAGCCTGATGAGCGAAATCTTCCTTGGCTACCGCGACTACAAGCAAGCCATGGAAGTGATTGAAAAAATGAGCAATAAAACGCCCGCCATTCGGGAAACTTACCAAAAAGTGGCCTATCTGCGTGGCTTGCAGGCGCTTCAATTAGGCAACAACGCAGAAGCTAAAAAATACCTGGAGGTTTCGCTCGCCGATGCCCCCAATGCAGAATACCGCGCTTTGGCGTCTTATTGGCTTGGCGATCTGGCGCACCGCGAAAAAGATTACAACGGCAGCATCCGGCAGTTGAATCAGTTTCTGACCCAAGCCAAAAACATGCGCAACCTGCCCGACGCGTCCTCGCTTTTCACCGCCAACTACTTGCAGGGCTACAACTACCTCAAGCAGGAAAACTACAATGCAGCGCTGGGCTTCTTCCGCGAAGCCGCCGACGGCATCAAGCGCAACCGCTCTTTTATCAAAGACGAGACCGTGCGCGATCAGGTGCTGGGAGATGCCACCATGCGCGCCGCCGATTGCCTGTTCAAACGCAACCAGTACAACGACGCCGTGAAACTCTACGATGAAGCCATCGCCGCTCGCTACAAAGGCTTTGAGTATGCGATTTATCAAAAAGCCATTCTTGAGGGTTTGAGAGGCCGACCGACCGACAAAATCCTGGCATTGGACCGTCTGGTAAAAGAGTTTCCAAACTCTGAATTTGCCGACGATGCACTGCTCGCTATGGGTTCTACCTATCAGGAAATGGGACAGCTCAATCAGGCGGTGGCGCCGCTGCGCCAGTTGGTAACCAATTACAAAGGCAAATCCGATCTCATCAATCAGGCATTGCTGCGTCTCGGTCTCATCAGCTACAACCAGGCCAACCTCGAAGGCGCTATCAACTATTACAAGCAAGTGTTTTCCAACAATCCCGACCCCAACGAGGCAGCCCTCGCGCTGGCAGCTTTGGAAGAGATTTATGTGGGAGATATGGGCAAGCCCGATGCTTATTTTGCATTTTTGGAAACCATTCCGGGTTACAAAGTGGACAACATTGCCAAGGATTCCATCAGCTACAAAGCCGCGCTCACGCAGTTTGAAAACGGCAACTACCCCCGCGCTGTGGATGGCTACACCGACTATCTGCGCAAATACCCCAATGGCATTTATGTGATTGATGCGTACTTCCAGCGCGGCGAATCGTATGCTGTGCAAAAGCAATATTCGGCTGCACTGAAGGATTATGAGTTTGTAGTAGGACGCGGCCAAAACCGCCACTACCTCAAGGCACTCGACAAGGCATCCATCATCGCCTACAACCATGAATTGGATTTCAATAAGAGCTACGATCTTTACACCAAATTGGAAGCGGCGGCCACCAGCGCGGAGATGCGTTTTGAAGCGCAACTCGGCGCCCTGAGAAGCGCCTATCGTATCGGCAATGCACAGGCAGTGGCAACGTATGCCAACAAAGTGTCCACCAATCCCGCAGCTACGCCCGCACAGGCAGCTACGGCCAATTTTTACATCGGCAAACAAGCTTACGACAAAAAAGACTTCAACGCCGCTCTGGCATCCCTTCAGGAGGTGGTGCGCCTGAGCGACAACGAGCAAACCGCCGAAGCCCGCTATCTCATCGCCGATATTTATTACCAGCGCCGCGACCTCAATAAAGCACAGGAGCTTTGTATCAGCGCCAATCGCGAAAGCTCGGCTTATCCTTATTGGGTGGCCAAAACGGTGATTTTGTTGTCGGATGTATTCCTCGAAAAAGGAGAATTGCAAAATGCCCGCGCTGTGTTGGAGGCCGTTTTGGAAAACTACAACGAAGACCCGGATTTGGTCAAAACGGCACAAACCAAATTGGCCGCTGTGAATGCCCGGATCAACTCCGGCAGCCGTTTGGATGTAAATAAAAACACCAATCGCTTAGAGATGGACACCCGAAATTGAGTTCGTCCAACGCGGCTCTTTTGTCCAATTGATTGAAAATCATAAAAATGCAACAAACAATGTCTAAATATTTTGCTTTGATCGCAGTAGCGCTTATCTCTGCTTCGGTCGCACTTCAGGCACAAACCACCCTGCCGACGGAGCAGGTGGAAATTGTAAAAAACTTCGATGCCCGCCTGCTCGAAACCGAGCGCATCGGCCTGCAACCCGAACTGCCGCCTTTGGATACCTCTGTAAAAAGGCAGACCTACAACATCACCGGCCGCCCGATCAACGTAGAGTATCCGGCGCCGCAGATCCGCCCTTTGGCCATGCGCGGCGAACGCGTACCGAAAGTATATAACGGCTATACCAGACTGGGTGCGGGCATGCCGTCTTCCCTGCTGGGTGAGTTTTCTTACAATATTGCCAAAGACAAAAAGTACAATTTCGGCATCGGCGCACAACACCACTCGGCCAACAACAATGCCAAAGTGGAAAACCAGCGCTTTTCTTACACCAGCGCCGGTTTAGACGGAACGTACTATCTGGAGCAGGGCATCGCCATCAACGGCAAGGCGCGCTACACTGCCGACAACGTCTTCTTCTATGGCTATAATAACCTCAACGATCCCGACAATCCGGCCATCAGTTTTGATAAAGAAGACGTTCGACA
Source organism: Saprospiraceae bacterium UBA2329 (assembly GCA_002344975.1). Lineage (GTDB taxonomy): Bacteria > Bacteroidota > Bacteroidia > Chitinophagales > Saprospiraceae > UBA2329. The sequence continues at coordinate 22,074 of DDUV01000106.1, read as the reverse complement.
GCGTTTTTCTATAATTGATGTAGGCGCCAATATCTTCAACGGCGAGCGTACCGTTGCAGATTTCAACTATCAGGCCGGATTCGATTTCTATTACCTGCAAGATGCTTATGCCGCCCGCGAGAATGGTTTCGACCTCAAAATCAATGCTACCAAGTGGATACAGGAACGCCATGCTTTCCGCATCAATCTGCGCACCGATTTTACTTCGTACCGCGACACAGCCCGGCAATCGCTGCACAACTTCTACCTACAGCCCAATTTCACCTTTTCAGGAGATGCTTTCCGCGCCAAAGTGGGCTTGAATCTCGTTTCGCACGACGACGAGTTTTCGTTCTTCCCCGATGTTGAATTATCGGCCAGAGTCATCGGGCCGGTACTCAATGTTTTTGCGGGCGCCGAGGGTTCTTTGCAAAAAAACACCTTCCGCAGTCTGAGCGAATACAATCCGTTTGTCAGTTCCCGCATTCGCCTGCGCAACACGCGCTACATAGACTACTTCGGCGGTATTCGCGGCGTAGTGCAGGGCATTGACTACCGGGTGCAGGGCGGTTATAAAACCACCGACCATTTGGCCACATTCCTGTGGAACGGCGACAGTTTGCCGCCCCGTTTCAACGTATTGTACGACACCATAGACATTGCATACATCACTGCATCCTTGGTGGCGCCGCTGTTCAAAGGTTTTGAAATCAACGGCAAATTCACCCAAAATTTCTTCAATGCAGGCAAAGAAGGCAAAGCGTGGCACTTGCCCGCCACTACCATCTCGGCAGGCGCCAAATACGCTACCACCGATGGTAAAGGCTCGGTGCGTGCCGATCTTTTCTTGGAAAACGGCGTGCCCTATTTGGATACGGACGGAGTAGCAAAAAATCTCAACGCGCTGTTTGACCTGAGCTTGGGGGCCGATTATCGCCTGACGGAAAACATCGGTGTTTTTCTGCAACTCAACAACTTAGCCAACAACCGGCGTCAGCGCTGGCAGCATTATCCAGTGTTCGGCCTCAATGCACTGGCCGGCATTACGGCGAGATTCTGATTACTACAAAAGCCTTGAGCTTCGACATGCAACCCGGACTCCGACCCTGCGTCAGAGTCCGGGTTGTCGTTTTTTTAGCACCTGTGTTAATTTTTTTAAGCAAACGCTTGCATACAATCGTTTCCCGCCTTACCTTTCCGAAAATTGAAATCACATTGTTCACAAAACATTGCTAATCATGTATATCACTTTTGACGAACTGCGCGACATCAAACACAAGCTGCCTACCGGCAGTGTAAAACTCATTGCCGAAAAGCTCAACATAGATGAGCAAACCGTGCGCAACTACTTCGGCGCATCCAAATACGAAGACGACCAGTCCATTCCAGGTATTCACATTCAACCCGGCCCCAATGGCGGCATCGTTCACATCGAGGATACCTCCATTCTTGATTTAGCCAAATCTTTGATTCCGGAAACAGAAGGCGAGGCTGCCGAGAATTAAACTTATGGAAACAGCAGACCCTCCTCTTTCCGGGCTTGATTTCCTGGCCGGCGAAGTACTTCTCATCAACAAACCGAAGGGCTGGACTTCGTTCGATGTGGTCAACAAGTTACGGAACAAGCTGCGGCAACTGTTGCAGGTAAAAAACATTAAGGTTGGCCATGCGGGTACATTGGACCCCATGGCCACCGGCCTGCTGATTGTATGCACCGGCAAAGCCACCCGCCGAATTGACGAATATCAAAACCTCCCCAAAGTTTATACCGGCACTATGATGATGGGCGCCGTCACTGCTTCTTACGATGCAGAAACTGAGGTGGAAGAGACATTCCCCATACAACACATCACACCGGAATTGCTGGAGCAGGCCCGATTGACGTTTCTGGGCGACTTAGAGCAAATTCCCCCCATGTTCTCTGCTATCAAAGTGGACGGGCAGCCCCTGTACAAAAAAGCGCGCAAGGGTGAACACATTGCCATTGCCGCACGCCCTGTCCATATTTCCAGATTTGACCTCAGCCGTGTGGAACTCCCCGAAATTGACTTCGAGGTGCATTGTTCCAAGGGTACTTACATCCGCTCTTTAGCTTATGATTTTGGCAAAGCGCTTCAAAGTGGCGCCTATCTCAGCGCGCTGTGTCGCACGGCCATTGGTCCACACCTGCTGAAGGACGCCTGGGAGCTGGAAGAGTTGATTCAAAGGCTATAACTCCAAAATCGCGGTCAAAGGAACGGGTTCCAAAAATAAAAAAACGGCCATAAAATTTTATTTTTTTAGCTCAAAGCCCTATACTTGCGCTATCATTTCCGCATTTGCCCTATTCTGCATGGAAAATGATTGCCGGGCGCTCCGCTTCCCCCCCTTGTTGCGCTCATTTGTGACAGCCACGCTATCATATAGATTGTTCACCTTACAAACTCATATTCATGAAGCATTTCCTGATTCTGGTATTTTGTGGCATGGCAGTCGGCGCAGCGGCGCAAGCAGCCATCGAACGGCAAGTGACAGCTTCGCAAGGCGGTTCCGTGTCAAACAATCGTCTCAGTTTAGACTGGACGCTGGGCGAACCTGCCATTGCAACACTCTACACCTCCTTTGGGCAATTGACCCAGGGATTTCAACAGCCCTCTATTTGGGTAGAAACAGTTCAGCCATCGCCCGCTCTTGTTCGGACGGCAGCCGACATTCGCATATCTCCTAATCCCACCGCTGCGGAGATCAATATTTTTTTTCCTGCTGATCTTTCTGGAGAAGTATGGCTCGAAATCAGCGACCTACAAGGCAAACCCTTGTTGCGCGAAAAAACCGATGCCTCCGCCGCAACCTGGCATATAGACGCGTCGGCATATCCGCCGGGTTCTTATTTGTTGCGGTGTATAAGCGCTCGCGGAGAGGTTCTCTCCATTCACAGGATTGTAAAAACGAAATAGCCCCGACTCAATTGATGAATACTTTCACTTCCTAAAAACTCACACAATTATGAAAAAGCACCTTATTCTGGCCATTGCTTTTTGCCTGGCAGGTCTTTTCGCCTTTGCCCAGAGCATACCGCAGGGCATCAATTATCAGGCCGTAGCACGCGACTCGAAAGGAGCGCCCTTAGCCCTGCAAAACATTGGCCTGCGCGTGTCATTGCGAGCGGGCGATGCCGGCGGGAAAGCCGCTTATGAAGAAGTACACCTGTTGAAAACCAATGAGTTGGGCATGTTTCAACTCGTCATTGGGCAGGGCCGAACCGAGCGCGGGGATTTCCGGCAAGTACCCTGGAGCGAACACCCTATTTGGATGGTTTTGGCTTTAGATGAAACCGGAAAAGGGGATTTTGTAACGCTGGCCGCTACACAACTCATGGCCGTGCCCTACGCCTTTCATGCCGGTACAGCAGAGACGTGGTCGGCGCCGATGACGGAATTGGAAAAAAACCGGCGCTGTAGTTCCACCGGTATTCCTTTCTGGAGCAACCTTGGTAATTATAACGTCAACGACACCTGCCATTTCATAGGCACCACCGTACCTGTTGATTTCATTTTCAAGACCAACAATGTGGAGCGCATGCGCATCACCAAAGAGGGAGAATTGATCATCCTTGCCAGGGTAACGTTTGTGGATAATGTGCAGTTCAGCGGCGACTCCGTCATCATAGACAACGACCTGTTTGTAGGAGGCAATGTGGACGTGGGGCAAGATTTGGATGTGCATGGAGACGCCGCCATAGACCAAAACTTGGATGTGGGAGGCAATGGCGGCATCGGACAAGACCTCGGCGTGGGCGGAAACGGAAGCATCTCAGGCAATCTGGAGGTAGGCGGCGATGGCCGGTTTACCAATATTTTTGTCACCAACAATGCCGAAATCGGCAACGACCTTAGCATTGGGCGAGACGGCAGCATTGGCCGAGACCTGGCAGTAACCCGCAATACTGCCGTTGGCGGAACCCTCACTTCCAGCGGCAAGCTCACAGTAAACAACGTAACCGATTTGAACGGGCAGGTTACCATCAGAGCCAATGTAGGTGGCGGCGATGCGTCTTACAATGCCTATCCGCTGCGAGTGGAAGGCAGCGCTCAGGGGATTGCGGTGAAAGTAAATCAGGGAACCCCCAACGGCAGCAACAACTTCATTACTTTTTTTGACAACAATAATACTGCCCGCGGCCGTATTGAAGGGCAAACCTCAGCGGAAGTAGCATCCTCTCCGGAGTTCATTTTTGAAACATCTATTTACACTGCCGAAGTCGTTGCCGCCGGCGTCAATATCGGACTTTCCGCCTTGCCCAATGCCTGTGCCGGCGTAGGCGCCGTTGCCTGTCCGCCGGAGCCGTCGGTGGTAGCCATTGCCATAGCCGAAGAAATATTAGCCATCGCCAACCTCGCTGCTTATGAGGCATTTGCTTTTGCCAATGTGGGCGTCACTTATCAGTCTGGTTCTGCCGACTACGCAGAGTGGCTGAAACGCAGCCATGCCGCCGAAACCATGACTCCCGGAGACATTGTAGGGGTAAAGGGCGGTCTCATCAGTAAACGTACCGATAACGGAGTATCGCAGTATTTAGTCATTTCTACCAATCCGGCCATGCTGGGCAATATGCCCGAAGAAGACGAACAAGCGCTGTTTGAAAAAGTGGCTTTTATGGGGCAAATTCCTGTGAAAGTGCGCGGCCAGGTCAATATAGGCGACTTCATCCTGCCTTCCGGGTTCAACGACGGTACCGGCATGGCCGTATCTCCGCAACGCATCAGTCCGGGCCAATACCGCCAAATAGTAGGCGTGGCTTGGTCGGCAACTCCGGCAGGAAGCAAATTGGCCTACATTAACATGGCTATTGGCCTGAACAACAATGACATAGCAAAATTGGTGGAAGAGCAGCAAAACGAAATCGAAAAATTGAATCAGGAAGTAACCGATCTGAAAAATGATTTCGCTGCCCTGAACCGACGATTGGCCGCTTTGGAATCGGGCAAACCAATCGCGCCGCTATCAGCACAACCGCAGCCTGCCACCCGCAGCGAATTCGTAGCAGCCAGCATCCCTGCCGCTTTTGATGCTGCTCAGGCAGAAGAGGCCGTCCTGCTTTTGCAGGAAACCTATCGTTCGCGTGGTTATGACATTCAACAGCACCCTGGACTGAAAAAACTTTTCAGCGATCAGGTATTCCGGCAGGAAATCATTCGCAATGTGCAGGATAACTACGCGGCTACCAGAGATAATATCCTCAAAATGGAGGCAAGAAGAAATTGATACCATTCGACTTGCCAATGCGGAAGGAGGCAGGCGACAGAATGCAGCCTCCTTCCGTTCTCACGATTCACATAAACCATTCAAAACGATGAAAAAACACTTCTTCATCATCCCGGCATTTCTTTTGACCAGCCTTTTCGCTTTCGCCCAAAGCATACCGCAGGGCATCAATTATCAGGCCGTAGCACGCGACTCGAAAGGGGCGCCCTTAGCCCTGCAAAACATTGGCTTGCGCGTGTCGTTGCGAGCGGGCGATGCCGGCGGGAAAGCCGCTTATGAAGAAGTACACCTGTTGAAAACCAATGAGTTGGGCATGTTTCAACTCGTCATTGGGCAGGGCCGAACCGAGCGCGGGGATTTCCGGCAAGTACCCTGGAGCGAACACCCTATCTGGATGGTTTTGGCTTTAGATGAAACCGGAAAAGGGGATTTTGTAACGCTGGCCGCCACACAACTCATGGCCGTGCCCTACGCCTTTCATGCGGGTACTGCCGAAACATGGTCGGCGCCGATGACGGAATTGGAAAAAAACCGACGTTGCAGCCCCACCGGTATTCCTTATTGGACCAACCTTGGCAACTACAATGTCAACGACACCTGCCATTTCATAGGCACCACCGTACCCGTGGATTTCATTTTCAAAACCAACAATGTAGAGCGCATGCGCATCACCAAAAACGGTGAGTTACTGATTGTTGCGCGAACTAATTTTCAGGACAATGTGCAGTTCAGCGGCGATTCCGTGATTGTGGACAATGACCTGTTTGTGGGCGGCAATGCCGACGTCGGGATCAACCTCAGCATCGGGAATGATGTACACATCGGCAATGACCTCCAAGTGGACAGCAATGTGCAAATCAACAATTATCTACAAGTAGAAGGCCCTTCCTGGCTGAATAACAGAGTCATTGTTGACGCGTACATTCAGGGAAGTCAAAGCTCGCAAGACAGCTACCCCTTGCTCATCAGGGGCAGTGGTCAAGGACTGGCGATTCAGGTTGATCCGTCTAACTTTAGCCCATTAGCATCGGGCAGGGGCAACAATTATATATCTTTCTGGAACTCCTCAGCTACCATGACCGGCAGAGTGGAAGGCATGAGCAAGGCAGATCTCGACCCCACCGGACTGTTGAGTATTGTATCGTCTATCATTACCACCCCGCCCTCTACGCTCAACATGAACCCGGCCAGTATTTTACAGTTGCCCACGCTCAATCTGTTCGCCGGCAGCGCCATCACTGGAATTGACTTCAGTGCATTGTCGTTTTCCTCCAACCCCTTTGTTACGGATGGAAATCTGATTTTCAACACAGGGGCTTTCAATCCGGGAGACTTTAATGCCTTAATTAACAGCTCATTGAGCAGTCCTTCTGCGTCATTTTTGAATATCTATAATGGCAGAGACCTTAACGGCACACCTGCCAGCATCTTGTGGCATGTCATCCAAAACATTGTATGCGATACCACTACCGGACTTTTTCCTCTCATTGTTGGAGACCCTGAAGCTGCCACCAACTTCAAGTCACAAATATTTTCCGACTATTCGATGGATATACTTCAGGGAGGAATTTCTACGCTTGGCTCGTTGATACAGTTCGCGGCAAGCTTTGCCAGCCCACTCGACCCGGAAGATGTACTCAGTACAGCCATAGGAGCAGCCGTTGAAATCACCAATATGGTCATTTATGGCAGCTATGCCGACATCAACCTCGGCGTGGCGTATGAGAGTGGTTCCGGAGACTACGCAGAGTGGCTGGAGCGGGCAAATACGGAAGAGATTATGCATCCGGGAGACGTAGTAGGAGTAATAGGCGGAAAGGTGTCGAAACAATTCGCCAACCCGGAGCGATTCATGGTGGTCTCCACTTCGCCCATTGTGCTGGGGAATATGCCTACCGACAAGAACCGCGAGAAAGACCACGAGAAAATTGCCTTCATGGGCCAGGTACCTGTGAAAGTAAAAGGCCCGGTAAAAACAGGCGACTACATCCTGCCTTCGGGCGAGAACGATGGTATGGCCATTGCTGTATCGCCCAAAAACATGAAGGTGCGGGACTACCGCCGCATCGTGGGCGTGGCCTGGAGCGATGCCCATCCCGACAGATACATCAACTACATCAACACCGCCGTAGGTCTCAATCAGAATGACTTTGCTCATGTCCTCGACGAGATGCAGACTCAAATGAATGCCATGCAATTGGCTATTGCCGAGGTGAATCCGAATTTCAAACCGCGCTTGTACGATACCGGCGGCAGTATGGTCGGAGCCGTTCAGGAACGGGACTACTCGGTTTCACCCACGCACAAAGAGGTGCTGTTTGCCGGCGTTTCATCCAAACAATATACCTCTCAGAGGGAAATGCTGGACGATGCGCGCACCATACTGAAAGACAAATCCGGGCTGGATATCAACAAGATAGCTCTTCTGGATCATCTCTTTACGCACCCGGAGCAAGCATCGGCAATGGGGGCGTATTATGAAAATATGAAACGGCAATTTGAAGCAGTTCACGCCGGCATTGCAAAAGAATTGGAAACAAAGTAAAGTTGATTCTTTGACAAATAGTGTGCTTAAAGGAACAGATTCAGCGAAAATCATGCCTCCTTACAGTCGTCCTGCCTTCCGCTAAATCTGTTCCCACACTATTTGTCAAAGAAGGGTAAAGTTTATCATTCCAACCCACCCCGTCCGACTCTCGTCTTTCCGAAGCAAGAACGGACGGGGTTTTTTATGCACTTTTCCCAACCAAAGCCGTACCTTTGCCCCCCACAAAACACAGCAAAATCATGTCACTTTCCTTTCAACATCAGGTGCTGGATCGCTTCCTGCGCTACGTCGTCATAGATACTCAATCCGATCCTGAATCAAAAACCATCCCCTCCACGGAAAAGCAAAAAAATCTGGGCAAACTGCTCGTCAAAGAGTTGCATGAAATCGGTATTTCCGATGCCAAATTGGATAAGTACGGCTATGTTTATGCCACCATCCCTGCCAATACGACCAAAAACGTGCCCGTTATTTGCTACTGCTCTCACATGGACACCTCGCCAGATGCCTCCGGCGCAGGCGTAAAGCCCATCGTACATCGCAATTATCAGGGCCAGGATTTGGTGCTGCCAGATGACCCCACTCAAGTCATCCGCGCCAAAGAGCATCCCGATCTGCTCGAACAGATCGGCAACGACATCGTCACCGCCTCCGGCACTACCTTGCTTGGCGCAGACAACAAAGCCGGCGTGGCCGCCATCATGGACGCAGCACACTATCTGATGACACACCCGGAATGGAAACACGGCGTCATTAAAATCCTATTCACGCCCGATGAGGAGATCGGACGCGGCGTGGACAAGGTAAACATCAAAAAGCTCGGAGCACAGTTTGCCTACACGGTGGACGGCGAGCGCCTCGGCTCTATCGAAGATGAAACCTTCTCGGCCGATGCGGCCGTCATCACCATTGAGGGCGTATCGGCGCATCCGGGGTTTGCCAAAGGTAAAATGGTGAGCGCCATCAAGATAGCTGCCGCCATTATTGAGCGCCTGCCCAAAGACCGCCTCTCGCCGGAGACCACCGAGGGCCGCGAGGGGTTTGTTCATCCGGGCCTCATTTCCGGCTCTTTGGAGTCGGCAACCATCCGTTTCATCGTGCGCGATTTTACGTTGGAAGGCCTCAAAAAACACGAAGACGAACTCCGCGCCATCATGGAATCCGTCTTGGCCGAATACCCCGCCGCCAAAGGAAAAATGGAGATCATTGAGCAGTACCGCAACATGAAAGAGGTGCTCAAAGACTACCCGCAAGTGGCCGCCCACGCTGTGGAAGCCATCAAAAGAGCAGGCATCACGCCGCATTTATCGAGCATTCGCGGCGGCACAGACGGCTCTCGCCTATCCTTTATGGGACTGCCCTGCCCCAATATTTTTGCAGGCGAACACGCTTTTCACTCCCGTTTGGAATGGGTGTCGGTACAGGATATGGAGAAGGCCGCCGAAACGCTGGTACACTTAGCCGGTGTATGGGAGGAGCATAGTTAGTTGATGCCCTGAAGAAAAGTGAAGGGGGGACTGAGCAGGAACACAGCCCCGTTGTCAGCCCTTCACTACGCTCAGATATTGTCAGAAATCAGCCTCAGCGCCCACCGAGGACATCGCGGACGGAGTCAATTTTAGGTTTCCAGTAGGAAGATTCCGTGATGTTGTCGCGCACTACGCCGCGCGAGGTGGTGCTGTGTATGACATGGATACCGGTGCGGTCGTTGGCGATGACCAAAGCGACATGAAAAATAGGTTCTGCGGGGCTTCTGCGAAAAAAGATCAGATCGCCGGGTTTGGCTTCCTGCACAGGTTTTGCCCGGCCCTGTTTCGCCTGTTCGGCAGACGAGGGCGATAGTTGTACCCCGTAGTTTTTAAAAACATAATTGGTGAATCCCGAACAGTCGAATCCCGTTTGCGGCGATTTTCCGGCATACTTGTATCGCGTTCCTTCGTACTTGCGGGCATAATCGGCAATATTGCGGCGGAAGTTGGAGGTATTGCTCGTGCCCGCATCGGAGCTTACCGGCTCCGAAGTCAGATTGCGCAGAAAATTACACCCGCTGATAACGAGTGTCATTCCGCAGCAAAGCAAGGCGATACGAAGTGTGGAGGAGATAGTTGGCGTGTTCATCGGGAAAATTTTGGGGCAAAACGAAAACGCCCGATGAATTAGTACAAAAGTAATGGCTTTGGCAGCAATGAATTACCATCCGGCTACATCCAAATATTTCACCGCGTGCATAAAACCGCCGTCATCAGACAAGTCCAGCACCCGCATCCCCGGCCGATAATGATCTATGCCGAAGTCCTCTCTGAATCCATCTATCTGGAAGAAAGTAGAGGGTGTGATGTGTACATGTAAATGACCTGAGTGCATCGTTTTTTCTACATGATAATGCCCGCAAAAGACATGAATGGGGTGCTTTGTATAAGCAGTTGCAACATGGAGAAAAACCTCCGGATTTTGGAGCGGGTAACGGCTGTCCATGAACGGCACGCCGGCTTTCAATGGCGGATGGTGCATAAAAATGATCTGCCTCCGGGTAATGGTTTGAAGGCGGGCCGCGAGCCAGTCGGCCTGTGCTTGAGAAAGCACTCCTGTGGACGTATCTAAAAACAAAAACCGGAAGCCGCCCATGTTTCGCTCAAAGGCCATTTCACCGCCGGGCAGCAACAAATGGTTGCGGTCGAAAACCTGAGCCATGAGTGCTGTTTCGTCATGATTGCCGGGAATGATATCGTAAGGCAGTGTCAGGCGTTCTATTTGCTCTCTGATCCAGCGGTAATTGTTCGCATTGGCGGTGCTGTAACACAAGTCTCCGCTAAAGACGAGGTAGTCGGGTTGTAAATGCCCGGCGAGATGAAGCATATCCATAAAATTACCCCGCACATCCACATCGCGGGTCACTTCGCCTTCCTCTCCTATATGTATGTCTGTGATTTGGATGATTCTCATAACAGCCCCTATTTTTTGTTTGGAAACAGGTGGTTTCAGCGTAGCAATAAGATGTATGCAGCCGCAAAGGGTATCAAAAAAATAAAGCCGTCAAAGCGATCCAAAAGACCGCCATGGCCGGGCAAAAGCCGCCCGGAGTCTTTAACCTCGAAACTGCGCTTCAGCATAGATTCTACCAAATCGCCGAATGTACCAAAAACAGCAACGATGAGCGCCAGCATGATCCAATTGAGAGGCGACAGCGAGGTAATAAACAGACTCAAAATCCAGCCGACAGCCAAAGTAAATACGCCTCCACCCAGCGCGCCTTCCCATGTTTTTTTGGGCGACAGCCTGGGACTGAGCGGCCTGCGGCCCCAACGCGAGCCGAAAACGTAGGCCGCCGTATCGTTGCCCCAGGTGAGAATGAGCAAACCCATGACGGCGCCGGCGTAAAATTGTTTCCCGTCAAAAGCAATGAATTCGAGCATCGCAAACGGCACCCCGATATAAACCATGCCCAACACTGCATAACCCACATTGGTAAACGGATGCTCGGATTGCGCATACATTTCATAAATAAAAGCCATAAAAAGCAAAGGAAAAAAAACGAGAAGAGAGCCGGATACAAACAGCGCTTCGTCAGCTACCAATCCGAGGTGCATCAGCGAATTGCCGGCAAATGGAGTTAGTCCTAACAGCACCCCCAGCATTTTTCGGATGAGGTCTCGCTTGCGCCCGCGATCCAGTACCAAACTCAGGTATTCCCACAAACAACCCGCCGTGATGACGGCAAACAGACCTACGAAGGTGTAACGACCACCATAAATGCCGCCTACCATAACTAAAATAAAAAAGAATCCGGTGATACCTCTTTGCAACATAAGCCTGACTTGAAATGCAAAGGTAGGAAAAATGCAGGGCAAACGCATCAAATGATATGACGACCTCGGAGAGGTCGTATCTTTGTAGAAATAAGCGTTTTTTCACGTTTAGACGACCTCGGAGAGGTCGCACATGATATAATAAGACAATGTGCGACCTCTCCGAGGTCGTCCCAATTGGTATAAATGACCTTTTCTACAAACATTTGACCTCTCCGAGGTCATTCTTGGTTTTGATGCGTTTGCCCTGGGAAAAATGAGCAGCGCCTTGATTCATTATCAGGAGTTTCGTAAGTTTGCACTGTGTAAATACTTCATAAAAATCACTTACACCACAGACAAGTCTATTTTAACGAAATCCCGCCAGGAGAAGTGGCACCTCATTTACCCCGAATCAGACGGACTACCTATGACTGAAAATACCCTCCAGTTTGAATGGATTGTGCTCATAAAACTGGGCCTCGAAGCATGTTTTGCGCAGCGCAACGACGTATTCATTGCCGGCGATCTCTTTTGGTATCCGGTGGAAGGCCAACCCGGCGTTCGCTTAGCGCCCGATGTGCTGGTGGTTTTGGGGCGCCCCAAAGGACATCGCGGCTCGTATATGCAATGGGTGGAGGACGGCATTCCCCCTCAGGTGGTTTTTGAAATACTGTCGCCCGGAAATCGCAGCCGCGAGATGCACAACAAATGGGAGTTCTATAGGCAACACGGCGTTCAGGAGTACTATGTCTATGATCCTGACCGCAACAACTTCATCGTGTATATCCGCCAACAGGATGATTTAACAGCTTTACCCGCCGATCAAATCCGCGATTTCATCAGTCCGCTGCTCGGTGTGCGCATGGTTTGGGGCGAGGAGAAATTGGAGTTGTATCATCCCGACGGCAAGAAGTTTCTCTCTTACATGGAATTGCTCGAACAGGACAAGGTGGCGCAACAGTTTGCCGAGGAGCAGGCCAAACGCGCAGAGAATGCAGAGCAACGAGCTGAAATGGAGGCTAAACGCGCCGAAAAATTGGCCGACATGCTCAGAAAATTGGGCATAGACCCCAATGGTTTATAGCGGAAATACACTTGGCGCCATGCGCATCGCTTCGGCCAGCGCCTTCATATTCAAGCCCAGTGATTCCTGTTCTGCCAGATAGGCCATCATTTTTTCGGTAGGCATATTGCCGGTGAGGTCGTCTTTGGCCATCGGGCAGCCGCCAAACCCCATGATGGCGCCGTCGAAGCGCCTGCAACCACTCTCATAGGCAGCAGCCGTTTTTTCGCGCCAGGTGGCAGGATGTGTGTGCAAATGCGCCCCTATTTCTACCTGTGGATACGCCGGAATGAGATGAGAAAAAAGGTATCGGATGCTGTCAGGACCGGCTACGCCAATGGTGTCCGAGAGTTGAAATATGCCGATGCCCATGCCTGTCAATCGCGCTACCCAACGCTGCACAATGTCCACATTCCAGGGGTCGCCGTACGGATTGCCGAATCCCATCGAAATGTACAGCACCAATTGTTTTCCTGAGCTGATACACAGGTTCTGAATCTCTTCCACACGCTCCAATGATTCCTCTATGCTCGCGTTGGTGTTGCGCTGCTGGAATGTTTCCGAAATGGAAAAAGGGTAGCCCAGATAAGAAATCTCCGGGAACGCGACCGCATCTTCGGCGCCGCGCCGGTTGGCCACAATGGCCAGCAAGCGGGTACGGGTATGGCTCAGATCAAGCCCGGCCAGCACTTCCGCAGTATCGCGCATTTGAGGAATGGCCTTGGGAGATACAAAACTGCCGAAATCAAGCGTATCAAATCCCACCTGAAGCAATTGATTCAGGTAGGCCGTCTTTGTCGGCGTGGGTATAAATTCCTTGATGCCCTGCATCGCATCTCTTGGACACTCGATTATTTTAATCATAAGGACTAATAGCTTTCGAGAAACAGTTCTGAGTAAACATTTTCCGCGTACTTTTGTCTGTGTGCAAACGAACGGAATATGCTCAAAAATAAAACTTTCTGGACCATCGTCGGATTTTTTTTGGCCGGAACCGGTCTTATTGCCCTGATGCTCAGCTTGGTAGGCGTTCAGTTGGCAGGCTTGGCATGGCTGAGTAAAATCAGCGGCCTGCTGGCTTTTCTTGTACACCTGCTCATGGTTTTGGGCGGATTTGTGCTGATTTACCTCATGCGCAGCGACTTCCGCGGCGACGATTTGTGAGCGTCCCCTCCCCTACTCTACCATCAGGTTGCAGCCTCTGATCTCGCTGCTGTCCAATCGGCCTGTCACTTCAAAACTGTGGTCTTCCGCTACCTTGCCGAGGTCGTCGGTGGCTATGAAGCTCAGGGTGTCCACATTGGCTAAGTCAATGATATTCAGGGCGCCGTTTTGCCCCCAAGTCCGAATGGCAAACGGATCGGCGGCCTCGCGGGCCAATACGCGCATGGTGGGCGCGGGGTAAAACCGCCCGTTTCCGGGAGCGTAGGCCTGCGACAACAATTCCGTCATACCGTATTCAGAATGAATGTGTTGCACTTGAAATGCAGCCTGCAAAACCTGATGCAATTGCTCACGGGTCAACTCTGCGCGCCGCCCTTTCATACCTCCTGTTTCCATCACAATGACCTGCTCTAGGGGCATGGGAAAGGCTTCTGCCAGATCGAGCAACGCAAAACTTACTCCCAATAAAACCGTCGGAATCTTGTTTTGTACGCAGTCGCTCAGTACCTTTACGAGGTCGGCCATGTTGTACAGATAAAAGCCGCTTTGCGCATATCGGGAGAGCGAAATGAAATCCTCGGCCATAAAAACCAAAGATGAATTGTTGCGTTCCAGATAAGAGGGCAGCAGGGCCAAAAAGCAGAAATTTTCCACAGGGCCATACTGTCGGGCAAAGGCTCGGCGAGCACCCATCCGGTACCAATCGGGATCGTGCAGGAGATGGCCGCTGGTAGCTTGGCCGGTAGTGCCGCTGCTGCTGAATATGCGTTCCGGCGTCCAGTTTCCGGTTTGGATGTCGTAGGTTTTGAACAGTTCGATGGGCAAAAAGGGGATTTCCTGCACGGTTTCCACCGCCTGTATTTTTTTGCCAATCAACTCCAAATACCTATTGTACAACGAATTATGCTCTGCCTGAAAACGAAAGACATCCAAGGCCAATGCGTTAAAGTCATCCGGCTGCACCTGCACGATTCGCTCCCGGAGCGTTGATCTGATATGTTCAAATGTAGAATTCAATTGTCCATGAAACAGTTAACCATTCTTTTATTCTCCGCTCTTGCCGCCATGATCCTCGCCTCTTGCGTGAAGCGGCCCGACTACCCCATTGAGCCTGTGCTGAATTTCATCGGCATGAACAAGCAGATCATTGCTCAAGGTTCACCCAGCGCAGCCGCCGACACCTTGGCCATTACTTTTGGATTTACCGACGGCGACGGCGATTTGGGGCATCCCGACGGCACCCTTGATATTTTCCTGACCGACAGCCGCGACGGTTTTGAGGAAACCCTCAAATTGCCCGTGATCCCGGAGCAGGGTTCCGGCAATGGGATTTCCGGCGAGATTACGGTGCTGGTCTTCAACAAGCCTTTCAATATTTGCTGCACTTATCCCAACGGACAAGTGCCGTGTACACCCAGCACGGTTTTCCCCACAGACACTTTCTCGTACTCCATTCGCATTCGCGACCGGGCGGGGCATTTCAGCAATTCGGTGCAAAGTGAGCGAATTACGATTTTGTGCAATTGAACACAAAACAGATCGCCGCCCGGCGTTTCTCATTTTTCCTTTTTGTCCTTGGTAAAAAAATAATCAAAATACAAAGTAGAACCTTCAGACATGTTGCTGGCCGGGGGCGCAGACAGAGCGTAGCCTTGTCGGGTTATTTCATTGAAAATCTTGGAGATCAGCCTCACGTTATCGTTCATGATGCTGTTATTTCCAATTCGTTGTAATAAGATACTCTGAGGCTCTCCCGAACCATCAGAAATAATCATTCTGGATTGCCAGAAGGAAGTAGGCGTCCGCTCTATCAGCCTGACCATCACAAGGTCTCCTTCGAGTGGGCGCACAATGGAGTCATTCTGAGCGGCCAGGCCAAAGCTGAACAGCATCATGGCCACCGGCAGGAGGAAGTTTTTCATTTTCATAGCACTTAGAAGTTAGATTGAGAAATGTCGTTGACGGCATTTGTGAGCATACAAGGTTCTCATACTAAATCCCGCTCGTCATATTTTTTTTGCAATTCTTTGAGTTCCAATGGCTCATCTCCTGCTTCTGCCACATTGGGTTCGGGGGTTGTTTGTGGCAATTCCGATTCCGGCACGCCCATTTTCCGCAATTCCTCTTGCAGCGCCCGTTCTTCCCAGTCGCCGTCGGTGTTAAACCCAGGTGGTCCAAAAACCTTAAAGTACTGAGAAACAATGCCCACGCCCCAGCCCAACACCGGAAAAATGAACCACCAGCGCCCCGGCGAGGTAAACAAATTGATGAACACAAAAAAGACGCTCATCGTGAGGTAAGTGGTCAGATGTTGGTAAAACTTCTTCTTTTCCTCCACCCTCTTTCTGGCTATTTCGTAACGTTTGTCTTCTTTTGACGCCATGTTATAAATGAATTTGGGTATAAAACAAGCCTTGCGCGCATCGGGTTTTACCTCAGCAGTCGCCGCCCCGAACTGCCCGTCCAGGCGCCGAGTCCGCCCAGCAAACCGCCCAATAAGGCCGTAATACTCACCACTGCCGGCACCGAAAGACCGCCCAGCATCTCGCCGATTTTTTCGGTCAGAATGCCTTCGCCCGATTGATGCAGCCAATAAGCCGTACCCGCCCACAGGGCAAAGGCCGCCAAAAATCCGATGAAAAAACTGCGACCGGGCCGCAACCCGACAAGGGCCGACAGCAACAGCGCAACGCCGTAAACCGCCCACCAGGGCATGAAAATATGCGCCGCATAACCAAGCAAAAGGATGCCGATGAAGAGAAGGATTGATTTCATGAATCTATGGTATTTATTTAGCATCGCCCATAGGCTGTTAGCTACAAGCCACTAGCTTGTGGCCCTGAAAAAGATGCTAAGTAGTTACAATGTATGTCGTTTAAGTTACCCAAAAGCCGCGAGCCGGACTACTTTTTAGAAAAAACCACTCCGAACAGTTCCGGCTTAGAGCGTTCATCCGGGCGCTTCATAATGTACAATTCGTCGTATTCGCCTTTCATCCAGGGCAGGATGCGGTTGTCGTAGTACCGACTGCCAGGATGCCCGCTTTGCCCGCCGGGATAGATACCCCAAGCCTTCACCTCCGGCCCCAATTCCACCACTACCCGCCATGAGGGGCCGGTGGTTCCTTTGATGGCATTGGGCGCATCGCCGTAGCCGCCCACGTTCAGGTCCATTTTGGAAAAGGCCGGAATGCGGGCCAGGTGCATGATGTCCGTGCTTTTGTGCGTTGCCCAGTTGTAGTCGCTTTCGCTGAATTTCGCAGCCCATTCTTCTGCTACATCATGCAGCGCGGCGGTCACGATTTGAGCGGCCGTTTCTTTGGCGGGCGTACCTTTTTGATCAAAAATGATGTGATCGGGCGCTTGTTCCAGTAGTTCCAACAGCCTCCAGTTTTCGGGTTTCAACAGCGGGATGGAGTCCTCCAAAACGTATATTTCATCAAAGGCGCGGCGGTGTGTTTGCCGCAGCCATTCGGAAAAAACCATCGGCGCTTTCTCCCCGGCATTAAAATGGAGGTCCCATTTTTCGAGCCAGCCTACCCAGGTTCGTTCTTCCGGGCTGAGGCCGTTTCTATCCAACAGCTTGAGCAACAACGGCAAAGCCTCCTCGGCCAGGATGCTGCGGTTGTCGTTTTGCAGGGCCATCATGTCTTTGACCGTCATGCCGTTTTTCTCCTCCAAGGTGCGGTTGATGATGCGGCCCCGGTAGTCGTCAAACCCTTCACTGTTGTAGTAATACGGATAGGTCTGATCGGTGGAGGCTTGGTTGGCAGAGGAGACAAAACCGCGCTCCGGGTTCAGAATCTGCGGTATCTGATCCATCGGGATGAAGCCGGCCCAGTCGTTGGCGGAGGAACTGCCGTCTTGTACAAATCGCCCTTGATCGCGTGTTTTGATCGGAAATTTGCCGTTTACCCGAATGGCGATGTCTCCGGTGTTATTGGCCATGACAAAATTTTGGGCCGGGTTTTCAAAATTGCGCAGCGCCTCTGTGTATTGCTGATGTGTTTTGGCCTGCCCCAAGCGGTAAAATGCGCCCAATTCGTAAAAGTCCATTTTCTCCTGCACTTCATGGGCAATCCAGTGCATCGCCAGATCGCGGTACGGAGAGTCGGGGTCTTCATACACAATCGGTCCCCAGACCGTGTGTTTTACTTTTTCAATATGCGGTTCTTTCCAGCCTTTTACCTCAATCACTTCTTCCGCCACTTCTACCGTCTGCTGCTCGTTGTCCAACAGATAGCGCGTTTTTTCGTCGTCCATCCAGGCAATGCGGTACCAGTCCACTACGTCATGGCCCACATTGGTAACACCCCATGCCTGTTGGTCGTTGAAGCCGATGACGATGCCCGGCAGGCCCGGAATGGTAACTCCATAAGCCTGATATTCAGGGGCGTGTATCTGCATTTCAAACCATATTGACGGCAGGCTGAGCGTGAGGTGCGGGTCATTGCTGAGTATGGGGTGGCCCGATGCTGTTTTCTTGCCGGACACGGCCCAGTTGTTGCTGCCGATGCCCGACGGCGACTGCGGCAAGAGCGGATAGGGCAACAGATCGCCCATCATAATGGGAGACGGAATGCTGTCGGGGCGGGCTTCTATCGGTTTGAAATTCCAGGGCGTGCCCGCAGGTATGATCGGCGATTGTTTGGGATTGTAGGATGGATGGAGAAAATCGAACATCTCGCGGCCCCACATTTGAAGGGAGTTGTAGGCCGCCAGATCGTCCGACCGGAAACACAGCGTTTCTGCCATGTTTTTCATCATCAGGGCCGAGTGCAGCGGCGTCCAGGGTTCGGGCGCATAATCCAAGAGTTTGAACTCCAATGGATAATCAGCAGGCGCGAGCGATTGTATGTAAGCATTGACGCCGTTGGTGTAAGCCTCCACTAAAGCCATTTCCTCCGGCGATTTTTCCCAGGCGGCTACTGCATTCCGGGCAGCCATGAGCATGCCTTTGCGCCGTTGTCCACGGTCTCGATCCAAAGCTTTTTCACCCACCACTTCCGACAGGCGACCGGCGGCGGCACGGGTAGCGAAGTCCATTTGCCAAAGGCGGTAACGTGCGGTCACATAACCTTGCGCAAAAACGGCATCTGTCTCATTTTCAGCAAAAACGTGCGGTACGAGGCGCTCGTCGAATACCACCGTCACCGGCGCTTTGAGTTGCTCGAAGGCGGAACCGTCCAATGTAAAGACATCGCCCTGAGCTGCGTTTTTCCAAAATCCGCCGAAAGGCGAAAAAAACTTGCCCACCGGCGGCAGGGGCTTGCCGAAGGGCTGCGGCCAAGCCAATACAAAGAGCAGCGCGGCACTGAGAATGGCCGCCAGAAAAAAAGAGACGAAGCGCATACGATGTGGTTTTATTCGTTGGGCGAAAGTAAGATTTTTTGCAACGATTCCATGTACTCAAATCGCTGCAAGCTGTAAGCTACAGGCTGCAAGCTGCGAGCCATATGTATGTTGTCTGTTTAAAACCAGATGCGCCGTTCAATATGTATCATTGAAAATCAGCCCTTTACATTATTTCGGAGCTTCCTGAACGCACAACTCAAAAAAATTGGCCAGCATCTGCCGCCCGTGCTCGGTCATAATGGATTCGGGGTGAAACTGCACGCCGCGCACATTATAGGTCTTGTGTCTCAGGGCCATGATGGCGCCGCCCTCGTCCTGGGCGGTGATTTCCAGATCGTCGGGGAAGCCTTCTTTTTTGACCACCCAGGAATGGTAGCGACCAGCGCGGAACACCGACGGCAGCCCGCTGAACAAAGGCTCGTCGGAGCGGGTCACCTCTATGGGCGTGTCCACTCCGTGAAAAACGGCGCTCAGGTTTTCCAAGGTACCGCCGAACGCCTCGCCAATGGCCTGCTGCCCCAAACACACTCCGAGGATGGGCTTGTGCGGCGCATACCGGCGAATGAGTTCGGGCATGATGCCTGCTTCGGCTGGCAGCCCCGGCCCCGGCGACAGCACGATGGCGGCGTAATGCTCCACTTCGTCCAATGTGATGGCATCGTTGCGGCGCACGTCAATGTCCTCAAATCCGAGTTCACGGATGTATTGCACCAGATTGTAGGTAAAAGAATCGTAGTTGTCTAAAACGAGTATTTTCATGATTTTCAGAATGTTGTTTTTTGTTTTTGAAGCGTGTTTTTGCATCAATCTGTGATCTTCCGTCGTACTGTGGCACACAGTTTATCGTAGCGGCTGCAATCGAATCCGTAATCTGCTCAGTTCATCGTCCGGGCGGAATCCGAAATCAGGAATCCGAAATGTGCCATCACCCCACCCGTTCCGCCTCCAGCAGCGCTTTTTTCAGGGCGCCCAATTTGTTGTTCACCTCCTGCAATTCGCTTTCCTCGTTGCTCGCCGCCACCACGCCCGCGCCCGCCTGATAAAACAGCGTATTGTTTTGGCTGAGAAAAGAGCGAATGATAATGGCTTTGTTCATGTTGCCGTTAAAATCCATCAGCCCGATGGCGCCGCCGTAAACGCCCCGGTTTTGGTTTTCGTAGCGATCAATGAGTTCGATGGCCTTGTATTTCGGGGCGCCGGAGAGTGTGCCGGCGGGAAAAGTGTCTGCAAAAATCTGCACAGGATTGGCGCCCGGCGGCAAATCGCCCTCCACTTTCGATACCAAATGGATGACGTGGCTGTAAAAATGAATGTGCTTCAAATCGCGCACCCGCACATTGACGGCGTGACGGCCCAGATCGTTGCGGGCAAGGTCCACCAGCATGATGTGTTCGGCATTTTCTTTGGCATCGGCAGCCAGGTCAATGGCTTTTTGCGCGTCTTCTGCGGGGTCGCCGCTGCGGCGGTAAGTGCCTGCAATGGGATTCACTTTGGCCACCCCATCGGCCACCGCCATTTGTGTTTCGGGCGAGGAACCAAAGATGCGAAAACTGCCGAAATCAGCGTAAAACAAATACGGAGAGGGATTTACGGAGCGCAGCACGCGATACACATTGAAGTCGTCGCCGCGAAAACCACGCGAAAACTGGCGGGAAAACACAATCTGAAACACGTCGCCGATGCGGCAATGATGCTTGCCCAAAGCCACCAATTCTTTAAATTCCTCATCTGTGAGATTGCTCTGCTCCTCTCCGTCCAAGCGGAAAGCATGGGTAGATATTTTGCGGCTCCACAGCAGTGTTTCCAGGCGTTTCAACTCCGATTCCTGCCCGGGCAACAGGTTTTCGATGATGTAAATCTCATCGTTGAAATGATGAAAAGCAATGACGAAGCGATACAGGTGGTAGCGGAGCTCGGGCACACGCATTTTGCGTTTGGCCGGGTCGAAATGGAGCGTATCGAAATGCTGCACGCCATCGAAGCCGGTGTAACCGATCAATCCGTTGAAGCCGGCATAAGGCGTTTCGTAGTCCGGCTGGAACCGCGACATGAAGCGGTGCAATTGAGCCGGCACGTCTTCGGTCGTTTCAACTGGCATGGAGTCGGTCAGCCCACCGGGAAACTGCATCCTGATCTTTGCATTTTCCACTGTGAATGAAGCCATTACATCCAATCCGATGAACGACCTGCAATCTTCGAGGCTGCCGAAATTATTGTTTTCCAACAACACCGGACAGGTGTAATGATCTCTCAATTTCAGGAAAGCCGCTACGGGCGTAACCGTGTCGGCCAAGGCCCGGCGCACAAGGGAGCGCAAGGGAATGGGCGCGTTGTGCTGTGGCGCCTGCATGGTCATGGTGGTTGTTTTGGTCATGTTTAAGTTGTTTGAAATGCCTGAAAATAAAAAATCGGCTTGCCGGGCGAACCGACAAGCCGATTGATCTGATAGCACGAAAGCTATATGGCCGTCACCTCACCCGGTTTTCCGAATGAATGTGCCACCACCAAGCATTTGTGAACAGAACAGAAATCATTTTTTTAAAAATTGATCGGGCCAAAGGTATGTCAATGTTTATGGAACGAGCAAGCCATTGCCGAAAAATATTTTATCGCAGCTCTTCCCCGCTCGATTTGCCTTTTTCTCTCGAAGGCGTCGGAGTTGTTGATCTGGCCGGCGCGGTCTCTTTGCGCGGCTCGGCACTGCGCGGAGTTTCGGTACGCGTGGGTGCGGTTTCTCGGCGCGGCTCGGCACTGCGCGGAGCTTCGGTACGCGTGGGTGCGGTTTCTCGGCGAGGCTCGGCACTGCGCGGAGCTTCGGTACGCGTGGGCGCGGTTTCTCTACGCGGTTCAGTACTGCGCGGAGTTTCGGTACGCGTGGGCGCGGTTTCTCGGCGAGGCTCGGCACTGCGCGGAGCTTCTACCGGCTGCTGTGTA
>DDUV01000087.1:94513-103699 GCA_002344975.1 Saprospiraceae bacterium UBA2329 | reverse complement strand
TCACTTTATTTTTTTATCGCCCTTTACCCTGAAATTTTGTACCATGCTTTATGCCAAAGGAACCCGCGTACGACTTCGTCACTCTGCCGAGCAAGGCGTTGTGACGGAAATATTAGACAAAGACCTGCTGATGATCCGGCTGGACGGCGAGGATATGGAGATTCCCGTGTTTGCGGAAGATTTAGAAAATAATTGGTCGGAAAAAACTGCCGGAGTAAAGGCCAAAGTAATTACCAGTAAATCAAATTCCGACACTTCGACTCCTGCCGCGTTTATTCCTGCCGAAAGTCAGTACGCCATTCTGAAAAGCGTGGGGATTCAGTTGGCTTTTGATGCAGAATCGGGAGGAGTTTTCAATATGCACCTGCTCAATGATACAGACAGAGAGTATATATTTCATTTTCAACTCATTACCCTGCATAAAAAGTCGCCGGAAATACACGGTAAACTCCCCGCAGTGAGCGCTGTTCCGGTTGGCAACATGTTGCTGGACGACCTCAACGATCAGCCGGAAATTCACATTGCCTGCTCCAGAATCACTACCGGCGGACTGGAACCCGGCATGGAAAAAGTGTTGAAAATCAAGGCTAAGCAGTTTTTTTCCAAAACATTGACGGCGCCCATTCTCAACCGGCCTGTACACCTGTATAAAGTGTTTGACCGCGACGAATCGCCGGCAGCCGCAACAGAGCAAGAAGACCTCAAAACGTACACCCGACGAAAGGCTGCGCCACCGACGCGAACCGGCCCACGCCTCCGCCCGCATGAAGTGGAAGAACTGGCGCATTTTGTACCAGAAATAGACCTGCACATAGAGCAATTGCTTCCCAATGCCAAAAAAATGAGCAACGGCGAAATTGTAAAAGTACAATTAGCTCATTTTGAGCGTTTTTTGGACAAAGCACTCCGCGTGGGCGCCGAGCGGGTTTACATCATTCACGGGGTTGGCAAGGGCAAACTGCGCGACATCATCGCCACCCGCCTGATGCAGATGGATTTCGTAAAAACATTCAACAATGACTACCATCCGCGATACGGCTTCGGCGCTACCGAGGTCATCCTGCGCTAATTTTATTCTCGCTAAGGAAAATAAACGCCTGCATCGTTTGCGTTTGATGCTCGCGTATCAAACAGTCCGTATTCCCAAAAACATTCAATCATACTTCGCCATGAAAAAAGTATCATTTTCCCTTGCCTGCTCGCTTTTACTTGCCTCGTCTGCCCTCCTCACTGCACAAAAAGCAGAGTTGGGCTTCATGGGCGGCATTTCTCTTTACAATGGCGATCTTGCGCCCAAGGAATACATTGACTACCTCAAAGAAGTAAATCCCGCATTCGGCATTTTCGGAAGGGTCAACGTCAACCCGTACTTCAGTGTGAGGGCGGGCATTACGCAGGCGAAAGTCACCGGCGACGATATCAATTCTTTTCCAAGCCGGGGGCTGAACTTCCGCTCCAACATCACCGAGTTGGCCCTTACCGGCGAGTACAGTCCTTTTCAATTGGGAGGCCAACGGGCCAAACTGGTCACAGCGCCTTACCTGTACGCGGGGGCGACTGTGTATCGTTTCAACCCCCAAACTTTGTACGACAACAATTGGATAGACCTGCGCCCCTTAGGAACCGAAGGGCAAGGACTGCCGGGCTATGAAAAGCCATACAGCCTCACACAAATTGCAGTGCCGATTGGCGCGGGCATCAAATTCACCGTCCGGCAGACATGGTCGCTGGGCATAGAGTTCGGCGCGCGCAAATTGTTCAATGATTATTTGGACGATATTACCTCTGCCCAAGTCAACTACCTGGATGTTTTAACCGGCAACGGCACCCTGGCGGCCACCCTCAGCAATCCATCCATCAAAGAGCCGACCGATGCCACCTACCGACGCGGCGGCGAATTTCAGGATTGGTATTATGTAGGCGGTGTAACGCTTTCGTTTCGCCTGGCCGAGACCCGGAGCAGATCGGGCCGGGGTTTAGGTTGCCCCGAATTTTAAACCAATTGCGCCGACGTGGCGTTTTTGAGTTTAAATTTCAAAAAAATCATTCTCTACAATGAGCCATACAGCCGAAATCGCATCTACTCCCGTCACACTCACCGAAGGCGCGTTGCATGAACTGGCGCGTATTCGCAAAGAGCAAAACATACCCGCTGAATACGGCCTGCGCATCGGCGTCAAAGGCGGCGGGTGTTCGGGTTTTTCTTACATACTCGGTTTCGATGAACCGAAAGACGGAGACGATACTTTCCAAATCAACGGAATGAAAGTATTGATGCAAAAAGCGCACGCCATTTATTTGCTCGGAATGGAAATTGATTGGGTGGAGGGCCTCAATAATCGGGGATTCTCCTTCAATAATCCCAATGCCACCGAAACCTGCGGCTGCGGCACATCTTTCTCGGCGTAATTACAATTTTTCTATCAAGGCGATGAAAAATCCATCCCCGTTGTTCTCACCGGGGCTGATGGTCTGTTGCTTTATCAATCTGTACTGCTCTTTTCGGGATTGGAGAAATTGCTCCACCTGTTGCTCATTTTCAGACGGTAAAATGCTGCAAGTGGCATAGACAAACTGACCTCCGGGGCGCAGCATGGCCGGGTAACGCTCCAAGATTTCCTGTTGGGTACGGCGAAGCTGGACTAATTGCTCCGGGTTCAATTTCCATTTGGCATCGGGGTTCCGGCGCAATACCCCCAAGCCGGAACAAGGCACATCCAACAGCAGCCTGTCCGCCATTCCGTGCAGGCGCTTGATGATTTTGGACGAAGAGATGGCGCGGGTTTCAATGCAGTGCGCGCCGGCTCGTTTGGCCCGTTTCCGCAGAGCCTCTAATTTCCAGCCTTCCGTGTCTAATGCAATCAGGCGGCCTTTGTTGGCCATCAACGCTGCCAAATGCAAGGTTTTACCGCCCGCCCCGGCACAGGCATCCACCACGCACATACCCGGCGCCACATCCAGAAACGGGGCCACCAACTGAGAAGACAGGTCTTGCACCTCTACCCCACCCGACTGGAAAGCACGGCTGCGAAACACATTGCCCCGGCGCGGCAGCAGCAAGCTGTTTGGCCCGGTTTGCACCGTCTCAAAGCCTTCCGCCAGCAGCAGTTTGCGTACCGAAGCAGCATCTGTTTTGATGGTATTGACCCGCAGAGCAACCGGCGCCGGCGTATTCAGGGCGGCCAATGCAGGCTCCCAGCGCTCGCCGAGTTCTGTTTGCCCCAGTTCGTCCAACCAATCCGGCACCGATTCCCGAAGAACGCGTTGACGTCGCAGTACCGCCCATTTGGCGTGCAGTTCTTTTCGATCCAAAGGGCCCCATTCCTGAAAATCGGGCAGCGGGCTGTCCGTCGTCAGCGCTAAGCGGGCGCCCAGAACGTTCCACCAATTGGTTTCCGGGCCGGGTTCCTGATCCGTCAGAGCGGCCCAGAGGCGGGCATGGCGAACAATTTCGTAGGTGTTTTCAGCAATGAAAGCCCGGTCTCTGGCCCCTCGCCGGGGATCGGAGCTTAAAACATTTTCCAGCACTTTGTCGGCGTACATGCCGCCGTGACCGAATATTTGCTCCAGCGCTTCTACTACGGCGCTGCAAAGGTTGTGATGTACTTTCACCTGTATTGTTGTGCTAATTCAAAAAAACGTTCCTGCGTCAATTCTCTGGTTTTGTGCAATTGGGAACGACGCAGCTCAAAACCGGTATGGCCCGAATCGAACTCGACGGGATATGGAAACGTGGCGTAGGAAGCAAAGCCGGCGTACAGAATTTTGCCGGCAAACCAACCAGGTTCGCCACAAGGATTGGTTTGTTTGGTACTCCAGTCTTTACCAAAAACGATGAGCGTAGAAATAGGGCTGCCTTTTACATGCCCTTGCCAAACGGCCTTTTGCCCTGCTGCCACATACACTTGCCCTACGTTCCGGTCGCCGTTGTACAACAATACGATGGCGTCGTAATTTTCATCTCCGGTAATGGTCAGTTTTCGCATGGTACCTTGAAGGCGGGGGCGCGGCGTCTGGCAATGTTTCAGCGGCGCCAGGCCATGCGGGCGGCTGATGTCGCCTATTTCGGAGTAGGCGATGCTGTCGGATACAAGCCGCTCTTCATGTTGAATGGCGTATTGCTCGACGATGGCCTCCTGCCTTTTTATTTCATCTCTGTCAAGTTTGTAAGAGTTGTAAGAGGAAGAAGACCTGTCAGACAACTGATCCATGACCCTCCATACTTTGATACCAAAACCGACGATGAGTATCAGAGAAGCCAGAACACCCAGAACAGTTTTTGCACCGCCACCCGATTGAGGCGCGCGTTGGGCAGGCGCCACGACTCTATGGCCTTTGATGCGTTGGCGCACATCCATTGCCAATTTTCGGGTATCTCCATCCGGCAAAAACTCTAAGGCGTAAATCAGCAAGCCCTCTGCCATAGCCGGCTGTTGTTTGTAAATGGCCTTGCAAATGCGCAGGATTTTCTTCATTACGGCCTCTTTTACCCGGTCGAAGCGTTGTGGTAAGGCCCGCATCATTGGCGCGCTGAGGTTTTTTTGAAACCAATAAGCTCCCATCAAATCGGAAGGAATCGGCGCCAGGGGATTGGCCTCCATCTGCGCTGTGAACTGCTCTAATTCCGCCAATTTTTGCTCAAAATAAGCATCAGTCGGCGCCAGAAGCTCATCTCCCAGCAAGCCCAGAGCGGTTATGTTGGTTTGCTGAAGCGCCTTGATGGCATCTGCATTTTGAGTAGCTACAGCCTCCACCCAGGCATGGCTCCATTTTTCAGTCAAAATGGGCTTCAGTACGGCCATCATTTCTTCGTCGGAGAGCGCGCGGTACTCTACTTCGCCCTCTGCCGCATCTCCGCTCAGCAATCCATTGAGGCGCGGATAGCGATACAGGCGGTAAAAAGCGGACAAAGCGTTGGGAATATTGAGCAGTTCAAAACTCGCTTCAAATTGCTCTTTGGTATAAACCCGTCCGTGGTACTGCAGCGCTGTTTCTCCCTGACGTTCAAGGCGTTCTGCAAACTTTCGTTTTGCCTCGGCTATGGCGGCATCGTCTATGGTTTCCAGCGCGGAATAGTGGAGTTGCAGGGCTTCGACGGGATTGATGAAGTGCATGGCAGCTTATTTTGGGCAACAAAATACGGAAGATTCTCATATATATCAAAACTTTCCCTTTCTTTGTATTCCCTTACCCACCCGTATGAGAGACATCGAAGACATACAACGCGATCTGAAAGAAACGGTAGCCTTGGGCGATCCTGAGCTTGTCATAAAGGCAATCAAAGCTGTATTGAAGCCCGAATGCCCGTTTTATCAGGATTTGTTGCTGGCTGAAGGCCGATTGCGCGAGGGCAATGCCGCTGCGCTCCGTGGCGATCTCGACAACGAAAACCTGCAAATTCTATACAATCAACTGCGCACCTCGCTTGTGGCGCTCATCAACCAGATTCGAGAAGTAGATATTTTGCAGGAAGAAGCGGAAGCCCCGGCTCCGCCCAAAGTCCGAACCGGCAACATCTTGTACCGCATACCAGACGCCATGCAGCTCGAAAAAGAGCACAAGTGCATCGTCCGCATCGCTGTAAATGAAACTCTGCTGCTGGAACGGCTCGACAATACCGAGGGCATCCATACACAGGACATCCGTATATCTGATGAAATGCTGGTTCAATTGCTCGATCCCTCCGACCCGGCGCCCTTCCGCATCCGCGCCGTGAACAGCGAGGTGCAGTTCATTGATGAAGATACCTACACGGAGTGGCTGTTCTACGTCAAGCCCATAATGGCCGGCACCTACCCTTTGTTGCTCAAAGTAGCCGTTCTGGAAATGGTGAACGGAAAAGAACGCCGCCGGGAAATAGTGCTGGAAGAATCTGTGCAAATCATTACCGAACCGGTACCACAGGAACCGGCGCAACCCGAATTGAAATCCACCGCGCACCAGCTTCAGTTTGGCTCTATTGCAGATGATACCAATATTTACGCGCCGCAACCGGCACTGCCGAGAACCGGTCCGCAGCCCAAGACCGCCCGCAGAGCAGTGGCCGGCGCCATGCGGCTGTTGGCCATGATCGGCGTTATCACTGTGGCGGGCGTAGTATATTTTCAAAGCGGCGGCAACAAGTCATTGGTGGATCCCGGATTCACTTTCCCCGGCGATAACAACAATTTAAAAGAAGACACTGCGGTTGTTGTACCGCCGACAGCCGCCGATACGGCCCGTTTCGGGAAAGACACGGTTGCTCCCTTATCTAAAACACCAGATACACTCAACGTACCCCGCCCTGCTCTCAAGCCAATGAATCCGGTCACGGAATGGGTAAAAGTGCGAGGCGGCAGTTTCAGTATGGGATGTTTAGACACAGCAGAATGTGAGGTGAACCAAAGCCCGGTGCGGCAAGTCAGGTTGAGCGATTTTTCTATGAGCGTTACAGAAGTAACCCGCGCTCAATTTGCTCATTTTCTGAACGATTACGGAGCCGCCAAAGTAAAAGAAGGCGAATATAAAAACAAAGCATTGTTTGCAGGCGCCAAATGGCTTATCAGGGATGGCGCCGGGAAATGGGGTGTGCAGCAAGGTATGGGGCAATTGCCTGCGGGTCACGTCACCTGGTACGGCGCACACGAATTTGCTGTTTTTTATGGGATGAAATTGCCCACCGAGGCGCAATGGGAATTTGCCGCCAAAGGAGGCCGAACTAATGGCCATTTCCACTACTCCGGCAGCGATGATTTGGAAGAAGCAGGCTGGTATCGCGGCAATTCCGGCAAACAACCGCATCCTGTACGCACTAAGAAACCGAATGCGCTGGCATTGTACGATATGAGCGGCAATGTGTGGGAATGGGTCACCGATTGTGCGCATCCCGATTATAAAGGCGCCCCTGCCAATGGCAAAGCCTGGATCACAGGCGGAGATTGTACCCGGCGCATGGTGAGGGGAGGCAGCTACAATTTGCCCTCGGAATCTTCCACCGTGAGCAGCCGCATGGAAGCCCGGATGGACGACACTGCTGAATTTATAGGGTTCAGGGTGGTGAAATAACAGGAGTATCCACTTCCGCCAGAATGCGTCTTTTGGTCGCTTCGATTTTTCGTCTCACCTGATGAAAAAAACCTAAACGCAGACCTTCGGATTGGGCGCTGATGGGCACTGATTTACCGATGAGGCGCTGTAGCCACTGGTCTGTAAAATCGCAGATCCGCCCGTCGGAACTGACCAAATAGTCGGGGTCGCCGAAAGTAGAAAAAACGCGACGCAGGTGCGGGGCATCCACAAAAATGGTACTGTTGGTGTACAATGAGTCGTTGTGCAATAAGGCAAAGGGCGCGCCATGATCGGGCGATTGCCGGGGCTTGAATTTTTTGCCCTGCGCGGCCATCATTTGCAGGTGAGCGGCCAGATCCGTCAGGCGGTCGCAGAGTGATAGCGCCTGCTCCGGGGCAGCAATAGCGCCGCCGAGAAAATGATGTTCTATCTGATTGAGCGTGTTGTCGAAAATGTTGATGCTCCAGAGTTCGGTGGTATCAAGCCGGAAATACAGGTCGAGAATTTCGCGGCTGAGGGCAACGGCATGCGGCGAAATGAGGCGTACATCGAAAGGCTGATGTTTGAGATAGTCGAAATCCCATGCGCTGCGCCCCCAGATGTAGAGTTTAAAAACCGCCAGTTCTTCAAAGAGAAAGTAATAAAATATCGGAATTTCGGAAGTGGTATAATATACCTTCACATCGGGCAAATGCTCCAGTTGGTGCAGGTTTTGATGCAGCCCCAGCAGGTAGTCCTCAACGCTGTTGGCTGCATTGTTTAAGGCGCTGAATGAAAAATAAACCCGGTCGGAGTCTTCATGAACCAATTCATCCAACGAAATATGAAAATGCCTCGCCAGCAGCGCCACTTCCGAGGGCGAGAGCAGGCTGTCGCCACGCAGGCGGCGATAGATGGCATCTTTGCTCACATTGAGCAAGCTGCGCAGTGCATCCACAGCATCCGGTTTGCGCGGAAAGCCGTCCAGAATGCGGTCCAATAGTTGTTGTTGTAGTTTTTCCTGCATAATGACGAAAGGCGTTTGGGCAAGGCAAAAAAAACAAAAAACCGTACCTTGCGCAAACGCAACTTAAAAAAAGAGCGTCTTCTCTTGAAAATAATTTACCTGCCATGCCTGCTACTGTTTTGAAAACCCTTTGTGCTGTTGCATTTTTCGCACTTGTACTCCTCTCCCACCCTGCCGGCGCCCAACCCGGACGAGAGGCCCCCGATGGCGTACTGCTCCGAGTGGAAATGAAAAGCGGCGATGTTTTTTCCGGCAAACGCCTGGCTATGACCGACACGGAAATCGTCATAGAAACGAGCGCTTTGGGGAAGCTTAACCTTCCATTGGCCGATGTGTCGGAAATTCGGGAAATACAAACCGGCGAGCTGATCAACGGAAGATTTATTCCATTCAACGAGCAGGCGCATCAAAACCTCGCCAGCCCCACCGCATTTGCCATGAGCAAAGGATCGGTGGAACTGCACAACTTTATGCTGGTATTCAACCAGGTAGGGTTCGGCATCAACGACTGGTTCAGTCTGCATGTCGCCACGGAATTAATCAGCCCGATTGCAAGCCTCGTGGAAGGCGAATTCGGCGGCCCCGGCTGGATGCTTCGCCCACACTTTTCTTACCCCGTTGCCACAGACAAGCTGACGCTGGGAGGCGGTTTGGCCATTATCGGCATTCCATTTTCAGGCAAACCGGTGGATGTCATCGCGCCTTATGCCGTTGCTACACTGGGCAATCGAAATACGCACCTCAATGTTTCGGCGGGTTGGGCATTTGGAAAAAAAGACCCATCGTTTTTCTTTCCTCCCAGACCAACCGAGCAGGGCCGCCCTTTGATATTTACGGCAGGCGGTCAGGTGCGACTGAGCAGAACGGTAGCTCTTACCTCGGAAAACTGGGTTTGGTCAGACGCATTTTCCACCAATGTGATGAATACACTGGGCGTGCGACTCTTTGGCGCACACGCGGCATGGAGTGTAGCATTATTGGGTGTCGGCAGCAACGATTTTTATACCGTCAGCCCGCTCCCGGCAGCAAGTGTGACCATAAAAATCAAATAGTTGGTAAAAATTACGACCTTTGGACGACCTAATGGGCGATAAAAAAATAAAGTTATCATTTTCGCCAAAGGATTAGATAAG
>DDUV01000087.1:78876-94221 GCA_002344975.1 Saprospiraceae bacterium UBA2329 | reverse complement strand
TTTATTTTTGCCCCACTACTAAGTAGCAGCGTCGTTTCGCCATGAAAGCAATCATACCCGTAGCCGGTACCGGAGCACACCTTCGTCCGCTCACTTATACGCAACCCAAGCCGTTGATACCAGTGGCGGGCAAGCCCATTGTCTCCTATATGATAGACAAACTGTTGGAGGTAGGCGTGCGCGATTTTGTCTTTATCATCGGCTATCTGGGAGAGAAAATAAAAGAATTTATAGAGTCTGCTTATCCCGACATCAACAAAGAATTTGTGCAGCAAGACGAGCGGCTCGGCTCGGGCCATGCCATCTGGAAGGCCAAGGATAAGTTTCGGGATGCCGATGAGGTCATTATTTTTTTTGGAGACGTCATTATTGAAACCGACTACCACAAGTTCATCCAACTGCCCGGATCGGCCATCGGCGTTAAAAAAGTACTCGATCCCCGCGAATTCGGCATCGTTGAACTGGACGAACAGGGCATGGTGCAACGGGTGACGGAAAAGCCCCGCATCCCCATATCCGATCTGGCCATGGTAGGTCTTTACAAAATTGCTCAGGTACAGACTTTTGTAGATGCCTTAGACTATCTGGTTTTCAACAACATCAGAGACAAAAGCGAGTTTCCGCTCACCGATGCGCTCATGCGTATGATTCAGCAGGAAAATACTTTCACCCCCGTTGTAGTGGATCGTTGGTTCGATTGTGGCAAAAAGGAGGTCCTGCTCGAAACCAATGCCCTGCTCCTGCGCCGAGAAGAATACGATCCACAGTCGGTGCCTACTTTTGACAATTCCATCATCATTCACCCCGTCAGCATCGGGCGGCACTGCGATATCAGCAACTCCATCATCGGCCCCCACGCCACCATCGGCGACAATGCCCGCATCAACAACGCCATTGTCAGAGATTCCATCATCGGCAATTTTGCTTCCCTCAGCGAAGTCATTCTGCGGCATTCCGTCATTGGCAACGATACCTCTATTGTGGGCCTCAAACACAGTCTCAACATCGGCGACAATACCGAAATTGATTTTTCCGAGGGTTGATCTTTTTTCCTACCTTTGCGGCCTCAAACCAAGCCGGGAAATCAGTGTTATTTCCCTATAAAATGAGATTGTCATGGCAATAATGATTACCGACGAGTGCATCAACTGCGGCGCCTGCGAACCCGAATGCCCCAACAATGCCATTTATGAGGGCGGATTGGAGTGGGCCATCACAGACGGTACTTCCATCAAAGGAACATATACGCTGGAAGACGGCACGCAAGTAGATGCTCAGCAAAAGCAAAAGCCCGTTTCCGACGATTTGTATTACATCGTGCCCGATAAATGCACCGAGTGTGTAGGCTTTCACGAAGAGCCGCAGTGCGCAGCCGTTTGCCCTGTGGACTGCTGCGTACCCGATCCGGAAAGAGCGGAAGACGAAGCCATTTTGTTGGATCGCAAGGCGCGATTGCACTTGTAGGGCGTTCAAATTTTTAGTTCAGATAACGCTTCGTGAGTATCAACAAAGTATCCATCCGCATCATCAGCATACTTTGTATGATGCTCTTTTTATGCCGGGCGGATGCTCAGTCGGTGCGGGATTCTCTGCAAGCTTTGTTACAGCAAAGCAATCTCTCAGAGAGCCGCCGTGCTGATCTTATATGCCACTTAGCCTGGGAGATGAAAAGTTCAGACCCTAAAATCGCCGGGCTGCTGGCCGATTCCGCCCTTCAAATTGCGAAAATTTTAAACTATGAGCATGGCATTGCCGAGGCATTGCATACAAAGGGCATGGTTTATTGGTATCTCAGCGATTATCAGGAGGCCGCAAACTTGTTTTTTCAATCTCTGGGAATCAGAGAAAAATTAAAAGACACACTGGGTATTGCCCGTTCTTACAACAACATAGGCAATGCGTATTTCCTTCAGAAAAATTATAAGGAAGCCGAAAGATACTACCAGCAAAGTTTAGATTGGAGACAAACCCTGCGCGACACGGCGGGTTTGATATACTCATACAACAACCTGGCCGATGTACATCTGAGCCGAAACAACCTTGACGCTGCCGAACTATTGTATCAATCCGCTCTCCAAATAGCAGGAGGCAACTTGGACGGTCAGGCTTTTATCCATCGCAATCTGGGGTTGCTCAGGATCAGGCAAGGGCGGCAGGAGGAAGCTTTGCAGCATTTTCAGACCTCTAAAGAACTGTCAGAACAAACGAATAACATCAACAACCTGGCTTTGGCGCTGATCCAAATTGCGCAAGTGCATTTCCCAAACAAAGATTACCAACTGGTTATCAAGAATGCCCTGACAGCTTTTGAAATCAGCCGCCCCTCCGGATTAGAAGCCTCGGCCTCGGAGGCTGCGCAATTGCTGGCACAGGCTTATGCCGGGTTGGGAAAATTTGAGGACGCCTTTCGGTATCAGTTGATTTACAATGAAATACAAGGGAATATATGGGAAAAACAATCCCAAAATTCCATCATTGAGATACAAGCCAAACACGAACTTGCCGATCTCCGGTCTGAGTCTGAAAGAGCGCTGCTGCAAAAACAAAAGCAAATCAGCAGGCTTGTTATCCTTTCCCTCGCTTGCGTATTTATAGTGGTGCTTAGTTTTTTGTTTTTCCAGATATACCGCTACCGAACCCAAATGAAGACGGCGATTTTGCTGGAAGAAAAGAATGAAGCCATACAAAAGCAAAACGAAGCGCTGCTGAAGTCCAATATTGCCTTGGAACGGTATGCATTCGTAGCCTCTCACGATCTCAAAGAGCCATTGCGCACGGTGGGGTCTTTTGCTTCTTTATTGAAGAGGCGGTATAAAAATCAGTTGGACGAAGACGGCCTTTCTTTTATACAAAACATATCGAACGGCGTTGACCAGATGTCCATGTTGTTGGAAGACCTGCTTACTTTGGCGAAAGCAGGCAGCGAGTCTGAGTATCAAAAATCATTGATCAATCTCAATGAATTGGTTGACGATGTTTTGAACAATCTGAATGCCCGCATAACAGAACAGAATGCCCGGATTGAAAAAACGGATATGCCCAACGTTTATATGAACCCCTCGCACGGGCTTCAGCTTTTTCAAAACCTGCTCAGCAATGCCCTCAAATTCAGCGACAAAGAGCAATGCGTCATTCGTATCGGTTGTGAAAAAAAGGCAGCGCATTTTCTTTTTTCGGTTTCCGACAACGGCATGGGTATTCCTCCCGAATGGCAAGACAAGGTCTTCCTGCCCTTCCATCGGCTGGCGCACAAAGGAAAATCGGGAGCGGGGCTGGGGCTGGCTATATGCGACAAAATTGTGCGCCTTTATGGAGGTACGATATGGGTGGAATCAGAACCGGGAGATGGCAGCACCTTTTACTTTACGCTCCCTGTCGGGTAATGCCCACCCCAATAAAGCCGTTATTCCGAAGTGAATCGAATATACGTTCTGGTACTGTCTTTCGCCTTGTTGACAATCTGCCGCTCAACAGCACAAAAAAGCTATACATTGCGCCTGCTGGCTACGGATGTACCGCAGGAACAATTATTAAAGACCGTTTCGTACAAAACCAATTTCGCCGATTCGTCGGGCGTGTTTTCTGAACTGAGCGCCGTCCTTCGTCAATTGCACGACCAGTCCATGTTGGAGGCATCGGTGGATACGGTGGCCCGCAGCGACAGCATTTTTACGGCTTTCATTCATGTGGGTTCCGGGTTTTCGTGGTTGGAACTCTTACCCGGCAATGCACAACCGGATCAACTCAAGGCTGCCGGATTTCGCGCCTCCGATTATCGCCATCGCCCGCTGCAATGGTCGCGCTGGAAAAAGCTGCAAATCAATTTGTTGCAACAATACCAAAACAAAGGCCACCCGTTTGCCCAAGTGAGTCTGGGCAGCCTCGCATTTGAGCAAGAAAAAATCGCCGCCGCCATTGACGTGCAACCGGGCCGCTCTTTTCAATTTGGAAAACTGGAATTAGAAGGCAATTTGCGCATCTCTCCCACCTATCTTTACCGGTATTTGGGCATCCATCCCGGCGAGCCATACCATCATGGCAGGGTGCTGCAAGTGCGCGACCGGCTGCGCGCATTGCCCTTCGCCGCGCTGAAACAAGACCCCCAAATTCTCTTCCGGCAGGACAGCACCGCCGATGTGCTCCTGCACCTTGATTCCCGCAAAGCCGGCCGTTTCGATTTTCTCATCGGCGTGTTGCCCAATAATTCGCAGACAGGCCGCATGCTCATCACGGGCAGCCTTTTTGCCGATTTTTACAACCAATTCGGAAAAGGCGAGCGCATCACGGCATCCTTTGAACGACTGCGCCCGGAGACCCAGCAAGTCGCTTTTTTATTCAAATACCCCTATCTTTTGCAATTGCCCTTCGGTGTGGATGCACGTTTTCAACTTTACAAACGGGATACCACCTTTCTCAATTTAGAGTACAGCGCCGGCGCCGATTATTTGCTGGAAGGCGCCTCTTATTGGAAAGCATTCTGGCAACACCGCAGCACCCGCCTTACCGGAATTGACGAATCCAGATTATTGACTACCAGGCAGTTGCCCGCCCAATTGGACGTTTCCAACGATGCCTTCGGATTGGAAACCTCTCAGCAAAAAACCGACTACCGCCTGAATCCCCGGCGCGGCTGGACGGGTATGCTGCGGGCCTCTGCCGGAGTAAAACGGGTGAAACCCAATACGCGCATCGTGGCACTGGGGCTGGCCGAACTGTACGACACCATTGCCGCCAACAGCGCTCAGTACCGGCTGGAATTCAGCGGCGAATATTTTGTGCCGGTATGGAGCAGTGCCGCCGTCAAATGGGGCTTGCAGGGCGGCTGGTTGTTGTCGAAAACGCCTGTGTTTCAAAACGAGCAGTTTCGCATCGGCGGCAACCGGCTCTTGCGGGGTTTTGATGAGGAGTTCTTTTTTGCCACCGGCTACGCCGTAGCTACCGCCGAACTGAGGCTGCTGATCGGCCAAAATTCGCGGATTTACAGCTTTGCCGATCTGGGCCGGGTGGAAGACCGAAGCAGTACCCCCAGCGATGTTTTCTACGCGCTTGGATTTGGCGCCGGCATCGCCTTAGAAACAAAAGCCGGCCTACTGGGGCTGAGTCTGGCGCTGGGTTCCCGCACCGATGTGCCGCTCGATTTCAGCGCGCCCAAAGTGCATGTGGGATATGTGGGGTTGTTTTAACAGAGGTGAGGGATGAAGGGTGAGAGGTGAGGGGTGAATAGTTGGCAAAAAAAACGCCTGAAAACGCGCAAAGTGCCGGGCAGCAACGATATTTGCGCGCCCAACCAATGAGACCGCTCACTATTTCACAAGCATGGCACCATGACCACTCCATCGGGCGTAGCGCTCAAATTCCAAATGTACAACAGCTTGTTCCTGAGGTTGCCTTTCCACGGTATTGAAACGACCGGCGCTAAGCTGGCACTCTTCTCTCAGGAATGCAACAACGGCCTTGAAAACGGACTGACGCCCACTGAACTCATCGAGGCGTTTCTGGGGGAGCAGTCTTCTCAAAAAAGCATCTCCGAACGATACGACTTGCTGTTTAGATTCATACAATATGCTGAACGACAGGTGGTTTTGTTCGATTCTATCGAAGATGCCTCTTTTGCCGAAACGCATGATCTGGAGGGCAAAGGCTCGGTGAAACATCTGCTGGGCCGCATCAACGATGAAGGACGCCGCAAACGCCTGCTGGAAAAACTGCTCAACTATTCCGTGAGGGTGGTGCTCACCGCTCACCCCACGCAATTCTACCCCGGCAAAGTACTGGGCATCATCCACGATCTGGGGAAAACCATTCGCCGGGGCGATGTGGAAGAAGTGCATCAACTTCTCATGCAATTGGGAAAAACGGCCTTTGTGAATCGCGCCAAGCCCACGCCTTTGGACGAAGCCCTGAGCCTCAACTGGTATCTGGCCAATGTATTTTATGAGGCGCTGCCGCAAAGCGTGTGGAATCTGCTCAAAGGCTTGGGATTGGAACCACACAGTTTCAGCAATCCGAGGTTGTTGACACTGGGTTTCTGGCCCGGCGGAGACCGCGACGGCAATCCGTTTGTAACCGCCGAAACCACCCGCGAAGTGGCCCGGCGCCTGCGGCGTACCATCCTGGGCTGTTACTACCGGGACATCAGGCAACTGCGGCGGCGGCTCACTTTTCGGGGCGTGGAAGAGCAAATGGCCGCCATCGAAAGCCGGATTTATCACACCTTGTACTACCCCGACAAACCGCATTATGCGGCTTGTTTTCAACTGATTGACGATTTGATGAACGCCCGGCAGGCTTTGGTCAACGAACATCAGGGTTTGTTTTCGGATGCGCTCGACCTCTTTTTGCTCAAAGTCAGGCTTTTCGGTTTTTACTTTGCCGAATTGGACGTGCGGCAGGAAAGCGGTCGGCACGAGGAAGTACTACAGCCCATTTTGCAAAAATTGGAACAAAAATTTCCCGCGCTCTTTCGGATGGCCGATTACGAAGCCATGCCCGAATCTCAAAAAATGGACTTCCTGCTGACCTGGCGCGACCCCTTGGATGAATCGGACTACGACGACGAGCAGGTGAAAGAAAGCATCCGCACGTTCAAGGCCATACAGGCCGTGCAGCGCGAAAACGGCGAGCAGGGTTGCCGGCGCTACATCATCAGCAATTGCGGCAGCGCTTTGGAAGTGGCGCAGGTGTTTGCGCTGGCGCGCCTGTGCATGGACGGCACCGATGCCCCTACCTTAGACATTGTGCCCTTGTTTGAAACGGTTGAAGACCTTTCAACGGCCCATCAAACGATGGAAACCCTCTACCGGCACCCGCAATATGCCGCTCATCTGGAAAAACGCGGCAAAGTGCAAACCATCATGCTGGGCTTCTCCGACGGCACCAAAGACGGTGGCTATCTGCGGGCCAACTGGAGTATTTACCGCGCCAAAGAAGCCCTCACGCTCATCAGCAGGCAGTACGGCATTTCGGTGGTGTTTTTCGATGGCCGGGGCGGCCCTCCGGGTCGGGGCGGCGGCAACAACGCCAGCTACTATGCGGCGCACGGCAGCGAAATTGAAAACCGCGAAATTCAGGTGACGATTCAGGGGCAAACGGTGAGCAGCACTTACGGCACCGTCGAGGCGGCCATGTACAACATCGAGCAGCTCTTCACCGCCGGCCTCGAAAAAACCATGTCGCCGGGCGCCGGAAACATGATGGAAACCGATAAAACCCTGTTGGACGAGTTGGCCGACGCCGCTTACGAGGCTTATCTCCAACTGAAAAACGACCCCGATTTTGTGCCTTACCTCGAACAAATGACGCCGCTGAAATGGTACGGCGACACGAACATTGCCAGCAGGCCCACCAAGCGCAACGGCGATAATACTTCTTTGGTTTTCAAAGATTTAAGGGCCATTCCCTTCGTTGGCGCCTGGGCGCAGATGAAGCAAAACATTCCCGGTTATTTCGGTTTCGGAAAAGCATTGGAGGACATCATCGCACAAGGCAAACTGACGCAATTGCAACAACTTTACCGGGAGTCGCGCTTTTTCAGGGCTTTGGCCGAAAATTCCATGCAGTCTCTGCGCAAATCCAATTTTCTCCTCACCCGGCACCTGCGCCGGCACGAGCGCTTCGGGCATTTCTGGGAGCAACTCTACGCAGAGTTTCAGCGCACACAAAAACTGCTGCTTCAGATTTCCGGCGAACCGGAGCTTTTGGCCAAAAATCCTGTCTCCCGCGAGAGCATCCGCATCCGGGAGGGCATCGTTTTGCCCCTCATCGTCATTCAGCAGTACGCTCTTGAACGACTGAACAACAACAACTTATCTGAACAGGAAAGCGAGATCATCCGCCATTTGGTACTGCGGGCCATGTTCGGCATCATCAATGCGGGCAGGAATGTGGCGTGAGGGGAGGTGCAAGGTTTCGAGGGTAGTGAAGGGGTGACTGCGGGGCTAAAACTTGCAAAGTCACCCCTTCACTAGGCTGGAGAAGAACGCTCTGCGCTTGCACCGCCCACTGCATGAAAATGAAATCTCGGTGCGATCTGCTTTGCACTTTAAATTTCGGCAAGCAAATATTTTATTAGGGTCTGAACTTCAAATGGGGTTTCGTATTTTCCACGGGATGTTATTTGAAAGACCTTCCCGTTTCGGAGGTGCAAAATTATTTTGTACTCATTTGTGTCTAAAACCCTTTCATCAAATGTCTTATCAAGATATTTTTTTTCAATACTTCCCGCTATTCTGAAAATATGGGCATCTGATGATGTCTTGTGTATTTGAACAGAGTCGAGCAAAACCCCTTCATCATCACTCACATAAAAAGCAATACTTGACAAACTGTCTTCAGATAGTGTTTCATCTTGGTTTTTTTTTACAAATGTGAGTTTACACCCATCTTTCTCAAGTACTAAAAATGAATCCCTTGTCGTAAACCCTATTCGTCCAATGCCATCCAAAAGTATTTTTTTGTCTTTGATACTGTATTTGTTTTCAAAAGGCAAGCCGTATTGTTTCATTGAAGGGTTATAAAACAGCGAACTGGTTAGATATATTTTATGTCCATACTTATGGTATGGATACACAAAAGGGTTTAGTTCCAAAAAATTTTTGTCGCAATCATCGCTGTTCTTTAATTGCCAAAATCCGGATATTTCACTTTTGTCCCCATTACATTTTAAAGACAAAAAACTCAGCAAACACAAACAAAACATTAGCATCATAAGGTGTCTCATCATCATACCATCTTGTCTTTAGAAGATACGCCATCGCGGCCTATGAGTTCCGTTCTTGTTTCTACTCCGTTCATTATTTTCTAATTTTCTTCGTAATAGTAGGAATAATCAATTCCTTTCATAAACATTTCTCTGCTGTCAATTTCAGTGGTTAAAGCATTTTTGAGTAGTTTTTTCAAAGCGCTACTGTTTACAGGGCTTTTTATCATGGCATTCATGTATTCGTTTTTCCCGATTTTGCTCCAATCCACACATTTTTTCAGGTGTTTTTTCAGTATCAGGTCCAACCAAATTCGCGCGCTTCTGCCATTGCCCTCCATAAAGGGGTGGGCAACATTCATTTCCACATATTTGGCTACTATTTCGTCAAAAGTATTTTCATACGCTTTGGTTTTGCTTTTCCCGTCAATGCTTTCATCACTGTAGGTAAACCACTCTATAAATCTATTGGCTTTTGTTCCCGGAAAAGTTTTACCAAGAGCTATGATGCCGTCATAGTCCAACATATCCGACAATCGTCTTTTACCATCAGGAGCAAGAATTTTCAACTGGGTAGTGGTACTAACCACTTCACTGCCTTCTTTCTTTAGCTTTGCTTTCAGGTACTTCCAATAATTTCGGGTTTTATTATATTGCTCGAACGTCCAAAATAGTTGCTTTCTCTCCTGCGATGCGTGGAAACTGGTAAGGATTGGCAATGGTGACGCCGACCACTTGGTGATTCCCCTCTAACTCCAAAGAAGCGTTTAAAAACGAGATCAGTGGAGCCGTTTTCTGCTCGTTACCGAATATCTTTCGAAAGGCGATGTCGTTTTTTATATCTGCGAACTGCATAGTCAAATTTTAATACAAAAATACTTTAAAAAATTTAATTTATCAACGTTTCCAACATAAGTAGTGGGGCGAAAATAAAGTTTTAGGCCCAAGGATTAGATAAGACACTTAAAGTGAGCCGCCCAAACACAAATCCCCCACCCTACTCCTTCTTCAATTCCGGGTACTCGATGCGCTGATGGTGTACGGAACGCATGAAGCGTTTGAATGCGGCGCGGCAGCGTTCCAACTCGTTGAACGACATGGGCGATTCTTCCAACTGCCCCATTTTGATCTTGCCCGCGATGATGTTGTCAATCAGCTCGTTCATAGACTGCTCGGTGGGTTGTTTGAGGCTGCGGCAGGCGGCTTCAATGGAGTCGGCCATCATAAAGATGGTTTGTTCTTTGGTATGCGGCTTGGGGCCGGGGTAAAGAAAATCAAGCTCGTCGGGCATTTCGTCCGAACTTTCGTTGAGCATTTTTCTGTAAAAATATTCTACCCGGGTCGTGCCGTGGTGCGTCGTAATGAAATCAATGAGCAAGGGAGGCATGCCACTTTTGCGGGCCATTTTTTCGCCTTCCGTCACATGGCTGATGATGATGCGGGCGCTGTCCAAATTGGATTTTTCTTCGTGCGGACTTTCTATACCCGACTGGTTTTCAACAAAATATTCGGGGTGCAGCATCTTGCCCACATCGTGGTACAAGGCTGCGCATTTGAGCAGCAGCGCATCGGCGCCGATCTCGCGGGCGGCGGCCTCGCTCAGATTGCCCACCTGAATGGAGTGTTGCAGGGTGCCCGGCGCTTTGATGGCCAATTCCCGCAGCAGCGGACGATTGAGGTCCATGAGTTCCCGCAGTCTGAACGCCGAAACGAAGCCGAAAATGCTCTCTAACAAGGGCACCAGGGGCAGGGCCAGCAGCGTAAGAAATGCCGATAAAAATATCCAGGTGAGGATGGTCCAATTCCAGGAAAACAGGTTGCCGTGTTCCACCAATGTCAGGCCGGTAAACGCCAGCAAAGAGGCCACGAGCATGGAAAAAATAGAGAAGAAAAACTTGGGCCAGCTATTCACATCCACATTGGTGAGCAGCACGACGATGCCGGCCAGCAGTTGTAAAAAGGTGAAATCCCAGCCCAGCGACGTGATGAAACTCGCCGTCAGAATGATGATGACGTGTGTAAAAAGTGCCAGCCTTTTGTTGTAAAAGGTCTGCAAAATAATGGGTGCAATGCTGAACGGAATGAAATAAGCATTGATGGGATTGGTCTCTTCCGCCCAGTGGATGAGCCATGCGTACAGCGCTATCCAAAACAGCGTAAAAACGAGCTTGCGCCAGTTGGACAATATGGACGGCTCCCGGTTTTGGAGGTAAATAAAATACACGGTACAGAGCAGCAAGGCCAGGATGAAATAACCCGCGCCTATGCCCGATGGAGAGAAGCGCCCGGCTATTTCTTTGTCGTAAAGTTCTTGTACAGAGTTGATCTCGAGCCAAATATCTTCCGTCACAATGCTGTTTCTGGCGGCGATCAACTCGCCCTTCTTTACGACGCCTCTGTACTCGGAAACGCCGGCCAGCATTTCCTGTCTGAAATTTTCGGTCAGTTCGGCATCGTAGAGGAGATTGGGCACAATGGATTTTTCCAAAAGCGGATACAAAAAATCCGGCTCGGTCAGTCCGCTGGCAGGCAGGGTATCTATGAGGAAATCCAGCGCGCTGCTTTCTGTGTAAAAATATTCCAATGTTTGCTGAGAAGAAGTATTGCCGCTGATGACGTTGATGACAAAAGTTTTGCCTTTTTCGGCGTGTTCGGGCATGGCTCGTATGATGCCGCGCTCGAACATTTTGCGCAAGAGCCGCTTGCCATAATCAATATATACAAGGGAGCGGTTTCCGGCATCGGGAAATGATTCGAGGGTGGCCGGGCTTTGAAGTTGGCCCTGTAC
Source organism: Saprospiraceae bacterium UBA2329 (assembly GCA_002344975.1). Taxonomy (GTDB): domain Bacteria; phylum Bacteroidota; class Bacteroidia; order Chitinophagales; family Saprospiraceae; genus UBA2329. The sequence goes on along the minus strand of DDUV01000087.1, from coordinate 82,735 downwards.
AAGCTGCTCAAACTGCGCCAGACGAGCCTCCGCAATGTCTTCATCGAAGCGGTAATAAGGAGAAAAGTCCGTCAATGCCCGGCGGCGCTCCTGCTCCAATTCGTCGGCGGATTTCCGCACCGCAAAATCGAAGGGCGCATACAGGCTCTCCTTTTTCCAGGTTTGGCCGGGTTTGGCATCCAATTTTATCTTGCCCTGAGAAGGGAGCAAAAAGGTGATGAACGCCACCAGGCCTGCGAACAGGGACACCCGCATCAATACCAAGCCGTAGGCTGCCGGCATTTCACTCCATTTCATAGCTGCGGCGTTTTGACCGGCGACCAAACTACCTCCTCCACGCCGAGGTCGTGGCCCAATCGGCGGGCCAGCATGAAGAGGTAGTCCGACAGTCGGTTGAGATACTGAATGAGCAGCGGGTCCACAGGCTCATCCATTGCCAGCGCCACCACGAGCCGCTCTGCGCGCCGGCACACACAACGCGCTATGTGACAGAAAGATACGGTGTGATGCCCGCCCGGCAGGATGAAGTTTTTCAGCGGCGGCAAGAGGGCGTCCATTTCGTCCATGCGCCGCTCCAGCAGCTCGATATGAGCGGGCTGCACGCCTTCAATAACCGGCGCCTGACCCGGCTCCATAGCCAGCGCTGCACCCACGCTGAAGAGCAAATCTTGTATTTCTTTGATCTGTTGTTGCACCGTCGAATCTTCAACGGCATCCCGAAGCAGCCCCATAAAAGCATTCAGTTCGTCAACCGTGCCATACGCTTCGATGCGCAGGTGGCTTTTGGGCAGGCGTTTGCCCCCGAAAAGGGAGGTCTCGCCGGCGTCGCCTGTTTTGGTGTAGATTTTAAAGGACATGTTGAGTATCGTATTATAGACTGCAAGAATAACAGCTTTTCCACCTTTTTCGGCACAACTCGCCCGATTGTTTTTAGATTTGTCGGGTTCAACCAACTCTACAACCGATGAATCGTTTACTCACTCTCGCATTTTCCCTCTCGGCTTTCTACGCCGCTGTGGCTCAGACCACTCAACCACCTTTCACACCCGCTGCCGACCGCATCCGCTCTTTCGGGCAACGCCAGGAAACCAAAGCGGCCTCTATTGCCAATGGCATTGCTTTTCGCAACATCGGCCCCACCGTGATGAGCGGGCGCGTGGCCGATATTGATGTTTCGCCCAGCGATCCCAGCCATTTTTATGTGGGCTATGCCTCCGGCGGGCTTTGGAAAACCGAAAACAACGGCACTTCCTTCAAGCCGCTTTTCGACAAAGAAATGGTGATGACCATCGGCGATATTGCCGTCAACTGGCAGCGCAACATCATCTGGGTGGGCACCGGCGAGGTCAATTCCAGCCGCTCTTCCTATTCGGGTACCGGCGTATTTAAAAGCATGGACGGAGGCAAAACCTGGCAACACCTCGGCCTCGGCGAAAGCCATCATATCGGGCGCATCGTGTTGCATCCCACCGATCCCAATACCGCCTGGGTGGCCGTGCTGGGGCATTTGTACTCGCCCAATCCCGACCGGGGCGTTTACAAAACCTCCGATGGCGGAAAAACCTGGCGCAAAGTGTTGTATGTCAACGACAACGCTGGCGCCATTGATCTGATGATTGATCCCGCCGACCCGAAAACGCTCTATGCCGCTGCCTGGGAGCGCGAGCGCCGGGCCTGGAATTTTGTGGAAAGCGGCGCCGGTTCGGGTTTGTACAAAAGCTCCGATGGCGGTGAAAAATGGAGTAAACTGCCCTCCGTAGGTTTCCCTACCGATTCCAACGCGGGCCGCATCGGTTTGGCCATGTTCCGCACCGGAGGCCGCCGGGTGCTGTTTGCCGCGATTGACAATTACAACCTGCGTCCCAAAAAAGAAGACGATGCGGATGCCTTGAGCAAAGACCAACTGCGCAAAATGGGCAAAGACGAGTTTTTGAAACTCCCGAAATACAAGGTAAAAGACTACCTGTCCTCCAATGGTTTTCCTGAAAAATACAACGCCGATAAAATCATTGAAATGGTGAAGTCGGACAAGTTAAAACCCTCTGCTTTAGTGGAATACACCGAAGATGCCAATGCGCAGCTTTTGAGTTCTGAAGTTATCGGTCTGGAGATATATCGCTCCGACGACGACGGCAAAACCTGGAAGCGCACCCATACCGACCTCATTGACGATATGTACAGTTCGTATGGGTATTATTTTGGTCAGATTCGGGTGGCGACGTATGATGTGAACAAGATTTTTGTGCTGGGCGTACCCGTTTTGCGCTCCGACGACGGCGGCAAAACCTTCCGCTCCGTCAACGGCGACAACGTTCATGCCGACCACCATGCACTTTGGATCAATCCGCGCAGGCCGGGGCATATCATCCTCGGCAACGACGGCGGCATCAATATTTCTTACGACGACGGCGAGTCCTGGATCAAGTGCAACACGCCTCCGCTGGGCCAGTTTTACGCCGTAGCGGTGGACATGGCCAAGCCTTACAACGTATATGGCGGCTTGCAGGACAACGGCGTTTGGTACGGGCCCTCCAATTACAGAGCCGGCACCGAATGGCACGACAGCGGCCAATATCCTTACAAATCCATCATGGGCGGCGACGGTATGCAGGTGGCTGTGGATACCCGCGATAATGCCACCCTTTACACGGGATTTCAGTTTGGCAACTACTTCCGGCTCAACACAAAAACCGGAGACCGCAGATACATCACGCCCAAACACGAACTCGGAGAATCGCCCCTGCGTTGGAACTGGCAAACGCCGATTTGGCTTTCCACTCACAATCAGGACATCCTCTACATGGGCGCCAACCGCCTCTATCGCTCTCTGAATCAGGGCAATGACTTCCAGGCCATCTCTTCCGATCTCACTACCGGCGGCAAAAAAGGCGACGTTCCCTACGGCACCCTCAGCAGCATCCACGAGTCGCCGCTGCGGTTTGGGCTGCTCTACACCGGCTCCGACGACGGCCTCGTCCACGTCAGCCGCGACGGAGGCGCCACCTGGACCAACATCAGCGCCGGGCTGCCGAAGGACATGTGGGTGTCGCGCGTCATTGCCTCGGCTCATTCCGAAAGCCGGGTGTACGTTACCCTCAACGGTTACCGCTGGGATCACTTCGAGCCGTACCTGTTTTCCAGCGACGACTACGGCAAGACCTGGCAGAAACTCGGCGTCAACCTGCCTACGGAGCCAGTAAACGTAGTGCGCGAGGACCCCAAAAACCCCGATCTGCTCTATCTCGGCACCGATCACGGGCTGTATTTTTCTCTGAATCGCGGCGGCTCGTTCATGTTGTTGGACAACGGCCTGCCTGCTACGCCGGTACACGACCTCGTGGTGCATCCCCGCGACGCCGAGTTGGTGGTGGGTACGCATGGCCGCTCGCTGTATGTGGGCCGCGTAAAGGAATTGCAACAATTGAGCGCTGAAAATCAGGCCAAAAACCTCCTTGTTTTTGAGATGGATAAAATGCGGGCGAGTCCTCGCTGGGGCAGCATCGGCTGGTGGAATAGTACAAAACCCTCCGCCTCCATACCTGTGTATGTGCGCAATGCCGGCAAAATGAGCATCAGCATCGCCACAGAAAGCGGCATCGTACTCAAAACCTGGACAGCAGAGGCAGACAAAGGACTCAACTACATTCCTTACGATCTGAGCATAGACGCATCCGTGCTGAAATCCTACAATGCCTGGCTCAACGAAAAGGTAAAAGCAGACGAAAAGCCCATCGTGGTGAAAGCTGCGGAGGACGGCAGAGCCTATATTTATAAAGGCGCTTACACCATCACCGTAGAAAAGGACGGCCAATCGGAGAAAATAAAGTGGACGCTGGAGTAAGGGGCGATAAAAAAATAA
>DDUV01000087.1:0-78629 GCA_002344975.1 Saprospiraceae bacterium UBA2329 | reverse complement strand
CAAAGGATTAGATAAGTAAACGGTTCATTTTAAGTGTCTTATCTAATCCTTGGGCCTAAAGAAAATGAGCATTTATTTTTGCCCCACTACTAAGTTAGTTTAGTGAAGGGGTGAACTTGGGGGCGTCACCCCTTCACTTAAAATACGCGTTCAGTGTTTTATCAGCTTTTTTACGATAACAGCTCCATTTTGCTCCATTTTGACAAAATACATACCCGCCGGAAGCGTGCTGACGTCCACATCCATTGCATCCCAAAACGGCCCCTTGAAGGAAAGTGCTGTATGCCCCGAAAGTGTTGTCAATTCAAGGCTGTTGATGCGTTGTCCTTCAAAACGAAAATGAAGCCGGTCGCCTGCCGGGTTGGGAAAAACCGCAAAGGCTTGAGGATGTTGTTGTTCTGTTTCTGAGCTTAGTATGGCTTGTGCGCAATTATCTGAAAAACCATTAGCATATTGTTCTCTCAGTATCTCCAATTGCTCGTACATAGCGCCCACGTTTTCCAAATGCCCCAATCCCGGTTCCCGCACAAACAAATATGCCAATTCCACCGCAGTCTGCTCGCCAGGATTCAGCGTCCCCAAATCCACGCTGCCTATACTACGGGCAAGGCGATACGGCAAGCCCCACTGCACATCGTACATGGTCCATTCATCTGCATCACGCGGATCGCCATGATACGCGTAGCGGGTGATCGGACCTGCCGTATTGTAACCCGATCCGGCGGCAGTAATGGGCGTGCCGTCTGCATGACGACCGGTAAGCACGTTGTAAAATGCAGTCGGATTCGCGGGATCCATAGAAGGGCTGGAGGTATATACAAAAGCGTGCAGCGGGCGGTTCAGAATGCTTACTGCCTGCGCGGGCGGATAGGCTCCGAAAAAGGATTCTCCTGTTATACAATGCGTTTCATCTACCGGATCGCTGTTATAGGCAAAAAAAGCCTGATGCTGTGGCGATGACCCGACGTAATCATCTGAAAAACAACCAACTTCAAAATTGTGCCACAACCCCATATAGGTTGAATCCAGCCTTTCGGTACCGCGATTAATGAAGGAGTATTTCATAAAAATCGTTCTGTTCAGCATGGTATTGTCGGTACAGTCTAACGCCCATGTACACAGGTGTATCTCTAAGCCGGCGGATGGGAACTGCGACTGCGAAATGTTGCGGTGTACGTCGTTGAATACCGTCCAGGAGATTTGTTCCGGTATTATACTCAGGTTGGGAATTCGAGGGTAATCTCCTTCCAAAGGATTGTAAATACCATCGTTATTTCGGTCATAAAAAGGTGCTAAATCATGCGAAATTACCGGCAGGGGAAAGCCCAGGCGAACCTCGAAGAAAGGGTTGCCTTTTCCCGGCCACTCCATGAGAGAGGATATCGGGTTGTCAATTTGTTGATTATCCTCAAAGTCAATGATATGCGCTTCAACTTCATGGCGGGCGACCGACCAGATTCGGTTCCAGTTTTGGCAATAAGATGCGTCGAATGACTGCTCCGTATTTACCGGCCCCGCTGCAAAATCCGACCGCGTTTGCCCCATAATATAATCCTGTGCAGCGCCGCGCAAATTCCCACCGGGATCAATGCCGGCCACCCAAAGCCCTTGAGCTAAAATGGTAGTTGTGCCGGGCAAACCCTCAGCGGCAAACCTGAACTCACCGTAGTTGTTGCCGTCCCGAAACATGTCGCCGGAATTGCTGATGAACACCCGCATGTCGTTGCTGTACAAAGCAGTGACCGAGGATGGACGACCGCATTGGGCGGCACAGTAGCCGTGAGCTAACTGAAAGAAAATCAACAAAGTAAGTAACTTTTTCATTGTTCGAGTTTTATGGTTACACAATAATCTTACCTTTGCGGCGAAATTTCCATCAATGGCCACACCCAAAACAGTATCATTTTATACCCTGGGCTGCAAGCTCAACTACTCTGAGACCTCCTCCATCGGGCGGCAGTTCGAGGGCGCAGGCTTTGCCGAGGTCGGTTTCGAGCAGGGCGCCGACGTGTATGTCATCAACACCTGCTCGGTGACGGACTTTGCAGATCGCAAGTGCCGCAACATCGTCCGGCAGGCACTCCGGCATTCGCCCAATGCTTATGTGGTCGTCGTGGGGTGTTATGCCCAACTCAAGCCGGAGGAAATTGCCTCCATTCCCGGCGTTGACCTCGTGCTGGGCGCCGCCGAAAAATTTCACATACTCGACTACATCGAAGACCTGTCGAAAGCGCCAGGCAAAGGCATGGTGCGCGCCGGCGAAGTGCGGCAGGCCAAAGACTTTGTACACGCTTTTTCTTTCGGCGACCGCACCCGCTCTTTCCTCAAAGTGCAGGACGGCTGCGATTACAAATGTACCTTCTGCACCATTCCACAGGCGCGGGGCCAAAGCCGCAGCAACACCGTGGAAAGCGTGGTGAACGACGCCCGGAGCATTGCCGCCATGGGCGTAAAAGAAATTGTGCTCACCGGCGTCAACATCGGCGATTTCGGCAACGGCACAGAGGTCATCGAAGGCGCCAAACCCAAAAAGGAGGCACTTTTTATTGATCTCATTCGCGCTTTAGACGAAGTGGAGGGCATCGAGCGGTTCCGCATTTCCAGCATTGAACCCAATCTTTGCACCGATGAAATCATCTCATTTGTGGCTGAATCACAACGCTTTGCGCCGCATTTCCACATACCGCTGCAATCGGGCAACAACAAGCAATTGGCTCAAATGCGCCGCCGCTACCGCCGCGAACTGTACGCCGAACGCGTGGCCCAAATCAAGTCGGTCATGCCGCATTGTTGTATCGGTGTGGATGTTATAGTGGGGTTTCCGGGAGAAACGGAAGAAGATTTTCTGGAGACGTACCGCTTCATTCAAGAACTTGACATTTCCTATCTGCACGTTTTCACCTACTCCGAACGGGCCAACACGCCGGCTGCCGACATGCCGGATGCAGTGCTTATGGATGAGCGGAAACGGCGCAACAAGATGCTGAGCATTCTGAGCGAGAAGAAACGCCGCGCCTTTTACGAGCAACACCTTGGCGAATACCGCCCTGTGTTGTGGGAACACAGCCAACAGGAAGGCATCGTGACGGGTTTTACCGACAATTACATCAAGGTGGAAGCTCCTGAAAACGGGCGACTCATCAACAGCATAGAGATGGTCGGGCTGGAAACATTAGAACCAGAGGGCGGCGTAGTGTGGGTCTCAGGAGAGCCGCGCCAGGTCCCGAACGAGAATTTTGCCCCGGTTGAAGTGAATCAGGTCTGACTTCTTCAATTCGTTGAGTACCAGCGTCACCGTTTGGCGAGAAGTGCAGGTGATGTTGGCAATGTCTTGGTGCGTGAGCGAGTGCTTGAGCAGCATTTCAAAACCTACCTTCCTGCCCTGATCGGCCATGGATTCTTTGATGAACTCAATAATGCGGGTGCGCGCATCTTTGAACAGGAGCGACTCTAAACGATTTTCCGTTTGTATAAGTTGATTTCCGAAAAGTTGCATGACTTGGTTGCTGAGGTCGAAGTTGCGGCGCATCATCATCTGGAAATCGGATACCCGAATGGCATACAATTGCACTTCCTCTTTGAGCGCCTGTGCAAAATCCTGTCGTTCTAATTCGCCAATCAGTCCGCGTTCGCCAAACATGGCGTTGGGGTGCAGTATGGACTTGATGACCTCGCGGCCGTCGGCAGAGTGCGTAGAGATTTTCACCACACCTTTGGCAAGAAAATACAGCCGATCTGAAGCGTCGCCTGGCTTGAATATGATGGAATAACGGCCTTTAGAAACAGGCTCCATGATTTGCGCAAGTTGTTCTTCTTCTGTCGCAGAGAGTCCTTTGAACAAGGGAATTTGTCGGAGGTAAATAATTCTGGCATCCATAAGCATCCGTTGTGAGTTGTGATTGTGCAGATAGTTTTGACCTTTTACAACTGCATAGACACAGGTTGTGCGCCCCTCCCCTATTGTGCAGAAAAATTTTTTGCCGCAAGATGCCCCCAAAACCGCAGACAAGAAGGCTCTCACAGACACAATTCAGTTTATAATTCTGAATAATTAAAAATACTACACCTGATTCGTATTAACATTTTGACCAATCACCGTTAACAGGACAATATTTTTTTTAACCTTTTGGGGTTTGCACAAAAAAAATGCCCCTGCCGAATTCTGGCAGAGGCATTTTTGCGAAAATGAATCATTCAACCTTTCACTTTTTCCCCTTCTTCCTCATCGTAGCAGCCGGTTTGGGCGCAGCAGGAGCTTCCCGCCTGACGGGCTTTTGAGCCTCTTCTTTGTTCCAGCGATTGACAGATTGGTATCCCAGAAATCCGAGCAGTCCCAAAAATCCAAACAAAACGATGGAAGAACATATCGTAGAGATCATTTTACCTGTGCGATATACGTCTGGGTCAAACACAAATTCCACCTTGTGCTCTCCGGCGGGAATGCGCATGGCCCTGAGCAGGTAGTTGGCCCTGATATGCTCAACAGACTGGCCGTCTATGTAGGCTTTCCAACTGCTGCCGGGGCCGTACCAGATTTCGGAAAAAACGGCAAACTGCTCGCTGGAGGCTTTGGTTTTATACTCCAAGCGATTGGGCGAGTATGATTCCAGCGTAATTTCTCCATCCTTTTCGGGCTTGAAGCCTTTTACATAAGATTCAAACTCCTGATGTACGAAAGCATCTTCTTCAGGAACAAAGGTTTCCAGCGCTGCAATCTCCGCGTTGGCGTCTTTCACCATATTGATATTGCTGACAAACCAGGCATGGCCACAAGCATCCACATTGGGCTGGAGCGAGGGGGTCCCATCTTCATCAGACATAATGAAATACTTGGTATTCAGCATATTGAATACAGAAATATTACCTTTCGTCAAATGCCGGTCTATCAAATCCTGATAGCGCTGCAACTTGGCCGCATGGTAGCCGCCGATGGACTTGTGGAAATAAGAAGCCCTCGATGAAGCGAATGGATTGCTCTGTGGGTCGGAGCGGTCATAGACCCGGAAATTGGGGTCGCTGTCTTTGAAAATCATTTCATCGGCAGGAGTCGGCTTGAACTGCGCTTCGTAATTGGTGCGGTCTGTAAAGTCCTCGCTGTCCAAGTACCTGCGACCAGCCGACCACATATCGAACAACACCAGAACAGCAAAACCGCCTAATAAAATATTGCGCCCGATTTTGCCCGACCAATACGTCCAGATCAGGCCCGCACTGACCAACACGAGCAGCAAAGAGCGGAAAGCGTCGCCGCGCATCAGCGACTTACGGTCGGCAATCAACGATTCCTGCGAAAAAGTCTTTTGGAGGAATCTTTCATCTCCGGGGTTGACAAAATCGAAAAAAGACGGGCCTGCAACGGCAAAAAACAGCGCCATAGCGCCGCTGATTCCCAGGGCGATGTACAGTCCGAGTTTATCGGTTGCGTTCGGTTTTTCGTTTTTCACCACCCCGGCCAAGGCCATGAAGCCCAGTGCAGGAATGAGGAATGAAGTGATGCTGAGTACCGAATTGGGCGTTCTAAATTTGTTGTACAGGGGTACATGATCGAAAAAGAAGCGATTAAACGCCTCCAGATTATTGCCCATAGAGAGTAAAATGGTGAGCAGCGTGCCCAATGCAAGCCACCATTTGGCAGGGCCTTTTACGGTGAGCAATCCTAATAAAAACAGGAACACCGCCACTGCGCCAAAGTAGATCGGCCCGCTGGTGAAGGGCAGTTTACCCCAATACAGCGGAATTTTGAACGTTGGCGGCGCTGCTCTTCCTGACTGGCGGTACATCGGCTCCAACTCTTTATAAAAGTTTGAACTCTTCCCTACTTTTTCCTGCGATCCGCCACCGGCCACACCGGGAATAAACCCTGCCAAAACATCTATCGTGCCATTGCTCCATTGCATGGCATAGTCCCAGGCCAAGCCCTCCGTGGCACTACTTGAGCTTTCGGCCTCTTCCTTGCTTTCCGGAGTGAGAATGGGCTTACCGCGCATGGTATCTTTTGAATACTCGTACGTCGTCATCAGGTTGGAGGCAGTAGAACCCAGCGCCAGCCCGGCGCCCAGCAAGAGTACGCCGGCGGCTTTGGCAAAATGCAATATCTTGCCATCCTTGACATCATACACCAACTGCGCTACGCCGAAAAACAGAAAAGTGAGCGCCAGATAGTACGTCATCTGGATGTGGTTGGAGTAGATGTTCAAGCCCAAACCCACCGCAAAGAGCGCCCCGCCCAGCAGGTAGCGCCCCCGAAAAGCGGCAAGCGCCCCGGCAGCAATAAGCGGAAAAAAGGAAATGGATTTGAGCTTGGTGAGGTGCCCCGCCTCGTAGAGGATGAAATTATTGGTGGTAAACCCGAAAGCCACCGCCCCGATAGCCGCCACCAAGGGGCTGGCGCCAATGACGATCATTAAAATGTAAAAGCTGAGCATCGCCAGTAAAAACTGACCAATCGGCTCGGCAATAAACAGGCGGCCTGCTTTTTCCAACACTTTCAGGCTGTTGCCCGCACTGACCGTGTTGATCTGGTAGGTAGGCATCCCGCCAAACATGGAATTGGTCCACAGGGCCGGCTCCCCATTTTTTTTCTCGTAATCATTGGCTTCTTTCGCCATGCCGAGGTACTGCATAATATCGCTCTGCTGCACCAATTTCCCCTTCAGTTGAGGTTGAAAAAAGGCAATAGACAGGAGCAAAAAAGCCATCATGGAGGCCAGGTGCGGCCACGATTTTTTGAGCAAAGTATTCATACAATTGTTGACCCTTTGGTTTTGAGCGGCATAGGTACGAAAATCCCTTCAATTATACAAAATATGCAAGAAAGCGACCTCCCCGGCCTTGCTGAAACCTTGCTTCGATTTGCCAATACTAATGCTATATTGACCATTACTTGTTTCATTACAACCTTTCGGGTTAATTTTGCGTCGTAACAAAAAATAGTTTCAAACACTATACGCAATACCCAAGCCATGAAAGCTACATTAGAAAAAATAGAGCCGGTATTCGGCAACTCTTTTACCATTCGCAAATTTACAGACATCAACTATCTGGGTAAACCTTACTGGCACTTCCACCCGGAGTATGAGATTGTTTATATTTCCAATGGGCGCGGCAAACGTCACATTGGCGAGCACGTCTCTTTTTATGAACATGGCGACCTGATTTTTTTAGGCCCCAACATGCCTCATTTCGGCTTTTCAGAAGAGTTGTACGACGAGCACGTTGAGATTGTGGTGCAAATGAGGGAAGACTTTCTCGGTGCGGAGTTTTTGTCCAAACCGGAAATGAATGCCATCCGGCTATTGTTCGAGCGTTCGCATCAGGGCGTTACTTTTCACGGAGACTCCAAACACCGGCTGGGAGAACTCCTGATGCAATGTGTAGAACATAATGGTTTTGAACGACTTATACGCCTTTTGTCCATTTTGCAGGAAATGGCGCTGGCACAAGACTACACCCTGCTCAATGCCGGAGGTTTTGCCGTAGAGGTACAGGCACAAGACCACGAGCGCATGCGGATAATATGCGAATTTGTGGACGAACACTTTCATCGCCACATTTCGTTGGATGAGGTAGCAGCCGAGGCGAGCATGACGGTGCCCGCTTTTTGCAGGTATTTCAAAAAGTTGACCAACAAAACTTTCACACACTTTGTCAATGAGTTTCGCATTGCGCACGCCTGCCGCATGTTGTCCGACGAGCATCTCAGTATTTCCGCAGTGAGCTACGAAAGCGGATTCAACAACCTGTCTCATTTCAACAAAATTTTCAGGCAAACAACGGGTTCAAACCCACGCGATTACAGGCGATCACTGCTCAAAATGGTGCGCGCCTAAAGTTTTCCTTTTGAAAATTGCTGAAATTCCCCGGAACAGGTCTATTTTTGGCGCTGCAAAAAAAACTTCTAAACAGAATTATGATGCGATACCTTTTGCTGCTGACTTTGGCCTTCTCTATGTTTTCATGCAATAATCGTGACAAAATCGTCATGGCAACCGCGTGGAAATACGACCTTGAGGCCACTCGTGAACTCATGACCAAAGAACCTGTGAGTGATGCCCAACTCAATTTCATGGAGGGTGTGATGAATCGCCTGAAAGATGCCACTGTTGAATTTAAAAAAGACAATCTTCTGATTATCAATCTAAATGGCGAGGAAACTACCGGCTATTGGAAAATCAGTGGGGATCAGATTTTGATGCAGGTTACCAAGACTTCGGCTCCGCCTTACGATATTCTGGAAATGACTCCGCAAAAAATAGTACTTCGCCCGGACTCCAACGACCCGTTCATTTTCAGTCGGGTGATGGTTCCTGCCAAGTAATACGGCTTATACCACAATGTTATGAAAACGGCTATCAATATTTCAGGCCGTTTTTTCAGACAAAAAATTGCCGATTTCCCGAAGGCTGTTCAGCTTTTCGCAAGCCGTTTTTTTACATTTTCCCTGCGCCATAAAAAATGGCTCTTTCCGCTGTACGGCCTGTTTCTACTTTGGCTCTTTTGTTTGCCGAGTCCCTTGTTTCAAGACCCTGTCAGCGTTGTGCTGGAAGATCGCTCCGGCGAATTGCTCGGCGCAAAAATCGCAGCAGACGGCCAATGGCGCTTCCCGGCTTTAGACACTTTGTCCTCAGAGCGGTACGAAAAAGCGCTCATTGAGTTTGAAGACAAGCGTTTCTATCGACATCCCGGCGTGGATGTTCTGGCATTTGGGCGCGCCCTGCGCCAGAATATTTCCGGTGGTCGCATCGTCAGCGGCGGAAGTACCATTACCATGCAGGTCATTCGTATGGCCCGAAAAAACAAACCCCGAAGTCTCTTCAACAAACTGACGGAGGCGTTCATGGCGACCCGTTTGGAGCTTGGCAAAAGTAAACGTTCCATACTCGCGCTCTATGCCTCACACGCGCCTTTCGGAGGCAACGTAGTAGGTTTGGATGCGGCCTCCTGGAGATACTTCGGCAAAAGCCCCGAACTCTTGTCTTGGGCCGAAGCCGCCACATTGGCCGTATTGCCCAACAGCCCGGCGCTCATTCATCCCGGCAGAAACAGGAATGCCCTGATGGAAAAACGCAACCGCCTCTTGGACAGGCTTTTCCAGAGAGGCATCATAGATGAAACTTCTTGCAGATTAGCCAAGGAAGAACCGCTGCCCGACAAACCCCATCCGCTGCCCCGCGAAGCTCCGCACCTCTTGGACCGAGCTTGCGCCCAATACGCCCGGCCTAAATCTCCTGGCCCGGCAAGGGTACATTCCACACTCCGGGCCGAACTTCAAAAACAGGTCAATGAAATAGCCATTCGCCGACATAGCATATTGACCGCCAACGGCATACACAATATGGCCATTTTGGTACTCGACGTGTCCAAAGGGGAAGTACTGGCGTATTTAGGCAATGTGCCCGACGCTGGCGCCGAACATGGCGAGCAGGTGGACATTGTCACAGCGCCGAGAAGTTCAGGGAGTATTCTCAAACCTTTGCTCTATACCCTGGCATTGCAAGAAGGCCGGATATTGCCCGGCAGCCTCCTGTCGGATGTGCCGGTACAGCTCCGGGATTTCAAACCCGAAAACTTCGGCAAACAGTATGAGGGAGTTATACCCGCCCGTCGCGCCCTGAGCAGATCGCTGAATGTGCCTTTTGTACACTTGTTGCAGGATTACGGAGTAGAACGATTTCATTTTGCGCTCAACAAGCTGCAATTTTCAACCATTACAAAGCCGCCTACTCACTATGGCCTGTCGCTCATATTGGGAGGCGCCGAAACAACACTTTGGGATGTAACCAATTGTTACGCCTCTATGGCCAGAATGTTGGAGCATTTCCCGGAGTACAACAGCCGCTATAACGCAAGCGACTTCAGGCATTGCACCTGGTTGCTTGCACCGTCCGACAACCATAGCTCCGGGCGGCTTCGCAGAGAGCCTACCCATTTGAACGCAGGGGCTGCCTGGCTCGCATTGGAGGCCATGCGGCAATTGGAACGCCCAAGCGAAGAGGGCGACTGGGAATCGTTCGGCTCCGGCAGACCCGTAGCCTGGAAAACCGGAACGAGTTTTGGTTTCAGGGATGCCTGGGCTGTGGGGGTCACGCCGCATTATGCAGTAGGCGTTTGGGTAGGCAATGCCGACGGAGAAGGCAGGCCCGGCCTCATCGGGGTACAAGCGGCTGCCCCGGTGCTGTTTGATGTTTTCCAATTATTGCGCACCGGTCGTTGGTTTTACCCGCCTTATGATGAAATGATTCGGTTGCCGGTGTGCGCCCAAAGTGGTTACCAGCCTTTGAGTATATGCCCTCGCGACAGTGTGTGGGCGCCGCGTTCGGCAGTCAACACGCCCGCCTGTCCTTATCACGAAACCATTCACTTGGATGCCGGCAAAAAATGGCGGGTTCATGCCGATTGTGAATCGCCGACAGCCATCGTGCATCAGCCCTGGTTTGTGCTACCTCCTCTCGAAGAGTTTTTTTACATCGCCAAACATGCAGATTATCAGCCACTTCCGCCACTGCGCCCCGATTGCGAGGTGAAGGACGCCCGCTTGCCCATGCAGTTGATTTACCCCCGTCGGGCGGCCCGCATTTATGTGCCTGTCAATTTAGACGGCAGCGTTACGGGAACTGTTTTTACCGTTGCTCATCGCAATGCTTCCAAAAAAATATACTGGCACTTGGATGAGGAGTTTCTCGGCACAACCGAAAACTACCACAATATGACGCTCCAGCCTGCGCCCGGAACCCACCAACTCACTTTGGTGGACGAAGACGGCTATCGTTTGGTGCAAACCTTCGAGATTGTAGCCGGCAAAAAACGGTGAGCCAATAAAAAACGCGCCGGAGAAGCAACTCTTCTCCGACGCGTTTGGGTATGATTTTCAACTGCTTGTGCCAATCAATAGCGGTAGTATTCCGGCTTGAACGGCCCTTCTTTCTTCACGCCGATGTAAGAAGCCTGATCCTCGTTGAGTTCTTCGAGTTCCACGCCGATTTTGCTCAGGTGGAGGCGGGCTACCTGCTCGTCCAAATGCTTGGGCAGCGTGTAAACCGCATTTTCGTAGCGGTCGGAGTGCTTCCACAATTCGATCTGGGCCAGTACCTGATTGGTGAATGAGTTGGACATTACAAACGAAGGGTGCCCCGTAGCGCAACCGAGGTTGACCAAACGTCCTTCGGCCAGCACGATGATGTCCTTGCCGTTGAGGGTGTATTTGTCCACCTGCGGCTTGATGGTCACTTTCGTTTTGCCGAAGCTTTGGTTCAGCCAGGACATATCTATTTCGTTGTCGAAGTGGCCGATATTACAAACGATAGCTTTGTCTTTCATCAAGTAGAAATGCTCCTCCGTCACGATGTCGCGGTTGCCCGTAGCAGTGATGACGATGTCGGCGCGCGGGATGGCGTTGACCATTCTTTTCACTTCAAAACCGTCCATGGCAGCCTGGAGTGCGCAGATCGGGTCAATTTCAGTAACGATCACGCGGCAACCGGCGCCCCGCAGAGAAGCGGCTGTGCCCTTGCCCACGTCGCCGTAACCAGCCACGACGGCCACTTTGCCTGCCATCATGATGTCGGTAGCGCGGCGAATGGCATCCACGGCAGATTCTTTGCAGCCGTATTTGTTGTCAAATTTGGATTTGGTCACCGAGTCGTTCACGTTGATGGCCGGCATGGGCAGCGTACCGTTGGTGACGCGCTCGTACAGGCGGTGAACGCCGGTGGTGGTTTCTTCGCTGATGCCCCTGACTCCAGCAATGAGTTCGGGGCGCTGGTCCAGCACTAAGTTGGTGAGGTCGCCGCCGTCGTCAAGGATCATATTGAGCGGTTCGCCGCCTTCAAATGCGTACAAAGTTTGCTCGATGCACCACCAGAATTCCTCTTCATTCTGGCCCTTCCAGGCATACACCGGAATACCTGCGGCAGCAATGGCAGCGGCGGCGTGGTCTTGCGTAGAGAAGATGTTGCAGGAAGACCAGCTCACTTCGGCGCCCAATTCCACGAGGGTTTCGATGAGCACGGCAGTTTGGATGGTCATGTGGAGGCAGCCGGCAATGCGGGCGCCCTTGAGCGGTTTCAGCGCGCCATATTGCTCGCGCAGAGCCATCAGACCGGGCATTTCGGCCTCGGCCAACTCTATTTCTTTGCGGCCCCAGTCGGCCAGCGAGATGTCTTTTACCTTGTATTTCAATTGGTTCGCTACTGCGTGCATGATTAAAAATTTGATGATTCAAGAAAAACGGTGCAAAAGTATGCTTTGTGGCTGAATGAAACGGCGAATCCGCGGGATTGTTTACGAAAAAAGTGCCCTTTTACGATGCGGCGGGCTACAACATCTCAAAACAAATCATCCCAGTAAGACTTCATCCTTTCAGCTTCGGGCTTGGGAGCCAGACGACTCAGATCGGCCAGCAGTTTTTCTTTTTGTGGCTTAATGTGCAGCTTGTATTGCTCGGCTACGAAAGCCCGCGCTTCTTGTTTGGCGCTGTCCGACAATGAGTTGTCCTTATTGGCGCTTTGGCGCAGAAAGTCCAGCGCGTCGCTCCAGGTTTTGAGACCGGCCAATTGCGAGGAGACAAAATACAGCGCCAAATCGTTGTTGCCCTCCAATTGGGAGCGTACCATGTCTATCTTTGAAACAGCGGTTTCCAACTTGGGCGATTTGTCTGCATCGGGGTGAAAAACATTGGAGAAATAATGATCTTTGGCTTGCTCGTAACCCGGCATGGTGCCGGCAAAGAAGGTATAGAGGAAACGTTTCCCCTGATCCAAATCTGTCAGTGACGGAAGGGCTTCCATCAGCGCTTTGTCGCGGGGCATGAAGAGTTTTTTATCTTCTTCCAAAGCCTGGTATTCCAGCAACGCTAATCTGGATGTAGCCTTTGCTTCATCGTAGCGATAGAGTTTCCATTCGCTCAAAGCCTTGATACTGTAGGCATTGGCCAAAACGTCGTCTTTTTTGAGCGCCGATTTATTCTGAAGCGCCTTTTCGGCAAAAGCATGGGCGGTACTGTAATACAAAGAAGGCGAGGCCGGCACTTCGGAGCGCGGACTGAAGCGCATTTCGTTGTCGAGTGCGGCTGCCCGGTTGAAGTTTTGCTGAGCGCTGTCCAAGTACATCAAATGGCTGCAGGAACTCAGTGCCAGCAACAAAACCAGCGCTGCAAGGCCGGTGGTAAAACGAGCGATTTTTTTCATGGTTTTGGTATTGTTTGGATTATCAAAAATCAAGCAGACTGTTGCCCCAATTTTCCGAAAATTTCTTCCAGCGTCTTGCTCGTATCGTTTCGCCACGTTGCCACAGCCGCTTTCATCTGGCTTACCGCTGTTTTGAGATTGTCTTCCGTAGCCTGAATGGTGACGATATAAGTGAGGAAGTATTCCATCAGAATATTTAATATCTGGCGTTGCGACAAGTACCAGGCTAACTCTTCCGCGGTTTCAGCCTCGGACAGGATGGCAAAAAGTTCTTCGAGTGCAAAACGCAGCCGGATAATGGTTTCGCCGGTTTGTGTCTTGATGTCGTTGAGCAACTGCCCCTGCCGCTCTACTGCTTCGAGCGCAATTTCTATCAAATCCCGGAGCAAGGTGTATGTAACAGCCACAAAATCAGGCAGTTTCTCCATGGCGCAAATCACAGCATCAATGAGTTGGAACAGCTTGTCGCCGCCGCGCACCCACTGAGGGTTTTCCAAAACAACGGCCACTGCCATGCGCACGATCTCCTGAATCTGATCGTTCGACAGCTTCGGTACCCAGCGCCCATCTTCGGAAGGTTGCGAAATGGCCCGCAACACCTGCCCGATGGCCAGCACGAGAATGTGTTTGGGTTGCCCTGCATGTTCGTCGGCTACGGCTTCCAAGTGTGAGGCCACGTTTTCCAGCGTAATCCGTATGAGTTCGGGCAGCAGGCCGGGCTGTCTGATGCCGGAATCCTGCACCGTCTGCGCCAGGTCGGAAATGATGCTCTGCAATAGCCGGCCTTTTACCAACAATTCGGGGTGTGCTGCCAGCGCGGCGCTTACCGAGTTCAAAATCTCATCCGTCAGTTTTTTATCGAAGCCCCGGCTAAAATCAACCCCGCCTTTGAATAAGATGAGATCGAGCAATACCAATCCTTTTTCGTCGGGGTGCTGCCGCAGCAAAGTCTGGGTGACGTACTCCAACAGTTCAGCCAGCAATTGCAGGCGACCAATCTCCGGGCGGGCATCTTTGGGGAAAACAAAAGTGAACACCATTTCCAAAGCCTTGCTCAAAATGGCCTTTTCTTCCTGCTCGGTTCCCCACTTGATTTTATCGAGCACACTGCGTTGCAGCAGCGTGATTTCCACATTCTGTTTCAAAATACTGCGCAATACCTCGCCCTGCAAACGAGCGTCTTTGGGCAGCGAGCGCATGGAAGCAAAGGTAGCATCCAGCATTTCAGAAAGCACGGGTTTACCCTGCACTTCGTCCAATATCCAGGCCGGATTCTGCACCACTTCATCCACCAATTCTTCTACAATGGAGAGCATCTGTGTGTTGGTCAGCGCCGGTTTCCAGGGTTTTCCGTCGGTGGTTTGAGCAGCCAGCGTCCCCATGACCTGCTTCACTGCCGATACCAGCAAGTGCTCGGCCCCGGTGGGCGTTTCTCTCCACAACAGATCGAGATGTCCCGCCGATTGCTCCAGCACAACGCGGGTGAGTTCGGGCAGGAAACCCCGTTCCAAAATGCTTTTGTCTTTCACCGAACCCGCCACGCCTGCAATGATTTCTTTGATGCCTCGGCCTCCGTGCAGCACGGCGGGGTGCTGAGCCACTACATCCAGCGTTGCGCGGGTGAGGCGGTCGAGCGTGTCGGGGCTGAGAGCATTTTTGAAAACAATCTGGTCGCTGTTGTCGTCCAGAATGGCATCCAGCAAAATAACGCCGGTAGATTCAATGATTTTGGAAACGCCCTGATTGGTGCCGAACAAAGACTGCGGCGACTGCACGACATACTGCCCGGCATGTCCCACCATGCTGCGCAGTACCATTTGCCCCCAATGCACGGCTTCGTTTTGACCGCCGGCATCCAATGTTTCGGCCCGGCGGTAGATGTCGGTGGCAATGCCCTTGGCCGTAGCGTGAATAAGGGATTGCACTTTTTCGTCGCCGGCCAGATCGGGAGCCAAGTCGGCCACGGATTCAGCAGCAGCAGCGAAGAGTTTGGGTACTAAGCGGGCGCTGAATGCCTCTTTAAAATCGCGCTGTTCGGCAAAATCAATTTCGTCGAAAGCACGCAGGAAGTGGTACATGACCTTGCCGTGTACCGATTCGGGGTTCAACATGCCGGGGTGTTGGCAGAAATAATCAATGCCGATGTCCACCAAAGTGCCGGCCACCAATTGCAACACGGACTGAGGCGCTTTGCCCTTGTCCCACTGCCGCACTTTGAAAAAAGCATTGAGGTCTTCGGCGCTCATTTCTAAGCGTTGGCCGTTTTCGCCGCGTTCCAATGCTTTGAAAGAAAAGTAATATTCGCGGTAGCTGTCTTTGTCTTCGCTTGTCAAATCTTCTCCGCCGTTCGATTTATTGTACAGCGCTTTGAGAGGTTCCAGTCCTTCCAAATACGCCGTATGTTCATCAAAAAAGCGGTCAATGGTCAGCATTTTCACCTCGTTGTCGAATTCCGGCAAAGGCAGGGTAAGCGCCCTGCCACGAAGGCTTTGGGCATAGGCCCGGCGGAGGTTTTGGCTCAGTTTGATGGCGGAATTGATGGAAAAAATGACTGCTTCGGCAGCGGTAGAGGTGAGAACGGCCATGACGTGTCAGGTGTTTATGATGAATAGTACAATGCGACAAAGGTAGAAAACAAACTACGATTTTCCGACGCTGAAAGACGCGGATTATTATAATCGTTATGTCCACAGCAGAGGAAATGAAGTCGGAATTTACCACAGCCCGCAACAACCTTGCCGCTTTGAGGTTTTTTTATGAATATTTGCAAAAAAAATGACCGGCGAACACCCGCCTGAATAACCAACATCCATGCTCCACATTTCCGAACTACTTCAACGCCGCATCCTCGTGCTCGACGGCGCTATGGGCACCATGATTCAACAATACAAGCTCCAGGAGGCCGATTACCGGGGCGCTCGTTTTGCCGATTTCCACAAAGACATCAAAGGCAATAACGACGTGCTTTGCCTCACGCAGCCACACATTGTAGAGGCCATTCACCGCGCCTACCTCGAAGCCGGCGCCGACATCATCGAGACCAATACTTTCAATGCCACCACCATCTCGCTGGCTGATTATGATATGCAACACTTAGCTTACGAGATCAACCTCGAAGCTGCCCGCATAGCCCGCCAAGCTGCCGACGCTTTCCAAAGTGTTGATAAACCGAGATTTGTGGCCGGCGCCATCGGGCCTACCAACAAAACCGCCTCCCTCTCGCCGGATGTAAACAACCCCGGATTCCGCGCCGTCACTTTCGACGAGTTGCAGGAAGCATATTACGAACAGGCAAAAGGCTTGGTGGACGGTGGTTCCGACTTACTTTTGGTGGAAACCATTTTCGATACCCTCAACGCCAAAGCCGCACTGGCAGCCATAGATCAACTCTTCGACGAGCGCCAAAGTCGTCTGCCGGTCATGATTTCCGGCACCATCACCGACGCCAGTGGTCGCACCCTTTCCGGGCAAACCGCCGAAGCCTTCTGGATTTCGGTCAGACGGCCCCACCTGCTCAGCGTGGGCCTCAACTGCGCACTGGGAGCCGAGGAAATGCGACCTCACATTGAAGCCCTTTCCGACATCGCCGATTGCTTCATCAGCGCTTATCCGAATGCGGGCCTGCCCAACGAGTTCGGCGAGTACGACCAGGGTGCGCAGGAGATGAAAAATTACATCCGCGATTTTGCCTCCAACGGCTTTGTCAACATCGTGGGCGGTTGTTGCGGCACCACGCCCGACCACATTCGCGCCATGGCGGAGGCGGTACAGGGCTTGCCTCCCCGGCCCCGAACCACTCCCCCACCCTACACCATGCTCAGCGGCCTGGAACCCTTGATTATCAGACCGGATACCAATTTTGTCAACGTCGGCGAGCGCACCAATGTGACCGGCTCGCGACAGTTTGCCAAGCTCATTCTCAACGGCGACTATGCCACCGCGTTGGAAGTGGCCCGGCAGCAGGTGGAAGGCGGTGCGCAGATCATAGACGTGAACATGGACGAGGGTTTGCTGGATTCTGAAAAAGCCATGACCGAGTTTTTGCACCTGCTTATGTCTGAACCCGAAATAGCCCGCGTGCCGATCATGCTGGATTCCTCCAAATTTTCCGTCATCGAGGCAGGGCTGAAATGCGTGCAGGGCAAGTGCGTGGTCAATTCCATTTCACTGAAAGAAGGAGAAGCGGAGTTCATCCGGCAGGCCCGCACCGTGCAGCGCTACGGAGCCGCCGCGGTGGTGATGGCGTTTGACGAACAAGGCCAGGCCGACACCATAGAGCGCAAGGTGGACATTTGCGAGCGCGCCTACCGAATCCTCACACAGCAGTTGGACTTCCTGCCCCAGGACATCATTTTCGATCCCAATATTTTTGCCGTGGCCACCGGCATCGAGGAGCATAACCAGTACGCAATCAACTACATAGAGGCCACTCGACTCATTAAGCAGCATTGCCCAGGCGCAAAAATCAGCGGCGGCGTGAGCAATATTTCCTTCTCCTTTCGGGGTAACGACCGCGTTCGGGAAGCCATGCACTCGGCGTTTTTGTACCACGCCATTCAGGCCGGCATGGACATGGGCATCGTCAATGCGGGCATGATTGAGGTGTATGAGGAGATTCCCAAAGACCTCCTGCAATTGGTAGAAGACGTGCTGCTCAATCGCAACCCCAAAGCCACCGAAGCCCTCACCGACTACGCCGAGCGCATCAAGGGCGGCGGCAGGGTGTTGCAAAAAGATACTGCCTGGCGTTCGGAAAGTCTCGAAAGCCGCCTCTCGCACGCCTTGGTCAAAGGCATTACCGACCATATTGACGACGATGTGGAAGAAGCCCGCCTGAGTTATTCCTCGCCTTTGGCCGTCATCGAAGGGCCGCTCATGGACGGCATGAACGTGGTGGGCGACCTGTTCGGCGCTGGTAAGATGTTTTTGCCGCAGGTGGTCAAAAGCGCCCGTGTGATGAAAAAGGCAGTAGCCTACCTCCAGCCTTTCATCGAAGCCGACAAACAGGCTTCAGGCGACCAAAGCGCCAAAGGCCGCATCCTGATGGCCACCGTGAAAGGTGACGTACACGACATCGGCAAAAACATTGTGGGCGTGGTATTGGGCTGCAACAACTATGAAATCATTGACCTCGGCGTCATGGTACCCGCCGCCGCCATCCTCGATGCAGCCCGCCAACACCGGGTGGACATCATCGGATTGAGCGGCCTCATCACGCCTTCTTTGGATGAAATGGTGCATGTTGCCAAAGAAATGGAACGCCAGGGATTCAAAATTCCGTTGCTCATCGGAGGCGCTACGACTTCCAAAACGCATACCGCCGTCAAGATCGAGCCGCAGTACAAGGGGCCGGTCATTCACGTCCTCGATGCCTCGCGCAGTGTGGCCGTAGCCGGGGCGCTGCTTTCGCAGGATAAGGACGCCCGCAGCAATTATCTGTTGGACATCAAGGCCGATTATGCCCGCATCCGCGAACAACGCGCCGGCAGAAAGGCGGCCAAAAATTTCCTCAGCATCGAAGCCGCCCGTGCCAATCGCTTCCGGCCCGACTGGGAGCAGTACACGCCGCCCGTTCCGGCTCAGCCCGGCGTTCAGCACGTTGAGGCATGGCCATTGGAGGAACTGACCGAGTACATAGACTGGACGCCGTTTTTTGCCACCTGGGAATTAGCCGGCAAATTCCCTGCCATCCTCGACGACGAAATTGTGGGTACAGAAGCGCGCCGCCTCTACCACGACGCCCAGAGCATGTTGCGCCGCATCATAGATGAAAAATGGCTGCGCGCATCGGCGGTGTTCGGGCTGTTCCCGGCCAACAGCACCGACGACGATATTCTCGTTTATGAAAATGAAGACCGTCAACAGATAAAAGCCGTGCTGCACCACCTGCGCCAACAGGCTCAAAAAGCGCCCGGCCTGCCGAACTATTGCCTCAGCGACTTCATCGCGCCGCAAACGGCGAACAAACAAGACTACATCGGCGCTTTTGCCGTAACGGCGGGCATTGGAATTGAAACCTGGGTGGCGCGTTTTGAAAAAGATCATGACGATTACAGCGCTATTTTGCTCAAGGCTTTGGCAGATCGTTTGGCGGAAGCCTTGGCCGAGCGCCTGCATGAGCGTGTACGCCGAGAGTTCTGGGGCTACGTTGCCAATGAATCGCTTGACAATCAGTCGCTCATAGAAGAAAAGTATCAGGGTATTCGCCCGGCGCCGGGTTATCCTGCCTGCCCCGAACACAGCGAGAAACAAACGCTCTGGAATTTATTGGATGTAGAGCAGCGCACCGGCATTCGGCTCACAGAGAGCTTTGCCATGTATCCGGCGGCATCGGTGAGCGGCTGGTATTTCTCTCATCCTGAATCCAAATACTTCGGCATCAGCGAAATAGCGCCCGATCAGGCCGCCGACTACGCCGCCCGAAAAGGCTGGACGGAAGAGGAGGCAGCACGAGGGTTGAGCAGTGTATTGGGGTAAAGGTAAAACCAAAAGAAACCGGCGACGGAAATCATCCTGTCTCCGCCGCCGGCAATATTTTCTCGTAATTACTTACAGCGCCTCAATGATGATGGCCGACGCGCCGCCGCCGCCGTTGCAGATGGCCGCCATGCCGTATTTGCCTTTATTTTGATGCAACACGCCATTGAGCGTTGTGACGATGCGCGCACCGGATGCGCCCAGCGGATGCCCCAAAGAAACCGCGCCGCCGTGTACGTTCACCTTGTTGATGTCCACGTCCAAGACCTTGTTAAAGGCCAGAGTAACGACCGAGAACGCTTCATTGATCTCAAAAAAGTCAATATCGTTCATGGTGAGGCCAGCGTTTTTGAGCGCTTTGGGCGCCGCCAAAGTGGGCGTCGTTGTAAACCATTCCGGCTCCTGCTCTGCATCGGCAAACGATACCACCCGCGCGATGGGCTTCAAACCGAGTTCTTTCAATTTAGCCTCGCTCACCAATACCAAGGCAGCCGCGCCGTCATTGATGGTGGAAGCATTGGCCGCCGTTACGCTGCCTTCTTTGGTAAAAGCAGGGCGCAGATCGGCGATTTTATCAAAATTCACCTTTTTGTACTCTTCATCTTCGGTGATGAGCAAGGGTTCGCCTTTGCGCTGAGGAATGGCCACCGGAATGATTTCATCCGTAAACTTTCCTGCCTGCGTACTTTCGGCCGAGCGCTTGTAAGAACGAATGGCAAAAGCATCCTGATCTTGCCGGGTGATTTCATATTTCTCGGCGGTGCGGTCGGCAAAAACGCCCATCGCCTGTTGATCATATACGTCCAACAAGCCATCTCTGGACAAGCCGTCAACGATTTCACCATTGCCATATTTATAACCAAAACGAGCCTTGGGGATGTAAAAAGGAATCATGCTCATGTTTTCCATACCGCCCGCTACAACTATATCCGCCAAGCCCAACATGATGCTCTGAGCAGCAAACATGATGGATTTGGTGCCCGAAGCGCAGACTTTATTGACAGTGGTACATTGCACAGAGGGAGACAAACCGGCGCCCAGCGCAGCCTGTCTTGCCGGAGCCTGCCCCAGATTGGCCGAAACGACGTTGCCGAAATATACCTCCTCTACCAAATGCGCCGGAACGCCTGCTTTTTCAATAGCGCCTTTGATGGCAATAGCGCCTAATTGCGTGGCCGGAATTTCTGCCAAAAGGCCGCCAAAACTGCCGATGGGAGTACGAACTGCCGATACGATGTAAGCCTGCTTCATTGGAATTATTTGTTTTGAGATGAGAAATAAAGAAAACCGTTGCGTAAAGGTACGCCGATCAAAATTATTGCGCAATAGCAACGGGCGGGTCAATGCTGTTTTATTTTGAATTCAAAAATTTAATAACCAGTTATTTACACCAAAATAAAATATAGTTTCTATCTTTGGTCGGCCCTGTTTTGAGTATCGGAGTTACCCTGCAAATAGACAGAGGCTCTAATTTTGGGAAAAAAAAAGCAACATGAAGAGATTAGAACAACGCGTAGCTATCGTCACGGGAGGCGCTTCCGGTATCGGAAAGGCCATTGCCGCTCTGTTTGCCGCTGAAGGCGCAAGCGTAGCCATCTGGGATTGGAACGAAGAGCGCGGCGAGGCTGCTGCCGCCGAACTCAACGGCAAGTTTTATCAAGTCAATACCGCCGATTTTGCCATGGTGGAAGCAGCCGCCCAGAAAACCAATGAGGATTTTGGCCGGATAGACATTCTCATCAACAATGCCGGCATACTCCGCGATGCCACTTTGATGAAAATCACCGCCGAACAGTGGCAGCAGGTCATAGACGTGAACCTCACCGGCGTTTTCAATTGCACCAAAGCAGTGGCGCCGTTTATGGTGGCCAAGGGTTACGGGCGCATCGTCAATGCCTCGTCGGTAGTGGGTTTGTATGGCAATTTCGGCCAGACCAACTATGTGGCTACCAAAGCCGGCGTTATCGGTATGACCAAAGTGTGGGCACGCGAACTGGGCCGGAAAGGCATCACGGTGAATGCCATTGCTCCCGGCTTCATCGGCACGGAAATGATCACCTCCATGCCCGAAAAAGTGATTCAGATGATGAACGACAAAACGCCGCTGGGCCGCATCGGCACGCCGGAAGAAGTGGCCAAAGCCTACCTTTTCCTAGCTTCCGAAGATGCTTCGTATGTTTCGGGCGCCGTATTGAGCGTGGATGGCGGTGTGAGCATTTAGGCACCTCGTTTCAAAAACATGAGTCATCCCGCGTTTTGCAAAATTCGGGATGGCTCATATTCGTACTACTAAAATCAGATCATTTGTGAGAAACAAGCTTCAAAAGTTCGGAGATTTTGCCGCCGGTCTGTTGCCACACGAGACGACCTACCTGCTTTCGGTCCAACATTTTGAAGACGATGTGAAGCTCGGCATTTTGAAACTGATGGACGAAAATTGCCACAAAATCAGGCAACAAGCCCCCTACGATACAGAAATAGACAAGCGAAAGTACTCCAACCTCAAAAGCTGGATTGAGGAGCGCCTGGCCTCCATAGACGTGGATGAGCGCTTTGACTGGCTCAGCCTCATGGAGCGCAAGATCATGACAGACGCCATAGAACCCCAGGAAGAGAAAACTTTATTGAAGGCGATCCGGGACTACGAGCAACCGGATTTCTACTTTGTCAAATTTTACGAATTGGTAGCCGTGTATCGCCATTTTCTGCTCATCCGTATGCGGCACGCACAGCACAGGCAGGCCAATGAGTTTTTGAAAAAATTCAAGGCGCAGTACGAATACAGCAAGGAGATCTTTGAGCGTATGCACGACGCTACGGAAGACATCGTCAATCAATACTCCAAAAACTCTGCCCAATCCCTTCACTGGGAAAACTGGCTCACGGAGGTGTATTACAACGAAGCATTGGACGGCCTCAATCGCTACTTCGCCTTGGTGCGGCTCACTTTTATTTATTTCAACTACCGGAACTTCGAGAAGCTGCTCGAAAAGTACGAATACATTGACCGCCTGTTTTCTCAGGGCATCTATTACTCGCGGCGGCTGCTGCTCAACTATTACGGCAACCGCCTGCTTCTGCACACCCGTTTTCACGAATACGACAAGGCAGAGTATTACGGGTACTTATCCATCCGGGAAAAAACGGCAGACTACATTTTCTACGTCAACAACCTGGCGGCCGTACTGATGCGCCAGAACAAATACGCGGAGGCTCTTCAACTCATGCGATCTGCGTATCCGGAGATGAAAACGACGGCGGGGTTCCATAACAGAATTGGGTTTGTTGCGCTCTACCTCAAGTGTCTCAATCACAACGACCAATACCGCAGTGCCGAAAACTACGCAGAAACTTTCCTGTCGGCATACCGGCAGGAGGTGTTCGAGTATCGCTGGCATATCTTTTTCACTTCCTACATCGAGGCGCTGCTCCATCAGGAAAAATACGCCAAGATATTGAAAATCATACGCAAACACCAGCTTGCCGAGCGCGAAACCCAATACCGGAAGAATGCCAATTACCTACCCGCCATTCAGTGGTATCAGTGGGTGGCTATGTACAAGGAGAGCCTCATTCAACGCGATGAGTTGGAGCGCCATTTGGCTGATTCATTGACCCAGACCGACCGTTTGGATGCCAAGCACCATCAGCTCAGGGAGTTGATGGACGAGGTACACCCGCTCATTCCCGGCGTCATCAACCGGCTGCGGGAGCGCCTGAGCTTATCGTAAAAAATTATTTTTGGGCGGCATCATCTTGTCTTCCGTCAGTGTCGTTTCGTAATGCCGTACCAATTGAGCCTGCTGCTTGGCTAATTTATTCAGCAGCCACAACTCTTCGCTGATCCCGGCCTCCTTTACTTCCGGGTTCTCCGCATAAGGTATGGTTTTCTTGATGCGGCTGATGTCGAGGATTTTTTGGATGGTTTGATTCAAGGCGCTTCTTGCTTTTACAAGCCGTCGTTTGATGATTCTGCTTTTCATATTTCAAAAAGACAGGTTTTTGGTTAGAGAGGTTGGCAATTCGAGCACAAAATACTCCAGATAAACGTCAATAGCATAATTTTTGATCGTAAAATTTTGTAAAATTTTTCATTAAAAAAAATGAAAAAACATCTGTTAAATTACAATAAGCTGACAATACGCCATTTAAGCATCTTTTGCCGCTCACGCCGGTCAAAACAAAAACACGCTTGCTTTCCTTTCCCAAAAACTTATCTTTGCCCCAATGAATCAGGAGCGTATCATATTGAGTCAGGAACGGTTCGCACTCACCATTGAACGGTTGTGCCACCAACTCATCGAACACTTCGACCGGTTTGAAGACGCCTGCATCATCGGCATTCAACCGCGCGGCGTACTCCTCTCCGACCGCATTCATGCGCGCCTGATGCAGCTCTTAGACGCCCCCTCCCTGCTGTATGGCAAAATGGACATCACCTTTTACAGAGACGACTACCGCCTCCGAAGCAAGCCGCTTTTGCCCAGCACCACCAGCATGGATTTTCAGGTGGACAACAAAAATGTACTGCTCATAGACGACGTCCTGTATTCGGGCCGCACCGTGCAAGCCGCGCTGGCAGCCTTGAACGACTACGGGCGCCCGCGCTCTGTGGAGCTTGCCGTACTTATAGATCGCCGCTTCAATCGGCATCTGCCCATTCAGGCCGATTTTACGGGCATGGCCATAGATGCCCTCGACCAGGCTTATGTGCAGGTGGAATGGGCGCACACAGACGGGGAAGACCGGGTATTACTCTTTGCTGACAAAAAAGACAGGGATAAATAATGTCGCAGGCTAATTCATTGAGCGTGCCCCACTTGCTGGGGATCAAAGACTTGACAAAAGAGGACATCACCTTGATATTGGATACCGCCGTCACTTTTAAGGAAGTCATCAACCGCCCCGTAAAAAAAGTACCCTCCCTGCGCGACCTCACCGTTGCCAACCTCTTCTTCGAGGATTCCACCCGCACCCGCATCTCCTTCGAATTGGCCGAAAAACGCCTCTCTGCCGACGTCATCAACTTTTCCGCATCGTCTTCTTCCGTCAAAAAAGGCGAAACGCTGCTCGATACCGTGAACAACATCCTCGCCATGAAGGTGGACATGATTGTGATGCGGCATCCGGCGCCCGGCGCACCTCATTTTCTGGCAAGGCACATTTCGGCGCGGATCCTCAATGCCGGCGACGGCACGCACGAGCATCCCACGCAGGCTCTCTTGGATGCCTACTCCATGCGCGAGCAGCTCGGCGATCTGGAAGGTAAAAAAATTGCGATTGTAGGCGATATTCTGCACTCCAGAGTAGCGCTCAGCAATATATTCTGCCTCAAGAAGTTAGGCGCAGAGGTCAAGGTTTGCGGGCCGCCTACACTGATTCCCAAATACATTACTTCGCTGGGGGTAGGCGTTGAACACGACGTAGAAAAAACGCTCCGCTGGTGCGATGCCGCGAATATTCTCAGAATTCAATTGGAACGCCAGGACATCAAATATTTCCCGTCGCTGCGGGAATACGCCCTTTATTTCGGCATTGACAAAGCGCTGCTCAACCGCTTGGACAAGCCTGTTGTCATCATGCACCCCGGCCCCATCAATCGAGGGGTAGAAATAACGAGCGATGCAGCCGACTCAGAACACTCCATCATCCTGCAACAGGTAGAAAACGGGGTGGCCGTGCGCATGGCAGCCCTGTATTTGCTGGCGGGGAAGCGGCAATAATCAACTTATTTCCACAACACCATAGCCGTGCGGGCAGGAACCGAGACGGCGCTCGTATTCATCTGGCGAATGCCGTCGGGATTGACGGTTTGACCATCTACTGCCAGCGTCCAGTTGCCTTGTGGAACGGATACGGATTTTGCAGTGCTGTTGCCGTTGAAAATGACGAGAATATCTTTCCAGGCATCGCCTCCGGCATTGTCTTTCAGTAAGTATGCGACCAGATTGGATTCATTGGTATCCAAAAACTGCAAATGCTTTTGGATGAGGTCTTGTGTGGGAAGTTTGAAAGCAGGGTGGCTTTTGCGCAAAGCAATCAGCCCTTTGTAATAATTGAACACATTGGAATAACGGGCCTTTCGCGACCAGTCAATCCGGTTGATGCTGTCGGGCAGATTGAAAGAGTTTTCAGCCCCAAATTTGGTGCGCAACATTTCTTCACCTGCATGGATAAAAGGTACTCCCTGGCTGGTCATCACGATGGCCGCGGCGAGTTTGTTCATTTGTATGCGCTCGGTTTCAGATGCTTCTGGGCAGGAAATCTGGAGGCGATCCCAAAGCGTATGGTTGTCGTGGCAGGAGGCGTAGGTGATGGTTTGGGCCGGAACTTTGGCCCAGGGCGCTTTGGAATAGTTGATCTTTTCGTAATCCACTTGCGGGTGTTGGGTAGATGCGACAATGCCGAACTTGAGGCTTTCTTCCAGTCCAGCCAGGCCGCTCACGAAGCCCTTTTGCTCAGGATGAAACACATGGCCTTTGATGGCGTCGCGCACGTCGTCGCTGAAGGCCGCTACATGCTCAAGTTGGAGTACATTGTGTTTGATGGCGCGTTTTTCGGGGGCCAATGGGCTGTCGCCGGCGGTCCAGCCTTCGCCGTAAACAAAAATGGAGGGCGACAATTTGCGCAGTTCTGCGCTGACCAAATTCATGGTCTCTATATCATGTATGCCCATGAGGTCAAAACGGAAGCCGTCTATGTGGTATTCGGAAGCCCAGTATTTGACGGATTCGACGATGAGTTTGCGCATCATCAGGCGGTCGGAGGCCGTTTCATTGCCGCATCCGCTGGCGTTGGAGAACCCTCCATCGGCCGTTTGGCGATAATAATAGCCCGGCACCAACTGGTTAAAAACAGACAGCTCCGTAGCGCCGGTATGGTTATACACCACGTCCATGACCACCCGGATGCCTGCATCGTGCAGGGCTTTTACCATCGTTTTGAATTCTCTGATGCGCACGGCGCCGTCGGCAGGGTTGGTAGCATAACTGCCTTCCGGAACATTGTAATTTTGAGGGTCGTAGCCCCAATTGAACTTGTTTTCCTGTAATTTAGACTCGTCAACCGACATATAATCATATACCGGCAGCAGGTGAACATGGGTTACTCCCAAGTCTTTGATATGGTCTAAGCCGGTAGCCAGACCTTCGGAGCTTTTGGCGCCGGTTTCTGCCAAGCCTAAGTATTTCCCCTTATTTTGTATGCCGGAATTGGGGTGGATGGACAGGTCGCGCACATGCAGTTCGTACAGCACAATATCGTTGTAAGATGCCTGTTCCGGGCGGCGGTCGTTTTCCCAGCCATCGGGGTTGGTGTCGCGCATGTCTAATATTTGGGCGCGCAAGCCGTTGGTACCCACCGCTTTGGCGTAAGGATCGGGCGTTTCACCCATCCAGGTCTCTCCGATTCGTACCTGATAAGTGTAGTACCAGCCCTTGGTATCGGTCTTTTTGATGGTTGCTTCCCAAACGCCGTCCAAACCTTTTTTCATATCCTTTACGCCAATGGGTTCACCGCCCATGTCTTGCTCATAAAAACTGATGCGTGCTGCGTTGGCCGTTGGCGCCCAGAGTTTGAACACCGACTTGGAAGGCGTATAGCGAAGTCCCAGGTCGTCTTCGGGATAGTACGGATATTCTTCAAAGCGGCTGAAGCCGGGAGAAGTAGGCGCGCAGGATTGGTGGATGGCCATGATGGCTGAAAATATGATGGCAAAGAAAAATGCGGTTCTCATGCTGTGCTGATTTTAGGGCAAAGATAGTAAGCAGCCGGCAAACCGCATGAGAACCGCTGCGGATATTCATCGCACCTTTCGACCGCCGACAACGCGAGAGTTGACCTCCACTTGCCGGGCGCGCTTGAGATTGACCAACAAACCCGCCAGAGCGCCGGAGGCATCCACCTGATATTGTTGACCATCATAAGTTACCGTACCGCCTTGCCGATCCCATTCGGCGCCCAAAAGAGCAAAACGGTCATTGAGCCTGGCACTGGGGCCAAACATCAGATAGCGATTGTTGGTAGCTCCGGACTCAAAACTGATGGCAAAACGGTTTTCTTTGGGACTGAACAAAAAGACGCCCGGCGTGCCCTGCCGGATGAAAATTTCTTCCACTTTGCGACCATCTCTCACTTTGATCTCGCCGGATACTATCTGCACATTGGTGCCACCTAATTCGCGGCGCAAAACGAGGTCGTTGGAGAGGTAAAACTGTATGCGCTTCAGTTCATCTTCCGACCAGCGGTGCTCATCGTACAAGCGCTGCGTGAAGGGAGTGTAGCGGGGCGAACATGCAGACATGAAGGCCATAATTGCCAATACAGCAATGGGCGTGATGCGATTTTTCATTGTTTAGAGTGCTTTGATTTCAGGGGCCAAATTACTGCCTTCCTCGCTGAATGTCCAGCAATTTAATACACTTTAACCCGAATCGTTAAAGATTTCTCAAGGATTATTTTGTGTAACGACGAAGCGTATTTGCGGGAATCAGGTGAAAAGCGCGGTGCAATATCTGGAATGCCATAACCTGAATGGCTTGAACGATAGCGGGTTGCTCCCGGCGGTATTCCAACAGAATGCGCCGGCTGCGCCTCAACACCATGACGCGGATTTTGCGAAAAGCGCGTACCAGCATGGCCGGCAATGCCTCGTACCACACCTGGCGTACTTTTTCGATGTGCGCAATCAGCAGGATAAAAAACAGTTCAAAAAGCGCTACTCCCAAAAGCGTTTGTTCCGGAGTAAGTGATCGTTTCCACAACTGAGACAGGCCAATACCAAACCAGGTTCCGTACAAAATCACATAATGGCCTCCATAAACGGTGAGCGTTTCGGAGCCGATTTTGAGGAACAAGGGATGGAACCCCTTTTTTAAAATCTGCTCGAAAAACACAAACAAAGAAAGCACCACCAATACATGGCCGAAACGCCAAAAGAGATACTGCTTACTCAACCACATCTGAGATAAATCCCAGCCGAGCATTTGATGTATATTGGTAAAAATGGTGTAAGAACTAAAATGCAACCACAGACCTGCCGTCAATAACAGCACCGGCATCCACCACTGCTTGAACCATGCCGTATGATAATGCACTACTGAACCAATGACGCCGCCAATGAGCGTATAGCCCAGCCAGGGGAGGATCGTAAAAGTAGATCCGTTTTCCATCGTCATGTAGTTTTGAAAAACGATGGGTAGGTTGGACCAATCCGCTTGCTCAATGACAGGAAAAACCAGAAAGACAGACAGCCCCAGCAGTCCGGAAACAAACGGGTAAGACGCCCCCGTCACTCTGTGGAAGGCATATATACCGATCAGCGCCAAAAGGGCCAGACCGATGACATGCAATACGTCCACGGCAATATGATAGGGCGCAAAATTCAGCGAGAGCACGCTGTAAACATTCCATTTGAGCAAATAGCCCAGCGCCAGCAGAAAAAAGGCTCTGCGTATGCCCTTGCGAACACGCACATGCTCCTTGAGTGGCTTATTTTCTTTCAATAATAAAAAGACAAACACAATACCTGTGACTGTGAAGAACACCGGCGCCGTGAGGCCGCGCATAAATGTCCAAGCATTGAATATCGGGCTGTTGAGGTCACGGTATTCCGGGGCAAGCAGGGTATCCACAAAATGCCCCTGAAGCATCATCAGAATGGCAAAAGCACGCAGCGCATCCAGAAAATGCAACCTGATTTTCGGGGAAGTAACTGCCGTAGAAGATATGTGATCCAAATGAGAGCGATTAAGAAGATGAACCAAGCGGCCACACGCGCTGCAAGAGTGTTATTTTGAACGGATCGCCGGGCGTTTCGTCACAAAATTTTCTTCTGCCGTTTTCGTCTGCAAAATTACGCCTTTGCTGTGAATCCAATGCAACTTTAACACTTGGATTCCCAAAATAGATTACTTTTGACCGAATTTAAATCAAACTTTCTATGAGATTCCTTCTTTTTATTGCGCTTACGCTCAGCTATACGGCTGTTGGCGCTCAAACCGGCAAAAACAAAATAACCGTGAAATACCCAACTACCAGAGCAGACAACCAAACGGATAATTACCACGGAACGCTCGTGTCCGACCCCTACCGCTGGCTCGAAGACGACAATTCCCCGGAAACGAGCGCCTGGGTGAAGGAGCAAAATTTGGTCACTTCGACTTATCTGTCTCAAATTCCCTATCGCGATGCGCTCAAAAAACGCATCACCGAACTCATCAATTACCCTCGCTTTTCGGCCCCGATAAAAGCGGGCGAGTATTACCTGTTTTACAAGAACGACGGCCTTCAAAATCAGTCGGTTATTTATATACAAAAAGGACTGAAAGGGCAGGCGGAGGTCTTTATTGACCCTAATACCCTATCTTCCGACGGCACGGTTTCCGTAAGTTTACTCGGCCCTTCCGACGACAACCGGTACATGGCTTACGCCCAATCAGAAGCTGGTTCCGACTGGCAGCAAATTCGCGTGATGGAAATCGCCACCCGCAAACAACTGCCCGATGTGCTCCGATGGGTCAAGTTTTCGGGCGCCTCCTGGCACAAAGACGGCTTCTTTTACAGCCGCTACCCGCAACCGGCCAAAGGCGCCGAACTGAGCGGCAACAATCAGTTTCACTCCATATATTACCACCAAATAGGCGAAGACCAAAGCAAGGACAAACTCATTTACGAAGACAAGGCAAACCCCGATTACTACCACTACGGAGGCGTTACAGAAGACCACAAGTACTTCATCATGTATGCTGCACCCGGTACCGATGGATACGCCACATACTACAAAGACTTGCAAAACGACGGCCCCATGCGCCCGCTTTTTGAAGGATATGCCAACAAAAGCAGTGTGGTGGAACATATCAATGGTCGTTTTCTAATCCTCACCGACATTGGCGCACCCAAGTACCGCCTCGTATCGGTGGACCCCGCCAAGCCTGAGCAAAAAAATTGGAAGGAAATCCTGCCGGAAACAGACAATCTGCTGGAAAACGTGAGTACCGGCGGCGGCAAAATGTTTGCATCGTACCTTGAAAATGCCACCGGCCGCATCTATCAGATGAACTACGACGGCAGCGACCGCAAGGAAATCAAACTGCCGGGCTTGGGCAGTGCCGGCGGACTGGGCGGAAAGGCCGGCGACAAGGAGTTGTTTTATGCCTTTACCTCTTTTGTTTATCCCAACACCATATTTAAGTATGATGTGGTCAGCGGCGTTTCCGAGCCGTTTTTTGAGTCGCCGCTCCAGTTCAATCCTGAAGATTATGTAGAGCAACAGGTTTTTTATACCAGTAAAGACGGCACCAAAGTACCCATGTTTTTGGTCTATAAAAAAGGACTGAAAATGAACGGCAAAAACCCCTGTTACCTCTATGGTTATGGCGGCTTCAACGTCAATCTGACCCCCTCATTCAGTGCTTCCCGGCTGGCCTTGCTCGAAAACGGCGGTATTTATGCCATGCCCAATTTGCGCGGCGGCGCCGAATACGGAGAGGCTTGGCATCAGGCGGGCATGTTGTTCAAAAAGCAGAATGTTTTTGATGATTTTATCGCAGCGGCGGAGTATCTCATTCGCGAAAAATATACCTCCCAAGGCAAACTTGGCATCGGCGGAGGCTCCAACGGCGGCTTGCTCGTAGGCGCCTGCATGACCCAACGGCCCGATCTGTTTGCGGTAGCGCTACCGGCTGTAGGCGTGATGGATATGCTGCGGTATCACTTGTTCACTGTCGGCAAAGGCTGGATACCGGAGTACGGCTCCAGCGAAGACCCTGCGCATTTCAAAAACCTGTATGCCTACTCGCCGCTGCACAATCTGAAGCCGGGCGTGAAATACCCTGCCACGATGGTCACCACGGCCGACCACGACGACCGGGTAGTGCCGGCGCATTCGTTCAAGTTTGCCGCACAATTGCAAAAAAGCCACAAAGGCTCCAATCCTGTCCTCATTCGCATTGAGGAGCGGGCCGGGCATGGCGCGGGCAAGCCTGTTTCCAAAGTTATTGAGGAGGCAGCGGATGTGTGGGCCTTTTTCTTTTTCAATACCAAAACCAAAATAAAATAAACATGCACCCATCCCTATCACGGCGGCTACGGGCAGTCAATGACATGATTGAAGCAATGTACGAGCAGCTCAAAGCGCACAGTGACGAGCACCTCAATCGCAGGCCGGGGCCGCAGCAATGGTCTGTTTTGCAAGTCATGCACCACCTCATACAGGCCGAGACGCTTTCGGAGCGCTATGTTCGCAAAAAGCTGAGTTTCAATCCGGAACTGAAACCTGCCGGGATAGCCGGAGCATTCCGGCTGTTTTTGGTGCGCATCAATTTTGTGTTGCCCTTCAAATACAAAGCCCCCAAAGGAGTAGGCGACGACGTACTCCCGGAGACTTCCACTTTAGAAGAAACCATACAGCAATGGCGCAAGCAGCGGGAGAGTTTGAGCGAGCTGCTGGAAAATCTGCCGGAAGGCTACCATGCCAAAGCCCTGTACAAACACCCGCTGGCCGGAAAGTTGTCGTTGGTGCAAATGCTCCATTTTTTTGAAATACACATCCAAAGACATCAGGGGCAAATTGAGCGAACACTCGGCAACTGAGGTTGTTCGGGGTAGTTTGAACAAACCATCGTATCAATGGACATCTTCACCATAGCCGCCATCCTGATTGTGCTGGCCGCGGCTTTCGGCTACATCAATGTGCGTTTTCTCAAGCTGCCCACCACCATCGGGCTGATGCTCATTTCCATCCTGTTTTCGACGGCTATGTTGCTGGTGGGGCGCATTTCGCCTGAAATTTTAGCCGTGGAAGCCGAGTTTGTGAGGAGCATAGATTTTACCAAAGTACTCATGGAGGGCATGCTCGGCTTTCTATTGTTTGCGGGCGCCCTGCATGTTGATTTCAGTCAACTGAAAGCTCAAAGAGGTCCCATCGTCATGTTTGCCACTTTGGGCGTAGTAGCCTCCACTTTTTTGGTCGGCGGACTGATGTACGGCGTATTCACCTTGCTGGGGCTGCACATTCCCTTCATTTTCTGCCTGTTGTTCGGTGCGCTCATCTCGCCTACCGACCCCATAGCCGTTTTGGGTATTTTGAAGAAAGCCGGCGTCCCTAAAAAATTGGAAACCAAGATAGTAGGTGAAAGCCTTTTCAACGACGGCATAGGCGTGGTGGTGTTTCTCAGTTTGTTTCAATTAGCGCGGGCAGGTATGCAGGAAATCCACTGGGATGAAATCGGGCTGTTGTTTTTGGAAGAAGTGGGCGGCGGTATCGCGCTGGGCTTGGCGCTGGGTTTCGCAGCTTACCACCTCATGCGCACCATAGATAATTATGAGGTGGAAATTCTCATCACCTTAGCCATTGTCATGGGAGGCTCTTTGTTGGCAGCCACCCTGCACTTTTCCGCCCCGCTGGCTATGGTGGTGGCGGGCCTGATGGTGGGGCACGAGCGTTTTCGCACCTCTTCCATGTCTGAAACCACCGAGCGCTATGTGGACAAGTTTTGGGAATTGATAGACACGCTGCTCAACGCCCTGCTTTTTGTCATCATAGGTTTGGAAATCATCGTCATCAATTTTGAGGACAACTACGTTTTGGCCGGTCTCATCGCCATTCCGGTGGTGCTGCTGGCCCGTTATGCCTCGCTGTGGCTGCCGGTGCGATTGTTTCAAAAACGCCTCGAATTCGTACCTCGTACCGATCTCATCATGACTTGGGGCGGTCTTCGCGGCGGTATTTCCATTGCCTTAGCCCTGACGCTCAGTGCCGGTATGCCCCGCGATCTCATGCTCACCGTTACTTACATCGTAGTGGTATTTTCCATTGTGGTTCAGGGGCTTAGTGTGGGAAAGGTGGTGGAGAAGGTGGTGAAGACGTAGTCTAAAGGCAACCATGAATGTGATAATGTTGATGGTATGCATGGCGCGAGAATTGTTTTAATTTAACGATTGTATCCATTCTTTCAGTAAAGCAATCCCCTCCCGGTGCGGCACCACCCGACCCAATTCGGGCATCATCTCGCCGGGGTCGGTAGATTCGATGCGATAGACGAGGATGGAGGATTCCGGTTGGCCGGGCACAATGCCGAAATGCCGCCCGCCGGAGCCTTTGCCCGCAGCTACGGGCGCCTTGCCCACGCCGCGCCGGGTGAGTTCCGTTTCTTCCCAATGATAAAAAGTACCGGTGGTATTGGCCGGCCCTTCCGGGCGATGGCAATGACCGCAGTTGGCATCCAAGTAGGCGGCGGCGCGCTGGGCCAGCGTTCCACTTTGGGCCTCGTTCCATATCGGCACGGCAGGGTGCTGCGGCAAATAATCTCCTGCTGCCAAATAGCCTTCCTGCTGCCAGCGCAACAATTGATTGGCCGTAGCGCCGTCCGGGTAGGTCAGTTCAAAATTCAGGTTGCGCACTTTGGGGCCGATGGGCTGCACGGCGTCGTTCATGTTGTGGCAACTCTTGCATTGATTTTTGTTGGGAATGACATAATCTATCTGCATTTTTTCACCGCTTTCCGAAGTCCAGGCTACGGGGCGGATATTGCCCACCTGCATAAGATCGGCCTCTGTTCCGGCGCTGTTCCATTCGTAAGTAAAAGCCTCCCAGCGACCATTTCGTTGAATCAGCAGGCGCGTTTCCACCATATCTTTTTCAGAATCGGCATCCCGGAAGTCGGCAGGGTAGTAAAAATTTTTGATCAGCACGGTATGCTCCGGGAAGACGATGTAGCCCCGTTCATCCACCTGAGCCTGAGCGTCGGCGGGCATCCACACGAAGCGGGCTTTGTGGGCGTAATCTGTAAACAGAGGCGTAGCCATTTCGTATGGCAATACGCCTATAGCGGGTTGAAGTCTTTGCATTTTACCTTTGAAGAAGCCATATTGAGACAGTTGCGGGTACGGAAGCTGCTCAAAATCAAGCGTCGGCGCTTCGTTGACGGTATTGGAATGGCATCCGGCGAGCGACCAACACAAGGACAAGAGGATGCAAGCCGTAGAAATTGAAATTGGAAATTGGAAAAACCCACCCATTTTTGCTGTAATTTTTTTGCAAGATAGATTACCTTTGCCTGTCAACAGGCAGGAAATAAGGAAAAAATTTTGTTCGGATTTACAGATGTCAATGTCATAAATTTTACCTTTCATTCTGCCAAAGACAGCATCACATTTAAACATCTTACAGACAACTTCACTTTTCCAATCATCCGATATGAACAAACTGCTACAAGCCTTTTCAGCAACACTGCTCATTCTCATTATTAGCCAAAACGGCTACAGCCAATGCTCCAACCCCACCATTCCTCTCCCCGATGCCTCAACGCCCGTCAACGGCAGCCCGGCTACGGCTTATTGCACAACGTTTACGTTTGATCCCAGCCTAACGGGCTTGCCCACCGGCTTGCAAATGCAATTGCAGCATACCTGGCAGGGCGATTTGAGTGTATTTATACAGGCCTGCGGCAACACGCTCATGGTGATGAACCGTCCGGGCGTATCAGGTAGTTGCACCGGCGGCTGCCCTTGCGGCAACAGCAACGATATAGGTTCTCCGGGAAGCCCTGTGCCGGTATCATTTTCAGATGGCGGTGGCGGCGACCCCGAAAACGGTATTGCATTGGGCGGCGGCAGCTATGGCATTACGGCCGATAACTCTTGCGGAGTGAGTACCGTGAGCACTTTTGCCGCCCTGTGGGCGGGCTGCCCTGCCGGCCCCATTACAGCGCAGGTTTGTATTGCCGACCACGCAGGCGCAGACGTAGGCGTGGCCGCCAACGTAACCTTTATTTATCCTACCCCTGTAATATGTGGGTGTACCAACCCGGACTCTCCCAATTACAACCCCAATGCAACGGTGGACGATGGGAGCTGCATTCCCGGGTGCTCCACCATGATGGCCACAGCAACCGCGACTCCGGCCACTGTATGCGCGGGTTCCAACGTATCGCTAAACGTAGTGGTGAGCGGATATCCGGGGCCTTATTCTTTTGCCTGGTATGGAGAAAATATAGGCTACCTAACGAATCCTTCAATCGCAAATCCAACCGTCATCATCCCTCCAGGCCATAGTGGAAATTTAAACTTTGGAGTAACCATTACTGCCGGGCCTTGTACATTGGTACGCGATGTAACCATCACCGTCAACTCCCCCACCCCGCCCACCATCATTGGCCCGCCGGGGGTTTGCCCCAATCAAAGTGCGGTACTGTTCGTGTCGGGCGCGTATTCCTCGTACAGTTGGTCGGTACCGCCGGGAGGCAGCGGCCCCAATATCACCGTCAATCAGCCGGGCACTTATAATGTGACCGTTACCGGAGCCGGCGGCTGCCCCGCGGTGGGAAGTTTTACGCTCGATCAATTCCCCTTGCCAGTGCCGCAAATCACCGGCCCACCTGCGATCTGCTCCGGACAATCAGTAGTTCTGGATGCCGGACCGGGATTCAGTTCTTATGTCTGGACGCCGGGCGGGCCGGGGCAAAGCATCGTTGTTACTTCTCCCGGCAGTTATGCGGTTGCGGTTACCAATGCGGAAGGGTGTACAGGCGTTGGGCAATTCACTCTGACCCAAGCCCCCTCCCCCACCATCGGCATCTTCGGCAACAACCAGATATGCCCCGGCGGCGAGCTGACCCTCAGCGCAGAATTTGGATACAGCAACCTTACATGGTCGAACGGAACGAGCGGCCCCACGACGACCATCTCGGCGCCAGGGGTATATACGGTCAGCGGCACAGACGTCAATGGCTGTACCGGAACAGGCCAAATTACTGTGACAGCTTTGAGCGCTCCGGCGCCCATCATCACCGGTGACTTGGTACTGTGCACAGGCGAGCAGACCGTACTAAGTGTAGCGCCCATTTACCTCTCCTATCAGTGGTCAAATGGCCAATTTGGCCCCTCATCTATAACGGTCACGCAACCCGGTACTTATTCCATCACAGCAACTACCGTGAACGGCTGTACCGTCACCTCCTCACAGACCGTGACCTCAGCCGCCGCGCCGATACCGTTCATCAGCGGCGACCTGACTGTCTGTCCGGGGGTAAATGCCGTATTGAGTGTGCAATCTGGTTTTTCCTCATACCAGTGGTCGGAGGGCAGCAGCGGGCCGCTCGCGGTAGTTCCAGGACCGGGCACCTATACCGTGACGGTGACCAACAGTGCCGGGTGTTCGGGCACAGATGTAGTGACGGTGTCATTGGCCAATGTTCCGGCCCCCATCATTTCCGGGCCTAATCAGATTTGCCCCGGAGCTTCAGCAGCCCTCAATGCCGGGCCGGGGTACTCTTCCTACGCATGGTCAACGAGCTCCAATGCTCAACAAATCAATATCAATGCGCCCGGCAGCTACACCGTTACCGTCACCAATTCCGAAGGCTGTCCCGGCACTGCCAATCTTATTGTGACCACAGCGCCTGTTCCCAACCCGGTCATCAGCGGCAATTTGTCGTTTTGTGCCGGAACCAATACTACGCTCAATGCAGGTCCTGGCTTCAGTACTTATGCCTGGACGGGCGGCGGAAGCGGGCAGTCCCTTATGGTTAATACGCCCGGCTCTTACGCCGTGACGGTTACCAACAGCAACGGGTGCAGCGGCTCGGCTTCTGTTACGGTTGCCAGTACGCCCAATCCGGTACCGACACTTACGGGTCCAACGAACATTTGCCCCGGAAATTCAGCCACATTAGGCGTTGGGCAAACTTTCAATACTTACAGTTGGTCAACGGGCGTAAGTACTCCAACCATCAGCACCACTACAGCCGGAACCTACACCGTCACCGTTACCGATGCGGCCGGATGTATCGGTTCGGGCAGCCGGACTGTTCAACTTTTCACACCTCCCGCTCCACAAATCAACGGCCCGACGCAGTTCTGTTTCGGCAGCACTGCCACGCTCAATGCGGGTACAGGATATACCAATTACCAGTGGTCGGCTTCGGGCAGCGATTCTACTTTGGTGGTCAGCAACAGCGGCTCTTATACCGTCACCGTTACCGATGGGAATGGTTGTACCGGAACGGCCACTTTCCAAACGACTGAATTGCCCGAAGTTTTGCCGGCCATCACCGGTGATGACGACTTGTGTGCCGGCCAGAGCAGCGCAACGCTCACGGCATCGGCGGGTTATACAAGCTATCAATGGTCGAACATGCAGAGCGGGCAACAAATCAGCGTGGCCGCCGGAGGCGCCTACTCAGTGACGGTAACCGACGGGAACGGCTGCAACGGCACTGCGTCTGCGACCGTTACAGCCAATACGCCGCCTACCGTTTCCATTTCGGGAGCGCTTCAATATTGTCAGGGCGCTTCGACCACTTTATCCGCCAATGCAGGCTTCTCGACTTATGCGTGGTCAACGATCGCTGCAAGTTCCGGCATCACCGTGAACGCGCCGGGCAACTACTCCGTAACGGTGACCGACAGCAATGGCTGCACCGCGCAGGCTTCGGTGGCGGTTGTTCAAAATCCTAATCCGACGCCTGTTATATCTGGTCTGACGCAAATTTGTACGGGCGGCCAAACCGTTCTCAGCGCGCCCGCCGGATTCAGCAATTATGCATGGTCGAATGCGGGCAGTTCTGCCTCCACTACGATCAATACCCCCGGAGCGTACTCCGTAACTGTAACGGATGCCAACGGATGCTCCGGCACGGCCAACGTGACGGTTACTCAGGTGCCGCAATTGCAACCTGCCGTCACCGGAACGCTTTATTATTGCGCCGGTGGCAATACAGTATTGGATGCCGGCAACGGCTATGCCACCTATAACTGGTCGAACAGTGCCGTGGGCCAGCAGTTGACGGTTTCGGCGCCGGGCAGCTATACGGTTTCGGTCACGGATGCCAACGGCTGTAGCGGCCAGGCAACGGTGAGCGTTACTGAACGCGCACTTCCGCTGCCGCAAATCACCGGCCCCACTCAATACTGCGAGGGCAACTCTGTGGCCTTAGCCTCCAACGCCGCGTTCTCTTCGTACCAATGGAGTACCGGCGCTTCTACTCAAAACATCAACCTGTCAACTCCGGGCGCCATCGGCCTTACGGTAACGGATGCCTTCGGATGCGTGGGCGTCACTTCTGTCAATGTCATTGAGCATCCTTTAGTGCAGCCCAACATTACGGGCAATCTCAGCTTCTGCCAGGGGCAACAAACCATTCTTGACGCAGGTACAGGATTTGTAACTTATCAGTGGTCCAACGCAGCCTCCAGCCGAAACATTACCGTCAATGCGGGCGGCAACTATGCCATCACGGTAACGGATGCCAACGGCTGTGTAACGAACGGCAGCGTTGCTGTTGTTGAATTTCTGGTAACGGCGCCTCAAATCAGCGGAATTTTGGAGTTTTGCGCCGGCGACAATGTAGTGCTGACGGCAACACCCGGGTATGCTTCTTATGTGTGGTCGAACAGCCAGTCGGGCGCGAGCAATACCGTTACACAAGGCGGTTTCTTTTCCGTTACGGCTACCGATGTCAATGGGTGTACTTCCAGCAATGGAGT
Organism: Saprospiraceae bacterium UBA2329; assembly: GCA_002344975.1. Classification (GTDB taxonomy): domain Bacteria; phylum Bacteroidota; class Bacteroidia; order Chitinophagales; family Saprospiraceae; genus UBA2329. The sequence continues at coordinate 39,483 of DDUV01000087.1, read as the reverse complement.
CACCATTGTTCGGCACCCGCTGCCCAATGTGAGCATCGGCGGCTCGGCCAGTTTTTGTATCGGCGGTTTTACCACGCTGAACGCAGGGGCGGGCTTCGCGCAATATGCCTGGTCAAGCGGCTCCAATGCTCAGACAGTGCAGATAAACACACCCGGAATCGTGAGCGTGACGGTAACAGATGCCAATGGCTGTGTCAATTCAGATGATATTACCATCACACAAGATACCGAACTGAGTCCTCAAATCAGCGGGCCGCTTCAGTTTTGCCCCGGCACGCAAACGACTTTAGACGCCGGGCCGGGCTTTGCTACCTACCAGTGGTCCAATAGTTCAGGTTCGCAATCGGTGACGATTACACAGCCGGGTACTTACACCGTTTCCGTTACGGATGCGTTCGGGTGTTCGGGTTCAGGGAGCGTACAAGTGAACCTCTTCCCTCAGCCGCAACCAACGATTCAGGGGGTTCCTTCATTCTGTGTGGGCAACACCCCTACCCTCTCCTCCGCATCGCCTTTTGCTTCTTATGTGTGGAGCACGGGTTCCACCCAACCACAGATAACGGTCTCCATTGCAGGCACTTACAGCCTCACCGTCACCGATGATAATGGTTGTATTGCTGCTACCTCCCGCGACGTGACGACCAACCCGCTGCCGGTTTTCAGCATCAGCGGCAACGATTTCTTCTGCACGGGCGCAGCCAGTACACTGAGCGTGCCGGGTACTTTCTCAAGTTATCAGTGGTCGGGCGGGCAACAGACCCCGCAAATCAGCGCAAGCACGCCCGGCAATTACGCCGTCACGGTCACCAACCAGTTTGGCTGTGTAGCATCGCAGTCCATTCAGGTGGCGCAGGTCAATTTGCCCATTTCCGATGCTGGCCCGGGCAGGGAACTGACTTGCAACAACCCTGTGGCTACACTGGGGGGAACGGGTACCAGTCAGGGCGGCGGCTATTCTTACTTATGGTCGGGACCCGGCATTACGGCAGCCAATGCCACGCTCCGGCAGCCTCAGGTGAATGTGTCCGGCGCATATCAATTGATTGTAACCGATGTGTTGTATGGTTGTCAATCCATTCTGAGCGGCGTTAACGTAGCCGACCTCACCGCGCTTCCGGCCATCAGCGCAGCGGCATTGGATACGCTGGATTGCGTGACGCCCTCCATCGTCATCAGCGGCAACGGATCGGCCACAGGCGCCAACTTTTCTTACCAATGGCTCAATGCCGCCGGAGTGCCCATTTCGGGGGCCAATCAACTTAGTTACACCACTGCTCAACCGGGGCAATACACGCTCAGGGTTGTCAACACATACTCGGGTTGCGTTTCCGAGCGCCCGGTTGTTGTTGCTCAAGATATACAGCTTCCTGTTGCCGAAGCCGGCGCCCCTCGCCACCTCAACTGCATCGTCACCGCAGACGCTTTGGACGGCAGCAGTTCTGCTTCGGGGCCGGGCATGGCTTATTTATGGACAACCGTCGGCGGCAACATCGTTTCGGGCAGCACCGGAATTGCTCCGGTCATCAACCGTCCGGGACGTTACATACTTCGGGTCACCAATCAGCGCAACGGTTGCGTCAGTACCGACTCTGTGACGGTGACGCAGGACATTGCCATACCGACTGCCTTAGCCGGGCAAGATCAGGAAATTGACTGTCTGCATCCAACCGTGCAAATCAACGGCACCGGTTCCTCCACCGGCGCCATTATGCGATACGAGTGGCTGCTCGCAGGCAGTAGCGCCATCATCTCCAACTCGCTCGCACTTGATGTTGCCTCTCCCGGCACTTACACGCTTCGGGTCGTGAACACGCAAAACGGTTGCTCAGCCTCTGATCTGGTCATCGTGTCTGAAAATCCGGAGCGCCCGCGGGCCTTGCAGCCGGTGTTGGACAATCCCACCTGTTTCGGCGATACAGACGGCAGCATCCTCATCGGGGGGGTGACAGGCGGAACGCCTCCATATATGTATAGTGTAAATGGCGCTGCGTTCAGGGCGCAAACCTTCTACCCCAACCTCGGCGGCGGAACGTACAGCATTGTCGTTCAGGATGCTACGGGCTGCGAACTAGCTATGGAAGTCAGCTTGCCGCAGGGCAATGACCTTGTTTTGGATTTGGGACCGGATCAGTTTATTCGATTGGGCCAAAGAGCCAATGTGCAGGCGCAGTACAATATTCCTGAAAATGAAGTGGCGTCGTTCCAATGGGGCGCTACGGATTCCCTGCCCTGCAATGGTTGTTTGCAATTTGAGGTACGGCCTTTCAATACCGTCATTTACTCCGCTACATTGGTGGACAACAACGGCTGCCGAATTACAGACGACGTGACCATTTTTGTGGCCAATCCGCGTGAAGTGTTCATTCCCAATGCCTTCTCGCCCAACAACGACGGCACCAACGACCGTCTGATGGTCTTTGCCGGCGAGGACGTGGCATACATACGTTCTTTCCAGGTGTTCAATCGCTGGGGAGAGTCTGTTTTTGAGGTGTATAATTTCCCGCCCAATGACCCGGCGTATGGTTGGGACGGCAATCACCGCGCTCAACTTTACAATGCTGCTGTCTTTGCTTATTTTGCAGAGGTGGAGTTTATAGACGGCAGCGTGAAGTTGTTCAAAGGAGATGTGACGCTGATAAAATAATCTGTTTAAACCAGATGTGCGAAGGGGCGGCTCTGTCTTGGCGGAGTCGCCCCTTTGTATGTATTATCTACCCGAAAAAAAGCCCATCCGCCAGGGTTTCCAATGAGCAGGCACAACGACAAAGTGCTGTTTTTCAAGTAGTTCTTTTTTAAAAAACAACAACCCGAAGTGAAACAGATCAACCGAAAGGGTCACTTCCGGCAGGGCGCATAACTCGCTCCAGGCCAGCTCCATATCCTCCGACCAGTGAATGTCGGCAATGACGAATACGCTGTCGTTGTGATGATGTTGCAAACAGGTTTGAACGTGTTTCAAAACGGCTTCTTTGCGGTGATCGCCGTCAATAAAGAGCAAACCCAAGCGGCCCAACTTGCTCAACGCGGCGGGCAATTGCTCCTCAAACAGACCGGAAACAAGCTCTACATGCTGCAAACCCAAGTCGGCAAGATGCTGCCTCGCTTTCGTCGCAACAGCCGCATTGCCCTCGATGCTCAACAGAGGGATTCGAGCATCGGCGGCAGCCAGATACGCGGTGGAAATGCCCATGGAGGCACCCAATTCGAGGATGGATTCGGGCTGTAGCCATAGCGCCAGGCGAAACAACCTGCGCCCGGTTTCGGGACCGACGGCGGTGCTGCGAAGGATGTCTCCGGCCCTGCGTTGCGAGGCGTCGCTGATGGTAGAACCCGCGCCAAGTCTTGGCAAGTGTATCATTTCTTCATCGGCCAGCCACCTGCTGCGGGCTACTTCAATATCTGAAAACGCATAATAATTGCGATTGTCTTCCAGCACAGCCTCTACTAATCCGGCCACAAAAGGCGAATGGATGTCGTAACGCGTTTGTGCCTCCCAAAAGAAGCGTACGCGACGCCGCAATGCCGGCAGTATTTCAGAAAATTTCATGCGCAGGAGGATAAAAATGATAGATCAAATGGAAGAAAAGCATAATTTCGGGCGCTAATTTATATCAAAATATGTCGCTGTTCACACTTCGGGGCGGGTTAAGCCGTCCACAAAGCATTGCGCTCGGTATTGCCGGGCTGATTCTTTTCTTCTTGGCCTGGTGGGGCCTGGCAGAATTTTATTCAGAACAAAAGCCCATCATCGAGGGCTACGAAACCCGCCTGCCTTCTGCCTTTGCCGATGACGACTCATTGGCTGTGCATATAGATTTAGACTCGCTGGCCCGTGCCGATTCTGCGGCTTTCGCCAATGCCAAGGTTTTTGAAAAAGTATATCCGCTTCTGCCGCCGCCACAGCGCGTATTTACTTCTTATCCCGGCCTGATTCAAAAAGACGAGTTGCTGAAAAACACCTGGCGCTCGGTCTGGCTCAATATTCAAGGCTATTTCTGGGCTGTGCTCATTTCTATTCCCTTGGGCTTCCTCATTGGGCTGTTGCCTTTGTTTCGCGGGCTTTTCAGCAAACAGGTGGACGCCCTGCGATACCTGCCCCTGACTGCGCTCACGGGCGTTTTCATTATTTGGTTCGGCATCGAAGACCAGATGAAAATAGCGTTCCTCGCTTTTGGTATCATCGTCTATTTGTTGCCGGTAGTCGTGCAGCGCATAGACGAGGTGCAGGATGTGTATCTCCAAACCGTTTACACCCTGGGCGCCAAGAATTGGCAAACCATCAAAAGCGTCTATATTCCTGCTGTGATGTCCAAACTGATGGACGACATTCGGGTGCTGACGGCCATTTCGTGGACGTACATCATCATTGCGGAGTTGCTCAACCGAAAGGGCGGCATCGGCTCGCTCATATACCTCAAAGCGCGCCAGGGCAAGCTCGAAGGCATGTTTGCGGCGCTCATCGTCATCATCCTGATCGGTTTCTTGCAAGATCGCATTTTCAGCTATTTCGATAAGCGCCTCTTTCCGCACAAACACCTCAAATCGGTGCGCGAGGGTTTGAAAGAAACCGAATACGGCATTCTGGCTTTGTTGGGAACGGTTTTGTTGCTGATCCTGCAAAGTGAATTTGTACCCTCCTTGTCGGGCATTTTCGCTACGCTGGCGCCGGTGCTCATCGTCACTTCCATCATCATCATTCTTTACGGCGAGTTCAAGCTCTTTCAAAGCAAAACTCAATAAAACAACTGCCCAATCATGAGCATTTTCAAAGATACAGAGCGTCCCAACATCATCCACCTGCGCAATATCAGCCAGAGTTACGACGGAGGTAAAACCTTCATTATCAAAGACCTGGAATTTTTGGTAGAAGACAAACCCGCTCAAGGCCAGTTTGTGGTCATCCTCGGCGCATCGGGTTGCGGCAAGTCCACCCTCTTGCGCTACATCGCCGACCTCCAAAAGCCCACAAGCGGCGAAGTGCTCCTGCACGACAAGCCATTGGACGCGTCCAAACGCGTGAGCATGGTCTTTCAGCAATATTCATCTTTGCCCTGGATGACGGTTTTGGACAACGTAGCGCTGCCACTGAGTTTCCAAAATGTACCCGAAAAGGAACGCCGCGACAAGGCGATGGAAATGATTCAGCTCATGGGTTTGGAGGGACACGAAAACAAGTATGCCCAGTACCCTACCCTCTCCGGCGGGCAGTTGCAGCGCGTAGCCATTGCCCGGAGCCTGATGGCCAACCCTGAAATACTGCTCATGGACGAACCATTCGGCGCATTGGACATCAACACCCGCCTGCAAATGCAGGACTTGCTGGCCAAAATCTGGCTCAAATTTCACCCCACCGTCGTTTTCATCACACACGATATTGCAGAAGCCGTTTACCTCGGCGACGACATCTATATGATGAAAAAAGCGCCCTCCCGCATCGTAGAGCATGTACAGGTGGATTTGCCGTTTGAACGCAACAAAGACACCAAACGCCTGCCGCATTTCATCGAATTGGTGCAGGAAGTGGAAGACAAGCTGATTCGGGTGACGGAGATGCAGTAATGAAGTGATTGCTGAATATCAGCGTATAGTGAAGGGGTGACTTTCTCTGCCTGAACGGATAGTCACCCCTTCACTATCCTGCCCACATGAATGAACCAAGTGCCGCCTTCCGCTGTATTTATAGCCGATTTTATTCAAACAACTACCAAAACGATAATATCCATGTATCCAGCAGAACTTACCGCACCCATGGCTCAAGACCTCACCAACTATGGTTTCGAGAGCTTGCACAGTGCTGAGGAAGTAACGACAGCATTGAACAATACTGAAGGCACGGCTTTGGTCGTCGTCAATTCCGTATGCGGCTGCGCTGCCGCCAATGCTCGTCCGGGCGCCAAATTAGCGGCCCGCCACGACAAGCGCCCCGACCGCCTGTTGACGGTGTTCGCCGGCGTTGACCAGGCCGCAACTGCCAAGGCCAGAGAGTTTATGTTGCCTTACCCGCCCTCTTCGCCGTCCATCGCTTTGTTCAAAGACGGCAAATTGGTACACTTCCTCGAAAGAATGCACATTGAAGGCCGCTCCGCAGAGATCATCGCCGAAAACCTGAAGATGGCTTTTGAACGGTATTGCTGAGCAGCCAACGCTTGATGACAACTGAACAAACAGCCTGCGACAGCACTCCCGTCACAGGCTGTTTTTCGTTTTACAACTCACAACAAGATGCTAATCAACGGACATCCAACGAAATACAACACCTTGTAAACCAAATATAAAAATGAGAATCAGGCCAATCATCGGAGCGCTGTTTGTTTTGTTTTTCACATCTTGTCAATCAGGATATCGAAAAGAGAACGGTCAATGGGTTTGGGTATCTTATGATGAGTCGGTGGGCAAAAGAATTACTCCGATAGATGCGCATGACGCGAAAAGTTTCAGGGTTCTGAAGAGTAAAAAATACGCGAAGGATAAAAATGCGGTGTTCTATCACGGCCGGCTCATCGAACATGCCGATCCGCGCAGCTTTCAGGTGATTCATGAATCTGGTTATTCAAAAGATAACAACCGCGTTTTTCTTGATGATCATATCATAGTCCTGGCCGATCCGGCTACCTTTGAGTTCCTGGAATTTCCATACACAAAAGACAGCGATCACGTTTTTTGCGGAAATATCCCCTTGAAAATCAGTCCACAAGAAGTAAACGAATTTAAAGTAACCAACACCGACAAACTGATGTCCGCAACAAAATCCACCATTCTGTTCTCCCATTTTCTCGAAATGAATCCAGATTACCAGTGGCTCGACACGACGGGAATTACCGGAATTGTGATAGGAGATTGGGGTACGGGGGCAACGAAGAACAAAAAATTCAAAGGGTTCAGAGAGGCAAATTGAGCACCGCTAAAACGCTTACAACTCCTTCCCCAAAATCCCCTATCTTTGCGGCCCTTAACAACAAGCAACCGCGAAGATGGAACTCTCTACTCGATACAGTCCGCAGGAAACCGAAGCCAAATGGTACGAACACTGGATTCGTAAAGGCTATTTCCACTCCACGCCCGATGAGCGCGAACCCTATACCATCGTCATTCCGCCGCCCAACGTCACCGGCGTGCTGCACATGGGGCACATGCTCAACAACACCATTCAGGATATTATGATTCGCAGGGCGAGGTTGGAAGGCAAAAACGCCTGTTGGGTACCCGGCACCGACCACGCCTCCATCGCTACCGAGGCCAAGGTGGTGAAACTGCTGCGCGAGCGCGGCATTCGCAAAGGCGATATTTCCCGCGACGAGTTTCTGCAACATGCTTTCGACTGGAAAGACAAATATGGCGGCATCATCCTCGATCAGCTCAAACGCCTCGGCGCTTCCTGCGACTGGGAACGCACCCGCTTCACGATGGAGGAAAGCCTGTCTAAAGCCGTCATCAAGGTTTTTGTGGACTTGTACCGCAAAGGCCGCATCTATCGCGGCAAACGCATGACCAACTGGGACCCGGAGGCCAAAACGGTACTCTCCAACGAGGAAGTCCTTTATCAGGAGGAAAATGCCCGCCTGTTTCACATCCAATATCTGCTGGCAGACGACCCCACACAGGGCATCGTCATCGCTACCCAACGTCCCGAAACCATCATGGCCGACGTGGCGGTGGCCGTACACCCGGAAGACGAGCGCTATCAGGCATGGATCGGCAAACAGGTACTTATCCCGCTGATTGACAAGGCTATTCCCATCATAGCCGATACTTATGTGGACCGGGAATTCGGCACCGGCGCCCTCAAAATCACTCCGGCGCACGACCCCAACGACTTCGAAATCGGCAAGCGCCACGGACTGGAAGTCATAGACATCCTCGACGAAGACGGCAAGCTCAACGAAGCGGCCATCATCTTGGTGGGCGAAGACCGTTTCGCTGCCCGCAAAAAGATCAAGGGGCTGCTGGAGGAGAGCGGAAACTTGGTCAAATTGGAAGACTATCGCACCAAAATCGGCCACTCCGAACGCACCGACGCCGTAGTGGAGCCGCGCCTGTCTTTGCAGTGGTTTTTGGAAATGAAAGACCTGGCCGCCTCTGCGCTGGAGGCCGTGCGCAAAGGCGAGGTGAAATTTTACCCGGAAGGCATGTGGAATATGTACTACCAATGGCTGCGCGAGGAAAACGTGCGCGACTGGTGCGTCTCCCGGCAACTCTGGTGGGGACAGCGCATTCCCGCCTGGTACCTCCGCTATGAAGCCAACGGCGAAGACCAGCACGTTTTTGTGGCCGAAACCGCCGAAGAAGCCCTCGAACAGGCCCGCAAAGCCACCGGCAAATCCAACCTGAGCATGGACGACCTGCGCCAGGAAGAAGATGTGGTGGACACCTGGTTCTCCTCCTGGTTGTGGCCCATTTCCGTGTTCGACGGCTTTGAAAATCAGGAAGAACTGAAATATTACTACCCCACCAATCTGCTCGTCACCGGCTGGGACATCATGTTTTTCTGGGTGGCGCGCATGATTATGTCGGGCTACGAATGGGCGCCCGAACTGTTGGGCAAAGACCTGATCGCTCAAAAAGGCGCTCAGCCTTTCCGCGATGTGTATTTCACCGGCATGGTGCGCGACAACAAGCGCCGCAAAATGAGCAAATCGCTGGGCAACTCCCCGGACGCCCTGCAATTGCTCGACAACTACGGCGCCGACGGCGTGCGCTTCGGGATGCTTTCCAGTGCCGCAGCCGGCAACGACATTATTTTCGATGCGCCCTTCGACCCCAAAACCGGCGAAGTGCTCAACGAAAGCAAACTCTGCGAACAGGGCCGCAATTTCTGCAACAAAATGTGGAACGCCCTGCGTCTCATCAAAGGCTGGCCGGTATCGGAGCAGGCGCCCGATGCACAAACCGATGCCATTCAAACGATTGCAGGCAGATGGATGGAGCAGCGCCTGCACGCCACGATAGACCGGGTGAATGTGATGTTCAAAGAATATCGCCTTTCGGAAGCCCTGATGACGCTGTACAAACTCATCTGGGACGACTTCTGCTCTTGGTATCTGGAAATGATCAAACCGGCTTTCGGCGAACCGATTGACCGCGCCACCGTGGAAAAGGCCTCCGCCATGTACGAGCAGATGATGGCCCTGCTGCATCCTTTTATGCCCTTTGTGACCGAGGAAATCTGGCACCAATTGCGCGAACGCCTCGAAGGCGAAGATTGTATCGTGAGCAGTTTGCCGCAAGGCGCTGCTTATGACGACGACTTCCTCCAACTCATCGAGGAGGCCAAAGAACTCGTGACCGCCATCCGCGAAGTGCGCAACAACTACGGTATCAAAATGAAGGACCCGCTCAAGGTGTTTGTGCAAGACAGCCGCACGGCAACGGGTCTGTTCCAAACTGCCGGCCTTCAGGAGATGATCTCCAAAATGGCCGTGCTGGAAACCTTCGAGATCACGCAAAGCGACATAGAAAACGCAGTAGCCTTCTTAGCCGGCAAGGACAAGTTCTTCGCCGTGGTGGAAAAGGGCTTGGACAAAGACGAAGAATGCGCCCGCCTGCGCAAAGAGCAGGAGCACTATCGCGGGTTCATTGCTTCGGTGCAGGCCAAGCTGAGCAATGAGCGCTTTGTAGGCAGCGCGCCGGAAGCCGTAGTGGCCAAAGAGCGCCAGAAATTAGCCGACGGCGAGGCAAAATTGCGCGTCATTGAGGAGTCGCTCGCGCAATTAGGCTGCTGATGCCGGGTTTATACCTCCATATTCCATTTTGCCGGCAGGCCTGCCACTACTGCAACTTCCATTTTTCTACCTCGCTGAAACTCAAGAAGCCTTTGTTGGCGGCGATGGAAAAAGAATTGCAAGGGCGGCAGGATTTTTTTGGAGGCCCCGTTGTGTTGGACAGCATTTACTTCGGCGGAGGCACGCCTTCGTTGTTGAGTGCTGGAGAATTAGAGCGCCTTTTTGAACGCATCAACGCTGCCTTTGCCGTAGCCGACGACGCAGAAATCACGCTGGAGGCCAATCCCGACGACCTGACGGACGAGTACCTGCGCGCCCTCAGAAACACCCCGGTCAATCGCCTGAGCATTGGTATTCAGTCATTTGCAGACGAAGATTTGCAATGGATGAACCGGGCGCACCATGCCGGAGAATCGCGGCGCTGTATAGAATCGGCCCTCGCTCTGGGCTTCGACCAACTCACCTGCGACCTGATCTACGGGGCGCCCATCACCTCCGATGAGCAATGGGCGGCCAATATTCAAACCCTCTTGGATTATGGCATTCCGCACCTATCCTGCTACTGCCTCACGGTGGAGCCTAAGACGGCCCTGTCGCATTTTGTCAAAACGGGGAAAAGCCCTGCCGTAGAAGAAGAAAAAGCTACCCGGCAGTTTCTGTACCTCATGGACGCCCTCGAAACGGCCGGTTACGAGCAGTACGAGATTTCCAATTTTGCCAAAAACGGCCTGTACGCCAAGCACAACACCTCCTACTGGTTAGGCGAACCATACCTCGGCCTCGGTCCGGGCGCACACTCGTACAACGGGCAAAACAGGCAATGGAATTTGCCCAATAATCCTGTGTATGTCAAACACCTGGAAACCCCGGCGCCCTGGGAATCGCTGCGCGGGCTTGTCTGGGACGAAGAAATACTCGGGGCGGCAGATCGCTACAACGAGTATGTGATGACGGGGCTGCGCACTCAGTGGGGCTGCCGCCTGGAACAGATCGAAAGGATGGGCGCACACTTTGCCGGATATTTTCGCCAACAGGTACAAGCCTTTCTGCATCAAGGGCTTGTGAGGGCCGACAATGATGTTTTTACCCTGAGCCGCAGCGGGAAGTTGCTGGCGGATTTTGTGAGCGCGGAGTTGTTTTGGGTGGAGGGGTAGGCGGACCGCTTGGACTTATGCCCCATTCCTCACACAAGCCCCTGCTCCCCAAGTATCCGCGACACCTCCTCCTCGCTGACGGCCGCAATCAGCGCAATGACCGGAATGGCGATACCCTGCTTGTAGGCATTGACGACAAAGTACAGACGCTCTTCTTCGCGGCCTTTTTCAATTCCTTGTATTGCAAGTGTTTTGCATTATGGCCATTCCACTCACCGCTCCATCGCCGGCAACCGGCTCACCGTTTCCACTACCATGGATTTTGCCAATTTGAACTCGGCCTGCAAGCGCATTCCCCGACTGGAGCCGCCTACCCTGACGGTGTAAAGTCCTTTGTCGGCGAGCCAGGCAGCGCTTTTTTCATCAAAAGAAGCCAGGGCGCGCGCATCCAGATCAAAACTCAGCACCTGCGATTCGCCGGGCTGGAGCAGGCGCGTTTTGGCAAATCCTTTCAGCTCCTGTGCCGGCTTATCCATGCTCAATGCCGGAGCGCTCAGGTACAGTTGGGCCACTTCTTTGCCGGCCACTTTCCCTGTGTTGGTAACCGTTACCGATACCGTCATTTTGTTTTTGAATTTCGGGCTGCTCAACTTCAAATCGGTGTAGGAAAATGTAGTGTAAGAAAGGCCGTAGCCGAATTCGTACGCCGGTTCGATGTTTTGCTTATCGCAAGCCCGGTAGCCCATGTAAACGCCCTCCTCGTATTCAATTTCGGCCTGCCGGACGGTGGCAAATCCCATAAAAACAGGCTCGCCGAATTCCTTTCCGGGAAAACCGGCCGCTGTAGGATCGTCTTCGTACCGCTTCAGAAAGGTCGTCGGTAGTTTCCCCGATGGATTGACTTTCCCTGTGAGTACATCGGCTATGGCGTTTCCGGCTTCCTGTCCTGGCAGCCAAGCCAGCAGAATGGCGTCGGCTTTATCGCGCCAGGAAGCTACATCCAAGGCCCCGCCGACATTGAGGATGACGATCACTTTTTTGCCCTTGCTGTGAAAAGTCTCGGAAACCATGCGTAACAAATCCTGCTCGGCCTGCCACAAATAAAAATCATCCGCAGCCTTGCGATCTGCAAACTCTCCTGCAATGCGCCCGATGGTGACAATGGCGCAATCAGCACTTGCGGCAGCGGCATTGATCTGATCTTGCGACAGCGCCAGTTCGGCAATATGCGGCGGCGGAAGGAAAAATGGTTTGTTTTTGGGCTGTTTGGCCTTTTCTTCGCCGAGGTACATCTCGTAAGCTTTGCGCAGCGGTTCCATCAACTGGAAGCCGGCATTTTGCAAACCCTCCGGAAGCGAAACCGTATAAGCTTCGTTGACATCGCCGCTGCCGGTACCGCCGGAAACCAGATCGTAGGAGTGATTGCCGAAGGCCGCTATTCGGCGCTGGTTGCGCAATGGCAAGGTTCCAACGTCATTTTTGAGGAGTACCATGCCCTCCGTCGCTGCCTGACGCGCCACAACTGCATGGCTTTTCAAATCAGGCGATAGGGAGGCGGGATAACCTTTGAAGGCCGGCGATTGGCGAAAGATAGGCAGCATAGTCGCCAGATTTTCGTCGAGAAAGCGTTCTTCCAGGCGGCCTTCTTTCACAGCCTGGGTAATGAGTTCCACCTGTTTGGGCGTTCCGGGCATGAGCAGATCATTGCCGGCTTTCATCTGTTCCACGGCGTTATCTCCGCCAAACCAGTCGGTCATAACAAAGCCTTTGAAACCCCAGTCTTTGCGCAAGACGGTTTTCAGCAATTCCGCACTTTGAGAAGTATAAGTGCCGTTGACCTTGTTGTAGCTGCTCATTACCGTCCAGGGGTTCGATTCTTTTACCGCAATTTCAAAACCCCGGAGGTACAGTTCGCGCAGCGCCCGTTGACTCACTTTTACATTGATGGTGTTGCGGTTGGTCTCGTGATTGTTGACTGCAAAGTGTTTAATGGAGGTGCCTACGCCATTCGATTGTATGCCATTGACCATTGCGGCTGCCATTTTGCCCGTCAGCAGGGGGTCTTCAGAGTAGTACTCGAAATTGCGCCCGCCCAAGGGATTGCGGTGGAGGTTCATACCCGGACCGAGAATGATGTCCACGCCGTACTCTTTGGTTTCGCGGCCCATCGCTTCGCCTACCTTTCCTACCAAGGGCGTATCCCAGGAGGCCGCCAGCAGTGTAGCAATGGGAAATGCGGTGCAGTAATACGTTTTGTCTTCGCCGGGCCGGGTTGGCGAAATGCGCAATCCCGCAGGCCCGTCGGCGACTACCAATCCCGGAATGCCCAAGTGTTGGAAGGTGGCGGTGGTACCGGCAGCTCCGGGTACTTTGTCCTGCGTTTGGCCCACCACAGGGCCTTGTTGCGCATTGCCCGGCATTCCCGGCAAACGCATGCCCATGCCGACCAGCAGACGCACTTTTTCATCCAACGACATGGTGGAAATGACTTCCTGATCGCTGTTTTTTCCCAATGTCGGCGCTGTTTGTCCAAAGACAGGCCCCAGCATAACCAAGCTGATGAGCCATAATAAAATGGTCTTTTTCATATTGTTTGTGTTGATTGTATCTGTAAAAATCACTTTTCCTGTAATAAAACGCTCGCGCGAGATTCCATCTCGTGTGAGCTATTCTGCGGGTTCTACCCGCATGCAATATTCCTACTCGAAGGGATCATAATAAATCACTTTTCCTGTAATAAAAACACCAGCCCGTCCATCGTAGTACCCAACACTCTGCCATCGGGCAAGGGCACAGCATTGTTAATCAAGGCATTGCATAACCTGTGCGACCACTCCACTTTTTGCGTGGCCGGGTTGAGGGCTATCAGCACGCCTTTATCGGTGGGAATAAACAGCCGACCGGCCCGCTCCGTCATGGGCGAGGGCGCAATGTCGTAGCCGTAGCCGGCGGGTGCCTGCCATTTTTGTTGCAAGGTGCTGCCTTTTGCAGAAAAAGCCGTGATGGTGTCGGTCATGGATTTGACATAAATCGTCTGCTGATCGGCTGAGATTCCGATGGACTCACGACCTACTTTTTTGTCTGTCCGCCAAACAACGCGGCCCGTTCGGGCATCCAATGCCGTTGCAAAACGATCCGGCGCCACGATGAACACCTTCCCATCTGCCAACACCGGAAAAACCGCCGCCGGCGACAACATGCGGTTGCTCCCTCCATTGCTCCAGCGCCAGGCAAGGGCGCCGTCTTTGCGGTTCAAGGCATAAAAATAAGTGCCCCAACTACCAAAATACACCCGCTCGGCATCCACCGCCGGACGAGTTTCCACAAAGCCCTCTACGCCGCCGAACTCCCACAACAGCGCTCCTGATTGCAAAGAAATCGCCCTAAACTTGCCCTCCGAGGAGCCGATATACACCACCCCGTCAGCGATGACCGGCGAGGCTACGATGGCTTTCCCTGTTTTGAATTGCCAGATCAATTCACCCGAATATACTGAAATGCAATAGATTGCGCTGTCTGCGGAGGCGAACACTACCCTACCCTTTTCGATGGCCGGCGTGGAATAGATTTTGCCCAGCGCGGAAAACGCCCATTTCGGGGTTCCGTTTTTCCAAAAAACAGCTTTCACATTGCCGCAGGTGTTGGCATACACCGCTACGTCGCCGGAAACGGCAATGCCCGCACCGATGTCGCAGGGGTCTTGTATTTGCCACAGGGGCCTTACCTGCGGGTATCGCTCGTTTATGCTGAAATCGGGGCGGGAATAGCGGGTCGTGTCGGCGCTGAAATCCCGCTGCCCCAAGGCGATGCGATGCCAGGGCGCAGTCGTGCGGCCTCCGGGTCGGCGCTCGGAAAGGGTGAGCGAATCGGGAAAAACGGCAACGATGTTGTAAGCGCCGGTATCTGCTTTGGCGCGGAGATTGGAACGGCACATGGCCGCAGGAATGCCCTCTGCCGACAGGATTTTATTGGCGTGGCCATGACCGCAAAACGCCGCCTGGGTATTGGCTTTTTTCAGGATGTCTGTCACTTTGTACCAATTGCCCAAACCCTCGTCCAAAGGGTAGTGATTGAAAAACACAAGCGGCTGACCGGCAGGCAATTGTACCACGATGGAATCGAGCCAGCGCAGGTCTTCGGCGGGTACGAGGCCGGGCGCCATGCGCATGTTGGGGCCGCTGTTGCAACCCAGAAAAACAAAGCCGCCGTACTCGAAATAAAAGCGTTCGTAGCCGAAAACCTGCAGAAAGCTGTTGTTGCCGCTTTCCGACCACTTGGTGTCGTGGTTGCCGGGAATGACGTACCAGGGCTTGTTGAGGTGACGGAGTATCTCGTGCGCTTCGGCCAATTCCACATCGGAGCCGAGTTCGGTCACGTCGCCGGAAATGACGACAAAGGCCAGCGTGCTGTCGGCATTGATGTCGGCAACGGTGCGGCGGAGGTCTTCGGAGGCCGTGGGCGCTCCGCCGATGTGGGTGTCGGAAACGATGGCGAAACGGAAGGCGGGCGCGGAGGGCGGCTGCCCCGGGGTTGGCGCCGCAAAGAGGAAGTATTGAAAGAGGAGGAGAAGGAGCATGGTAATATGTGATTAACGAATTAATTGAAAACCAATAAAAGATTAAGTGAAATATAATTCTTTCTTATCTATTAAAATTCTAATTTGCTTCGCTACCTCTGCAAAGCCCTGTTCTGTATTACTCCATAATGTAATTGGGCGCAACTCTCTCTTTCCAGTTCCCTCATCAATAGGTATCATATGTTTTTCGGAGAAGGGTAATCCATTAAAATCTACTGGTTGAAGTAGTATTGGTATAACCATACATTTACGTTGTTCTTCTCTTTCTAAAGCAACCGCAAACTCTTTATTCCAAATATATTCAGAAGCAACAAAATCTGCTGAAATCAACAATAAAACTATATCGGCCTCATTGAGTTGATTTTGAATGGTTAAGTCCCAGTTACTTCCTGGCAATATTTCCCTATCTGTCCATGACACCACTTTTTCCAAGCGTTTTAAAGGAGCTAAATGAGTATCTAATCGTCTCATCAATTGGATATCATTGTGAGAGTAAGAAACAAATATCTTTAATGGCATAGAGACCGTACTGTCAAGTAAAAATCCAAATTTATTGATAGTCAAAATCTCTCCAGATTCTGTTTCAATCTTTTTTCTACCTCCTTTTACCGCTTTAACTAACTTAATTAATGAAATAAAAGCTGAATCGCCAACCGCGATATCTAAAACATTAAGCCATCGCGGCAAAACTCTTAACTCGTCTGTCCATAAGCTTGTATAAGGAGAATTATCATGCCCATATTTATAAATATCATCATTACTTTCAGCACTTTCAAGAATAGATTTTATTCCCAATGTAGGTGGAAATATACGAAAACCTAATTCTTCCTCTTTTCTCGACAAAATAATTAGCATTCTTTCAAATATCTCTCTTTGAAGCAGGTTATGTTCATTCGAATTTTCAATTCCAACTAAAATAACGCCTTGTCTATTTGACTCCTCAGTATAAAGTCCCTTCACCAAACACCTTGTCCCTCCTTTCGTAACAAAGACTATACCATGTTTCCAGTAGTATTTGGCAATGACATCAGCCTCCATTCCAAAATACAAAATAAGCCTATGCATTAGTTTTTTGTAGAAAAAAATGGGCACTCGAATCCGATAAGACGACCTTCGCAACCCTAACTCCGCAATTGCAAATAAGTCCTCAATAGCATGTTCAGATGGTAGATACTGAGGGGCTATGTACACATTTTCCATTAATGGATGAGGAAAAACGATATCCATTTCTTTCATCAATTCAATAAATATTTCAGGGGTTTGTTTTATGTCCGACAAATAAAATTCGCCTTTTTTATCAAGTACAGTCTTGTCTAAGATTTCATAAATTGTAGTTGTTATCCATTTAGGATTTAAAAAGATCTTTGACTTAAGTCGTGAATTGTTTGGATAATAATTCAGTGTACCAATATTATTTAGCCAGTTAACAAGACTATGTAATTCATCTTCTGAGAAATTTTGATCTATACCAATACACACTTTGTTAAAATCGCTAATATCCATCCAGGCACCCTCATTTAAGTATTCAGAAAATTTATTCATATTATTATGTGCCACATTAACTATTTCATCTCTGATGTTAATCCAAACAGAATTATATTTAAATTTACTTGCACTATCTATTAATAAACCTATAAGCTCATCGCAAAAATTATCAAACAACCGTTTATAAGGTGAATTATTAGAGAGTGCATTCGTTATACTTAGGGAGTACGCATCTTGTTCAACATTATACGAATCCAATAACGCATTGGAAATTCGTTCTTTGGGTTGATCAGGGTCATCTATCTTATTTTGAACAATAAGTACAGGGCTGTCAGGGGCATAGTGTCTGATACTCTCCAACCAGTAACAATAATCAAAATGTTCAAGGTCTTCAAATATTCCTTTTGATAACTCAGTGCTTACTACACCATTTAAATTCGTTGACCTCTCCCATAATAAAACATAAACTGCATGATTGCTTAAAAATAACTGATGAGTTCCATGATAATATTCTTGACCACCAAAATCCCAAATATTCACTGAGAAATTTTTATCAAATCTATTTTTAAACTGTTTGAGTGGCGAATTAGATGGATAAAATTTTATCACATTAATCCCATGAGTAGAATTCCTTTCATTAATACAATCTCCTTTGATAAGCAGATTAATCAGTTGAGTTTTTCCAACTGCGCTATTTCCAACAAAAACAAGCTTAACTTCTTGTCGATCAGTATTTTCATTATCATATTGCCGCTGCAATGACTCAAAATAACCCCGAATTAGCTTTATATCATTGCTCCCCCAAACCTCGAAAGGGCAGTCTTTAATAGGATTGAGATCTATTGAAATAAACTTCAATTCAGGCAATAACCTCAAATATGATATATCATTTATTTTATTGTTTGTCAAATATAATTGTTCTATAGATTTTAAGTTCGACAAAGGAGAAATGTCCTTAATCAAATTATTTGACAAATCTAAAATTAATAAATATTCTAAATCACCAATTGCAGATATATCTTGTATCTCATTATTTGACAAATCCAAATGAAAGAGCCCGGGGAAGAGATATGGTAATTCTTGAAGGCGATTATTTGAAAGTCGCAATATCTCCAAATAACGTAAATTTGACAAAACGTCAGTATCGCTTACCGTATTTCCATTCAAGAAAATATTTTTTAAATAGGGCAGATTCGGCAAGTCATCTAAATTCGAAATATGATTACCTTCTGCGGAAAGATGTTCTAATTTTGAGTTATTAGTCAGAAATGATAAATCATCTATATTGCAATTGTTTATACTTAAAAATTTTAATTTAGGAAAACTTTTAAACCCTTCAAGTGATGAATAAAATCGATTCGCCCCATGAGATTGGTTGGATTTTTTCATTTTTTTTTCCTCTATATCATAATACTCAGGGCCTAAATTAATTCCCTCCAGCCACTCCATTTCTAATAATTCTTTTGGAATTTCATTTAGACCACAATTCCCTAAGTCAATAAATTTATTTTTTGATTTTATTGTACGACTAATTATCCCATCTACAATATTTTCTTCAGAAGAGATTAATGGATCTTTTTGAATACGTTTTGCTTTGTGGGCATCCAAGTCTATTTTGCCAAGAATTTTTAACCGGTTCGGGAGCAAGCCTCGTGGCTTTTCCTCTTCCATCGGCTTGACGTCTTTAGCCGGCTGGGCTTCATCCTTGCGCCCCAAGATAGAAGTCCCCGGTTGAATTTTGTCGGTTTTCGCGGCAACGGGGATATCTTTTTTGGGCATCGGACGAGTGCCTATAACCAATTGATCAGCTTGTTCCCTGATGTCCATTGATTTTTGGAACTCCTTGAGCAAAATGGTGTGCATATCATCACTGATCCAGGCCGTAGGCTTATTTTCAATTTCATAGCCGTTCTTA
Organism: Saprospiraceae bacterium UBA2329; assembly: GCA_002344975.1. Lineage (GTDB taxonomy): Bacteria > Bacteroidota > Bacteroidia > Chitinophagales > Saprospiraceae > UBA2329. Next base: position 20,694 of record DDUV01000087.1, on the reverse strand, counting down.
TGCAGGAATTCCACAATCGTGGTTATACTTACATTAAGCTCTTTCGCGATTTTTACTAATCTCTTTTCCATTTTATCGAGTTATTAAATTTTTCAAAATATTTATAAAAACCATCACTCCACCCTGATCTCATCTGCAAAAATCCAGGCTTTGCCGCCGGCGCCTTTGTGTGTGGGCGGACAAAGTCCGCGATTGTGGCCCACCACACGGATGTAGCGCATCGGGCCGGAAGTTTTTACGCTGAACGATTCGATGATGGTGCCCTTGTGTTCGGGGCGGGTGCGGGCCGGTACCTTGCCGATGAGCCGGAAATTGCGCCCGTCGGTGCTGCCGTAAAACGAGACGCCGGTGGGCATAAAAATCCAGGCGTTTTCGTCTTGCAAAAAGTGGATGCGTACTTGCCTGAGTTGCTGCGCTGCGCCGAGGTCCACCACGGCGTCCACGTCCACGCCCTCGAAGCCCTGCCACTCGCCGGTGCGGTAGTCGTTGCCGCCTTCGAGCATGTCAATGAGCGCGCTGGGACCGGAGGCGGCGTACTGCGGCGCGAAGGGGAAGGCCAGCGTGATTTTGCGCTCGCCCGGCACGCGCAGGAAGCGGGCGGAGATGGGCAGGCTTTGGCCCCATTTGGGATGCTTCGCTATGGCTTTTATCTCCGTATCTTGTTTAATGACAATGGGTTGTGCGTATTTCTTCCCATTGGAAAGCGGGTCGCTGCCGTCGGTGCTGAACCAGATTTCGGCATCGGGCAGGGGGTGCGCCAGTTTGATGGTGTCGGTTCCGAAGAAGGCGCGTTGGCCGCGAGACACGACCGGCAGCGGCATGAGGCGGTTGTTTTCGATGTGGCTGCGGGGGCGATCTTCGGGCGCTGTGCCCCAGGATTTGTTGGGCTGCTCGCTCATGGTAAATACCAGCGTGCCGCCGGCGAGGAGGTCTTCGTGGCGGATGAAGGACTTTCGATAAGCCTTGCCGTTGAGCTGAACCGACTGAATGTAAGGCGATTGCGGGCCGCCGTTTTTGACGGTGATCTGGAAAGTCTTGCCTTTTCCTACCTTGATTTCGGCATTTTTCACCCTCGGCGAACCGATGACATAGGCCGTGCTGCCGGGCGTGAGCGGGTAAAATCCGAGCGCGCTGAAAATGTACCAGGCCGACATTTGGCCACAGTCTTCATTGCCCGACAGGCCCTCCGGCGCGTCGGCGTATTGGCTGCGCATGATTTCCTGCACGCGCTGCTGCGTTTTCCAGGGCTGCCCGCAGAAATTGTAGAGGTAGGCGATGTGGTGGCTGGGTTCGTTGCCGTGCGCGTATTGGCCGATGAGGCCGGTGATGTCGGCCTGGTCGCGGCCGGTGGTTTTGGAGTCGGCGGTGAACACGGCGTTCAGGTGTTGCGCGGCTTTTTCATCTCCGCCCAGCAGCGCCATCCAGCCTTCTACATCCTGCGGCGCATAAAATCCATACTGCCAGGCATTGGCCTCGGTGAAGTGGTAATTGACCTCGGCGGGGTCGAAGGGCGCAATCCAACTCTGGTTGCGGCGGGCGCGGAAAAAGCCGGTGGAAGGATCGAAAAGGTTTTGGTACGATTGCGCCCGGCGAATGAAGGTTTCATACATCTCCTGTCGGCCCAACGCCTGCGCCATTTGGGCGATGCACCAGTCGTCGTAGGCGTATTCCAGCGTTTTGGAAACAGATTCGGCCTCCATTTCGGCGGGTACGAAGCCGTATTCGCGGTAGAACTTTTTGCCGAACTTATCCTGATTGGCCGTTGCTATCATGGCTTCCAAAGCCAGATCAGGGTCGAAATCGCGGATGCCTTTGGCCCAGGCGTCGGCGATGACGGCAGCCGAGTGGTAGCCGATCATGCAGTAGGTTTCGTTGCCGGCCAATTCCCAAACGGGCAGCTCGCTGCTTTGGCGAAACTGTTGCAGAAACGTGTGTACAAAATCGCGGCTGCGCTCCGGCTCAATGATGTGGTACAGCGGATTGGCGGCGCGGTAGGTATCCCACAGCGAAAAAACGGTGTATTGCGTGTGCTCTTTGGCCTGATGAATTTGGCGGTCGTGGCCGCGATAACGCCCGTCGGCATCGGTGAACAAATTGGGTTGCAGCGAGGCGTGGTACAGGGCCGTGTAAAAAATGCGGGCCTCCTCGTCGTTGTGAGATTCCACGCGAATTTTTTCCAATTGCTGGTTCCAGACGGCGCGGGCATAGGAGCGCGTTTTGTCAAAATCGAAGGCGGCATTTTCGACCGCGAGGTTGTTGCGGGCGCCTTCCACGTCCGCTGCAGAAATGGCCACCTGAACGATCAAAGGCTGATCGGAGGCAGCAAAACGCAGGGCCGCTTTGACCTCTTTGCCGCGCAGGGTGTCGGATTTGGCCTTGCCGTCGAAGAGAAGCCCGGCGATGGGTTGAGAAAATTTGGCCGAAAAATAAACGTGCTGCTCCTCGGCCCAGGCCCGCGAGATGCGATAGCCCTCCACCTCGGTATCGCTGCGGCGCCAGAGGGCGGCGTCTAATACTTCGTCGCGGTGAACGAGATCAATGAGCAGGCCGGCCTCAGCGCCTGCGGGGAAGGTATATCGGTGCAGGCCCGTGCGCGGAGTGGCCGTCAGCTCGGCTTCGATGTCGTATTTTTTGAGGCGCACCTGATAGTAACCGGGCGAAGCCGATTCGGAAGATTTGTCGAAAGCGGAGGAGTAGCCGGCCTGACCGTCGGCGCCATTGTGAAACAGCGGATCGCCGGTAAAAGGCATCAGCAGCACATCGCCATAATCGGAAACGCCGGTGCCGCTGAGGTGCGTGTGGCTGAATCCATATATAATGGTGTCTGTGAAATGGTAGCCGGAGCAGCCGTCCCAGCCGTCGAGGCGGGTATCGGGACTGAGTTGGACCATGCCGAATGGGAGCGCCGCGCCGGGGTAAGTGTGTCCGTGTGCGCCGGTGCCGACAAAGGGATTGACGAAACGGGCGAGGTCGTCATCGGCAGTCACTGTCTGCGGCGGGCCTTGGCAGGAAAGCAGGAAGAGCGTGGCGAATACGGTGAAATTCAATAAAAAAGAGATTCTACCTGTCATGGTTGGCGTGCGTTGGATGATGATTTTTCGGATGACAATATTACGCCAAAGCGGGCGCGATTGACTACATTTGGACTCATTTTTTCAATCACTCACCACATGAAGTACCTCGTCCACCTTGCAGCGTTCTTGTTTTTGCAAACTTCCATCGCTCAAACCTTTCTGGTTCAGCCGTTTTTGCAAAATGCCGCCCCCAACGCCGTCACCATCACCTGGGAATCCTCGACGGCTGCGACAGGCACGGTGGAATGGGGTCTGAGTACCAGTTTGGGGCAAAGCACTGCCGGGCAGGCTCAAACCGGATCGGGCGTCTCGCAAATTTTCCATGCCCGCTTGACCGGCCTCTCGCCCGATACGCGCTATTTCTATCGCGTGAATATTGGTACGACGATGAGTTCCATCTTCGATTTTGTGACGCCACCGACGAATGATTCTGAAAAATCGTTCTCGTTCATCGCCATGAGCGACATGCAAAGAGACCCCGGCCGGCCCAATGTTTTCAGGGAAATGTGCAACGACGGCGTCATCGGTTATCTGGGGCAAACCGGCACGGCGGACATTGCCGGAAGGATTGCATTTGCTATGATTACCGGCGATTTGGTGGATTACGGCGCCGATTACCAGCAATGGAAAAACACCTATTTCAACCCCTCCGAAAACCTGTTTCGGCACACGCCCATGTACCCGGTGTTGGGCAATCACGAGGCCAACTCAATCAATTATTTCAAATATTTTGAACTCCCGACCAACGGAACCACAGGGTACGAAGAGCATTGGTGGTACAAAGACTACGCCAATGTTCGCATCATCGGGCTGGATTCCAACACGGGCTACCTCATACAGGCGCAACTGAACTGGTTGGAAAACGTGCTGAACGACGCATGTTCCAACGAGCACATTGATTTTGTTTTTGCTCAAATCCACCACCCTTTTCATTCGGAGTTGTGGATTGCCGGAAATCTGGCCTACACCGGGCAGGTGATTCAAAAATTGGAAAATTTCTCTGCCGCCTGCGGCAAACCCAGCGTGCATTTTTACGGCCATACGCACGGTTATTCGAGGGGGCAAAGCCTCAACGCCGCACACACTATGGTCAATGTGGCAACGGCGGGCGGCAATATTGATTATTGGAACGAATATGCCCAAAACGACTACCCGGAGCATGTCATCAGCCAGGACGAATACGGTTTTGCATGGATTGATGTGCGGGCCGGCAACGATCCCGCTTTTACCATCCGGCGCATCAGCCGGGGCAATGAAAATGTGTTTATGAACAATGTGCTGAGAGACAGCTTCACCATACGGCGCTACAACGCGGGGCCCGCTACGCCCACAGGCGTGTTCCCGACCGAGGGATTGGTCGTATCTTCGGGCTGCACGCTTGAGTTGTCGGCTACTCCCTATTCCGACCCCGACGGCGACCTGCACGGCGCAAGTCAGTGGCAAATTTCTACCTCGCCCGATTTTTCCAACCCAACGGTTGATCGTTGGAAACAGTACACCAATTGGTACAACAACGTTGATTTACAGGCCAATGACGACCTGACGGATGAATTGGCGAGCAATCTGGCGCCCAATACCACCTACTATTGGCGGGTGAGATACCGGGATCGCGGACTGGCCTGGAGCGACTGGAGCCAGGCAATTTCGTTTCAAACCGGGCCTGCTGCGCTCAGCAACAATTTGCTCATTAATGGCGGCGCAGAAAACGGCATAAATGCCTGGACGGAAACGGCAGGCTCTTTTGAATCCATCCTCAGCGGGGAATGTGCCGGCAACAACGCCTACGCCGGCAGCCGTTTGTTTGCGGTAGGCGGCGTGTGTGAGGAGCATCCCTACGCGGAGGGATTTCAGGAGGTGTCGGTAGAGGCATTTGCCGCAGCCATCCAAAACGGCACGGCGATTGCGCGTTTCGGTGGCTGGTTGAGCGATTATCAGGGCACAGATTTGCCTCAGTTCAGGCTGAGATTTTTGTCGGCAGCGGGCACAGTGCTGGACTCAACGCCGGTGTACGGTTCTCAATCGGGCGTGTGGGAATTGGTGCAAGCATCGGCAGTCATTCCGCAAGATTGTTCGCGCATCCGGTTTGTACTCATGGGCACCCGGCAGGCAGGACAGGACAACGATTCTTATTTTGATGAAATGTTTTTGCGCGTAGATACAGTGGGCTGTAACGGCATCATTTCGGCTGCTACCGAGGTGCAACAAGATGCCGCGCTGTTTCGCGTATTTCCCAACCCGGCTTCTTCTGAAATCAGTATAGAAGCAGCCTTGTGGCGAGAAAATGTTCGTTTTGAAGTTTCAGATGCCGCAGGCCGTACCGTGATGGCGGGAACAATGGCTTCACAGATTCAGCGCGTGGACGTATCCGGCTTGAGCAAGGGCTTGTACTTCATCAGGTTTTTAGGCAAAGCAGACAAGCCTTTGAAGTTTATCAAACACTGAGCCGGGAGATTTCATTTTCGGGGTGTGATAACTCCAACTGAAATACTATCTTTGGACGGTAAAATCGCACATCGGAGCTAAAGTCTCTGATACTCAAAGGTAACAAGTATTTACTTAGCATACCTCAAAAGCTGCGAGCCACGAGCTGTGAGCTATGAGTTTGTTTTTTTGCTAAAAAGTTAGATTTTGCATTGGGGGAAATTGCAAAATCTACTATTGAAAATGAGTGCGTTTTTGGGAAGTTTTCCCTTTCACAATCATTCTACTCAAAGCTCGAAGCCGGCAACTCGCAGCCTGAGAGTACAAATGTTGACAAAAACATGAGCCAGTTTATCGTCTCTGCCCGTAAATACCGACCTGCGCGATTCGAGGACGTCGTGGGGCAGGAGCATATTTCCAAAACCCTGAAAAACGCCCTCCAAACGGGGCATCTGGCGCATGCGTTTTTGTTTTGCGGGCCGCGCGGCGTGGGCAAAACCACCTGTGCGCGCATCTTGGCCAAAGTCATCAATTGCCAAAATGCAGGCACGACTTTTGAACCCTGCAACACCTGCGATTCCTGCAAAGCCTTCAACGAAAACGCATCTTTCAACATCACCGAACTCGACGCCGCTTCCAACAACTCGGTGGATGCCATGCGCGCCCTCATAGATCAGGTGAGGTTTCAGCCGCAACAGGGCAAGTACAAGGTTTTCATCATAGACGAGGTACACATGTTGTCCTCGCAGGCGTTCAACGCGTTCCTCAAAACACTGGAGGAGCCGCCCTCTTACGCCATTTTTATTCTGGCCACTACCGAAAAGCACAAGATCATTCCCACTATCCTTTCGCGGTGCCAGATATACGATTTTAAACGCATTTCGGCGCAGGATGCCGCCAAACACTTGCAGCATATATGCAGTCAGGAAGGCATTGAGGCCGACGAGGCGGCGCTGCACATCATCGGCCAAAAGGCAGATGGCGCCCTGCGCGACGCACTCTCCATTTTTGACCGCATGGTGGCCGCGGGCGGCAATCGCATCACTTACGAGGCGGTATTGGAGAACCTGAACGTGCTGGACTACGACTACTATTTCAGGTTTGTGGACGGCCTGCTTTCGGAAGACCTGCCGGGGGTGTTGCTCCTGTTTGACGAGGTGGTGAGAAAGGGTTTTGATCCTGATATTTTTATTCTGGGATTGGCCGAACATTTGCGCAACTTGCTGGTTTGCAAGGATGAAGCTACGCTCTCGCTGCTCGAAGTGTCCGACAATCTCCGAGAGCGATACCGCACGCAGGCGCACCTGGCTCCGGCGGCGCTCCTGCTCAGCGCGCTCAATCTGGCCAACGAATGCGACCTCAACTACAAAATGGCGCGCAATAAGCGCCTGCACACGGAAATGGCGCTCATCAAAATGAGTTACATCCGCCGCCGCGTCCGTTATTCGCCGGTAGAAACAGCCGGTGACCCGGAAAAAAAAAATCCTGATGTAAGGGTAGACGGTGAGCGGTTGGCAGTGGGCGGTCTCAACCCGAAACCCGAAACCCGAAACCTGGAACTCGGAACTCGAAACCACGCCTCCGCCGTGGCAAGCCCGGAATCGGAAACGCGAATTTCCGCGAATGACGCGAATTTCCGCGAACGCGAGGGAAACCCGGAACCCGAAACGCGGAATGAGTTGGCAGTAGGCGGTGGACAGTTGGCGGTAGGCAGTTCCAACCCGGAACTTGAAACGCAGAACATTGAACCCACCTTCGCCAAGGCTACGGCGGATGAAACCCGAAACCAGCCCGCTCCAACCCGAAAACACACCGTAGCCAAATTGGGTAGTCTGGAATCCATGCTGGAAGACCAACTCAAGGTTTCCGATCACAAAGAAGCCTCGTATGCGCCCGATTTTAATGTGGAGTCATTGAAAAAATCCTGGATGCAATATGCGAACGGCGTTCCTTCCGATTCGTCCAAGACTTTTCTCCGACAGGTGGAGCTTGGCATTGAAAATGAGCACATTACGGTCACAGTGAACAGCGCGCTGGCTGAAAGTACCCTCAAGCAGGAAATGGGCGTGATTGAGTTTTTGCGCACTCATTTTCGGCGAGGCGGTCTCACCCTCAGCATCAAAGTGGAAAAGAAAGCGCAAGCCGACGACGAGCCTGTGCCCAGAGCAACGCCCCTCAACGATAAAGAAAAACTGCGCCAGATGCAGCAAAGCAACCCGCATCTGAGAACGCTGTGGGAGCGGCTGGGGCTCGGAATTGAAGGGGATGGGTGACAAAAAAAGCGCCTGCAGCTACTGCCACAGACGCTCTCGTTGTTGAATTCGATGGGAATTGAACCCCTGAAAATTACATATTTGCAATGATCTCAGAGCCGAACTCCGAGCATTTCAGCAGCGTAGCGCCGTCCATCAGGCGATGGAAATCGTAGGTCACGCGTTTGTTGCCGATGGCGCCATCCATACCTTTGATGATGAGGTCGGCGGCTTCCGTCCAACCCATGTAGCGCAGCATCATTTCGCCGGAAAGGATGACCGACCCCGGATTCACTTTGTCCTGGCCTGCATACTTGGGCGCGGTGCCATGCGTAGCCTCAAAGATGGCGTGGCCGGTGATGTAGTTGATATTGGCGCCGGGTGCAATGCCGATGCCGCCCACCTGCGCCGCGAGGGCGTCGGAGAGGTAGTCGCCGTTGAGGTTCATGGTAGCAATCACGTCAAAATCTTTGGCGCGGGTCAGCACCTGCTGCAAAGTGATGTCGGCAATGGCGTCCTTTATCATCAGCATTTTTTTCCACTGACCGTTGCCGTGCGTGGGCAGCAATTGCAAGGCAGTTTCCACCTCGGCCACCACCTTTTTCTTTTGCTCCGGCGTCATCATGTCATAGCCCGGATCAATCATGCGGGCATTGTCTTCCGCCGAGATGCCTTGGTTGGATTCCACATTGCCCAAAATCCAGGACTCGCGCTCCGTCACCACTTTATCGCGGAAAAACTGCGTACCGATCTGATAGCCCCACTCGCGGAAAGCGCCCTCGGTGAACTTCATGATATTGCCTTTGTGTACCAGCGTCAGGTTGCGGCGGTTGTTGGTCAGCGCGTAAGAAATGGCCGAGTGTACCAAGCGTTCGGTACCCAACCAGGAAGTCGGCTTGAAGCCGATGCCCACATTGACGCCCACATCGCGCTTGGCCATGCCGATTTTTTCCAATTCAGCCTGCCAATCTTTTGATTTCTGCTCGGTACCGAAGCGGATTTTGTTGAACTCTTTAGGAAATTCTGTTGCCAAAAAGTCCAGCACCTTTTGCGCTTCAGGACTGCCTCCTGCATATTCTATACCGGCGTAAATGTCTTCTGTGTTTTCGCGGAAAATGACCATATCCACATCTTCGGGGCGCTTCACCGGAGATGGCACGCCTTTGAACCAGCGCACCGGGCGCAGGCAAACGTAGAGGTCGAGTATCTGGCGCAAAGCTACGTTGAGGCTTCGGATGCCGCCGCCCACGGGGGTTGTCAGCGGGCCTTTGATGCCGACGAGATATTCGCTGAAAGCCGCCAGTGTTTCATCGGGCAGCCAGTTGCCGGTTTGGTTGAAGGCTTTTTCACCGGCCAATACTTCTTTCCAGTGAATCTTGCGCGTGCCGCCATAAGCTTTTTCTACGGCAGCATCAAAAACGCGCACCGAAGCCGCCCAAATATCGGGGCCGGTGCCGTCTCCTTCGATGAAAGGAAGAATGGGATCGTTGGGAACGACCAATTTTCCGTTGGCAATGCTTACTTTTGTTCCACTCATTTTAAATTTGATTTTATTGACATCGGGACGCCCCGAATATGTCAGGATGAAAAGCTGTTTTCGAGCGGCGCAAAAGTACGGACAGATAATGCCAAATCCAAATTTTGATCCAAAAGAAGAACGCCTGCAAAATGATGAAGGACAGGTAGAAAAAGCCTTGCGCCCCAAAGCCTTAGACGACTTTTCCGGTCAGCCGCGCATCGTCGAAAACCTGCGCATTTTTATAGCGGCAGCCAAGCAGCGCGGCGAGGCGCTCGACCACGTTTTGCTCAACGGCCCTCCGGGATTGGGCAAAACCACGCTCTCGCATATTATTTCCAATGAGTTGGGGTCCGGCCTGAAAATGTCCTCAGGTCCGGTCATCGAAAAGCCGGGCGACCTGGCCGGCCTGCTGACCAACTTAGACGCCGGCGATGTGCTCTTCATTGATGAAATTCACCGGCTCAATACGGTGGTGGAAGAGTATCTCTACTCTGCCATGGAAGACTACCGCATTGATATTATGATTGACAGCGGCCCCAATGCGCGCAGCATTCAGATTTCGCTCAATCCTTTCACGCTCATCGGCGCTACCACACGCATGGGCCTGCTCACCGCCCCCATGCGTGCCCGCTTCGGAATTACCTGTCACTTAGACTATTACGACGCAGCCACCCTCCTGCGTATCATCAAGCGTTCGGCGGGCATACTCGGCGTGGAAATCACCGAAGAGGGCGCTCTGGAAATAGCCCGACGCAGCCGGGGCACTCCGCGTATTGCCAACGCCCTGTTGCGCCGCATCCGCGACTTTGCACAGATCAAGGGTTCCGGCACCATAGACGTAGCCATTGCTCAGTTCGGCCTTGCCGCCCTAAACGTTGACGAAGGCGGTTTGGATGAAATGGACAACCGGATTCTCAGCGCCATCATACACAAATTTAAAGGCGGACCGGTCGGACTCACTACCATCGCTACCGCAGTGGGAGAAGAGCCGGGCACCATTGAAGAAGTACACGAGCCGTTTCTGATTATGGAAGGATATATACAGCGCACGCCGCGGGGCCGCGAGGCTACTGAAAAAGCTTATCGCCACCTGGGAGTAGTGCCGCCGGGCAGGGCCGGAACGCTGTTTGAACTGGAAATGTAGTTGGGGTACCCCCTAAAAACAGTAAGTCGCACCACTCAACGCGGTACGACTTACTTCCGAAAATCATAATCCCATGAACAATTAAAACTAAACTTACACTCCCGAAGGAGGTATATTTTGAGGCCCGAAGGCTGAAGTTGTCAACTTGATAAGTTTGAGAATAGCAAGTCGGCTCGTGGAAACCGACTTGCTATTGACAAACGAAAATTCCTATATTTTTTGTCCAAACTTGCTTCGCCGGCTCTTTTGCCTCGCGTACATCTCGTTTGACAATACAAACATCTTACAGTTTTGGCCATGATACAAGGACATAATAAAGTATTTGTGAAGTTAAGTTACTGCAATTTAGTGCGAGATATTTATTTTAAATATTTGTTTATCATGGTTTTAAACCTTTGTAATATTTTAAATCGTTTCAAATTTTGTGAAAATAACTCGTCGTATATTCATCTCATATTGGTATCTTTTTTTTGAAAAAAAAATGATTCCCCGGATCAAGCCGGCCATTTTTTTTCAAAATCGTGCTTTTCAGCGCCCTGTTCCTGAAACGAATACGGGGCCGACCGGCAAATCCGATCAGCCCCGCATAAGCATAGAAAAGGGAGAAATTTACAACTCATGCTGCCCAATCCGTCAAAAACGACGCCTCTTCAGGGAAGCGTTCCATCGCCTCTGCCAGACGGTAAGAGGCTTCAGCCTGACGTCCGACAGCTTTCAGGCAAACTATGTGCGCATAAACCAAGCGCGGAGATGCTTCCGTTTCATCAAACGCTTCACCCAACAAGGTCAATGCCTCCAGGGCACGACTCTGAATCAATAAAAAGCGGGCATACGCCAGCAGATACCGCTCTTCGTACTGAGACAAACAAAGCGCTTCATGGAAGTGAAACTCAGCTTTGGCGTATTTGGCTCCGGCAGACAATGCTTCCGCCAATGCCAAATGATACTCTTCACCGGCATCGTCTATACTCAAAGCCCGCCGAAAATACCTGGCCGCTTTATCAAATTGACACATAGCCATCTGGCAGCAGCCTATATGATACAAAAGCTCGTCGTCAAAAGGCTCGTATCCCAACGCCTTTATATATGCAGTTGCCGCATCCTGATAATTTCCCAATGCTTCGTGGCACCGCCCTAATTGGATAAATTGGTCCGCGCCCAACTCAAACCTTGATGCGGCCTCCTCATAACATTGCAGCGCCCGCTCTGGCTTTCCCAACTCCAGACTCAATTCTGCATAGTCATAATATGCCTGCTCAAAGTCTTCATTGGTCAGAAAAGCATATTCATACGCCTGCAATGCCTCCTCATAACGGCCCGTTCCGGCAAAGGCATTGGCCAGATTATACCATGCCTGGAAAGCGTAGGGGGCGGCATCTATCAGTTCGCCATGCAAAATGATGCTCTCTTCGTACCGGCGGGTATTCTCTACACAAACACCCAATCGTTCCAAGACTCGCTGATGACCGGGATGAAGTTCAATCGCCGTTTTTAATACCAAAAATGCGCGCTCATGCTCCTGTCGCTGTTCGTACACCATAGCCTCTGCTACAAGAATATCGGCGAGTTGCGTTTCGGGAGATTGATTTTTTAATGCCTCTATCAACTCCAATGCAGCATCGTATCGTCCCATGCAGGTAAGGGCTTCCGCTCGCATCAGCTCTATGGATACATGTTGATGGTCAACGGTATAAGCAACATTCAGCAGTTCGATGGCCTGGGTTTCCCGGCGCATTTCGATGAGCAATTGAGCCTGAATCAGAAAAAATTGCAGGTGGTCCGGGAATTGACGGGCGGCAGTTTCGGCGGCTTCGAGTGCCAGCGACTGAAAGTCGGACTGACGATAATGACTGATAATGGCCAGATAGTCTTCCGAATTGCCCGAAAAAGGCATGGATTCGGCGAGGGCATTTTCAAAGTCCTCAATGATGGACGGGAGTACAATTGATTTCGTGTGCATAGTGTTTCCGTGAAATTACGCAGTAAAATTACACCAAGTCGCGGCAATTGTACCCATCTTATACAGAGAAGTGTCCAACCATTAAGGGAACGGTAAAAAAATGGGGTTTTTTGAATGATTCGAGGGATGATTTTTTTTGAAACCAACCCCAATCACTGCCTGTTTCGATAAAAATGCTCTCCTCAACTCATCACCTCCGCCTTCCAATCATCAATGTTTTTGGATGCGCTGGAGAAGTTCACCCCCACGCCGATGACGGGTTTGCCCAAATCCCAAAATGCCTGATAGTATTGTTTGCGGCGTATTTGAGCCAAGGCAGCCTCAGCGCTTTCATCCAATTTGTATTCCAGAATATAGACGTGGGTGTCGGTTTCCACCACGCTGTCCACCCGCCCGTCGGAAGTGCATACCTCGCTGCGGATGCGCACGCCCAACAGCGAGAACAACAAGTGTATGGCGGCGTGGAAGAATTTTTCCGGGTAATGCTCGTGCAGGAAGTAGGGCAGCTTCTTGAATACGCCTTGCAGAATGCGAATAAGTGCCTCTAAGTCATTGGCACGGAACGCATTGCGAATTTTTATGATGAAGGCGGAGGAAAACTCGGCGTCCACTCCCACAAAGCCTTCAATGAGGACTTCCAGCATGGAGTCGCGCACCTCTTTGTTGGGGTAGTCCAGCAACACGAGGCCGTCTTCGTCCTTGCCCTGTATAGTGAGGTAGCCCGTTTGGAAGAGGATAGACACCGGTTTGAGGCGTTCCAGATCGAAACTCTCGAAGCCGTTGAGGTTCATAGCAGGAAAATGCAGGTCGAACAGCCCTTCCTTTTTGAGCAGTTGCACCAAGAAGGTAGGCGTGCCGGTGGCAAACCAGAAGTTCTGGAAGTCGCGCACATCGAAGAATAGATTGACCGAGACGGGATTATAAACGCGCTCGGCATCCGGATGAAACCGGTAGCCATTGTACCACAGGTGCATCTGCTCCAGCAGTGCCTCGCGGCCGAGACCCATTTGTGCTGCTGTTTTCGTGATTTCTTCTGAAAAATTGGACTCCAATTCGACCTGCGTATAGCCCAGCATAGTGGAGTAGGCAGGGTGTATAGTCAGGTCCTGAAGGTTGTTGATACCGGAAAAAATGCCTACTTTGGAAAACTTGCTGACGCCCGTGAGGAAGACGAACTCCAGCAGGTGATCGGCTTCTTTGAGTACCGAGTAGAACCCGCGCAGGAAGTCGCGGTTTTCGATGGCCTGAGGCAGTTCCTTGCCGAGGTAATGTGTGATAGGCGCGTCGTATTCATCAATGAGGACAACGACTTTCGCGGTAGCGGCCAGCACCGTCGCCAATTCCCGGAAGCGGTCACGGGCGGTTGGCGTTTTTAACTCCACGCCATATTGTGCCGCAATTTCCTTCATCCGTTCTGCCAGCGGTGACTCCAGCCCACGCTGCTCAAAATTGATGTCTTTGAAAGAAATCCGAATGACGGGGTGTTTTTTACCCCAATCCCATTTATCCTCAATCCAAAGCCCCTTGAACAACTCGCGGCTGCCGGAATACAACTCGTGCAGCGTGGCTAATGTGATGGACTTACCGAACCGCCGGGGACGGGAAAGAAAATAGGTGCCGGGGCTTTGACACAGTTCGTACAAATACATCGTTTTGTCAATGTATTTGAAGCCGTTTTCCCGAATTTTGCGGAAATCCTGTATGCCGATAGGTAATGGCGGTGTGGCCATGCACTGATGTTTTCCTGCAAAGGTACAAAACCCGTCCGTAACTCAGTCTGCCGTCCGAATGGCAGCATTCAGATTATCTATGATAAACTGTGCTACGTTCATGTCGTTGGTATGATCCTGCCGGGTTACGCGGAAGTCGAGGAAATTTCCGGCGTCGTTGACCAACACTTTACGGAGGTCCACTGTAAACGGCAGCTTGACTTCCTCCCCGGTTTCTACGGAAAAATTGGTGTTGAAGGTTTTAACTTGATACAATGAATTGGCGCCGATGTGGAAGGTGAGCTTGGCATTTTCGTCATAATTGCCGTCGCCGTTCAGGTCGGCATTGCCCTCAATTTTGGTAAAAATATAGCCCAGTGCCCAGGACCAGTAGTTGTCGGTCAGCGGATGGCCGGGCTTGTAATCGCCGGGCTGTGTGCCGTTGAGGTCGGGGGCTATGCCGATGCCCATTTTTACAGCTTTGTAATTGCCGGGCGGCACTTTGGCGGCTTGGGTAACAACACCGGCAGCGGCGGCCGCATCGTCCTGTATGTTTTTAAAAGAAATCAGTTCTACCTCCGAAAGCGCGTGTTCCGTGCCGTCTTCTTTGATGAGCGTGACGTCGGAGACGTAAAACAGGAAGTTCTGAAACTTGACGTTCATGCCTTCGGGATAAGCATAGCTGCGGGTGAACATGGAGAGCGGGGCGCCGCCGAAATCAGCTTTGAACTGGAGGCTTACCGAGCCGTCGTCGGTTTTATTGTCGCCACAGGAGGCTGCCAGCAAGACGGCCAAAACGGGGATCAAAAAGCGAGCTTTCATTTGCTTTGATTTTTATTGTGAAACGGTTCTGACTCCTACTACTTCAAAGGACGCGGCACTTCTGTCGGTCCATTTTTGCAACAAAGTTTCAGGTGTTTGGGTTGAGGGCGAAATGTCGCGCAACCAACTTAAGTAGTCAATTCGGATATCCAATTCCAGATGGTAGCCCTCCGGCACGCTCACATCAAAGGGCAGTTCCAATTCCTGCCTTTGCGCCGGCAATCGCGCCGCTACTCTGAGCGTATCATTGGGCGCCGTTTCCGGCAAAAAACGAGCCTGCTGAAAAACAAAACCTTCGTTCATGTTCCAGTCCATGCCCGAAGCAGCGGGCCGCATAGGATGGCCAGAGGGCAGCGATTCGGGGTCAACCTTAGCGGCCACATCATTCAAACCAATGCGAAAGCGCAAGGCTGTGAACCTGCCGCCTTTGCGAAACGCGCCGACGCTGTTGATGCCGATCAATGCGGGGCTGACGAGCAGTATATCGTTGGTGATGCTGTCTTTTTGCAGGCTTCCGCCGGATGTAAACACTTGAACTTCAATGCGATTGCTCAGCGGTGTTTCCGAGCCGTCGGCCTTTACCAATCGCACATCGGAGAGGAAAAAGCGCGTATCCAGCACGCGATAACCATTGCCCGCAAGGTCCTTATAAATACTGTCGCGAAGTTGAAAATTGACTGCCGTATCCGCATATACAGACTGGTGCAAAAACCTGAGCCGCAGCGAGGGGTACACGCAGCAGTCGTCGGGACAAGCTACGTCCGCATCGGGTGCAAAATTGGCGGCGGAAATATCCAGACAACCTTCTTTCGGCTCATAACAACCGGCGAGCAGGAACAGTGCAAAAATGGGGAGAATGTATTTCAAAGTGTATGTGTGTTTGAGTGACGAAATGATTTCCGGCCTTGCGTCGCAAACTGCAAGGGGGTGATTTCATAAGCTCTTGCCTTGCTCAAGTACCCGGATGGAAACCGATTTTTTTAGCCGGCTGGTCGTCGTCGTAGTCTTCCCACTGGGTGATTTCCGACATGAATTCTTCCAGATGTCGCAGAAAAAAATCGGGTTGCAGCTCTTCGGGGCGATAGATGGCAATGGTTTTCGGCTCGCGCGGCTGGCCGTAGCTTTCGATGAAGGGGTAATTGATGAGCACGATGATTTTGCCGTTGAACAATTGCTGGTAGATGAGCGATCCGCGTTGTTTAATAAAATCTCTTTTGATATGGCTGTCAATGCGTTGCGCCAGGCCGCTTTTTTCAACGCCCAAAGTGAGTACTACGGCTTCCAAATTGAGTACAGGCGCTTGCACCTCGATGAAAGCGTCCAATTCCACCGCTTTGGAGATATCCTTGAGCGTTTTTACGATCCTGTCGCGGAGGCTGCTTTTCCATTCTTCCCGGAACTTCTCGGTGTTCGCAATGATGGTTTTATACTCCTGCACCTTGCGTTGTAAGGCAAAATAATTTGCATCCATGTTTGTTTTGTTTTTTAAAATGCAAAGCTACGTTTTTTGGCCTCAATCTGCCCCGACGGACAGGTTTTAGCTAAGGGCGCGAATCCGCCCCGGCGGACAGGTTTACGCGAATGCGAGGGGGCCAGCTTAGTGAAGGGGTGACTACGGAACTGAAACATACTGAGTCACCCCTTCACTACCCCCGAAACCCCAAACCTCGAACCCGAAATCAGAAACCCGAAATCAGGAATCCGAAATCCGAAATCAGCCCGTTTTCCCTACCTTTGCCTCCTCAAAACACACTTGGCGCGCATGAACCACGAAGCCCTGGCACAATTGTTTTACCGCGAACTGTTGAAAGCAGTTTCCGTACCCGACTTGGACGACGAGGCGCGTTGCGAACGCCTGTACCGGCTGCTCAACCTCCTTTTTACCGAAGTGACCCGCGCCGAACGCCTCCAGTTTTCTACACTCTTTGCTCGCATGGCTTATGCCGGCCACTGCTACGAACTCAGCAGCGCCCTGCAATTTTACCTGCACGCTTTTCGCAAGGGCCTCGCCGATCCCGCCCGACGCCGCACCGCGCTTCCCGCTTACCTGCTGCCCCTGGGCATCAAAGCCCTCGGCCAGGCCATTACCGCCTTGCTGGGACTCAATCCGCCTGCCGAGCTTCAATCGTACATCCCACGCGAGTGGCCGCTGCCCTACCGGCCTGCCGAACGCGCCGCATTTCACCACAAAGTGCGGGTCGTTGCACTTTCCGACGATGCCGAGCAATGTACCTTGCTGGCACGCACTGAAGACCGCCCGGAAGAAACCGCCCGCATAGCCTACAATCTGGCCGATCACAACGAGAATTTCAATCCTACCATTGACACCCTGCGAAGTGTTTTTCGTTTCCCCGTCACCTTGCATCTCATTGATGCTGAGGTAGATCAAGAGGGTGTTTACCGGCCCAGAGCCTTTGTGGTCGAACCTGATTTCCTGCTCGATGTGTCCGCCGTTGCAGGTTGTTTCCGGGAGCAGGCAGCCGAACCCTGGCTTTTTCTGCTCGACAAATTCAAGCCTTTTTCGGTATCCAAACACCGCATCATCGGCAACATTGCCAACTTTTTTTTGGACGAGTTGATGACCGACCCCGAAGCGGAATTCAAAACTGTTTTTGCCAAAGTTTTCAGGCTCAGCCCCCTGGCGTTTTGTTTGCTGCCCGATGCCGAAGTCAAAGAAATTCACCAAAGCGTGCAGAAACATTTCGTGACGCTGCGCACCATGGTACTCCGCGATTTTGCCGCCAGAGACATCGCGCCCGAACACTGCTTTCTGGAGCCGTCCTTTTATTCGGAAACGTATGGTTTGCAGGGCCGCTTGGATGTGTTTTGCTACCAACCCGATGATGAATCAAAGGCCGCCATCGTGGAACTGAAAAGCGGCAAACCCTTCAATACCAACGGCTACCGCATCAATCACGACCATTTTGTACAAACCCTGCTCTACGATCTGATGATTCAGTCGGCCTTCGACCGCCGCCTCAACACCGCCAACTACATTCTGTACAGCAGCCAGGATGAAGACCCGTTGCGTTTTGCGCCCCGCATTCGCTCGCAGCAGTACGACTCCCTGCAGGTGCGCAATCAGATGGCCGCTATCGAACGCCTCCTGCAACGACTTGGTAATCAGCAGGATGTTGATCTTGCCGAGCAGGGCCGCCGCTTGTTCGGCCGCATCAGTCCGGGGCGATTGCCGGCGCTCAAGGGGTTTGCCCGAAAGGATTTGGAAGCTTTCGAGGCCATGTATTTCGGCATGACCGATCTGGAACGGCGGTACTTCATTGCCTTTGCCGGCTTCATTGCCCGCGAGCATCAATTGGCCAAAACCGGCCTCATCGGAACCGACACCGTGAACGGGCTGGCGGCCCTGTGGCTCAATACCACGCAGGAAAAACGCGATGGGTTTGAAATCCTCAGCGGACTGAAAATAGCCCGCATGATGGCCCGCGACGAGGAGCCGATTCTGGAGTTGGAACGCCCGGCAACCGGAGACGTGCTGGCCAATTTCCGCCTCGGAGACATTGCGGTGCTGTACCCGGCTCAGGAGAAAGGCGGCGTGCTCTCGAACCAGATTTTCAAATGCACCATCATCGAAATCAGTTCGCAAAAAGTGGCCGTGCGCCTGCGCTCCAAACAATTCAACGACAGCCTCTTTCGCCGTTTTGAGTTTTGGAACATCGAACACGACCTGCTCGATACCTCCTTCGTGGCCATGTACCGCGCCCTGTACGAGTTTGCCGGCGCGCCCGCCCATCGAAAAAAACTCCTCCTCGGCATCGCAGCGCCCCGGCAGGCACAGCCCGAAGACATCCCGCTCTCTGCCGAACTCACCTCCGAACAGCAACACATCCTCCGCCAGGCCATTGCCGCGCCCGATTATTTTCTACTCTGGGGGCCGCCGGGCACCGGCAAAACCAGCATGATGCTCAAGCACTTAGTGAGTTATCTCTTGCACCATACCGACGAAAACATCCTTCTGCTGGCCTACACCAACCGCGCCGTGGACGAGATGTGCGAGGCCGTCGAATCCATCGGCCCCGATGTGCGGCGGCACTATTTCCGCATCGGTTCGCGCTATGCCACGCACCCCGATTTCCACCCGCAACTGCTCGACGCGCTCATCGAAAACGTCGGCACGCGCCGCGATCTCAAAGCGCTCATTGACAGCCGCCGCATTGTGCTCGCCACGGTGGCTTCCATCGGCGGCAAGCCTGAAATACTGCAACTCAAATCCTTCGCCCGCGTCATCATAGACGAAGCCTCCCAGATTCTGGAACCCATGCTGGCCGGCCTCCTGCCGCGATTCGAGCGCTTCATCCTCATCGGCGATCACCAGCAATTGCCCGCCGTCGTGGGCCAATCGCCCGATGCCTCCCGCGTAGAAGACTCCGCCCTGCAATCCATCGGCCTGCACAACCTGCGCAACTCGCTTTTCGAGCGCCTGTTCCGCCTTTGTATCCAAAATAACTACACCTGGGCTTTCGCTCAACTCAGCCGGCAGGGCCGGATGCACCGCGACATCATGGCCTTTCCCAACTCGTTTTTTTACCAAAACACCCTCCAAATCCTCCCCGACGACACGCCCGGCGCCCTCCGCCAAACGGCAAACCTCCCCTTCGATGCCCAGGCCGCGCGCTACGGTCTCGAAAGCGTGGTGGCGCTCCGCCGCGTATTGTTCCTCTCCACGCCCACCGACGAAGGAGGCGTCGCACAAAAAACCAATCGCCACGAGGCCGTGCTTATTGCCGACCTCGTCAGCGCATTCCAACGCCTGTACGATGGCCGCCTGCTCTCCATCGGCGTCATCACGCCCTACCGCGCACAGATTGCCCGCATCCGCGCCGAACTCGAAAGCCGCCAGATTCAGCCCGACGAACTCACCATAGATACCGTAGAGCGCTACCAGGGCGGCGCCCGCGACGTGATCCTCATCTCCTTGTGTACCAATAGTTTGAGTGCGCTTTCATCGCTCATTTCCCTCTCCGACGACGGCGTGGACCGCAAACTCAACGTGGCCCTCACCCGCGCCCGCGAGCATGTGGTGGTGGTGGGCAATGCCGAATTGCTCCGCGAGAATGAGACGTATGCGCAATTTATAGCCATGTACAGTGTGTGAGGGGTGGTAGGGGTGAGGGGTGAGTATGTGAGTAGTGAGGGCTGCTTGGGCGTGCCCCCGCTCCTGTTGAATCTTATGCGGGGTCGGGTGCCTCGGTCGTCCTCCTAAAGTCGTTCCTTCCTTCGGCCCCCTCACGCAATTTTGATTTTTTTGTAGCGGAAGACTCCGCGCCGGCGGGGGCAAAGGAATTTCACAAGAGGAAGCCTGCTTTCCTCCACTTTTTCTTAATGGGAATGGCTTTGTAATTACTCCGTAGGGAAATGGGTATATATGCTACGCCCAATCTCTGACAATTTTCAAAAAAACCGGGCATTCCTATGGCCTCGCGCCTTGCCATCAGGTTTGCTTCATCTGCTATCGGGTACAATTGTAAAGGAATGTCGTTTCGATTTTGCCCTTGCTCCACTTTTCGAAATGCCTGGGTTCCATAAATTTGCACCTTTTCAGAATACGCCAGATACCTGTCAATCATCATGGCCGCCTTTTTTACATCCGCCTCGCCGGCTTTGGCGGCAGCAATAAACAGGGGCAATACCTCCTTCATCTGCCCGGCATGATCGTGTTGAAAGATAAAAAATACAGCGTCGCCGCCTTCAATGCCAACTTCGCTGTATTTCGGCCAGCCTGAATCTTTGATTATCTCCTTGAGTCTTAACCAATGGTTCGTGAAGAATCGCCGC
>DDUV01000092.1 GCA_002344975.1 Saprospiraceae bacterium UBA2329 | reverse complement strand
TATGTCAACGTACGATCAACTCATCGAAAAAGGCAAGATCGAAGGCAAGATCGAAGGCAAGATCGAAGGCAAGATCGAAGTCGTACTCAATGCCTATGCCAATGGTCTGAGCATACAGTTGATTGCCAACATCACCGGCATGGAAGAAGCCGAGGTGGTTGGGATACTTGAAAAGCACGAACGGGTATAGCCTTATCTAATTCCTCAGTCCACAATCATCACCGTGCGGTCCAACTCCTGATTGACTAAACTAGCCGGCAAATCGCGGTAGGCATACTGCTGTGTGCGCAATTGTGGCCGGAATCCTGCGTCGCGGATGGCTTGCTGGATGCCGTCGGCGGTGAAGCGGAAACGAGCACCGGCAGCCGACACTACATTTTCCTCAATCATAATACTGCCGAAATCATTGGCCCCGGCGTGCAGACAGACCTGCGCCACGGCTTTGCCTACGGTGAGCCAGGAAGCCTGAATATTGGTCACGTTGGGCAGCATGATGCGGCTGAGCGCGATCATGCGCACATATTCGTCGCTGGTGCAGGTGTTGCGGGCGCGCTTCAGTTTTACCAAGATGGTGTCTTGGTCCTGAAAAGGCCAGGGAATGAAGGCAATGAAGCCTTTGGCATCGGCGGGCTTTTCAGATTGTACCTGCCGCAGGGCCACGAAATGCTCCATGCGCTCCATGTTGGTTTCGATGTGGCCGAACATCATGGTAGCGGAGGTAGTGATGCGCAGTTGGTGGGCGGCGCGCATCACATCGAGCCATTCCTGGCCGCCGCATTTGCCTTTGGAGATGAGGCGGCGCACGCGGTCGTCGAGGATTTCGGCGCCGGCGCCGGGCAGCGAGTCGAGGCCCGATTCGTGGAGTACTTTGAGCACATCGTAGTGCGACATTTTTTCGAGCTTGGCAATGTGCGCAATTTCCGGCGGGCCGAGGGCATGGAGCTTGAGGTCGGGATAGAGGGTTTTGAGTTGCCGGAAGAGATTGGCATAAAAATCGAGGCCCAGATCGGGGTGGTGGCCGCCCTGGAGGAGGAGTTGGTCGCCGCCGAGCAGGAACAGTTCGTCAATTTTTTCTTTGTATTCCTCGATGGTGGTGGTGTAAGACTCGGCATGGCCGGGGCGGCGATAGAAGTTGCAGAACTTGCAATTGGCGATGCACACATTGGTGGTGTTGGAATTGCGGTCTATGATCCAGGTGACGACATCGTTGGGCACATGATGCTGCCGGAGGCTGTTGCCGACGTACATCAGCTCTGAGGTGGTAGCGTTTTCTAATAAAAACAGGCCTTCTTCGGCACTCAGGAAATCAAGTTGTAGGGCGCGGTGCAGCAAATCGTCTGTCCTCATGGCGGTATTACATTTTGTTTTTTGTCCAACAAAGATAATAGCGGCAGGTTTATCGGACGGATGAAAATAGCAGCGCAGTTTAGCTTTAGTCTTTAAAGCCGACAGCTCTTGGTTGGGGTTGCGCCAGGGGTGGAAGCGGATGCAGGCCGCCGTTGGGTATGCAGGTGTGGCGGGCTGCATGTAGCGGACGACCCGACCCGCTGCCTGTGCGGGCGGGGGCTGAAGGGGGGCTTGCCTGTGGCGGGTGGCGCCATAAATGGAAGATCGAGGGCGGAAATTGTGGAAAAAATGAGTTTCTTTGCAGAACAAAACAGCGCACAAGTGACCGACAACTACCGGCATAAAGGGATGCGCCGCAGGCTGATAGAGCAACTGCGGCGCAAGGGCATAAGGGATGAGGCTGTGCTGAGCGCGATGGAGCGGCTGCCGAGGCATTTTTTTTTGGACAAGGCTTTTGAGGAGCAGGCTTATGAAGACAACCCCTTCCCGATAGGCAATGAGCAAACGATATCGCAGCCTTATACGGTGGCGTTTCAGACAGAGTGGCTGGAGTTGCGGCCGCGCCTGAAGGTGCTGGAAATAGGCACCGGATCGGGGTATCAGGCGGCGGTGCTGGCCATGATGGGGGCGCGGGTTTATACGGTGGAGCGCTATGAGGCGCTGTATGTGAAGGCGCAGGAACTGCTGCATGCGCTGGGGCTGAAGAATGTGCGCTGCTACTTTAGAGACGGCAACAAGGGGCTGCCCGAACATGCGCCCTTTGACAGGATCATAGCTACGGCGGGCGCTGTGGAGGTGCCGGAGGCGCTGCGGCAGCAGTTGGCGGTGGGCGGCATGTTGGTGATTCCGGTGGGCCGGGAGGTGCAGCGGATGTTGCGGGTGCGGCGGGTGTCGGAAACGGAGTTTGTGCAGGAAGAGCAGGGCGATTTTAAATTTGTGCCTTTTTTGGGGGGGACGGAGCGGAGGGGGTAGCTGCGGTTTGCGGTGGGCGGTCATCGGTAGGCGGTAGGCGGTTTGCGGTGGGCGGTTCCGACCCGAAACCTTGAACCCGCCTTCGCCAAGGCTACGGCGGATGAAACCCGAAACCTTGAACCCGAAACATGGAGTACAAAAAAGTTGAATGATATGACGGAATGGCTGACATGGATACCTGAATTGCTGCGCATAGCGCGTGCTGCGGGCGAGGTCATTCTGGAGGTGTACGATGATCCGGCCCATTTTGGGGTAGAACAAAAAGAGGACAACACCCCCATTACGCGTGCAGACCGGGCCTCCAATGAGTTGATATGCAGTGCTTTGTTGGCATTGACGCCCGATTGGCCCATCATTTCTGAGGAGAATGAACTGCCGCCCTACGAAGCGCGCCGCGCGTGGAGCTATTGCTGGGTTGTGGACCCATTAGACGGCACGAAGGAATTCATACGGCGCAATGGCGATTTTTGCGTCAACATAGCATTGGTAAAAGACGGGCGCGCGGTGCTGGGCTTGGTGTATGCTCCGGTGACGGGGCAGTGCTTTTGGGCCGTGCAGGGGCAGGGCGCTTTCGAGGTGACGGAAGCGGGGGAGCGGCGTTTGCAATGTGCGCGTTTTGGGATGGAAGATGCCGGGCTGCGCGTGCTCAGTTCGCGTTCGCATTTCAATACGGCCACGCAGGAATGGATAGGCGGCTTGCGGGAGCCGGGGTTTGTGAACAAAGGCAGCGCCATCAAATTCGGGCTGCTGGCGCGCGGCGATGCCGAGCTGTACCCGCGGTTGGGGCCTACCGGCGAGTGGGATACGGCTGCCGGCCAGGTGATTGTGGAGGAGGCCGGCGGCGCAGTGCTGGATTTTTATACCCGGCAGCCCTTGCGATACAATAAAGAAAGTACGCTGAATCCGCATTTTATAGCGCTTGGAGCACTCAAATCCGAAAAGTAATCATGTCGAATCAGAAACCCGATACCGAACAACACGGCGATTTTCCTCAAGGCTTGAAGGGCTTGGCCGGCGCTTTGGCGCAAATAGATCATCAGTTTGTGGGGGTGGTGTGCATCCTGTTCATCATGGGCGGCATGGTGGCATCGGAGGCGATGATGAGCATGGGCATGATTTTTTTGGCGGCGAGTGCGGTGTTCAACCTGAACTTCCCGGACAACATGCGCCACTTCTTCAAACACCGGGCATTGGTGGCCCTCATGCTGATTTTTGTGGTGTATTTTGTGAGCGGACTGTGGTCGGAAAACACCGCGTGGTGGCTGGACCGAGTGCGCATGAAACTGCCGTTTTTGCTGATGCCGATGGCCATAGTTTCCATCCCTAGATTGGACCGGCAGGTGTATCTGAAGCTGCTGTACGCTTTTTTTATCTGGATTTCATTGGCCTCGCTGCATTCATTGGCGCTTTATCTGGCTGATTATGAGGCCATCAACTCTGCATATCGCGAAGGTCGGGTATTGCCCACGCCGGTACAGCATATCCGATTCAGTCTGATGGTAGCTTTCTGTGTGGCGGTGGGCGCGTACCTGTTGCGCGAGCGTTTTGTATGGAAGTACCGTTGGGAGCGCCGTCTGATACAAATCGTCACCATTTTTTTGATCGTCTATCTGCATATCCTGGCAGTGCGAAGCGGCCTGTTGGCACTGTACGCGATGATGCTGTACTACGCGGCGTTGCTGGTATGGGAGCGCAAACAATACCTGCTGGCCGGGGGGCTGGCAGTGGCTATGGCGGTGGCGGGTTGGCTGGCGTACCAATATGTGCCCTCGTTTCAGAATCGGATCAACTATTCGCTCTATACATTTCGGGTGTTTGAAAAGCAGGAGCAGATCAGCGACTTGTCGGATGCCCGGCGCATCGGGTCTTTGTACGCGGCGGCAGACATGCTGAAAAGCCACCCGCTCACGGGCGTTGGGGCCGGCGATGTTCGCGATGCCACCGATGCGTATTTGCAGCAGCACTACCCCTCATTGGCCGGTTTTCAACTCATGCCGCACAACCAGTTTTTGCACGCGGGCGCCTCGGCGGGTATTCCGGGCATGCTGATTTTTACGCTGGCTTTACTGTGGCCGTTGTTGTACCGGCGGGCCTGGCGCGATCCGCTGCTGACTGCTTTTTATGTGCTCATGCTCTCTTCGTGCATGGTGGAACACACGCTGGAAACGCAACTCGGCACGGCATTTTTCATCTTGTTCGCGTTGATGGCGCTGCGGTATCTGGATGAACCCCATGCACCCCGGCAGAGGAATGCAGCGTGGAAACTTTGAATAAATTTCTGTAACTTTGTACAAAAATCCGGCAGCCATGACCGCCACGCAGAAAAAAACAACCTATTCCGTTGCCGAATACTTGCTCCTGGAAAGACGTACGGGTGAGCGGTACGAATTCTATAATGGAAAAATCAGACGAATGGCCGGAGGAACTATTGCCCACAACCGCATTACCAGGAATATCATCATCAAGCTGGGGCAGTTGATAGATGAAAAAGGGAACATGGAGATTTTTGCTTCCGATCAAAAGATATACCTGCCCAAGTACGGCTGGTATGTTTACCCCGACGCCGTAGTAGTGGCGGGCGTGCCGATAGAAAGCGAGGAGGAAGCAAGCGCCATCATCAATCCCATTTTGATATTTGAGGTACTGTCGCCAAGTACAATGGATTATGACCGGAACCGAAAGTTCCTGGAATATCAAAGTCTGCCTTCGTTTCAGGAATATGTGCTGGTGCGGCAAGACGCGCCCGAGGCCCTGCTGGCCTTTCGGGAAGAACCCGACCTGTGGCGCAGTTCGGAAACAGCGGGTATGGATGCCGACATCGTATTGCGCAGCATCGGCGCCAGCCTGCCGATGAAAGATGTGTATGCGAAAGTGGAGTTTTGAGAGAATAGCCATCACCCCAGCAACAACCGCTCTACCTCTTCCCGAAACGAGCGCGCCACCGGAATAAGCGCCCCGCCCACCGTCAATTGGTGCCGTTCAATTTTTTTCACCGCCTTGAGCGCCACGGTGTATGACTTATGCACCCGCACAAACTCGCCCGCCGGAAGCAGCTCCAGCAGTCGCCCGATGGTCATGCGCGTCACAGTCGTCTGGCCGGCATGGTGAATAAAAAGCAGGTTGGTATCTGATCGAATAAATTCAATATCAGCTATTTGGATGCGCAGCCAGTCGTGGCCGTCTTTTACAAAAATGCTTTGTTGTTGCCCGGCTTGGGTCTGTTTTTGTTGGAGCGCCCGGTTGCAGGTTTCTATAAAACGGGGCAATTCCACCGGCTTGAGCAGGTAGTCCAATGCCTGCAACTGAAAACCCTCTATGGCATATTGCGGATGCGCGGTGACGAACACAAACAGGGCGCCGGAGCTTTTGGCCAATCGCATGAACTCGGTGCCGAAGAGGTCGGGCATTTGTATGTCTGAAAAAATGAGGTCAACGGGATGGTTTTGCAGCCAGGCCAAGGCGTCCATCGGACTGACGAAGGTGGCCTGAAGCTGCACGAACGGCACTTTGGCGGCGTGTGCGGCTATGATGGCCAGCGCGGGCGCTTCGTCGTCTATGGCTATGGCTTGGAGGGTCATGTCGAAGCGTGTTGAAAAGTAGTTAAGTGCCTGAAGATCTGAGTATTTCAGGCTCTGCTTATTTGCCTTGTCAGAATGATTTTTCCGGGGATGCAAGGGGTTCCGTTGGTGTGGCCTGTCCAGGAGCCGCTGAGTTGCCGGGTATTGCCCGACTTGCTGTAAGTGAGTTTGTAGGTTTTGATGCACCACTCCAAATCTTTGGTTTTTTTGGAGTCAACGATGCGAAACTCTCGGATGCTGATGTTGTTGCCGCTCACTTCGCCACTCAACTCAATGACGGCGAAGATATTATCCACAAAAACATAAGAGCGTCCTTTGAGGGTGCTGCCTTTTTGAGACAGAAACATTTCAAAATCATAAGTGGGCCGGTAGCCGCCTTTTTCCTGCGTGATGGAGCCTTTCCATTGCCCGCTGATATTGACCTGAGCAGTAGCGAATGAGCAACCCAGAAAAAGCCATAGAATAGCCGGAAGCAAAAATCTCATAGTTTTAATTGGTTTTATCCGCAGCCTTTACGCTACCTCTTCTTCCGTTGCGTCTTCCCCGGCATCGGAGGCTGCGTGAAAAATGCTGAAAATAGTTTTCCCGTAGTGGCGCGCGTCCGCAAATCGTGGATGCCCCTTGAAATCGTGGTTCGGATTGTGCTCCAGCACGAGCCAGCCGCCGGGTTTCAGCAGGTCAAACGAAAAAATGAGGTCGGGTATTTCGGGAATGTTGGGCAAGGGGTAAGGCGGCCCGGCAAAAATGTAGTCGTATTGCTCCCGGCAGGTGGCAATAAAGCGAAACACATCGGCGCGGACAATGCGGAGGCAGGATTCTACCTGAAGCGCCTGTGCTGTTTTGCGCACAAACTCCACGCAGCCGTTGAATTTGTCCACATAAGTGACGTCGGTGCAGCCTCTGGAGATGAATTCATAACTATGATTGCCCGTGCCGCCAAAGAGATCGAGCACCTTAATGTCTTCAAAATCAAAGTGATTGTTCAGTACATTGAACAGACCTTCTTTGGCAAAGTCTGTAGTCGGGCGGGTGGGCCAGTTGTCGGCAGGCGGGAAGAACCGCCGGCCTTTGAATTTTCCTGAAATGATGCGCATGATGGAGGTAGAGCAAAGGTTACAAACTTCCGATGCAGGCCAAATCAAAATACCAATGGCGTCGGTCGTCGGGCAGGCCGGCAGGGTAGGGGGCGGCAGCAGCGGGCGCAAGGAATTGCATGTCAACGAAATATCGCTGTAATAAGAGATGAATTTCGGAATCGGAGGTCATTTTGCCGGAAACGAACAGCAATGTTTGTTCCAACGCAAACTGGGCCTGATCGAGCGCCAGCAATACGAAATAGAGGAAATCCTGAGCTGTTTGGAAAGTAAACGTATTGAAAAAGCGCAATGCCCGACCGTCAAAAGCGGCCAACATCAGTTGTTTGCCCGATGTATGAGCATATATGGCCGGGCCGGTTTCCCGCAAAGCATGGCGATAAATGCCGCTGAGCCAGGCAGTTGCCAGATGAATGTTGCGCGCTCCCGGCAAAGCCTGCACCGACTGCCCGTCAAGCGGATAAACGACATAGGCATCTAATACAGGAATTGCATCAGCCTGAACACTGTACCCGGCGGGCAAATCGCTGAGGCTGAGCCAGTAGTCGGCAGCGTGCGAGGGATCAAACAATCGCGCAGGCGCTAAAGCAGCAGGACCGCAGGTCGCCAGAATGGCAGACGAATAAGCCGTGCCGGAGAGGAGCGGTTCCCGACCGGCCGCAGCCAGCAATTCATTAGCAGTATCTCCTGCCAATTCTTTCCATGCAAAAGACGTGCTGTGCGCGGCGTCCGTCACATGAAAACACAAGCCGTCCGGGCGCAAAAGCACAGACAGCTTGTGTTCGGCAGGAGACCCTTGCCTGAAATGCGGGTCTTTGTACTCTGAAATTATTTTGATTCCCAATTGCCCGAGAGGTTTGGTTGGGTCATGTTGCCAAATTTGAGGTACGACATCGGGTCGTATGCCTTATCGTACTTAGCATAGGAGGCATCAAACTTGCCCATGAACGTAGTGCGTTGGGCCTTGCATTCCACCACTTGTACCAAAGTGCCTTGGTAAGTAAGGGTGTCGGCTTGCATTTCAAACATGTCTTTCTTGTCGGAAAAAGGAATGTAGCGGATGCCGTCCAAGTCAATTCCCAGCGCTTTGATGGAGTCCAAAGCAGGGCGGAAAATGGTATCGTAAGTGATTTTTCCGGTAAAGTTGGGATCGTCGGGGTCGCCAATGACACTCACGATTTTGAATTTGCCGGTTGAGAGCACCTCCTTGAGTGTGTCAAAGTTGGGAGCATAGCGTCCGGTGATGTCCCGATAAGCCTCCTGAGCCGTGCGGATTTGTACCAGCCGTGCAGTGACGGCGTCTTCGCGGCGGGTGCGTTCTTTTTTGAACAAAATAGGCTCCTGAATGCTGCTGTAGAGCAGATAAGCCAACCCAACGGTGGCAAGAAGAAGAACAATGTTGATGACGATTCTCATTTTCGGTTTGTTTTGATACAAGTACTGAACTTTTTAGCCGAATGCCGGTGCAATTTTATGACAAAAGCTCCACACATAAAACAATCATGTGGAAAAAACGCCGCTTCAGGCAATTTTGAAGGCGCCATTGAGCTGAGCGCCCTCATCTACCGATAGCGTTTTGGCGCTTAGAGTGCCTGTAATCACTGCTGAAGAAGTCAGTTGTACAGACCCGCTTACCACGATGTCTCCGGTGATGGAACCCATAAAAACAGCCTCTGCCGCCCATATTTTTCCTTCGATGTGGCTGCTCTCGCCCGTTACCAATTTGCGCTCGCATTTTACCTCGCCTTTGATTTCGCCATCAATGCGGGTGTCTTCTGCTGCGGCAAATTGCCCCTCAATGCGCGTGCCTTTCGCTACCAAACAGTTGAGCCCCTGCGATGTCGGGACGCTTTTAGAACCTGATTCCTGCGGCGCTTTGCCTTTTATGTCTGCCATAATGATGACTGCAATGAATGAATGGAAAAAGTGATTTTTACAAAACCGCCGAAAAATATTAAACTTTGCCGGAAAAAACAGAACTTCGGTAAAATTTCACATCAAAGTGATGTTTACGAACCCGCAAAGTTGTCGTTCGTTTGCCAAGCGCTCAGGGGCGATAAAAAAATAAAGTGATCATTTTCGCCAAAGGATTAGATAAGTAAACGTTTCATTTTAATTGTCTTATCTAATCCTTTGGCCTAAAGAAAATGAACATTTATTTTTGCCCCACTACTTTAGGACGTTAATTTTTCATCCAAAAAAAATGCGCCCCTCAC
>DDUV01000052.1:68963-70596 GCA_002344975.1 Saprospiraceae bacterium UBA2329 | reverse complement strand
TTTATTTTTGCCCCACTACTAAGATTTTCCACCCTCTATGCCGACACCTGCTCGCCGCCCTTTGTATGCCCGCGTACTCAAGTGGACACTGCGCATTGTATCAGCACTGCTGCTCCTTTTTGTGGCCATCAATGCCATGATGTCGTTCCGCAGTTCCGATGCTGCCACGCAAAAGACCTTTGCCGAAAAAGGCATATCGGTGCAAATTCACCGCATTCCCTTTTCCGGCGGCGAATTGCGCTATGTGGAAACCGGCCTGCAAACAGACTCGACGCCCTTGATCCTGTTTGTACACGGCGCGCCCGGATCGGGGAATAATTTTTACAAATACCTGTCGGATAGCTTATTGACGGCAAAATACCGCCTCATTTCCATAGATCGCCCCGGCTACGGATATTCCAATTACGGACAAAGCGAACCCCGCTTTCGGGTGCAGGCCGAGGCTGTGAAAGCCGTGTTGGATCGCTACCGGCCTTCTAAAACGCTGCTCGTGGGCCATTCCTTCGGCGGGCCTGTTATTGCACAAGTCGCATTGGACTACCCCGCTCAGGTGCAGGCGCTGCTGATGCTGGCCCCGGTGAACGACCCCGACAGCGAACCGGTACCCTGGTATGCCGGACTGGCCCGTTGGCGGCTTACCCGTTGGATGTTGTCCAAAGCCTGGCAGGTATCGGGTGATGAAAAATTTGCCCATGTAGAAGAACTCCGCCGGCTTCAGCCCCGCTGGCAGGAGCTGCGCATCCCGGTGACGCATTGGCATGGCGCTTCGGACTTTCTGGCGCCGCCCCGCGAAAACCTGGACTTCAGC
Organism: Saprospiraceae bacterium UBA2329; assembly: GCA_002344975.1. GTDB lineage: Bacteria > Bacteroidota > Bacteroidia > Chitinophagales > Saprospiraceae > UBA2329. The sequence continues at coordinate 69,788 of DDUV01000052.1, read as the reverse complement.
CGCCGCCATATTCCTTCTGAATGGCTGATAATTAAATATTTACCGAAAGGTAGTCATTTCATCCCATTCACAGATTTTGAGGAGGTACGGGCGGAGTTGTTGAAGTGGTGAGCGTCGCTTTTGTCTGGCAGTCGTCATTTTTTTCGACTTCATATTGTCCAAGTCCGGCATAAAAAGATACCTTTGCCTTCACATTTTTATGCGCTCATTCATTTCCATATCGCTTGTTTTTCTCTTTGCCTGGCAATTGCTGCTCAAGGCCGGAGTACTGATGTGGTACGGCGCCAACCGGACGTACATCGCTGCGGAGTTGTGCGAAAACAGAGACAAGCCCGAAATGCAATGCAACGGCCAATGCGTGCTGGCTAAACGCATGAAGGCTGCCGAGCAGGAGCGCCGCGATGCCGATCAGCGCCCGCTGAGAATCATGGAGAAATTTGAGTTCTCTCACTACATCGCCGCTGCCGAAGACATCTTCTCAGGAATGTTTGAAACCGACCTTTCCCGACGCATTGTCTGGGCGTCATATCTCGAACCCCATTCCAATTACTTTTCCAATTTCTTCCACCCGCCGGAGCTGTAACTTCCTCTCTCTCAGTTCTTTTTGGATCAGGAATGACTTCCCATAGCGAGGCTCCTGTCCCATTTTATTCATTGCCGTTATTCAGTCTGTTCCAAAAGTCAGGCGCCCGCGTTGCATGATTTCTTTTGGGGAAATCAGTCTTGCTGCGCCCAGCTTTGTAGTGGGGCAAAAATAAATGTTCATTTTCTTTAGGCCAAAGGATTAGATAAGACACTTAAAATGAAACGTTTACTTATCTAATC
>DDUV01000052.1:61236-68749 GCA_002344975.1 Saprospiraceae bacterium UBA2329 | reverse complement strand
TTTATTTTTTTATCGCCCCTTTCTGAAAGCCGCTGAATAATAGCCATCACAATTTACAGACATGAAAACTGTACTGGCAGCAGCCCTGCTTTGGGTGCTTGCTTCCGGCCAGGTCCTTGCCTGTGACGTTTGTGGATGTGCCGTCGGAGGAAGTTACCTCGGTATTTTGCCCCAATTCAGGAGGCATTTCGCCGGGGTCAGATTCCAGTACCGGACTTTCGATTCCGAGCACCCGAATCTTTTCGGAGGAGGCATAGAATCGGTCTCTAGGGAACAATACCTTACGGCAGAAACCTGGGGGCGCTGGACGCCGCTTCACAACGTACAGGTATTCGGCTTTGTGCCGTACCATCACTTTTCGCGTACCGAAGACGGCAGCCTGACGCGCGCCTCCGGCCTCGGAGACGCCTCTGTGGTAGCCAATTGGGTTGTTTTTAATACAGGCGACAGCACCCGCCGCGCATGGAAACACGCTTTGCAATTGGGAGGCGGCGTCAAGTTGCCTACCGGAAACGCGCGCCTGCTTCAATCCAATGGAGAGGCCATGCCCCGCAATATGCAGCCCGGCAGTGGCTCGGTTGATTTCCCCATCAACGCCATGTACACCCTCCGGCGCGGAGCCTGGGGCATGACGGCGGAGGGCAATTACCGCATCAACACGCCGGATGCAGAAGGCTATCGTTTCGGTCATCGTGCCGGCTTGGCTTCCCGCATTTTTTACTGGAAATCTATGAAGCACATGACGATGCTGCCTGGCGCCGGCATTTTCTGGGAGCACACCTCCTCAGACAGGCTGCACGGGACTGCACAGGATTTTACCGGAGGACACAGCCTTTGGGCCGGCGTCGGCATGGATTGGTTCATGCGGCGGTGGGCATTTTCGATATTGTATCAGCACCCTTTGGCTGCGCATATCGGCGAAGGGTACATTCAGCCGGGGCCAAGAGCATCGGCAGGTATCAGCTATCTCTTTTAAATCACAACTTTTTTTCAACCATCAAAAACAACATTCAACATGCAATTGAATCATTTTAAATCCATCCTTTTTCTGGCATTGATCGCTGTATTTTTTGCCGGATGTAACAAAGACGAGTTCAAAGCCGGAGACAAGGGCAGCATCGTCATTGAGTTTGACAATGTGGCCGGCAATCAGGACCTGCAACTCAATACCGGCAACTATACCAATGCCGCCGGCGAGTCTTTCAACATCTCTCTGTTTCAGTACTATATCAGCAACATCAAGCTTCAAACGGAAGACGGCGATGAGTATGTAGTGCCTCAAAAAGAGAGCTATTTTCTCATTCAGGAACACAAAGACCACACGCATTCTGTAGTACTCAACGACGTTCCGGCCGGCAACTACAACTCTGTGAGTTTCATCATCGGCGTGGACAGCCTGCGCAATACGATGGCGCCTTCCGAGCGCACCGGAGTATTGGACGTGGCAGCCTATACAGGAGATGAAAATATGTACTGGGCCTGGAACAGCGGCTATATTTTTGTAAAAACAGAAGGCATTTCACCGCAGGCGCCGGTAGGCACCGACGGGCAGCGCAAATTCCGCTACCATGTAGGCGGTTACGGCGGCTACAGCAGCGCCACCATCAACAACATCAAGTCAAAGTCGCTCTCTTTTGGCAGCGAAGTGGCCAAAGTGCGCAAAGACGCGACGCCGGAGGTACACCTGAAAGTGGACATCCTGAACCTGTTCAACGGCAGCCCCAACATCAGCGTGGCCGCCAATCCGACGGTTCACTTTGCGCCATTTTCAGTAAACATCGCCAACAACTATGTGAATATGTTCAAGTTTGATCACGTTCACAACTAAGATTTTCCATTATACCATCAATTCGGTTGTCCGGCGGCCTCAAAACTGCCGGACAACTTTACAACATATTTTCCACATGGGCCTTCTCAAAAAAGGGGTAATTTTTGCGATGTGCGGCATAGCTGTTCTCACTGCCTGTGACCCCGACAAGCCGGAGCCGCTGCCCGACATTCGTTTTGAAACGCCGGCCAATTTCCCCGCGCCGCTATATGATCTGGCCGCCAACCCGGTAACGCCGGCGGGATTCGCACTGGGCAGGGATTTGTTTTACGACGGCATCCTGAGCCGCGACGGCAGCATCAGTTGCGGTTTTTGCCATCAGCAAACTGCCGGTTTTACTCAGCACGGCCACGATCTCAGCCACGGCATTGACGACCGGCTCACCATGAGAAATGCCCTGCCCATTCAAAACCTGGCCTGGGAGCGCGAGTTTTTTTGGGACGGCGGCGTTTTTCACTTAGACCTTTTTGCTATTCAACCCATTGAAAATGAGAATGAAATGGGAGAGCAGATGCCCAATGTGCTGGACAAATTGCGCCGCCACAACAAGTACCCCGCCATGTTTACGGCGGCTTTCGGCACGCCCGAAATTACCACAGATCGCTTCCTCAGAGCCTTATCGCAGTTTCAGTTGATGTGCATCTCCTCCAACTCGAAATACGACAAGTACGTCCGCAACGAGGGCGCTACTCTCAACGCCGAAGAATTAGCCGGCCTGCAAACCTTTCGCCAAAAATGCGCTTCCTGCCACGAAGGCGAATTGTTTACCAACAACAGCTACCGCAACAACGGGCTGCCCATTGCCAATGCCGACGACACCGGACGGCACCGCATCACGCTGAACGACGAGCACCGCTATCAATTCAAGGTGCCCAGCCTGCGCAATGTGGAAGTGACCCGCCCATACATGCACGACGGGCGCTTCCGCAATCTGGAAGCCGTACTCGATTTTTACGCATCCGGGGTTGCCGACAGCCCCACCCTCGATCCGGCCCTGAAGTCGGGCGGGCGGCTCGGTGTAGAACTCACGGCCACAGAAAAAAGCAACATCATCGCCTTCCTGCATACCCTGACCGACCACGAATTCCTGAGCAAAAAAGAACTTTCTGAATTTCATTAAAATCAACAACAACCATGAAAAAATCACTTCTTCTCGCACTCCTCGCGCTGGCTACCGGCATGTCTTTCTTTGCCTGCGAAAAAGACAAGCACGACCACGAGGCAGAAATCACCATCCTCTCGCCCACCGCCGGCCAAACCTTCTCGCTCAATCAGACCGTGTCCATTCAGGCCGATATTACTTCCGAAGAGGAATTGCACGGCTGGGAAATTACTTTGAAAAAGAAATCCGACAACACGGTACTGTACACCACCGACGAGCATACGCACGGCACCTCTCTCCAAATCCGCGAACAATGGGTGAACAACGTAACTGCCCACACAGACGTAGTGCTGGAGGTGAAAGTGGCCTTGGATCACACAAGCAGCGAAACCAAGACCGCCACAGTTGAATTCCATTGCCATCCCAACTAAAATGCACCGCCATGAAAAAGCTGTTTTTCCCGCTGCTGATATTGGCCGCCGCCGTTTTCGGCATCTGGCTGTACCTGCGTATTCAGGTGTGGAGCAACCCTGAGTTTTTTCCGGCAGAGGCCACTCTGATCTATTTGCGCGACAGCTCCATGTTTCTCGGCATGTTGCGGGCTGTGTCGCTTCTGTTCTGGGGCTTTGGCGCCTGGCAGCTCTGGTCATCGGGCCGGGCTGGGTATATCTGGGCTGCGGCCGTATTGTATGCCGGCTTCCTGCTGTTGGACGGTTATTTGCTCGTGTCGCAGTATTACGCGTACAAACTGACCCATGAAATCTGGGAAAGCGGGTTTCCGATGAGCCTTTTTAAAGGAATACCGGAGGCGGTTGCTTATTTGATTTTTAATGCGTTCGTTGTCTGGCTGTTGTTCGACAGTCGGAAGAAGCGGGCGCGTCTGGAGATGCAATTTTATGCATGATAGTTATATTTGAAGGGGCCGGCCAATGGGTCGGCTCCCTTTTTTACACCTCTCATCCTATGCAAAAAGTAAAACTACATTGGTTCATACGACGTACGCACCGTTTTATGGGCGTCATACTGGGACTGCAATTTTTGGCCTGGACGCTCGGCGGGCTGTATTTCAGTTGGACCCGTATTGAAAACATTCGCGGCGAAAACCTTCGGAAAGAAGCGGCCCTCATCCCGGTTTCCGACAGCCTGGCGCCTTTGGGCGAAATGCTCCGGAGTTTGAGCCGTACAGACAGCTTCGGAGGCATTTCTGCCGTCTCCCTGATAGAAATTTTGGGAGAAACGCATTACCAGATTCAATATCAGGCAGGTAGCAAAAAAAAGGTTCGCCTCGTACATGCGGGTACCGGCCAATGGCGCAGCCCTTTGAGCGAAAAGGAAGCGGTATCATTGGCTCAAAGCCGCCTCCTGAACCCCGGCCCTGTGGAATCCGTCGCCTACCTGCAAGCCACCGGCAGCCACCACGAATACCGAGAAAAACCGCTGCCCGCTTATGCCGTTCGCTTTGGCGCGCCGAGCCGTACCACCGTATATGTGGCCGCCGAGTGGGGAACAGTGCAGAGTTTTCGCAACGACCAATGGCGCATTTTCGACTTTTTGTGGATGTTGCACACGATGGACTATCAGGGGCGGGATGATTTCAACAACGCCCTGCTGAGAGCTTTTTCCGTGTTCGGGCTGATGACCATTTTTTCGGGATTTGCCTTGTTTTTTATTAGCCAAAAACATACAAAACATTCATAATGAAAATATTAAACATTCTCATTGCCGCTGTTCTTTTACTCGCTTTCAGTGCCTGCAAGCCCAAAACGGAGGCTGTCGAAAGGACAGGCATTACCGAAGAAAATGCATCGGAGGAAGTCTTGCCGGAAGGCGTGACCGAAGAAAATCACAGCATGGTGATGGACCTGGTTTTGGGAAAACCCAAACACCAAATACGGAACATCGGCATCCTCGTTTATGACGGTGTCAATGATTTGGATATGATGGGGCCGAAGTATGTTTTCGGCCAAAGCATGGGCGCCCGCACGCAGCTCATCGCCATCCAGCCCGGCAATATCCGCACCGCTATGGGCACCGTCATTGTACCCGACAACTTCATTGATTCTGTGTCCCAATTGGACATTTTGGTCATTCCCGGCGGAGCAAGAGGTACCATTGAAACCGCCTACAACGACAAGGTTTTGCTATGGATAAGGCAAATTGACAGCACCACTCAATACACCACATCGGTATGCACCGGCGCCTGGGTTTTGGGAGCGGCAGGATTGCTGCAAGGCAAAAAAGCTACCACCAACTGGTATCGCGCCGAAGAGATGCTGAAGAAATATGGCGCTACATTCACCAACGAACGATTCACTCAAGACGGCAAATATTGGACTTCAGCCGGTGTGACGGCCGGCATGGATATGTCGCTGGCCGTAATGCACGATATTTGGGGCAAGCGTTACACCCAGGCCGTCATGTTGGACATGGAATACGACCCCGCCCCGCCCATCTCTGGTGGAACGCCTGAAAAAACAGGCAAAGTTGTGTACTGGATGATGAAGTCTATGTACGATGCAGGCGTACAACCGCTGATAGACAGCTTAGAGAACCGTTAGTGAGAGAAGCCTCACACATCAAACGTAACCGCCACTTTGGGCGTAGTAGGATGCGCCTGGCAGGTGAGGATAAAGCCCTGTGCCACCTCGTCCTCGTCTAAGGCGTAGCACACATCCATTTTTACGCTGCCCTCCGTCACTTTGGCGATGCAGGTAGAGCAGGCGCCCGAAGTGCAGGAGTACGGCGGATTGTGTTTTTTATCAATCAGCACGTCAAGGATGGTTTTGCCCGCCGGCACGTTGATGCTGACGGTTTTGCCGTTGAGTTGCACGGCTACCTCTGCTCCGCCCACGCCCTGTATGCGGTCGGCCTCGGCAATGTGGGTAGAAACGAAGCGCTCGGCGTGTATGTGTTTTTTGTCAATGCCCTTTTCCAAGAGTGATTTTTCCACTGCGTCAATGAGGTCGCCGGGGCCGCAGATGAAGTACTCGGCGTTTTTGTTGCGCAGCGGGTGTTCCTCCAAAAACTTATTCACTTCCACGGCATTGATGCGGCCGGTTTTGCCCTGCCAGGAAAGCGTGCCCTTGCTGAACAGACCTGCCAGGCCGCCGGGTTTGTCGCGTTTGGGCTTGCTGAGGATGTAGTCCACGGTGAACTGCCCGTCGTAGCGGCGTTGCAGCGCATCCAACTGATTTTTGAAAATAATGCTGTCTTCGCTGCGGTTGCCATACAGCAGGTGAACAAAACTCTGCGGCTCCTGCTCCAGCGCCGTTTTGAGAATCGAAAACAAGGGCGTGATGCCGCTGCCCGCACCGAAGAGATAGTACGTTTTGCGATTATCGGGGTCGAGCGGCGTGAAGAAGCGGCCCTCCGGCTCCATCACGTCGAGCATGTTACCGGCTTGAACGCGGTCGTTGAGGTAGTTGGACACGACGCCGTTTTTCACTCTTTTCACCGTCACGGCAATGTCTTTTTCCAAAGGGCTGCTGCACATGGAGTACGAGCGGCGTTGCTCTTTGCCGTTGATACTCAAGCGAAGGGTGAGATATTGCCCCTGCGTATATTGGAAGGTTTCTGTGAGTTCCTGCGGGATTTCGAAGACCAGCGTAGCAGTGTCGGAGGTTTCTTTCACGACCTCTTTGACGCGCAGCGAGTGAAACATCTTGCTCATATATATAGTGTGTGGTTGATGCGATGCGATTTCGGGCGGCAAAGGTACGGCACGGCGCCCACATTGCGCAAGGCAAATAACTTTTCCCTTAGCCGTGCATCTACAACCATCCGGCGGGTCATCTGTTTGCAATGCAAAAAAGAAAAACATGAGAGTTGCCGCTTATCGCAAAGCCCATTTCAACGCCGCGCACCGCCTGCACAACCCCGACTGGTCGGACGAAAAAAACCGCGAGGTCTTCGGCCTGTGCAACAACCCCAACTATCACGGTCACAATTACGAATTGGAAGTGCGTGTAGCCGGCGAGGTGGACCCCCAAACCGGCTATCTGATTGATCTGGGCCTGCTGCGCGACATCATCTACGAAGAAGTGGAGCTTCGTTTCGATCACAAAAACCTCAATTTGGATACCGAGGAGTTTAAAAACCTCATTCCCAGCGCCGAGCATATTTGCTTCGTCATCTGGAATCTGCTGCGCCGCCGCTTAGACGAGCGCTACGATCTTCAGGTGCGCCTCTACGAAACTCCCCGCAATTTCGTGGAGTACCCGGCCTGACTTGCGGGGCAGTTTTCTCCAGCTTGGTGAAGGGGGTACCAGTATGCGGTATGCGGTCGGCGGTGCTAAGCGCGAGAGTTCGGTGGGCGGTTCTCGGTATGCGGTGCTAAGCGCGGCTTGCAGCCAGTAGCTGGCAGCCGTTCCAACCCGAAACCTTGAACCGGAAACGCGAAAATTTTGAAAGCGAATTTTAGCGAAGGGCGCGAATTTCCGCGAACCACGCCTCCATCGTGGCGCAGCGCGAGGGAACGCGGCTTGCAGCTTATGCCACGCCCTGCGTGGTTGCAGCCGGCCCGTTTCATCCTGCGAAACCCCAGGGCAAACGCATCAAATGCATCAAATGATATGACGACCTCG
>DDUV01000052.1:0-60891 GCA_002344975.1 Saprospiraceae bacterium UBA2329 | reverse complement strand
CTTGGTTTTGATGCGTTTGCCCTGGGAAACCCGAAACCCCACCCGTTCCTGCCAGTAAATCCTTACCTTTGCGCCATGAACCACTTATACGACCACATTCAGCAAGCAGTGCAGTTCATCCAGAGCCGCACCCGCATTCAGCCGCGCCTCGGCATCATTTTGGGTACCGGCCTCGGCAACCTCACCGACGAAATAGAGGTGGAAACTGAATTGGAATATGCCGACATACCGCACTTTCCGGTATCTACGGTGGACAGCCACAAAGGCCGCCTCGTGCTGGGGCATTTCGCCGGCGTACCCGTAGTGTGCATGGCCGGCCGATTCCATTATTATGAGGGCTACTCCATGCAGCAGGTTACCTTTCCGGTGCGCGTGATGAAATTTCTCGGCATAGAGCGGCTCGTTATTTCCAATGCCTCCGGAGGCCTGAACCCCGACTACCAGGCCGGCGATGTTGTGCTGATCAAAGACCACATCAACATGATGCCCGAAAACCCGCTGCGAGGCATCAACGACGAGCGGCTCGGCCCCCGCTTTCCCGATATGACACAAGTATATGACCGTCAACTCAATGCCCGCGCTCTGGAAATAGCCGCGCAACACGGCATCCGCGCCCACGAGGGAGTATATTGGGGCTTGCAGGGGCCGAATCTGGAAACCCCCGCCGAGTACCAACTCATGCACCGAATGGGCGCCGACATCGTGGGCATGTCCACCGTGCCGGAGGTGATTGTGGCCCGACAATCCGGGCTGCCGCTGTTGGTCATTTCTGTGGTGGCCAATCAGGGCAACCCCGAAGTGGCAGTGGGAGAAACCACTGTGGAGGATGTCATCGCGGCGGTAGCTGCCGCCGAGCCGGGGATGCGGCGGATCGTTCGGGAGTTGGTGGGGGAGATGGTGTAATTTTCAAAATTCCGCGAAACGAGGCAGAGACAAATATTGCGCCATATTTTTTCCACCTGCCTCTTGCATTTAAAAAAACAAAGCCCTATCTTTGCCAAGCAAACATTTTTTGCATCCCGGATTCCTCAGTATGCAATGATGTTTACCTTGCGCCGCCAGGTTTTGTGTATAGCTTTCGGCACAAGAAGTTATTAATTAGCAGCGCCCGGTATCGCACCTGACGGTGCGAGGTATATTTTCTCGAAACAACACTATGACAATCGGTTTTGCATTTCTTCACCCGCTTCCGAAAGGAGGCATAAATCGTTGTTATATGAAAACTACAACACAACACAACACAACACAACACAACACCCCTGATAAGTTCAGCTCTTGGACAATCCTGATGTATATGTGTACCCTCTTTTTCTGCCTTTCGGGACACCATTCTTTACAGGCGCAAAACCCCTTTGAGTGTCATACGGGAAGTGTAATGAATGGAGAAGGAATCAACATTCAGGGAAATACGCCGATTGCTCCTTGTTGGCCAATATCTACTCAGCCATGTAAAAACACCCTGAGCTATGCTCCTGATCCTGACTTTCCTGAACATACGCCCATAAGATATGTAAGGATAGTGCTGCATATATTCCAGAATTCGTCTGCTCCGGTATTGCCGCCGGGAAATTTCACCAATTCCCTGGAACATATTAATGTATTGAAGTCTTGGTTTCATCATCCTACCGCAGGATTGAATGCCAGAATGGCCAACCTGTGCGACCCTCAGCCCAAAGTACCCGGCTTTGAAACGCCTTTCATCTCTGATTCAAGACTGCGATTCATTTTTGAGGGAACAGAGAATAAAGATATTTTCTTTTACAATCACCCTGGGTATTGGGCAGCCGGGCATTATTGTGGATTAAATCTTCACAATTCTATGTATAATTTTGCCGTCACCAACAACAGTATTGTCAATTCCGACCCGGATTTATTGAATGCAGTGCATGTTTTTTTGACCGGAGCAAGTGCTTGCGGCTCCTCGTATAATTATGGCGGTGGTGGTTATACAATAATGAACCGGTCTTGCGGAAGAACAAGCAATCAATTAGGCATAGTGCTATATGGCCAATTTTACGAATACATATATGACCTCACTGGTCAGCCCCCGGTGCCGAATTTTACTGATATACCTCCCAACCAGATTGATATTCCCTACGGCGGCAACGGCATTTTGTCGGAGTTTCTACACATGGCGAGTATAGACCATCCTTGTTGCAATTCTCACCTATCCGGGGGCGATCAGTGCAACGACACGCCACATAATATGCAAACGTCGAACAATGTGCAACAAACCTTTTATCAAGGCAGCTTACTCCACGAATCCCTCCGCTGCGCATTCACGCAGTGCCAATTAGGACGACTGCATCATTTTTTTGAGCATTTGCAACCAGACTGGCAGCGAACGCCTGAAAATAATTTCGCATTTCCGGCCGTCACTATGTATTGTACCATCAGCGAGCCGGACATCATCATTCCCAATGGCGTCAATGTAGTGTGGGAACGAGACCGCAGTGTGCGCTCCAACATAGTGGTACAACCCGGCGGCAAACTGACCATACGATGCAGCGTGGGTTTGCCAAAAGATGCCCGAATAACCGTGCATCCCAACGGAGAATTGTATGTGGACGGCGCGCGCCTGCACAACAACTGCGATAATGCCCGCTGGGAAGGAATCATCGTTGCCGGCAACAGCAGTCTGCACCAGTACAAAACTTACGGAGTCAGAAATCAGGGCTTGCTCATCCTGTCGAATGGTGCAACGGTATCAGGGACCAATACGGCGGTACGCAATTATGTGCCGGAAAACCCGGCATACCAATCGGGCGGGGTCATCATGGCCGATAAGGCTACATTCAAAAACAATCTCATCGGCGTGGACTTTGCGCCCTACCAAAATCATCACTTTCTGTACGGCAGCCTGCAAGGCGATCTAAGTTATTTTTCCAATTGCAGCTTTTTGGCCGATGCACAGTTCGGCGCCGACTACGGGGCATTTTACAGCATGGCGAGCATGCGGGGCGTAACGGGCATTGAGTTTCAGGCCTGTACTTTTGCCAATGATTACCCCAATGCCTCTTTGAGCTATGCCGATGAAAAACAATCCGGCATTCGGGCAACAAATGCCGGGTTCGAAGTGACGGGCATTTGCCAGACCAATCCGCTGGAACCCTGCACTGCTTACCTGCCCTCCGAATTCAGGGGCTTTGCCATAGCCATATCTGCCGGAAACTATGGGAGCATCAAAACCTTTTCTGTGTCGAACACGAATTTCAACAACAATGCGCGGGGCATAGTGGCCCAAAGGGTTGACAATATATACGCCGTGAATAATGCCTTTAAAATAGGCGCCGCGCTGCCGCACAAAAACGGCGTTCCGTTTATGGGAATAGATATGTACCGCTGCACAGGATACAAAGTAGAAGAAAATGCCTTCACTACCATTGCCGCCCCCCATTCCCAAACGCCCGCAGTAGGCGTACTCGCTCACAATTCCGGCAGCGACCCCAATACTGTTTATAAGAATACTTACAAGGGCTTGAGCTATGCCAATTTGTCCAACGGGAATAATAGAGGGAATTTGTTGAATAATGGTGGTCTCCAATACATTTGCAACGGCAACGAGGCCAATATGTTCGACATCGCCGTTCCTGCAGAAAATGTATCTTCTACGGGCATATCTATGTTTCAGGGTTCTGCGAGTGCAAGCGCCGGAAACATCTTCTCCGTGGCGCAGGCCAACTCTCCCGCTGAAATGCACATCCTCAATCACGCCGCGCCAATCATATACTTCGAGCCGCCTGCTCCTACAAATTATTCGTTTGGTTCCGTAACAGTAGTTACCGGCAATGCAAATGTTTGTGCGTCGAAACTGCCGGGCCGTATTGAAAAAGGTACGCTCAGCCATCTGGAAAGACAGTCTTTTGAAACAAACTTCTGGAACGAGACGGATGTCTGGGCCAAAAGCGAAATGGCCGGCGCCCTCATCAGAGACCGTCTGCTACAGGAAGACAGCATCCAACTGGGGGCTGCCCGCACCTGGCTGTCGCACAAAGGCACATTGGACGCCCGGTTTGCAGTGGTTGATTCCTGGATACAGGCGGGAAGTGTGCAGGCGGCGCAACAAGCTCTGGCCGGTATTCCATCCTCCATCAACCTTTCCGGCGGCGCGCAGTTGGAGTACAATGAGTTCAGCGCGTTCAAGAACATTCAGATCAGCGCATTGCAGGCCGGCATGAATGAAACTCAAATGGTGGGCGCTCATTCGCAGGCGCTGAAAAACATAGCCGAGGCAGGCGATTATTATGCCTCGGCGCAGGCGCAGGTGCTGCTCAATGAGGTGGCCGGGGCAGGCTACCGACCGCAGGTAATACTGCCGACATGGGGCAGCCAAAACATTTCGATTCCTTCCGTAGGCAGCGTTCCGCCGCCGCTGGAAGAAGAAGCCCCCCTGCGCATACAGGCCGTACCCAATCCGGCTACTCAGGAAACGGTGTTCCACTACAGCCTTCCATTCGGCGCTGAGCGAGCACAGATCATCGTCCGCTCCATGGACGGCAGACTGATGGAGCAGATTTCAATAGGGGCCGATTCGGGGCATGTTCGTTGGAATACGGAATACCTCAAGCCGGGGATTTACCTCTACATGCTCTCCGTCGAAGGCGGTATTCGAGCCACAGGGCGCTTGGTCATCATTCGATAACGCGTGTAACTTGATGATGGCTGCCGGCGAACAGGACACAACAACGCAGGCTTTTCCCTTCGTTTTGTCTTCATTTTGCCGGCAGCCGTTTTCCCTGCTCCTTTGCCGTATTTCCCGGTATCTCCCTCACCTCCCAAGCATTGCATCCATGAAAAAAATATCTCATTTCATTTTCCTGTTGTGTCTGCCTACTGCGTTCCTTTTTTCACAGCCCACTTTCAACAAGCGGTTTTCACTGGGCTTTCCTGTCAGTGTAGCCACCAATGTGATTGTTAAAGACACCTGCTATTATTTCTCAGGTTTAGTCATAGACAGCGTATCTCCTCACAGAATAAGCAATATTTTTATGAAAACCGACTTGAACGGCAATCCTGTGAATGTTAAATTGTTGCGAAGCCCGTTCCGCTCTTATCAGACCTGGAATCCCGATTTTGCAGAACTTTCTGACGGCAGTTTTGCCATTTCAGCCTATTCTTATGACTCTATATCCAGAGCTATGCTGATCAGATACGCCCCCTCCGGCGATACTTTATTCACCCGCTCCTTCACCAATTTATATGCCCCGCCTTTAGATTTTATCTGGCCCCGTGCTTTCAAGGTTTGCCCCGACGGGGGATATTTATTTGCATGCGATATACAGGGACTTCTCTGGAACGGATACGCCAATGTGGACATCCTGATCGTAAAAACAGATAGTCTGGGGGACATACAATGGCAAAAAAAATTGGGCAATCATTGGGCTGAAAGGCCCTATTCTTTGATATTTGACGGTGACGGCGGCATTATCGTAGGCGGGCAAAAGGCCAATTTCAACCTCACCGTCCACAACTACACATTCCAAACGAGCATTACAAAATTGGACAGCCTCGGCAATATACAATGGGACTACCTCTCTCCGCTTTCAGAGGGACTGCGCTTCGGCGCGGCCGATATGGTCTTGCTGGAAGACGGCAGCTTGGTGGTGGCCTCCGGCGTGGGGCATGAACTCTATCGCCCCTCAGTGAATACTGTTTTTTTCGACAAGTATATTTTCAAGCTCAACCCACAAAGAGAAGTAGAATGGGAAATTTCCTTTCCTGAGCCGGTGTTAACGAGCCAATCTAAGCTCTCTAATCTCATTGCTCTTTCAGACGGCAGCGGATTTGTGGCGGCAGGCTCGCACGGGGAGATATTTTCAGGTCAAAATGCCTCCCTAAAGGGGTGGATAGGAAAAATTTCTCCACAAGGCGATAGCATTTGGACAAGGCAGTATCTTGGTGTACAAAATAATAACAATCTTCATTACATACACGACATCAAAGAAACAGCCGACGGAGGTTTCATCTTGTGCGGGGAGTCTCAAAATCTCAACAATGCCCCCGGAGACCCCATTCAGCAAGCCTGGCTGCTCAAGTTGGACGCTTACGGCTGCTTGGTGCCGGGCTGCCACCTGAGTACGGCGGCGGAAGAGCCGGCGCAGGCGCGGTTCGAGTTGCGGCTGTATCCCAATCCGGCGAGCGAGTACCTCAATTTTTATTTGCGGGCGCCCGCTGCGGCAGGCCGCGAGGTATCGTTTCGCATTTTCGACGCTTCGGGGGCGCTGTTGCAGGAGTTCGCCGGGGTCTCGCCGGATGCCACCTATATAGTACCGGTATGGGACTGGCCCGCCGGCACTTATGTGCTGCAATGCGTGGGGCAGGGCCAAGTGCTGGCGGTGGAGAAATTTGTAAAACAGTAAAAAACACACAACCATGAAAAAACTCATTTTCCTCTTTTTGATGCTGATCGTCCTGGCTCCGGCGCAGGCGCAGTTGGAGTGGGCGCCGGTGGGGGCGAAGTATTATTATTCCACTTGGTGGGGATTCAGTGGAGAAACGGGCGTAACCGTAGTAGAGGTTGCCGGAGATACCATGGTGCAGGGAAAAAATTGCAGGTACTTCAGGCGAGCTTCCGGGACTGTACCGTGGACGGCAGCATGTCAGGCTTTTTATGATATCACCTACTCGGAAAACCGACAAGTTTATTTTCTTGACGAATACACACAGGACTTTAAACTGTTTTACGATTTCAACAAAATGCCCGGCGAGGTCTGGGATGTGACTTTGTGCGGCTACGAGCCTTGGTGTCAGGTTGATACTTTAAGAATGCAAGTAGCCGCTGTAACAGACACGGTACTCAACAATGTGACGGTTCGGAAAATGAACCTGACTTCATATATTTTATCGTATCCTACATACACTTTCCAGTGGGTGGTATATGAGGGCATCGGCAATATTCCCGTCATGCACTTTTTTTGGGAGCGGTGTATTACGGTAGAAGCAGGGATTCTGAACCTGCGTTGCTACGAATCTCCCACGCACGGCATTTTCAATTTTGTAGGCGGGCAGCCATGCGGGGTTTATACGGCGGCAGGCGAGGCGCAGGCGGCGGTGGAGCAATTGCGCATGTACCCCAATCCGGCGCGGGAGTGGCTGAATGTGGAATTGCCGCAGGGCGGCAGAGGGCAGTTGGCGCTGTACGATGCGCAGGGCAGGCTGCTGAAAACGCAATACTTAGATGCTGTGCCGGAATCCTGGCCGCTGGATGTGTCGGCCTTGCCGACGGGTATGTATCTGCTGCTGTACCGAAGCGAGGGCGGAGCTGCGGCGCTGGGGAGGTTTGTGAGGGAGTAGGCGGTGACGGTCAGGTTTGCACCGAGTTCGACGGAGGATGATGGTTGTTAAAAAAAATCCTGCCACAAAATACCCCTTTCCGAATCCGCGTTGAAGCCTGTGTCTGAAAAGCGCCTATTGGAAGGTTTTTTGCAGGAAAGCAAACTTTAACATTTGTGTTTCTGGGAAAGCCTATATCTTTGGGCGCACTTTCTCAAAAACTTTTTCATTCTAAAGGAAAATCTGGGTGTAAACATGAAAAGACTGTCTAAGATTTCTCTGCTGCTGCTCGTTCTGGCGGCGGCGGCCTGCGGCAAACGCGAATCAGGCCAGCTCACCGGCGTTCTGGAACGTCCCAACTGGAAAGGGATCAATCCCTACGGTATGGTGTATGTACCCTCCGGTACCCTGCACATCGGTCCCAGCGACCAGGACGTGAGCAACACATTCGTCCAGCGCCAGCGCTCCATCTCTATTCAGGGATTCTACATGGACGACACGGAAATCACCAACAATGAGTACCGTCAGTTTGTGTACTGGGTGCGCGACTCGCTCGCCCACAGCTATCTCGATCACTTCATTGAGGATGAAGTGACCGGCGATCAGCGCATTGACTGGGAATACAAAATTGACTGGGAGGATGAAACGCTTCAGGATTTGTACTATCAGGGCGACGACCGCTTTGCAGGCCGCCAGGAGTACGATGTGGACAAGTTCTGGTTTGAATACGAATGGTACGACTGGCAGGGCGCCGCTCACGACGACCACCGCGGCCACGACCGTAACAATCGCGGCAAAGAGCGCACCTCTTTCATCAAGAAAAAAACCGTCAAAATTTATCCCGATACCTTGGTGTGGGTACGCGATTTCTCCTACTCGTACAACGAGCCGATGACGCGCAACTACTTCCACCACCCCGCTTTTGACGATTATCCTGTAGTCGGCGTGGACTGGCACATGGCCAATGCCTTCAGCTACTGGCGTACCAAGCTCTGGAATGCTTATGAGGCTGAGAAAACCGGCGCCAACAGCGAAGACTTCCGTTTGCCTACCGAGTTTGAGTGGGAATGGGCGGCTCGCGGCGGCCACGATCTCGCTCCGTATCCCTGGGGCGGCGTTTATATTCGCAATGCAAAAGGTTGTCTTTTGGCCAATTTCAAGCCTGGTCGCGGCAACTACCCCGAAGACGGCGGTCTCTACACCGTAAAAGCAGATGCCTACTTCCCCAACGAATATGGCCTTTACAATATGGCCGGCAATGTGGCAGAGTGGACTATTTCTGCCTACGAAGCGAACTCTTACTCGTTCATTCACGACCTCAACCCGGATATCCGTTATGATGCTACCGACGAAGACCCGGAAGCATACAAGCGCAAAGTGGTGCGCGGCGGCTCCTGGAAAGACGTGATGTTCTTCCTTCAGAACGGTACCCGCTCTTATGAGTATCAGGACACTACCAAGTCTTATGTCGGTTTCCGCAACGTTCTCACCTACTTGGGCCGTTCCATCAATGATTTCTAAATTTTCATCACTCAGATGATTGGGATATGGGTATTGCTGTAACGGCAGTACCCATATTTTGCATTTTTTTACACCATCGGTGTTACTTTTTTCAAAATCTGCATTATCCGACTGTAACTTCTTTTTTAACAACCTTTAAACAAGCTGTAACAATGAGTTTCTTAAAAACCAAAGGTTTCAAGTACGTCAAAAACTTTATCATCGGCGTAGGCGCTTCTGCGGTACTGTTTGGCGCACTGGCAAAAATTCAGAGCTGGGAAGGCGCCGACTTCTGGCTGACCATCGGCATGCTTACTGAGGCAGGCATCTTCTTGTTCCTCGGCTTGATCGGCCCGGAACCCGATTACTACTGGCACAAACTCTATCCGGGTTTGGACGACTACAACGCACCGATTGCCCCCTTGGCAGCAGGTCCGGTAGCCGCACAAACCAAGGCTGTGGCCCCGCTGAACGGCGAAGTGGTAGAACGTCAGTTGGGCGGTATGCTCATGGAACTCCAAACCATGTCGAAGAGCTTGGGTTCGCTCAAGGCTTTGCAGGAAGTGGACTTCTCCGGCACCAAAGACCAAATCAAGGCCATGAGCAACTTCTACGCAAAACTCAACGAAGCTATGGCTGACCTGAGCGACACAGTAGAAGACACCAAGCAGTACAAAGACCAACTGAGCGAACTGAACAAAAACATCAGCGGTCTCAACACGGTCTATAGCTCGCTTAACAACGTTTACGGCAATGTGATCACAGCTATGGCAGGCGTTCGCGGTTGATCTTCGCGCTTTTGGAAAATACACCTGTATTGTTAAACTGTAAAAAACTCTCGCAATATGTCTATTCCAAAGGAACCGCGGCAGTTGATGATCAACATCATGTACTTGGTACTCACGGCTATGTTGGCCCTCAACGTCTCGGCGGAGGTTATGAACGCATTCTTCACCCTTGATGACGGCAACAAGGCCAGCATCGGCACCGTGTCGAGCCAGCTCGACAACACGGTAAAAAGTGTGAACGAATTGCTCAATGAACCTGCCAAAGCAAAATTCAAACCGATCGGGCCTGCGATGAAGCAAGTTCAAGATGCTTCGGCCCGCTTCAATACCTATGTGAATCAACTCCGCGACAAACTCATTGACGAAGCCGGTCACAAAGACGGCAAAGTAAATGATGAGGATTACAAGGAGTCATATGGTAAGCGCGTGCCCAAAGGCATGAAAAACAAGGATGTTACCACCCGAATGCTGGTGCAGGAAGGCGAAGGCGAAAAGCTCAAGAAGAACATTCTGGATACGCGTCAGGAACTGATTGATATTTACACCAAATTGGTAAAGGAAAATGGTCAGGCGTTCGGCCTCAAGCCCGCCGAAATTGATTCGCGTATTGAAAGCATCGCTCAAAATATGCCTTTCAAAATTGACGATGAGACCTGGAAGAAAACGAAAGACAAAAAAAGCTGGTCGGATTTCAAATTCCGCCAGATGCCTTTGGCTGCTGTACTTCCGCTCATGTCTCAGATGCAGGCCGACCTGAAAAGCTCAGAAGCTTCCATGGTCAACAGCATGGCGGAATTGACCGGCGGTCGCATCGTAGAAATTGACCAGTTCTTCCCGGTGGTACAGGCTGAAAAGAGCTATGTGATTGCCGGCGAACCGTTCAATGCTGAAGTATCCATAGGCAGCTACTCTTCTACGCTTGATCCATCGAATGTAGTGGTGACCGTCAATGGTTCTTCACTCCGTGTAGGCGAAGACGGCAAAGCTAAGTACAGCACTACCACCAGCTCTACCGGCCCGCAAACGCTGAATCTCGGCGTGCGCGTAACCAATCCGCTCACCGGCGAAGTGAAAGAAGGCAAAGGCACTTACACCTATGAGGTAGGTCGTCGCTCGGTCGCCGTTTCTGCCGATATGATGAACGTATTTTACATCGGTGTGGAAAATCCTGTTTCCATCTCGGCAGCGGGCGTTCCTACCAGTGAACTGCGCGTATCGGCAAGTGGTGGAGGCATCAATTTGCGTAGTTCGGGTACAGGCAAATATGTTGCTACTGTATCCACACAAGGCGAGGCGACCATCACCGTTAGCGGCGGCGGCTTGAAAGCCAGCCCTTTCCAATTCCGTGTGAAGCGCATTCCTGACCCGGTCGCCAAATTGAGCGGCAAAGTAGGGGGTGAAATGGGATCAGGCGAATTCAGAGCGCAGGGCGGTCTGGCAGCCATACTTGAAAACTTTGATTTTAACGCCAAGTGTGAAATCCAAGGGTATGACTTGACCTATCAGGCTGCTCGTCAGGATGCTGTGACCTCCACCAATCCGGGAGGCCGTTTCAATGATAAGTCTTCTCGTTTGGTACAGCAGGCCAAGCCCGGCGACCGCTTTTTCTTTGAAAACGTAAGGGCGCGTTGCCCCGGCGACCAGGCAGGACGCCGAATCAATGACTTGGTATTCAAGATCAAGTAATTTTTAGTGTTAAAGTTGTAATAGTCGGCTGGTCTGAGCCGTTCAATTGTCGCACTTTCAAAAATTTTGTCCGGGCGGAACCGATTTTGCAGGGAGGCTTACTCTGAGCAAAGGTTTCGCCCGGGCAAAAAAAATATCAAAAACTGGAAACAACTATGAAAATTGCTCTCTCTGCCATCATCGCCGTTCTGACGTTGTTGGCAACTCCGCTGGTCGCCCAATTTCCCGGCAACATCATGACGGAATCCGGTGAAACGGACAAGTCGAAACCGCTGGACGACATCGTCGAAAAGCGCACCATCATGGAAAAGCGCGTACTGCCTTACGACCCCGTTCGCGAAGCAGACATCTTCTTCGAAAAGCGCATCTGGCGCGTTATTGATGTGCGCGAGAAAATGAACCTTCCCTTCGCTTACCCGGAACGCCCGTTCTTCAGCATTCTGTTGGATGCCGCCAAGTCCGGCGAGATCACCGTGTACAGCCAGGAAAACGACAAATTCACCGTTCCGATGACGCCGGAAGAAGTAGCTTCCATCGGCTCCAGTGTGGATACGGTTACTATTATTGACCCGGAAACCTACGAAGAGGTCATTCAGATTGTAACCAATGAAATCAACCCGGCAGACGTGAAGCGTTTCCGTGTGAAGGAAATCTGGTTCTTCGACCGCGAAACTTCTACGCTCAATGTTCGCATCCTCGGCATTGCTCCGTTGTATGACGAACGCGATGCCAACGGCGAGTTCAAATACGAGAAAAACCTGTTTTGGGTGTATTATCCCGAAGCACGTCAGGTGTTGGCTCGTGAGCGCGTATTCAATATCGGCAACGATGCTTCGCCCATGACTTGGGAAGACATCATGGAAATGCGATTCTTCTCTTCATATATCTTCAAGGAGTCCAACGTTTTTGACCGGCGTTTGTCCGAGTACCTCAGCGGCGTGGATTTGCTGATGGAGGGAGAAAAAATCAAGAATGAAATCTTCAATATGGAACACGACTTGTGGTCGTATTGATGGCAGAGTCTGATTTTCATAGGCAAAAGCCGCTCGTGTGTGTATCGCGAGCGGCTTTTGTGTTTCTAACGCTTATTAGCCTTCTTTTCTAATTCCTCCATCGTGTACCGGTCGCGGAGTGAAAAAATAATGGGCGCTTGTCCCTTAGGCGCTTTTCCATAAAAAAACAACCCTAATTCATGGGCGTAGCCTTCGCGACCCTGCAATTGTTGCTCAAAATAACCTTGTTGCGGGTGATCCAACTCAATAGATTCTATCAAAGAAAACACCACTCCCGGCCAGGTACGCCCTTCGAAGTGAAAACTCGTATCGCCCAGAAAGCGCCGGTTGCGGGTGAGGGTGATTTGCTGGCCTTCCTCATCGGTCCAGGAAACTTTGTATAAAAAAACGCCCAGCGAATCGGTGACCTGAAATGGGAAAACATTGCCGTGCTCAATCTGCACGGTTGTGGTGCGGGCGAGGCTGGCAGTATCGGTAGCAAAAAGCCGTAAATCCCGAAGTAACATACCGTTGGAAACCATTTCTTCGCGGGTCATTTGCAAAGGTTCCAACTCTTGCTCGTAATAAGTACTGGTAAGAAAATGGCCCTCTTTGCCGAGTATGGAGCGGTAGTGCCAATAGGCCGGCGTCAGCGAGTCGTCGGCACGGTATTCATACACAAGCCCTTCGGTGAGTTGCCTGAGGGGGAAATAATAGTTGCGAATATCGCGGGGCGCGTCATTGCGGCAGGCGCCGAGGATAAAAATGGAGAGAAAAAGCCCAAAAGCGAGACGTTTTGTCATGTTCTGTTTTTGGTATAAAATGTGATGAAAGGCATTATCGTTTCCGACACGGGGGCAAAAGTATTACCTTTGCCCGTTCAACCATACAACTCTTTCAAAACAAGATATATGTTCAGCTTCATAGGAAAATCCCTCAAAAAAATGTTCGGCACCAAACATGACCGCGACGTGGCCGGCTATTCCGGCGCCATTGATCGCATACATGAAGTGACCGAAGAACTCAAAGGCTTGAGCAACGATGCCCTGAGAAATAAAACGCTCGAATTTCGGAGCCGCATCGCGGAATACTTGGCCGAAATAGATGCCGAGATACAGCAACTGCGCCAACAAGCCATTGATACAGAAGACATTCATGCCAAAGAAGACTTCTTCGAAGAAGTAGATAAGTTGGAAGAAGAACGCAACAAAGCGCTTGAAGAAGTACTCCGCGAAATCCTGCCCGAAGCTTTTGCGGTTGTAAAAGAAACAGCCCGGCGCTTTACAGAAAATGAAACGCTGACCGTTACAGCCACGGAACATGATGCCGATCTGGCAGCCGTAAAAAGCTATGTGACCATCGAAGGCGGTAAGGCTTTCTGGAAAAACAAATGGACGGCTGCCGGCGCCGATATTACCTGGAATATGGTGCATTACGATGTGCAGCTCATCGGCGGTATGGTACTCCACGATGGCAAAATCGCAGAAATGGCTACCGGTGAAGGTAAGACGCTGGTGGCCACTCTGCCTGCATATCTCAATGGCCTTTCCGGTCGTGGCGTGCATGTGGTAACGGTGAACGACTACCTGGCCCGACGCGACTCCGAGTGGATCGGCCCGGTGTTTGAGTTTCTTTTCCTCACCATTGACTGCATTGACAAATACCGCCCCCACTCCGCAGAGCGCCGCCGTGCCTATGAGTGCGACATTACCTACGGCACCAACAATGAATTTGGCTTCGACTACCTGCGCGACAATATGGTGTTTACACCTGAAGAAATGGTGCAGCGCAAACACCATTTTGCCATGGTGGACGAGGTGGACTCCGTACTCATTGACGATGCGCGTACGCCCTTGATTATTTCCGGACCGGTAGCGCAAGGGGCTGATGATGAGGAATATATCGTACTGAAACCCTATGTGGAACGTCTGCTGGAAGCTCAGCGCCGTTTGGCTACGCAGTATTTGGCGGAAGCCAGAAATTTGTTTGCCAAAGGCGATACCGGCGTACAGGAAGGCGAGGCCGGCATGGCCTTATTGCGTGTTCACCGGGCATTGCCCAAGTACCGTCCGCTCATCAAGTTTTTGAGTGAAGACGGCGTCAAAGTGATGCTCCAGAAGACCGAAAACGTCTATATGCAGGAGCAGAGCAAGAACATGCACTTAGTGGACGAACCTCTGTTGTTTACCATAGACGAGAAAAATCGCGGGGTAGAACTCACCGAGCGCGGCGCCGAATTTTTGGCCAAAGGGCAGGAAGATACCTCCTTTTTTGTAATGCCCGACGTGGCTTCCCGAATCATAGAAATAGATGCCGACGAGGATTTGGACAAGGCCCAGAAGGACGAGGCCAAGAACAAGCTGGCACAGGATTTTACCGTGAAGTCGAAGCGCCTCCACGCCATGTATCAGTTGCTCAAGGCTTATACCCTTTTCGAGCGAGACGAAGAATATGTGGTCATCGAAGGGCAAGTGAAGATTGTGGACGAGCAAACAGGCCGTATGATGGAAGGTCGCCGTTATTCCGACGGCTTGCACCAGGCATTGGAAGCCAAAGAAAACGTGAAGGTGGGAGAAATCACCCAAACGTATGCCACCGTTACTTTGCAGAATTACTTCCGCATGTATCACAAGCTGGCAGGTATGACCGGTACCGCCGAAACCGAAGCCGGCGAATTGTGGGACATCTACAAATTGGATGTGGTGGTGATTCCTACCAACAGAGACATCATCCGCGACGATAAGGAAGACTTGGTATTCAAAACTGCGCGCGAGAAATTCAACGCCGTTATTGACGAGATTTCTCTGCTCAGCCAGGCAGGCCGCCCTGTGCTGGTGGGTACTACCTCCGTCGATATTTCTGAAAAACTGAGCCGGATGCTCCACATGCGCAACATTGAGCACAACGTACTCAACGCAAAGCAGCACCAGCGCGAAGCAGAAATCGTTACTAAAGCAGGTCGTCAGGATGCGCAGGGGCACGGCAACGTTACCATCGCCACCAACATGGCCGGCCGGGGTACCGACATCAAACTGGCGCCCGAAACCCTGTTCGACGTTCAGGTTCGCAGCGACCGCTCGGCCAAAGGCGGCTACCGCTATACCCTCACGCAGCGCGGTTCCGGGAATGTAGTGGAAATGGACCTGGATCACCCGCTCGCGACGGCCTACCAGCTTACACCCGAAACCAAAGTAGCCGGCGGTTTGGCCATCATCGGTACCGAACGGCACGAATCCCGGCGCGTGGACAGGCAGTTGCGCGGTCGCGCAGGCCGTCAGGGAGACCCCGGCACCTCGCAGTTTTATGTGTCGCTGGAAGACAACCTCATGCGCCTGTTCCAATCCGACCGCATCGCCGGCCTGATGGACAAAATGGGCCACAAAGAAGGCGACGTCATTCAGCACAGCATGGTGACGAAATCCATCGAACGCGCACAAAAGAAAGTGGAGGAAAACAACTTCGGCATTCGCAAGCGCCTCCTGGAGTACGATGACGTGATGAACATTCAGCGCGAGGCCATCTATAAAAAGCGCAGAAACGCTTTGTACGGCGAGCGTTTGGCGGTGGACTTGAGCAACATGTTCAGCTTCAACATCGAAAACGTAGTGGCGCAAAACAAAGCTGCGGGCGATTACGACGGCTTCCGCCGGGATGCGCTCAATGTATTGGGCATTGACCCCGACATACAAGCTGCCGATTTTAAAGAAGCTTCTGCCTCTGAACTGACGGAGCGCTTAGAGCAGCAGTTTTACGAGTTTTATCACAGAAAAGGCCATCAGATTGGAGACTTTCTCATGCCTCAAATCAGAGACATCTACGCCAATCAGAGCCATCAGTATAAAGGCATCCAGTACATGTTTTCCGATGGCGGCGTGCATCCGCTTTTGGTGCGCAGCGAAATAGAAAAAGCCGTAAAAACCAACGGAAAATCCATCCAGAGCGATATTGAGCAGGCCGTTTCCTTATCCATTATTGACGACAAGTGGAAAGAACACCTTCGCAGCATGGACGACCTCAAGGAGGCGGTGCAGGCAGCTTCTTTTGAGCAGAAGGACCCCTTGGTGGTGTATAAAATGGAGGCTTACAACCAATTCGAGCAATTGATTACCGAGGTTAATCAGGATGTTTCGGCATACCTGGCCAAAGGCGGATTATTGCTGCCTGAAAACCGCCCCTTAGCCCCGGCCCGGGAACGCAAAACCGACATGAGCCGTATGCGCGCCGGTCGTAGTGGCGGAGGTCGCACAGAGGCGGCAGAGGCAGCCCGGGCAGCAGCGGAAGGCGTATCGCAGGCGCCCAAACAAGAAACCGTAAAGCGGATGGAGAAGAAAGTAGGCCGCAACGATCCCTGCCCCTGCGGTAGCGGAAAGAAGTACAAACACTGCCACGGCAAGGATGCGTAATGTGTTTGTTAGATTTTTTCTAACAAAATACTTTTGGGGAGTGGCGGCGTTCAGGAAATTGAGCTAACTTGCGCCCGATTTCTGACGCAAACGCTTTGAGAAACCAAAGTCGCACGTTTACTTGCTTAACACGAGAATGATCCGATGAACCTGGCGCAACAATTTGACTTCACCCTGCTCAGTCCCGACTGCACCCCGGAGCAAATCCGGCAGTTGTGTGATCTGGCTCAAAAGCACCGCTTTGCCTCCGTGTGCATACCCCCGTATTTTGTCAAACAGGCTGCCGAGATATTCGCGGAAGGTCCCGTGAAGGTATGTGCAGCGGTGGGGTTTCCAATGGGCTACTCAGCTACGCCTGCCAAAGTGGAAGAGATCAAAAAGGCATTGGACGAAGGCGCAGAAGAAATTGATGCAGTGCTCAATATTTGTGCCGTCAAGGCCGCCAACTGGAACTATGTACGCAATGACTTAGACAGCATGACGACGGCGGTTCACCTCAAAGGCAAAAGCATCAGCATCACCATCGAAGCCGGTCTGCTCACCGAGTCTGAATTAGCTAAAGTGTGTGAGCTGGCATTAGAAATAAAGCCCAATTTTATCAAAATTGCTACCGGCTATCATGGCGAAGGTGCGACGGTACAGTCGGTGCAACGCTTGAAAGAACTGCTTGGCGGCAAAATCCGCATCAAAGCATCCGGCGGCATTCGCACCGCAGAAGATGCCGCCCGATTGGTGGAAGCCGGGGCTGCCCGCATTGGAATTACGGAGGTTCTGATTTGATATAATTCGTATTGTTTTTTTAGTTTTGCAGCATCACCCGGCAGGACTTGGGAATTTGGGTGATTCCCGAATTGGCAAAACAAAGAAACAATGCGTAGAATATGGCCTCTGGTAGCCTTTCTGACTGTGGCGGCAAGTTGTAAAACGCCCGCGCCGCCATTCACTTCCGCACCGGTTTTCGAGCCGGGCAAACAAGCCAAAAACATCATTTTGCTCATCGGTGACGGCATGGGGCTGGGGCAGATGAGCGCCGCCATGTACACCAACAACAACCGCCTCGCCATGGCTGAGTTTCCGGTGGTGGGCTTTCACAAAACCTATTCCGCAGATCAACTCATCACCGACTCGGCAGCAGGCGCTACTGCTTTTGCCTGTGGTTCAAAAACTTACAACGGAGCCATCGGCGTCTCCAACGATACTTTACCCTGCTTCACCATCATGGAGGAGGCGCAGCAAAAAGGCTTGGCTACCGGCCTCATTGCCACGGCGGCCATCGTACACGCTACGCCGGCAGCTTTTTTGGCGCATGTAAACAATCGCATTTCTTATGAAGACATTGCGCTGGATTTTGTAAAAAATCCGGCCGACCTGCTCATTGGCGGAGGCAGCCAATACTTCAGGAATCGGGAATCCGATCAACGCGACTTGTACAGCGAACTGCGCAAGAAAAATTACTACGTTTCCGATCACAGCATGGAAGACCTGTTGCGCGCGCCGTTTCGGGCCGATCAGGGCTTCGCTTATTTTACTGCGGAAGGCCAGCCGGGCACCTACTCGCAAAACAGAACCTATCTGCCTTTTGCCACGCGTTATGGCCTCAAATACCTCGCACAGCGCAGCAACAAGGGCTTTTTTGTGATGATCGAAGGCTCGCAGATAGACTGGAAATGCCACAGCAACGATGGCAAAGAGGCCGTGCTCGAAACGTTGGATTTCGACTCGGCGGTGCGGGAGGCGCTGGAGTTTGCCAAAGACCGCGATGATACCCTCGTCATTGTTACCGCCGATCACGAAACCGGTGGAATGGCCATACAGCCCGGCTCGAAAATGGGGCGTTTGAAGTTGGAATTTACCACCAACAGCCACACAGCCGCCATGGTGCCGGTTTTTGCTTTCGGGCCATCGGCAGAGTTGTTTTACGGAATTTACGAAAACACAGGCATCTACACCCGCATGAGGCAAGCGCTGGGCTTTTCATCGGATGCAGGCACTGCCGGCGGAAATGCCCACTAATATCGTTCACCCGATGATGAAATATTTTCTGATCGGCAGTTTGCTGATGGCCGGGCTTACGGCCTGCAAAACTGCATCCAAACCGGCTCGTCCTATGGAACAATACGACGCTCCGCCGCTGATTGAACAAAGCTCTACCATTCATGTGCCGCTCAACATCAACGTAGCGGAGATGGAACAGGCCATCAATCAACGGCTCCAGGGAGTTATTTATGAAGATAATGACCCCGACGACGGCGACAATCTGGCCGTTAAAGTAGAGAAAAAAGACCGCATCGGGTTCGGCGTTTCCGGTAAAGACCTCCAATACCGCGTACCCATGACCCTGTGGTTCAAGTACAAAGCCGGCATTACCTATCTCACCGGCACGGCGGAAATTTCGATGCAATTCAGAACCTCTTTCGACATCCGACCGGACTGGAGTGTGCAAACCCTCACGCAGTTGGAAAGCTACGAATGGCTGCGCAAACCCAAACTCCAGGTGGGCGCCATTCAGATTCCCATCGGATTCATCGGCGATGTGGTGATGAAAAACAGCCAAAAAACCATCACCACTGCCATAGACCGTATGGCACAGGAGCAGTTTGGGCTGCGCGGGCAGGTAGAACTCGCCTGGCGCCGCATGTTCGAGCCGGTTCTCATCTCGCCGGAATACAACACTTGGTTAACTATTCAGCCCAAAAGCATCTCCATGACGCCGCTGGGTATGAGCGCCGAGGCCATCACCGCCACCATCATGGTAGAATCACAGCCGAGAATCAAAATAGGCGCCGCTCCGGCCTCTATGCCTCCCACGCCGCTGCCGCCGCTGCGTTTTGCGGAAGCTACACACCGCGATTTTATTGTGTATTTGCAAGCCGAAGTGCCCTACGAAGAGGCCGAGCGCTTGGCCCGTGAGCAGCTCAACGGAGAAACGTTCTCCTCCGGCGGGCGCTCTGTGACGGTAGAAAACATAGAGTTGTATGGCAAAGGCAGCACCATCATCGTCAATACCGAACTCAGCGGCAGTTTCAAAGGCAATGTATATTTGGAAGGGCGGCCTTACTTCAATGCCAAGCGCAATACCATAGACGTGAGCGACCTCAATTTTACGCTGGAAACCCAAAATTTTCTGTACAAAACGGCGGGCTGGCTCCTCAAGAGCAACCTCAAACGCACCATACAGGAAAAGATGGATTTTTATTTAGACCAGAATCTCAACGAATTGGAAAAGGAGCTGCACCAAAAACTCAGCCATTACCCAGTATCGCAGAGCATCTATCTGAAAGGCTCATTGGACCAGCTCGAAATACAAAATGCCTGGCTGGCGCCGGAAGCCATCCGGGTGCAAATAGGGCTGCGCGGCAGGATAGAGGTGTTTGTGACGGGGCTGAATTGAGGTAAAGCCTTTTAAATCACCATCCCTTTCGTCTCCTGCAACAGCGCCGCCCGAAACTCCTGCCATTCTTGCCGCAGCTCCGGTTTTTTTCTGAATACATTCCAGGCTTTCCAGCTTTGCCAGGTATGCAAAGCCCATTGGTAATACCGCCAGGCAGCCCAGCCAAGCGCAGGCGTGAGCAACAGCAGGCCCCAACTCCATAAAACGGAAAATTGAGTTCTAAATAATTGATAAAGAATAACATACCATATCGTGAAAAACAACAGGCCGCCCACATACTTCCAGGTGGCCTTGTATTCCGGCACGGCCCCGGCGCGGTCGGCAATGAAGCCCGGCAAGTGAAAAGGCAGCGCGTTGAGCGCCCATCCGAGTACAAAAACAGGCAAAGTGAGCCACAATGCGGCAATATGCCCCCACACGAACTGAAGGGATGGGGCCGCTACGGCGTGGTCCTGCAAGCCCAGCGCGTGCAGCCTGAAAAAGTAAGCCCGTACATCGCGGCTGAAGCGCTCCCAGCCCGGCGCATCGGTTTGTTGCAGGCCGCGGAACCCATCAAGGAGGCGGCGCGTGCGCAGGTATTCTTCTTTTTGAGGCAGCGGCCGACTGTTGCGCAGCAAAATTTCGGCGTAATGCAGGAGTTTGTCTTCGGCTTCGTCGGTAGTGTGAACGGCCAACTGCTGCATTTTTAGTTCCAGATGTTGGGTCAGTTCGCGGACGGCCTGCACGGGATCGGCAGCCCAGGCATCGGCAAAATCGTCCACAGCAACGGGCGGCCCGGCCTGCACCGTCACGCTGCCGCCAAAGCGGTGCGGGCGTTCGTAGGTCAATCCAACCGGAAGGAACACCAACCCCGACTGAAACCCACTCTTTGAGGCCATACTGAAGGCAATGCGGGCCGCGCCGGTTTTGAAGGTTCGCACACGTCGCCCCGGCAAGCTGGCGCCTTCGGGAGCTACGAGCAACTGGCCGCCGGCGGCCAAATGTGCATCGGCGCGGGCAAAACTGTCCTCATTTTGCAGCGGGCGGCCATTGGTGTCCTGATAGCGTTGGATGGGGATGCAGTACAACTGATTGAGCAGCCAACCCGCCACAGGGTTTTTGAACAGGCTGTAATTGGCCAAAAAGAAGGTGTAGCGCGGCGAACTGAGCGCGCCAAACAGCGCATCCAATAAGGTATTGGGATGGTTGACAATGAGAATGGCTGGGCCTTTGTGGTGCAAAAAGTGGCGGTCAATGAAGGCGGTGTGCGGGTAAAAAATGCGCAGGGTGACGACCACAATGGCTTTGAGCAGGCGGTACAGAGCAGACAGAAACAGATTCACAGGCGGTCAGGCTTTGAAATTCAACAGGAAATTCTTCACATCGTCGTCGAAGCTGGGGGCGCCGGCGTCTTCAAAATGGAAACGCACCTCCACCGGCAGCACAAAAACAGGCAGGCGATGCTCGGTAAAAAACTGCCGGTGCTGGTCCAATCGCGTGGCGTCTTTTTCGGTGGTGAGGATGATTTTTTTCTGAGCCTCCATGTTGTCGAAGGTCAGTTTCAAGTTGGAAATATCGCTTTTGCTGAAATAGCGGTGGTCTTCAAATTCCATGATTTTGATGTAGCCGACCTGCTGTTTGAGGTACTGCGTGAGGTAGTCCACGTTGGCTATGGCGCTGATGAGCAACACTTCCCAGTCGTCTTCCAGAGTGGTAACATAACGATTATCAAGCAGATAGTAAGGTTGCCGGTATTGGTAATACGAAAAATAAACCCGCTGGTGGGGTAGGGGTGCGATTTCGCGGAGCAGGGCCTCGCGTTGTACTTCGGCGGGATCGGCGGGGCATTTGGTGACCACAATGATGTCGGCGCGGCGATAAGCCGAGGGCCATTCGCGGAGGCGGCCGGCGGGCAGCAGCAGGTCGCGGGTGAAGGGGTGGTCGTGTTCGGTGAGCAGGATGTTGAGGCCCGGTTGGATGGCGCGGTGTTGGAAGGCGTCGTCGAGGAGTACGACTTGCAGGTCGTCGCGTTTCATCAACATGCGGGGCACGCCGAGGGAGCGGCTTTCGCTGACGGCCACGAGTACGTCGGGGAATTTGCGTTTGAATTGCAGGGGTTCGTCGCCCGATTCTTCTACGCTCATTTGCGGCAGCACTTCTTTAAAACCTACCGACTTGCGGTGATATCCCCGCGAGAGTACGCCCACTTCGAGGTGTTCTTTCAGCAGCCTGACGAGGTACTCAATGTGCGGCGACTTGCCGGCGCCGCCTACTGTGAGATTGCCCACAGATATGACCGGAAGGTTGAAACTGACCGCTTTGAGCAGCCCCCAACGGTAGAGCTTTTCGTGCAGTGTGGCGCCCAATCCGTACAGTATGGAAAACGGCCAGAGTAATATGCGAATGATCCATTGTTGCAACATGCGGGCAAAACTACGGCAAATCTTCGGCATGTATGCACTCCGTTTGACGGCGGGTAGCTATCTTTGCGCCCTGAAACGTGCAGGGGCTTGTCAACAGTACAGTCGGCAGTGCTTTCCTGACAAAGTAGCAACTAAAATTAAACAGCATGGATACGAACGCAACAGCGAATCGGGAAGCCTTTAAAAAGGTGTTGTTTGAACGCCTCAACAAGTATTTTGAAGGTGGGCGTTCTAAAAAAGGCGACTGGGAAATGACGGCCAAAGTCATCTTCGCCATTTCCTGGTGGATCATCACTTATGTTTTGTTTTACGTCAACGACTGGACCTACACCCAATTCTTTGGGCTGTATGTTTTACAAGGGCTGGGGCAGATTTTTATGTTCCTCAACATCGCCCACGATGCCAACCACAGCGCGGTGTCCAACAAACGCTTTCTCAACAAATCGCTGAGCTATGTGCTCGACGCCTGCGGCATCAGCTCTTACATGTGGCGCATCATGCACAACATCGGCCACCACTCGGTGATGAACGTTCATGGCGAAGACGAAGGCATACACGCGCACGGCATTTTCCGATTCTCTCCCCACGCACCCTGGAAACCCTACCACCGCTATCAGCACATCTACGGGTTCTTTTTGTACTTCATCACTTCGCTTGACTTCCTGTTTGTGAAGGACTTGGAGTACCTGTTCCTCAACAACAACAAGCACATTGAGGGCATGAAGCACCCCTTGCGTGAATGGATCACCATCATCGGCAGCAAAATCCTCTACCTTATATATATGATCGTATTGCCGGTGACGATACTGGGCTTTTCCTGGCCGCAAATCATCATCGCTTTCATCGTCACGCATTTCATCATGGGGCTGGCTGCCGCGCTTATCATTCAAACGGCGCACCTCCTTGATGTAAACGAGTTTCCGAAAACCAGCCATGACTATGATTATTTAGATCACATCCTGGCCACAACGACCGACTATGCTACCCGCAGCCGCATTGCCAACTTCATCTGCGGCGGCCTCAATCATCACGTCGCGCATCACATTTTTCCGCAAGTGGCGCACACACACTATCCGAAACTGACGAAGATCGTTCGCGAAACCGCTGCTGAATTCGGCGTGGAGTACCGCGAAAACAAGTACATGTATCAGGCTATTACTCAGCATTTCCGACTGCTCCGATTACTGGGGCTGCCTCCCAAAGGCGCCGTACAGAAAGGGCCGCTGGCTGCTCACGCATAGCCCCGCGAAAGTTCTCCAACTTTAAACAAACAGATAATTTCACACTTATGACTTCTATCTTCGAAAGGCTTGATCATTGGGCACAGGAAAGCCCCGACAAGCTGATGTATTGCTTTTTGGATATATCCGGCAATGAAACGGAAAAATATACTTACGGCGAGTTTATTTATCGCACCAACGCCATTGCCGGCTACCTACATCAGGAGCACGGCATCGTGGCCGGCGACCGACTGCTCATGGCCTATCCTCCGGGATTGGAAATGATCTGCGCATTCTTTGCCTGCATTCGTCTTGGAGCCATTCCTGTGCCGGCCTACCCGCCTACTTCGCACGGTTTCGAGTCTTCGCTCAATAAAATGACCTACATCGCCAAAGACTGTCAGGCCAAGGCCATCCTCACCAGCCGCGACTACTTCTGGACGATGAAACTCAATATCTCCCGCAACAACGCGGAGACTTTCTTCGGCAGCAGCTACATGTCGAAATTAGACTGGATCAATACAGAAGACTTCCGCGACGAGCATCGCAAGGGATTTCCCGCCGGGCATTCCGACATCATGTTCCTCCAATATACCTCCGGCTCCACCAGCGATCCCAAAGGTGTCATGGTGACGCACCAGAACATCCTGCACAACTGCGATCTGGCTACCGACTTTGTACCGCACGCCGTTACCTGGCTGCCGCAATACCACGACATGGGCCTCATCGGCTACTACATTTTCGTGGCGCTCAAGGGCGGTACCACTTACGGCTTTGCACCCATAGACTTCATTCAGCGGCCGGCACTGTGGTTGGAGAGTATTTCCAAATACCGGGCCAATGCCTCTTCGGCGCCCAATTTTGCTTTTGAATACTGTCTTCAGCCGGGCAAAATTTCTGAAAAAACGCTGGAAAACCTCGATCTCAGCTCGCTCGATTACCTTATGACCGCTGCCGAACCGGTGATTCCGCACACCTTCTTCCGGTTCAAGGAGTTCTTTATGCAATACGGCCTGCGCCCCGATTCCTACTTCGCAGCTTTCGGCTTGGCCGAGAACACGCTGGCTGTGACCAACTACGGACGCACCGCCCTCACCCTCGACCGGGCCGCTTTCAAAAAGCACAAGGTCAAAATCATGCCCGCTCCCGACGAAAACATCCCCTACACAGAAGTGATGAGCTGCGGACCAACTCAGGGCGACATCATCGTGCGCATTGTGGACCCCAAAACCCACCACGCCCTCAAAGACGATCAGATCGGCGAGGTGTGGATCACCGGCCAGAGCAAATGCCTCGGATATTGGAACAAGCCTGAACTGACCAAAGAGCGTTTTCAGGCCAGCATCGTGGGCGAAAACTCCAATGCCAACAACTACATGCGCACCGGCGACATGGGCTTCATTCATCAGGATGAACTCTACATCTGCGGTCGCGCCAAAGACATGATCATCATTCGCGGCCTCAATTACTATCCGCAGGACATCGAAAAAATAGTGGAAGCAACCGTGCCCTCGCATGTGCGCCACGGCTTCACCGCCGCTTTCGATATCTTCGACGAAGAAGAAAGGCTCGTGGTGGTAGTGGGGGTCAAAAATCCCAAATCGCTGCCCGATCCGGTGCCCATCGTGGATGCCATCCGCAAGGGCTTGAACGTTCAAACCCACATCATTGCCTTCATTCCGGCGAGGGAAATTCCCAAAACCAGTTCTGGCAAGATCATGCGCCACAAGGCCAAAGAAATGTGGGAAGAAGGCCAACTCAACATCATCAGTCAGTTCTCCGGCGCCCTCGAAGCCGAACACCTGCACGAGGAAACGCATGGCGAAAGCTCGCCTTTTGAGGAACTGAAAGTGAAATACGGTCTCAAGGGCAACGAGTCATTTACGCTGGGCAATGCCGGCTTGGAATCCATTGACCTCGCCGTGTTGATGCACGACATCAAAGAGCTGCTCAAGGACAAAGGCGCCGACGCATTGGCCAAACAAATTGACCTGCGCCTCATTCAGGAAATCACCATTTCCGAGCTGTTCGAGTTGGTGCAGCAGTTTGAAAACGCCTCTGCGCTGGCGGTCATCCGACTGAAAAAGATGATTACCCGCCTCCAGAAGGAGCACACCGAAATGGAGCAAAAAATGATGCTCGGCGACGTGCATCTCACTTTTGAACCCGAAACAATCGTCTATCCCGACAGCTACCACGCCACCGACGTGCTGCTCACCGGCGGCACCGGCTTCTTCGGGCCGTTCCTGCTCAAAGGCATCCTGGAACAAACCGATCAGCGGGTGTATGTGCTCATTCGCGCCACGAGCGAAGAGCAGGGCATGGAGCGCCTCATCGCGGCCTACAATTCGGTAGAACCCATGACGCCGGAATTTGAGCGCATGTTCCGCAGTCGCATCGTTCCCGTTTGCGGCGATTTGGGGCAGCGCCACCTCGGCCTCACCCGCGAGAAGTGGAATTTCTTAGCCAATACCGTGCAGGAAATTTACCACAACGGCGCTACGGTGAACTACCTGTTCAACTACGACAAGATGCGCAATGTGAACGTTTTGGGCACCAACGAAATCCTCAAGCTGGCTTTCGACGGCATTCCTAAAGTGTTCAACCACATTTCCACCACCTTCATTTTCGGATGGGCGGTGCGCGACGTGCTGTACGAATCCACCACCAACGACGACATCAACCTGCTCGACTTCGGCTACAGCCAAACCAAGTGGGTGTCGGAAGAGATTGTGAAAGACGCTATGCGGCGCGGTTTGAAAGGCCGCATATTCCGCCCGGCGCTCATCACGCCCTCCATCAACGGCGGCGGTCACAATTTCGACATTTCCATCCGTTTGTTGGCCTTTATGATCAACAACAGCGTAGGCGTGGACACGCACAACCAGGTCAGCTTCTCGCCGGCCGACGTGGCAGCCCACAACATCATCGCCATCTCCAACATGCCGGAAAGTGTGAACCGCACCTTCCATGTGACCCGCGACAACTACAACAACATGATGGACATCACCGACATCATTACGCGGCTCACCGGCAAGCAGTTCGACCAGTTCAAACTCAAAGACTTTGTGCCGGTCATCCTCGAACGCTGCACCAAAGACGACCTGCTGTTTCCGCTGCTCGACTTCCTCGTGCGCTCGGTGGAAAACATCTCCTCGATGGAGTTCAAGCTCTACGACAGCGGCAATTTCAAAACTTGGCGCGACGCTTCGCCGCATGGCAAGCCCGACCCGACGCTGGAAGAGACCGTGCGCGGCATTGTGTTGTTCCTCCAAAAGAACAACCTCGTGGACGTAGAAATAGAATCCGAAGCGGAGGTGCCGGTCGGCTGAGGCCGATAGGGTTTTAGATAAGAAAAAAGGGCGGGCCTGAGGAGGGTTCGCCCTTTTTGGTTTTTGGAAGGTAAAATAGAGCGATGAAGTCGCCCAGTGTTGGAGAAGAGATAACAGACTCATGGCTCGCGCTACACAAGCCCTGCCCATAGCTTTTAGGACATGTTGAATAGTTGCTAAAAATTGTACCTTTGCCGAAAAGAAAGCTATGCACAAATCGCTGTTACTCTTCATTGTACTGATGCTGACGACCATCGGAGCTATGGCGCAAGGCAAAGTCACCGTCAAAGAAGACCCCGTCATCACGCAGATGATGGACCGCTACACGCAAACCAACAAGGCCCGCAGAACCGTGGACGGCTGGCGCGTGCAAATCATGGCCACGCCCGACAGGCAAAATCTGGACCGCAGCCTGCAATCGTTCCAGTACCGCTATCCCAACTTGTCTGCCGACTGGGTTCACAACAACCCGTACTACAAAATCCGCGTGGGCGCCTTCTCTACCCGACTGGAGGCTCAGCGCCTGCTGAATATTCTCAAGCCGGACTATCCGGGCGCTTACCTCGTGGCCGACAACCAGATGAAACCCGCCGAACTCTTAGGAACCTACTGATTCACTATGCCTACATCTTCCCGGCACGGCTGGCGCAACATTGACTGGGTTGCGTTTTCCATTTTTCTGAGCCTCGTGGCCATCGGTTGGCTCATGGTTTATACCGTGAACTACCCCGAATTGGAGCGCGGCGTCAATTTTTTCAGTTCTACTGCCGGCAAACAAACGGTGTGGCTTTTCATCGCTATGATGGTGTTCGCTGTGGTGATGGTGATAGACTGGAAGTTTTGGCAAACCTTCAACCTGCCCATCTACGTCGGCGGCATACTCTTGTTGATCGGCGTACTGTTTTTGGGTTCCAACATCAAAGGCGCCACCTCGTGGTTTGCCTTCGGAGGCTTTTCATTTCAACCCTCCGAGTTGGCCAAAGTAGGTACGGCGCTGGCATTGGCCGGTTATCTGAGCAGGTATGGCACCAATCTCCGCTTTGCGCGCAGCCAGGCCATTGTATTGGGAATCATCATCATTCCCATGATTTTGATTTTATGGCAACCCGATGCCGGCTCGGCGCTCACTTTTCTGTCGTTCTTTTTCCTGCTGTATCGCGAGGGGCTTTCGCCCAATATTTACGCGGTGGGCTTCTTCCTGGCAGGTGTGGCCCTGCTGAGTTTGCTGTTCAATCCCATCCTGATACCCATACTCATCACGCTGGGCGGATTTTATGTGCTGGCCGGCAATTTCCGGGAGCCGAAGCACTGGCGTCGGGCGGCGCTGGCGGCGTCGGTATTGGCGGCTGTGGCGGTTTTGGGTTTCAAACAGTACTGGATTGCACTGGGACTGGGTCTGACGGGTTTTCTCGTGGCCGGCTTTCTGCACTTAGCCCGTTACAATGCACGATTGGCCGGTATGCTCACGGCGGTACTGGTGGTGGGCAGCGGCCTGGCGTTTTCTACGGATTATGCCTTCAACAACATCATGAAACCGCACCAGCAAGACCGCATCAATGTGTGGCTGCACCCCGAACGCTGCGACCCCAGAGGCTCGCTGTACAATGTATTGCAGTCTAAAATGGCCATCGCTTCGGGCGGTCTGGAGGGCAAGGGCTTTCTGGAGGGCGCGATGACCAAGATGAATTATGTGCCCGAACAAAGCACCGACTTTATCTTCTGCACGGTAGGGGAGGAGCAGGGTTTCATCGGCAGCATGACGGTCATTGTTTTGTTTCTGGCCTTCTTGTTGCGCCTCATTTTTATTGCCGAAAGGCAGCGTTCTCCGTTCAGCCGGCACTTTGCGTATGGCGTGGCGGGGCTGCTGTTTGTTCACTTTTTTGTCAATATCGGCATGACGATGGGATTGCTGCCCATCATCGGCATTCCCTTGCCGCTCATCAGCAAAGGAGGCTCGTCTTTGCTGGGCTTCACCATTATGATCGGCATTTTGCTCAAATTGGATTCCAATCGTTACAGCCTCTAAAAACTCACGCTTTGTTTTCATTTACGCTACAACATACCGACCCGCACTCCAAAGCGCGCGCGGGCCTCATCCAAACGGCGCATGGCGAAATAGCCACGCCCATTTTTATGCCTGTGGGCACGGTGGGCACGGTGAAGGCCGTTCACCTGCACGAACTCCGCGATGAGATCGAAGCGCAAATCATTTTGGGCAATACCTACCACCTCTACCTGCGGCCCGGCTTGGACATCATACGCGGCGCGGGCGGCCTGCATCGCTTCATCGGTTGGGAACGCCCCATGCTCACCGACAGCGGCGGATATCAGGTGTATAGCCTCAGCGGCACGCGCAAAATTGCCGAGCAGGGCGTTACCTTCAGTTCGCATATTGACGGCTCGAAGCACGTCTTCACCCCGGAGGGCGTGATGGACATTCAGCGCGTCATCGGGGCCGACATCATCATGGCTTTCGACGAGTGCCCGCCGTACCCCAGCGATTACAAATACGCCCGCAATTCGATGGAGATGACGCACCGGTGGTTGCAGCGCTGCATCCAGCGGTTTGATGAAACGGAGGGTCTGTACGGGTACGAACAAACGCTCTTCCCCATCGTGCAGGGCAGTACCTACGAAGACCTGCGCACTGCCTCGGCAGAGACCATAGCGGCAGCCGGGCGGCCCGGCAATGCCATCGGCGGCCTGTCGGTAGGCGAGCCGGAGGAGGAGATGTACCGTTTCACGGAATTGGTCTGCAACATCCTGCCCAAAGACAAACCGCGCTACCTCATGGGCGTGGGCACTCCGGTGAACATTCTGGAAGGCATTGCGCTGGGCGTGGACATGTTCGACTGCGTGATGCCCACCCGCAATGCGCGTCACGGGATGCTCTTCACCGCAGAGGGCATCATCAACATCAGAAACAACAAATGGAAAGACGATTATAGCCCGATAGACGAAAACAGCCCCAGCACTACCAGTCGCTACCACACCAAGGCATACCTGCGCCACCTGATTTACAACCACGAAATTTTGGGCGCACAAATAGCCTCGCTGCACAACCTCAGCTTCTTCCTGTGGTTGGTGGGCGAGGCCCGCGCGCACATCCAGGCCGGCGATTTTGCCCATTGGAAAACGGGCATGGTGGAGCGGCTGAAGCGGAGGTTGTGAGGATTACAACGTCCCCCGCAGCGCCTGTTCGCGTTCGATGGATTCAAACAAAGCCTTGAAATTGCCTTTGCCGAAACTGCGTGCGCCTTCGCGTTGGATGATTTCGTAGAACACCGTGGGGCGATCCTGTACCGGTTTGGTGAAAATCTGGAGCAGGTAGCCCTCCTCGTCGCGGTCCACTAAGATGTTGAGGCGCTTGAGGTCTTCGATGTCTTCGTTGATCGTGCCCACGCGCTCTGTCACGGTTTCGTAGTAAGTGTCGGGCACATAGAGGAACTCCACGCCGCGGCTGCGCAATTCGCCTACCGTGTGCAAAATATCGTCGGTAGCTACAGCGATGTGCTGTACGCCCGCCCCTCGATAGAAGTCCAAATATTCCTCAATCTGGCTTTTTTTCTTGCCCTGCGCCGGCTCGTTGATGGGGAATTTGATGAAGCCGTTGCCATTGCTCACCACCTTGCTCATCAGGGCGGTGTATTCGGTGGAGATGTCTTTGTCGTCGAAGGTGACGAGCAGGTTGAAGCCCATGACGTCCTGATAAAACTGCACCCAGCGATTCATCTGGCCGAGTTCCACATTGCCCACACAATGGTCCACATATTTCAGGCCGATGGGCTTGGACTGGAACTCGCTGCTACGGGGCTGGAAACCCGGCATGAAGGCGCCATTGTAGTGATTGCGCTCCACGAAGGTGTGCCAGGTATCGCCGTAGGTATGGATGGAGGCGAGGGTGACGGAGCCGTGTTCGTCGGAGATGGTTCGGGGTGCTGCGGCTGAAACGGCGCCGCGTTCGAGGGCGGTGTAATAAGCCTGTTCGGCATCGTCCACCCAGAGGGCCAGCACTTTGACGCCGTCGCCGTGCAGGTGAACGTGCTGTGCGATTTCGCTTTCCGGGCCGAGGGCCGAGCTGAGGACGAAACGGATTTTGCCCTGTTGCAGTACATAAGAGGCGCGGTCGCGGAGGCCGGTTTCGGGGCCGGCGTAGGCTACGAGTTCAAACCCGAAGGCCGACTGGTAGTAGTGGGCGGCTTGTTTGGCATTGCCTACATAAAATTCGACGTGGTCGGTACCTTTGATCGGGAAGGTATCCTGAGCGAGGTCGGTGATGGTTTCGGTTAAGGTTGACATGGTTTTTTTTGATATTTATTTTGGTATCTGCAGGCAGAGAGCTGTTAGCTTGACCGGTTGTCATCATGCTAAAGCTAACAGCTCCTACAACCAGCTTTTGAAATAATCTCCGTCTTCGATTTGTGCGGCGTACTCGGTCATCAGGAGGGGGCGGAAGGTGTCCACCATGACGGCGAGTTCGCGGGTTTCTTTGGCGCCGATGCTCTTTTCTACCGTACCGGGATGCGGGCCGTGCGGGATGC
This sequence comes from Saprospiraceae bacterium UBA2329, assembly GCA_002344975.1. Classification (GTDB taxonomy): domain Bacteria; phylum Bacteroidota; class Bacteroidia; order Chitinophagales; family Saprospiraceae; genus UBA2329. The sequence goes on along the minus strand of DDUV01000052.1, from coordinate 29,364 downwards.
CTCCGGGGTGGAGGGTGATCATACCCGGCTCGACGTGTTTGCGGCTCATGAAGTCGCCGTCCACATAGTACAGCACTTCATCGCTGTCTATGTTGCTGTGATTGTAGGGCGCGGGAATGGCCTGCGGGTGGTAATCGTAGAGGCGCGGGACGAAGGAACAGATCACAAAATTGCGCCCGTCAAAGGTTTGGTGAATGGGCGGCGGCAGGTGTACGCGGCCGGTGATAGGCTCGAACTGATGGATGGAGAAGGCGTAGGGATAGACGTAGCCGTCCCAGCCGACGACATCGAAAGGGTGGTTGAGGTAGTAATAAGGGTAGATGACGTCCTGTTTTTTGATGTAAAACAGGAATTCGCCCTGCTCGTTGTGCGTGGCGAGGTTTTGCGGTTTGCGGATGTCGCGCTCGCAGAACGGGGCGTGCTCCTCGAACTGCCCGATGGCGTTGCGGTAGCGTTTGGGCGGCACGATGGGGCCAAACGATTCGACGATGAAGAGACGGTTGTCGGGTGTGTCAAAATGCAGTTGGTAGGTGGTGCCGCGCGGAACGACCACGTAGTCGCCGTACTCGAAGGGCAGTTCGCCGTACATGGTGAGGAGCTTGCCAGTGCCTTTGTGGATGAAGATCATTTCGTCGGCATCGGCATTTTTGAAGAAGTAGCCCGTCATGCTTTGGCGCGGCGCGGCGAGGATGATGCGGCAGTCGTCGTTGACGAGTACGGGCTTGCGGGCGGCGAGGTAGTCGTCTTCCGGCTCTATGCGGAAGCCCTTGAGACTGCGGTGTTTGAGTTGTTTGTCGTGTACGGTTTTGGGCGCTACGGAGTAGGGTTCGCCGGTTTGCACGATCTGGGTGGGCGCGTTGCAATGGTACAAAATGGAGTAGGCATTGCTGAAGCCCTCGGTAGAGAAGAGCTCTTCGTGGTAGAGACTGCCGTCGGGTTGGCGGAACTGGATGTGCCGCTTGTGTGGTATTTGGCCAAGGCTGTGGTAGTGCATATCTGATTTCTGATTTCTGATTTCTGATTTCTGATTTCTGATTTCGTGTGGGAACGCGGAACCTTGAACCCCAAACCCGCCCGTTCCTGCCGGAACGCCAAAATTTTTAACGCGAATTTTAGCGAAGGGCGCGAAATTCCGCGAACGTAGAATGGCAACCAGGAACATTGAACCCACCTTCGCCAAGGCTCCGGCAGATGCAACCCGGAACCTTGAACCCGAAATGCGGAACCCGAAACGCTTTGCTACTGCCCTTGCAGGTGTTGAAAAACAGCGTCGAGCATGCGCGTGAGTTCGGCCATTTCAGGTTCGCTGAGGCCGCCCCAGGCTTCCCGGCGGGCGGCGCGAACGAGCGGCAGTACCTCTTCAATTTTACTACGGCCGGCGGGCGTGAGCAGGATATTGAACCTGCGTCGGTCGGCGGGATCGTGAGCACGATGGACCAGACCTTTCTCCACCAAAATATCGAGGATGCGCGTCATGGTGGGCGGGTCTTTGTAGGTAGCTTTTGCAATGTCCAATTGACTTTGCCCGTCTTGCCGGTCCAATTCCTGTAGGATGAGCCACTGGTCCACGGTGATGCCGGCGCCGGCCTGTGTGAGGTGTTCCTGCACGAATTGTTTCATGCGCCGGGCGGTGCGTTCCAGCACGAAGCCGGAGGTATCTGCTTTCCAGTCTATTTCGGCGGTGTGGTTGGTCATGGCAATCAATAATTGGGACAAAAATAGTTGTTGTGCTAATTATGTGCAAATTATTTTTGCATTTTTTCTGTCGTGCCTATATAGCCGGTTCCCCAAAGTCACGAGCTTATGAGTCTGCCTCGCGGCTCGAAACTCGCGGCTCGCAGCTTTCAGCAGGCGACTGAATTGTTACCTTACTTTTTACCGGCCCGGCACTTTATCTTTGCGCCTTCAATGAGGCAAACAAACTGCCGAAAGAAATCATTACGATGAAACAATCCTCTGCTTTTCAGCAAAATACGCGTGTCGGCATACTTGGAGCCGGCCAATTGGGCAAGATGCTGGCCATAGCCGCCGCCGACTGGCATTTGCCGATTCATGCGCTCGACCGCTCCCGCGATTTTCCTGCCGCCCCCTACTGTGCGCAGTTTACGGAGGGCGATTTTAAAGACCCCGAAGCGGTGTATGCGTTTGGCAAAACGGTGGACGTGCTCACCATCGAAATAGAGCATGTGGCCCTGGATGCCTTGTTTCGGCTCGAATCGGAGGGTGTGGTGGTGCATCCTCGCCCGTCAGCGCTGGCAGTCATCAAAGACAAGGGTTTGCAAAAGCAGTTTTGGGTGCAACATGGCCTGCCCAGTTCCCCTTTCCGCCTGTACGACAGCGGAGAGGCTTTGCGCGAGGCACTCCGGTCGGGGCGGGAAAAGTATCCGATCGTACAAAAGGCCCGCACCGAGGGCTACGACGGACGCGGCGTGGCGGTGATTCGCTCGGAAAAATATTTGCCGAAAATTCTGGATGCGCCCTGCCTCGCCGAAGACCTCGTGCCCATTCACAAAGAGTTGGCTGTCATTGCCTGCCGCAATGCTTCGGGCGAGACGAAAGCCTTTCCGGCGGTGGAAATGACCTTTCATTCGGAAGCGAATCTGGTGGAGTTTCTGCTCTGCCCGGCCCGCATTGACCCGCATGTAGAAAAAGCCGCCGAGGAATTGGCCCTGCATGCCATTGAGGCGCTGGATGTGTGCGGTTTGCTGGCGGTGGAATTGTTTCTGACAACGTCGGGCGAACTGCTCATCAACGAAGTGGCGCCGCGACCGCACAACAGCGGGCATCACACCATCAACAATAGTTATACCTCACAATTCGAGCAGCACCTGCGCGGTATCCTCAACCTGCCATTGGGCAGCGTGCAAGTGCAGTCTCCAGCGGCGATGCTCAATTTACTGGGCGAACCGGGGCATTCCGGTCCGGCGCATTATCAGGGCATGGAGGCTTGTTTGGCAATGGAGGGCGTCAAGGTGCATCTGTACGGCAAAGCCATGACACAGCCTCATCGGAAAATGGGGCATGTTACTGTTTTGGCGGAAAGCCTTGAAGCGGCCATCGAAAAGGCGGAGCAGGTGCGGGACGTGCTGAAAGTGGTGGCGGGGCAAGAGCGATAAGGCAGACCATGGCGGGTAGAACCCGCCGAATAGTCCGCACAAGGTAGAACCTTGCGCGGGCGGGAAACCGCAAAACCGCAAAATATCAAATGTAAAATGTAAAAATCACCCGTAGGAGTACCCCAAAAGTAAACGAGACTGCCCCCTCGCGGAGAGTACGCTACGCACTTTGCGGTTTTGCATTTTACGGTTTTGCATTTTGCCTTTTTAATGCGATTGTCGGAGCGTAGCATCCCGCCTATCCTTTGAAATTTTATACCTTTATCACCCAAACACAGACCATTCATGCACGTATACCACGACCTGCTCCGGCACATTCTCACCCACGGCGACCGCAAAGACGACCGCACGGGTACCGGCACGCTCAGCGTTTTCGGTTATCAGATGCGATTCGATCTCGCAGCAGGTTTCCCTTTGCTGACCACCAAAAAAATACACGTCAAATCGGTGGTTCACGAGCTGCTTTGGTTCATTGCCGGCGATACCAATATTCGATATCTGGCGCTGAACGGCGTCAACATCTGGAATGACTGGCCTTTTCAACACTGGTTAGGAGCTACCGGACAGGCCGCCGACTATCCTAAATACAGCCAGGCCTGGCGCGAAAAGATGAAGGATTTTGTGGAGCAGATCAAAGCCGACGAAGAATTTGCTGCCCGCTGGGGCGAACTCGGCCCGGTGTATGGCCGGCAGTGGCGCAACTTTGAGGGAGTGGACCAATTGTCGGAGGTCATCGAAAGTATTAAAAAGAACCCCGACTCGCGGCGGCTTATCGTTTCAGCCTGGAACCCCAAAGACATTCCGGTGATGGTGAAATCGGGTCTGCCGCCCTGCCATACGCTGTTCCAGTTTTATGTGTCGGGCGGGCGTTTGTCGTGCCAGTTGTACCAGCGTTCGGCCGATGTATTTCTGGGCGTGCCGTTCAATATAGCCTCGTATGCCCTGCTTACTTTAATGGTAGCGCAGGTATGCGGTCTTCAGCCCGGCGATTTTGTACATACTTTCGGCGACGTGCATTTGTACAGCAACCACATCGAACAGGCGCAATTGCAACTCAGCCGGGAACCCCGCCCCTTGCCGCGCATGGAAATAGAGTCGGGCATCAACGATATTTTGGAATTTCGGTACGAACATTTCCACCTTAGAGATTACGACCCGCACTCGCATATCAAGGCGGAGGTGGCTGTGTGATGGGGCCGTTTTGAAAGAACAGGGTCAGAATTTCAAATTCTCGTACAAGTCGCTCATGGCCACCGAAAACTCGCTGATGAAAAACGACTGGTTGAGCGCGTCATAGTCGGCGCTGCGCCAGCGGAGCGTGCCTTCTATGCGTTCAAAAAGTGTTGCGAAAGGCCGCTCCTGCTCTATGTAGAGGATGTATTGCAGTTCGGGAATAGCTTTGTATCCGTGCAGTTTTTCGCCAAAATCGCGGCTGCGGCTGGAGGGCGAAATGACCTCGGCCACCAACCAGGGATTGGTATAAGCATCCTTCCCGACAGCATAAGTAAACACATCGGGGTTGCCTTTTACGACGGAAGCATCGGGAGAATATGCCTTGCTGAGCGCCGGGATGTAGATGTGGCGATTGCTGCCGTAGCGCCCCAAATGGCGATGGCCGCGCATGGCAATAAAAAGCGCTCCTAATAAATTGGCTACGATTTTCTCGTGTTCATCTGATGCGATGCTCATAATGATGATGTTTCCGTTTTCGTACTCGATGGGGTAGTCGCATTGCTTTAGCAGAGCCGTAAAATCGTCGTAGCTACCTTCCACGCGCTGTTCTTCGGCGCCGGGCAGCAGCGTTTCGGCTGCGGAAATAACGGGTATTTCGAGTATCGCTTCCATAAGGGCAAAGATAAGCGGTTTTTGAAGGAATCGCAAGGGGGGCAAAAAAAACAAGGGCCGGCAACCGCGCTGCCGACCCTTGTTTGCTCTTCAGAAAAGCGGGAGTTACTGGTTGCCCAAAATCAGCGGCAAACCATCCTGACCACTTCCCACCACAATGACTTTGGAATTGGGCGAGTTGGCCAATTGCAGCGTAGCCTCTATGCCCTTGTCTTTGAGGATATTGGCCGTAAGGCTGGCGTTCAAAATCTGGTTGGCCTTTGCTTTGGCGCCTGCCTCAATGATTCTGCGCTCGGCCTCTTTGCGCTCCTGTTCGAGGATGTACTCGTACTTGAGGGCTTTTTGCTCGGCCTCAATTTTGTCCTCAATGGCTAAGCGCACTTTATCCGGCAGTTTGATATCGCGAATGAGGGCGGCGCGAAGTTCTATAAAGTTATTTCTAAGCGCATTCTCCAAATCCTTGTAGATCAGTTGTTGTACCTCTTCCCGTTTGGACGAATACAACTCTTCGGGCTGGAACCGGCCAATGATCTTGCGCACGGAAGACCGCACTTCGGCCCGCACTAAAGAGGTGACGTAATCTTTGCCGAATTTTTCGTGCAGCGACCCGATTTTGTCGTAGCGCGGATTGACGCGCACAGTTATGTCCACCCGTATGGTGAGGCCATTGCTGGACAAGACCTCCATTTCTTCCTCCAATTGCTGCTCGCGCACGTCATACACATACATGCTGTTCCAGGGGGCAATGACATGAAAACCAGGCTGATAGATATTGGCTTTGTCCAAGCCACCGCTGAAGCGTTTGAACAATACGCCCCGTTCGCCGGACTCAATGGTGAGGAAAGTGGCGTTGGAAAACATCAGAATCACCAATAAGATGACAAACGCGACCACACCGGTAGTTACAAGTTTTCCGTTTTTCATTGTGATAAGTATTTTGGTTTATACTTCCCAAAAGTAATATTTTTTTGCTCCCGAGAGGCTGAAAATTTCGATAAGACCGCACAGAAGGGTCATTAATGCCATTTTTTCAATAGCCGGTGAATCAATTCTTTCATGGCTGCTTCTATTTCGGCAAAAGGCAACTCCTGTGTGCCGGTATATAACATCATCACCGCCAGCGCCTGCTGCTTGCCGGGGGCCGCTTCCACGAGCCTGTATTTGTGCAAGCGCCATGCTTCGCGCACCAAGCGGCGTATGCGGTTGCGGTGTACGGCTTTGGGGAATTTCTTCTTCGCTACGCTTACTCCAAACTGCACGGCAGCCTCGCCTTCCCGCTGCTCTACTGCCGCCCAAACCACGCGCAAAGGGTACTTTGCAAATGACTGCCCACCCTCAAACAGACCGGCAATGCGCTTGCGACTTTTTAATTTTTCATTTTTTTTAAATTGATTATCAGGCATTTAAAAAATTATTTTCATTTTTTTAAAATTCTGTTGTGGAATTTTTGCCGACCCAACGACTATATGAGTGACAGCAATTTTTTTTAAACTCTAAAAGTAACAATCGCCATGGAAAACAAGGCAAAGTACACCGAAACTCTCAAAACAAAAACCCGTACGTATTTCTTAGACCTCAAAGAAAGCTCCAAAGGCACGGCCTACCTCTCCGTCGCCGAAAGCCGCAAAAATAAAGAAGGAGCCTTCGAAACTGTTCGTCTTTCTGTTTTTCAGGAAGATATTCCTGAGTTTGCCGCTGCTATGGCCCGCCTCGTCGAGCAATTCGGCACGCAGCAACAATCGGCAGAGCCTGCCACTGCTTGACCCCCGTGACAATGGCGCCTGGAATCGGTCTGTATAACAGTTGTCTGATCCCACGAACAACTACCGGCTTCCCGGCGCCATCCATTTTTTTCAACACTCCATTCAGCAAGCTACCCAATGACGTCCACTTCGCCCGATTTAGCCGCCCCAACTGCTTCTGCCGATAAAGAACAGAAGCCGTCGTCTTACACGGTTCCGCCCCTCCCTATTCGTGCCTGGGCCGAAGAAGACCGGCCCCGCGAAAAAATGCTGCTCAGGGGCAGCCGCCACCTCAGCGACGCCGAACTGCTGGCGATTTTGCTTGGCTCCGGCACCCGCGACGAGAGCGCCGTCGGATTGGCCAAGCGCATTTTGCACGCTGCCGGAAACAACCTCCACGAACTGGGAAAGTACTCCATCAGCGATCTCATCAAAAAGTTCAAAGGCGTAGGCGAAGCCAAAGCCATTACCATTATGGCAGCATTGGAACTGGGCCGCCGACGCCAACTCAGCGATATCCGGGAACGACCCAAGGTGAACAGCAGCCGCGATGCCTATGATGCCATTGCGCCGCTCATCGGCGAGTTGCCCCACGAAGAGTTTTGGATATTACTGCTCAACCGCTCCAACCAGATCATCGGGCGCGAACAGATCAGCGTCGGCGGCACTTATGGCACTATTGTTGACCCGCGTGTGGTGTTCCACAGGGCTTTGGAGGCGCGTGCGGCTTTTGTCATTCTTTGCCACAATCATCCCTCCGGCGCCTTGTATCCCAGCCATGCCGACGTGGCCCTCACCAACCGCTTGGCCAAAGCGGGCAAAATCCTTGACATACCTGTGCTTGATCACATCATCGTGACCGAGAAAGGCTATTACAGCTTTTTGGATGAGGGTAAGATGGAAACAGTGAGTGTATAAAAAACGACAAAGACCGCTCCGACACGACGGCCGAAACGGTCTTTGTAATCAACAGGACAGGAAAAAATCTTTTCCTGCCTCCATTTTTACTTCATAAATTCATCAAACGTTAAGGAAACGTAGTACATCTGCCCTACCCAGGGGCCGCCTGCATTGGTGCGGTAGTCGTTGCCGAATGCGTTGGAACCTCCCAATTTTACTACAGTTTTGAGTTTGGGCAACGCATAGCTGGCTTGCAGATTCAGCAGGCCGTATGCCGGAATGGTACCAAATGCAAAGCTGTTTTCCCAGTCGAACTCATCCTGCCAGCGGTAGTTGACGTCGAAGCCGAAATTTTTGAATGCTTTGCGGTTGCCCAAGCCCACTACAAACTTGTGCTCCGGCATGTTGAAACCGGCCTCGAAGCCCGGCGATGGGTTATCTACGCCAAACGTGGAGTAGGTGTAGTTGCCGTACAGCGAGTAGCCTTTCGGAAGCTGGTATGCCAGGCCCAAGCCCACGCCGGTAGAGGTCACCTGCTCCTCCGCATTGATGTACGGGCGCCATGCCGTAGCAGACGATGCCTGACCGGCCAACAATTGCTGAACGCCCGGCAGTGTTACACCGCGATGCGTGCTGGAAGTCTTGGCGCGCACGGTTTCCTGCGTGATGAAGTCGTTGTAAATGGTATGATAGACGCTCAGGTCCACTAAGAATTTGGGCGTTACCAAGCCTTTATAGCCAAATTCGATGGCTTTCAATTGTTCCGGCTGAATATAAGCCAGATTGCGTTCTACCAGCAAAGTCGGATTGGGTTGGCCAGCCAATACGCTGCCGATGAAGGCATTGTAGGAAGCATTGGTATAAGCCCCGCCGTTGTGGATGCCGTAGCGGGCGGCATTGGCTTCGGTGCTGCCGACGAGATTGCCCTGGCCGGTGGGGAAGAAAATGAACTGGTTTTGCGTACTCGGATTGCGGAAGCCGGTCTGGTACGAAGCGCGGATGTTGTGCTGGCGGTTGGCGCCGGCGGTATAAACCGCAGAAACGCGTGGAGAAAACTGGCCGTCGAAGTTTTCGTTTTTGTCATAACGAATGGAGCCGGTGAGCTTGAGCGCGTCGTTGAACAAGCGCTTGGAAGCCTGCAAATAACCGCCAAACTCGTTGATGGCAATGCGTTCGAATTTGCCGTCGCCGTCCGGGTCTTCGTTGAAGATGGTGCCGTCGGAGTAGAGGTCATACTGACGGAAGTTGCCGCCGATGAGCAGTTCTACCACACTCGGCGAGATGATTTCGCGGAAATTGTAGCCTGCCTCGGCGTGATACATGCGGGAGTCGTCAAAGAAGCCCGCGCCCGGAGGCGTACGCTGGAAGAAATCGTTGCGCACGGCGTTCACCATGTCCTGAAATTCTTTGGAACCGACGGCAGGAATGCCGTTGTTGGCCGCATTTCTGGCAGCAGCATGAGCGCCTGCCAATTGCTGGGCATTGGCCGTGCCGCCTTGCAGGTAAATGGGCAACAATGCTCCTGCATAAGTGCCTGCGTAAGTGGGTACCCATGCCGAGGAGGACGGCTTGAAGCGCTCATTGGCAAATGCGCCCAGAGCAGAAAGGTTGTAAGAGTCGCCGTCATCGGTTTGCGACATGTAGCCGCGCAGCCAGAAATTGGGATTGCTCAACTCAATTTTGTGAAACTGCTGCGAGAAATTGCGCAGCACATAGCGCTCGCCACCCTGATACACCGTAGAACCTGAGCCGTAGCGGTAGCTGTAAGATGCTTCGAGGTTGTCGGAGATGCGGTAGTGGAGTGAGCCGTCTAATTTAACACTCTTGGCCTCGTTGCTTTCCAAAAGGTCGGCTTCGGTAAAGCCAGTACGGCGAAGGTCGAGAGAAGGTAATCTTGGAATGGTTTGTGCCAGCAGCGCCTGTGCCTGTGCCACAGGGATGCCTAATTGAGGCGCAAACAAGGGCGCTAAAGCCTGAGAAAGGCTGCCTGCTACGGCTACCATCGGCACCACAATTTCGGTTTCATCGCCGTAGGTATTGAGGCCGTCAAAATTGGGAGCGCCTACGCCTGCCGGGTTGCGGTTATTGGCTGTTTCGCGGCCGGTTTGGTAGTCGTTGGCCGTCCAGTCGGTAGCAGCGAGGTAGGATGCGTTGAGTTTGAAGGCAAATTTTCCGAAAGCCTTGGCATAACGCGCCGAAAGGAGGTTGTACGGATTGGTGCCGCCTGCTTCGGAAGTAGTGATACCCGACTTGACCTGCACGCTCAATCCCTGGTAGGCATACGGGTTTTTGCTGTTCATAATCAGAATACCGTTGAAAGCATTGGGGCCGTAGAGAGCAGAAGCAGCGCCCGGCACGAGTTCTACGCTTTGCACGTCCAACTCGGAGATACCGACGATGTTGCCGGTGGGGAAATTGAGCAGCGGCGCGGCATTGTCCATTCCGTCAATGAGTTGCACAAAACGCTCGTTGGCCACAGCTCCGAAACCGCGCGTGTTGATCGAGGTCAGGGTCATGGAGCCTTGCGTGGTTTGTACGCCTTTGAGGTTGGAAATGCCGTCATAGAAATCGGGCGCGGCCGTTTGCCGGATGGCGATGGCGTCCATTTTTTCAATGGTGACGGGCGATTCCAGAATGCGCTCCTCTACACGGGAGGCAGAAACCACCACTTCGCTGGTGAGGATGCTTTGCGCGTCCATCTTTACGTCCACGGTGGTTTGGCCGCCTGTTACATTTACTTCCTGAGAAGCAAAGCCGGTGTAGGAAAACACCAATGTGAAAGGCGGAGCAACGGATGTGTTCAGTTCGTACTTGCCGTCAAAATCGGTGATGGTGCCGGTCAATTTGCCTTTGACGGAAATATTGACGCCGATGAGCGGTTCGCCGGATTCCTTATCGGAAACCATGCCGCTGATTTTGGTCTGAGCTGTTGCCGCCACGGCGAACAACAGCAGCACAATGGGAAGAATGGCCCATTGAAGGGTGGGTAAAAACCTGGTTTTCATACGGTTAGATTTAATGATTACTGAAAAAAGTCTGTTCCGAAAAAAAATTACGCTAAATTAACACTACTATTGAAACTTGGTGCGATCGGGCCGCTTTTCGCGCAAATTATCCTTATTTCCATGATGGAAGGTCGCCGGCAAATGTGACCCACAGGTGCCTCTGCGTCTCAATCGCGGTTTCCGACCGGGGCATGTAGTTTATGAAGAAATCATTATCTTTACGCCTGCTCCGCTTCGTGTTACCGAAAGGGAGTAAATTTGTATGTTTTTTTAACTTTTTAAAACCACTCAATCATGTCATTACAAGACAAATACCGCGCAGTGCTTCAACTCGGCGAGCAACTCGGCGTACAGGAAGGCTTCGTTGAAGAAAAAGACGGCAAACTGCACATCGGCGGTATCACCCAAACTCAATACGAAAAGAATCTCCTGTGGGACAAGATCAAGGAGATCGGCGGTGAAAGCTTCCCCGACGTTGCTGCCAACATCAAAGTAGCTGTGACCGACTACTACCACAAGCACACGGTATCAAAAGGCGAAACGTTGTCCAAAATCGCCAAGCAGTACTATGACGACGCGTCCAAGTACATGAAGATTTTCAACGCCAACACGGACATTCTGAAAAACCCCGACCTGATTCAAATCGGTCAGGAGTTGATCATTCCGAACGAATAAGTAAAGGGGGTTCCGACCCTCGTCCGATAAATCATACAGAGCAATCTCCGCGAGGGGGTTGCTTTTTTTTGTTCATCCTCCTCCTCACCACACATTCACCTCCGGCTCTATCACCATCCCGAAACGCTCCTGCACCGATGCCGCGATGCGACGCGCCAGCGACAGGATTTCCTGACCGGTAGCCTGTCCGTAATTGACCAACACCAATGCCTGCTTGTCGTAACAACCGGCATCGCCCTCCCGGAATCCCTTCCAGCCGCACTGCTCAATCAGCCAGCCGGCGGGAATTTTGACACGCCCATCGGGCAGTGGGAAATGAGGCATTCCGGGGTGCAGTTCTGAAAGTCTTTGCCAAGTATCGGCCTCTGTTTCAGGGTTTTTGAAAAAACTGCCGGCATTGCCGATGAGGGCCGGATCGGGCAATTTGCTTTGCCGGATTTGAATGATGGCCCGGCTGATGTCGTGTATGTCGGGGTGGGCGACATTCATTTCCTTCAGGGTATCGCGAATGGCGCCGTAGTCCAAACGGAGGCGATGCTTGGAGGTCGTGAGTTGGAAATACACTTTTACGATGGCGTATCGGCCTTTGCCCTCGCGTTTGAAAAAACTGTCGCGGTAGCCGAAAGCACAATCGGCGGCATCCATCGTCACCAATTCCCCATCCGACAACCGCACGGCCTCCAAGCTGTGAAACACATCCTTCAATTCTACGCCATAAGCCCCGATGTTTTGAATGGGAGAAGCTCCCACCGAACCGGGAATGAGCGAGAGGTTTTCCAGTCCGCCCAACGACTGCGCCAGACACCATTGCACAAAATCGTGCCAGTTCTCGCCGGCTCCGGCTGCAACGAGGGCGGTATTGCCGGAAACGGCCTCCACGTTGCGGCCCGGAATTCGGATGTGCAACACGCGGCCTTGCACCGGCCCGGTGAGCAATACGTTGCTTCCGCCTCCCAAAATGTGCATCGGTTCGTCGCCCTGCTGCCGGGCGATGGCCTGTAAATCTGAAACGCTGTGGATTTCGCAATAATGCCGGGCTTCCGCTTCGATGCCGAAAGTGTTGAACGGGCGCAGAGGGATGTGTTGCTGATATGTCATGGCTCGCGTTTTGGAACAAATTCAAAGCCCCAGAAGCCTGTTTTTAAAGGCAGTACGGCCTCGTCGCCTCTGCGCTTGCCGGGAAAAAGCGGTTCAGCTACCTGCACTTTCGTCAGTTGGTCTTTGTAATAAAAAAAAGCCCGGTAGCCGCTTGGTGTAGCTTTGGCGCCTTTGATCAGGCCGAAGCGCGTGCTGTAAAATGCTTCCTCCAAATGCACCTCCACGATGGTGTCGGTTATCGCTTGATCTGCTGCCGGCAAGCGATTGGACAAACTGCCGGCCAATGGCCCCACCATTAAACAGCCAAACAAAACGGCGAAAAAAAACGGCGGACGGTCGGCGGCATATTTCGCTCTCCAGGCCGCGACAGCCCCCAAAGGCGCGCCCGCAATGAGACCGGCCAGCGCTCCGTATTGCACCAATTGACTGCCATGCAAGGTGCGGTGTATCCAGCCGATTTCGAGGGCATACAAAACGACGACTCCGAAAAAGAGCAGTGCTGAAAACGCGACCAACCAAGGAGTTTTTTTCATAAACCGGTTTGAAATTGAAGGCGCGCCAGACTGTTGTAAATGCCGTCCTGCAATTGGCTCAGTTCGGCGTGCGTGCCTTGCTCTACAATGCGGCCGCCGTCAATGACGCAAATACAGTCGGCCTCGCGGATGGTGGACAGCCGGTGCGCAATAATGATGGAAGTGCGGCCCTGCATGAGTTTGTCTAAGGCCTCCTGTACGGCCTTTTCCGACTCGGCATCCAAGCTGGAGGTGGCCTCGTCCAACAACAAAATCGCCGGGTCTTTGAGGATGGCGCGCGCAATGGCCACGCGTTGCCTTTGGCCGCCGGAGAGTTTCACGCCGCGCTCGCCCACGATGGTATCCAAGCCGTCGGGGAACGCGGAGATGAAATCCCAGGCATTGGCCTGGCGGGCGGCTTCGATCACTTCCTCGTCTGTGGCGCCGGGCTTGCCGTACAGGATATTGTCGCGGATGGTGCCGCCAAACAGCATCACCTCCTGCGGTACAATGGCCATGTTTTGGCGGTAGGCGCGCAGGTCGTATTCGTTGGCCGGGCGCTCGTCCACTAAGATCGTGCCGCTGTCGGGTTTATAAAATTGGAGCAACAACTGAATGATGGTGGATTTGCCTGCGCCGCTGGGGCCTGCCAGTGCAATGCGTTGGCCGGGTTGAATTTTCAGGTTGATGCCCTTGAGCACCTCCACGTCTTTGCGGGTAGGGTAGGAAAAATGAACCTCCTGAAATTCGACTTTCCCCTCAAACCTGCTGTGGGCTTGGGTTTCAGCGGGTGCGACGGCCACTTCGGATGGCTGCTCCAGAATGTCCAAAATGCGGTCTGTGGCGCCGACAGCTGATACAATTTCTGTGTAAAAACTGCCCAAACTGGCAATGGCGCCCCCGATGATGGCCGCATACACGGTGAAATCAATCAGGCTGCCCTCGGTGAGCACGCCCGACTGCACCATGATGGCCGCCCGCCAGATGATGAAAAACAAGGCCCCGAACATGACGAAAATGATGAATGCCGCAAACAAACCGCGCATGTGCGCAGCCTGAAGCGAGGTGTTGACGGTGGTGTTCACCTGCCGGGAATAGCGGCCCAGTTCGAAGCCCTCGTTGGTATAGGCTTTTACCGACTGTATGCTCTGCATGGTTTCCTCCACAATGACGTTGGCTTCGGCCAATTGGTCTTGCCGGGCTTTCATCAGTTTGCGCACATAGCGCCCGAAAACCATCGCCAGCACCATCACAATGGGTACGGTGGCCAAAAGGATGAGCGCCAGAGTTTTCATGGTGACCACAATGATGACGACTCCGCCGATGAAGATGATGATTTGCCGGATGAATTCGGCCAGCGTAATGGAGATGACGCCCTGCACCTGTGTGACGTCGTTGGTGATGCGGCTGGTGAGTTCGCCCACGCGGCGCTCTTCAAAAAATGGTATGTCCAACGTGATGAGCTTGGCGTACAGGTCGTTGCGCAGGGCGGCCATGCTGCGCTCGCTGACGACAGCAAAAAGCCGCACCCGAATGTAGGAAAACAGCGCCTGAATGCCCAGTAAAATGAAGAGCAAGGAGACGATGCGCTCAATGGACATGCCGTTGGAATGGCTCCCGTTGACAGCGTCTAAGATAGCGCCCGGCAATTTCATAATGGCCAGAAAAATGGCGCTGCCCAATGACAAAAATACCATGCCGGCAATGAATGCCCACTTGTGCGGCAAAACGTAGCTGTACAGTTTCAGCGCCCGGCGCAGTTTGTCTTTGCTGAGTTTGGGTTTTTCTTCTTCGGTTCCGGCAGAACGATTTTTTCGGGAAGACATGGATCGTTTTAAATTTTGAATCGGACCGACGACAAGCGCCTGCCCGGAGAATGGAGGATGTTATACCTTACGCCGCCAGATTTTGTGTATAGCCTTCGGCGTAAGTTATTGATTAGCAGCGCCAGGTATGATAAAAGCGGCTTTGCACCTGACGGTGCGAGGTATATAACCCAGGCGCCCAGCTATTGGTTGCGGCGCAGGAAATCCAACAGCAGATGGTACAGTGCAAACACATCGCCGAAAGAATTGTACATGGGCGTGGGCGCCAGGCGAATGACATCCGGTTCGCGCCAATCGCAAACAACTCCATGAGTGGACAAAAAGTCGAAAATGGCTCTGCCCTGCGGCCCTGCCGTCACCGAGAGCTGGCAACCGCGTTGCGCCGGATCGCGGGGGGTGATGATGTGAAGCGGCAGCCCTTTTTCGGTCAAATCATCTATGAGAAATTCGAGGTAGGCGGTCAGTTGTTCGCTCTTGTGCCGCAGCGCGCCCATGCCTGCCGATTCAAATATGTCCAACGAAGCCTTGTGCGCGGCAAAGGAGAAAATCTGGGCATTGCTCAGTTGCCAGCCCGCTGCTCCGCGCATAGGCACAAATCCTTTCTCCATGAGGAAGCGGCGCTCTTCGTCGTGGCCCCACCAACCCGCAAAGCGCGGCAGGTCTTTATTGTCGGCATGGCGCTGGTGTACAAAAACGCCGCCGGGGCCGCCGGGGCCAGAATTGAGATATTTGTAGCTGCACCACACGGCAAAGTCGGCCTGCCAATCGTGCAGGCGCATCGGTATGTTGCCCGCAGCGTGCGCCAGATCGAAGCCCACCAAAGCGCCTGCTTCATGCCCTGCGCGGGTGATGGCCTCCACATCCATCCACTGGCCGGTGTAATATTGCACGCCGCACATCATCACCAAAGCCGTTTGCGGGCCGTGCTGCCGGATGGTTTCCAAAACATCCTCTGTCCGCAGGGTTTCCTCGCCGGGTCGGGGCGCAATTTCCACGATGGCCTCTTCGGGCGCGTACCCGTGATAGCGCACCTGGCTTTCCATCGCGTACTGATCGGAAGGAAAAGCCCCCGCCTCCATGATGATCTTGAAGCGCCGGGCATCGGGCCTGTAAAACGACACCATGAGCAGGTGCAGGTTGGCCGTCAGGGTGTTCATAATCACCACCTCTTCAGGCAATGCGCCGACTACATGCGCTGCTGCCGATTGCAAATATTTGTGGTAGTGCATCCAGGGCATCTCGCCGCGAAAATGGCCCTCTACGCCGTGCGTGCGCCAGTGTTCCAACTCGCGCAGCAGCGCCGGCTCCACCGATTTGGGTTGCAATCCCAATGAATTGCCACAAAAATAAAGCACGTCCCTGCCTTCATGTTGCGGAAAATAGAATTGATCCCGCAGTTGCGCCAGGGTGTCCTGAGCGTCTAAGTTTCGGGCGCAATCGGCGCTGGTATCGAACATCGTTTTCATGCCGTAAAATTAGGCTATATTTGTGGCGCAACCGCTAAAAATCATGCACGAACTCTCTATTGTACTCAGCATCGTTGACATCGCCGCCGAACAGGTACACAAGGCCGGCGCCCGCCAAGTGGATCGTATTGATCTGGAAATCGGGCTTTTGGCCGGCATTGAATTTGACGCTTTGGACTTTGCCTGGGACGTGGGCGTGCAGCGCAGCGTATTGGAAGGCGCCGAACGGCACATTCACAAAATCCCGGCGCGGGGGCGCTGCATGGACTGCGGCCACGAGTTCGGGATAGAACAATTGTACGAGCCTTGCCCCTCCTGCGGCCAATTTCTGGTGGAGGTGGTAAGGGGCAAGGAGTTGCGGGTGAAGTCGTTGGAGGTAAGTTGATATGTTTAACCCCAGGCCACTAATGCAGTCACGCCCGCCAGAAAAACCACGAACCCCAGCGCCGCGACACGTTTATCTTTGGTCAGCAGGCGCGATAAATCCTCGTCTTTGCTGCGTTTGCGGATATTGCCCACCCGGATAACGCGCAACATGATGGCCGCAATGAGCAGGTAGGAAAGCAGATAAATTTTGTCCATCAGCACCATGTAGCCTACGTCGGGCAGGGCCGAGCTGTAAGATTGTTGTAAAAAAACGCAACTCAGCAAACTGCCGATGGGCAAGGAAATGCGCGCATCCATGTAAGCCGGGTGAATGGCCAGAGCGCCTAATCCGGCCACGATGACCACCAAAAGCGGGAGCATGAGTTTGAGCAGGAAATAGCTCAGGGGGCGCGCGATGCGGAGGTTGAAGCTGAAATTGCTGAACGAATCGCCGCTGTTTTCCGGCTCGCCGAAATCGGTGTCGTATAGATTGGAGTGGGTGTCTATGCGCGCACCGAGGATGCGCCAGCCGGGGATGACAAAATCGGGGCGATACAGCGTTTTGGCGGGGGCGGCTTCGAAGGCGAGTTCATCTAAGGGGTAGTCCACATTTTCGATGCGGATGTCGAGATCGTGCTGGTCTAAAGGGAACCGGCGCAGGTCGAAGGAGTGATAAAAACGCCCCTCAGCGCGCATGCCGTTGTAGAAACTGCCGTCTGGTTTTTCCAGTGATTCTTCATGAAACGGCGTGGAAGTGAAGCCCCATTTTTCGACGGCGTTGACAAACTCTATGTTCATGGGGTCGCGTTCGCCCTGCCATTTGAACCACAGGTAGAAATCGGCATAAAACGAGTACTCGCTCACATTGAGGTCATATACGTTCATGAGGTACATGCCGGTAGCAACGCGGTCGGGTTGGGCGGAGAGGGCGGTTGTTGTTATAAAGAAAAGCCCCAAAAAACAAGAGGTGCGGAGAATGTGCATGCGTCAGTTCTTAATCGCAGACAAAAGTAGCCTTATTTTTTCAAACGATCAACCCTCTCCGGTTGCGAAGGGCCACAAACGCAAAAGCCTCCGACGCAACACGCCGAAGGCTTTTGAACTTGAAACTTATTGGAGCCACCCAGGAGACTCGAACTCCCGACCCACGCATTACGAATGCGTTGCTCTACCAACTGAGCTAGGGTGGCAACACAGGTGAAAAACAGTTGCCTGCATCTGATGTTTTTGCCTGAAAGTCAGACTTTTCGGTCGGGGTGAGAGGATTCGAACCTCCGACCTCGTCGTCCCGAACGACGCGCGCTACCAAGCTGCGCTACACCCCGAAAAGCGCTCTTAAAAATGGACGTTTCCATTAGAGAGGCGCAAAGGTAAGATGATTGTGCGTTTTAGTCAACCCCTGCGCATAATTTTTTTTCCAAAATGAACCCGCATACCCTAAAAGCACGCCATAGTGCCTACTTTGTGGCGACAAATGAAGGAATGCGTATGAAGGTTTCGATGATGACCTGGATTTGGGCAGCTGGCTTGTTGCTGGCGGTATCGTCATGCAAAAAAGGCAAGGATGCACCGGAGGAACTGTTGCAAAAAAACGATAAAGTGTTGATGATGAATGAAATACCCGCAGGAGACCTGGCTGCCGATCATGCGCTGTTGCCCGCGCCGGGAAACATGGGAAGCATCATGGGGACAGAAACCTCTGCGGGGCAACCCCTGCGCGGTCTCATTATCGGGGCGGCTGCAAAAAAAGGAGTACGAATAGAAATATGGCCGTTGGGCGCGGTGCAATGGCGCACAGGGCAGGAGTTGCAAACCTGCATCATTGCGACCTCGCCTGAACAGGCGGCGGCAGGTCTGGAGGATTTTATGGCGCTGCGCCTGGCCCACGACGATGTTCGCACTACGCTGGAACACTGGTTCCGGCGCCACTACATACCCTCCAATGCTGAGTGGCTTGGTTGGCAAAACGAGGTGTACGCCCAGGCTGAAATACAACGTGCGGGCCTGCGTTGAATAGGTGCCCGGCGAACGAGGAGCATTTTTGGTGGACGAGCGGAGCGGATTGGTATAAATCGGGGCGTCTTTGTGGCTTCGCGTTTGCACAATTCTTCGAGAAACGTATCTTTGCAGCCCTATTTTTAAATCTATATCTTATTTAGCTCGACATTATGAATGACAAACTGACACGTATCGGCGTATTCTACGACGGTAATTTTTTCCTGCACATCAGCAATTATTACAATTATGAACACCCGAAGCAGCGCAGGCTCAGCATTGCCGGCCTTCACGAGTTCATTACGCGCAGTGTGGCGCAGGTGGAAGGAGAGGATGCAAGGCGTTGCCGCATTGTGGATGCGCACTATTTCCGGGGCCGCCTGAGCGCTCACGAAGCCAATCAACGCGGCGATATGCTGTATTGGGACCGCCTGTTTGACGACATCCTCATGTCGGCAGGCGTGGCCACCCACTATTTGCCGCTCAAAGTGGCCAACGGCCGTCGCGAAGAGCGCGGCATAGACGTGTGGCTGGCACTGGAAGCCTTCGAACTCGCTATGCGCAAAGAGTTGGACGTAGTGGTGCTCATTGCCTCCGACGGCGACTATGTGACGCTGGCGCGCAAGCTGCACTCGCTTGGCACCCGCGTGATGCTCCTAAGTTGGGATTTCGACTTTTACGCCGACAACGGCAAGCAAATGGTGACCCGTACTTCGCAAGACTTAGCCGAAGAAGTGACCTACCCGATGGCCATGCACGAACTGATAGACGAAGGTTTGCGCAACAACGATCCGGTAGTGACCAATATCTTTGTGGCCGGAGAGAGCAAGAAAAAGGTCGTCATCAATCCGGAAGATATTCCCGACGGGGCAGAAACCAGCATCGTTCTCAGTCTGAAAAACGGCTTCGGCTTCATCAAATACCCGCCGAACAACCTGTTTTTCCATCATACCAGCTTGGTCAATGCAGATTTCAACGACCTGGCAGAAGGAGACACGGTGGCATTCAACATCGGTACCAACGATGAGGGCGAAGAGATTGCCATTGATGTGCAAATACTGAATTAACAAGCACGCTCACCGGTCGTTTTTGCGTTAGTTATCGTATCTTTGAACGCGCAATCAGCGCCACTCTTACCTTTGAACGCCTTGGCAGACAGCTTAGTAATCATTCCTACCTACAATGAAAAGGAAAACATCGTTCGCATGATCGAAACGGTGTTGAGCCTTGACGCGCCTTTTCACTTGCTGATCGTGGACGACGGATCGCCCGACGGTACTGCCGCTTTGGTGAAAGCCCTGCAAGCGCAGTTTCCCGACCGCCTGTTCCTGCTGGAACGATCCGGCAAATTGGGGCTGGGAACGGCATACATCACTGCTTTTCGTTGGGGCTTGGAGCGCGGCTACGAGTTCTTTTTTGAAATGGATGCCGACTTCTCGCACAATCCCAACGATTTGTTGCGGCTGTACAAGGCTTGCAAAGAAGACGGCGCCGATATGTCGGTAGGATCGCGCTACATACCCGGCGGCAAGTTAGAAAACTGGCCTTTCGATCGCATTATGCTCTCGTATGGCGCTTCGCTGTATGTGCGGCTCATCACGCAGATGCCGGTGAAAGACCCCACCGCGGGGTTTGTGTGTTATCGCCGGCGGGTACTGGAAACCATAGACCTGAGTAAAATCCGTTTTGTGGGATACGCCTTCCAGATAGAGATGAAATTTGCGACCCGTTCGCTCGGGTTCTCTATTAAAGAAGTACCCATTACGTTTGCCGACCGGACCGAGGGCGCGTCCAAAATGTCGAAAGGCATTGTAAAAGAAGCCATTTGGGGCGTGCTGCAAATGCGGCTCCGTAGTATTGGTGCAACCTATGCTTTGCAAAAATGAATACTGAACATCATCCCGTGCCTGCACAAACAGCGCTCGAACGGCGGCAGGACGCCCTCCGCTGGGTAAAAGGCGCGAGCGACCTGATGGACAACCGCTTTCGCATTCCGGGCACACAGATTCGCTTTGGCTTGGACGCCATTATCGGGCTGGTGCCTTATGTGGGCGATATAGCCGGCTTTGCCATGTCGGGCGTGTTGGTATTGGTGATGGCGCGGTACGGCGCGAGCGGCATGTTGGTGCTGCGTATGCTGGGCAATGTGGCATTGGATGCGCTGGTAGGATTGATACCTTTACTGGGAGATATTTTCGATATAACCTTCAAGGCCAACCGGCGCAATTTCAAGCTGTTGGAAGCGCACTATGAGGAAGGCAAGTATCAGGGCAGCGCCTGGTGGTTTGTGATATTGGTGCTGGCGCTGCTGGTGGGTATGTTCGCCCTGCTGCTGTATGTGATGCTCAGATTGGCAGGCGCCATCGGCTTGTGGATGTGGGGTTTGTTTAGTTGAATGTCGCGCTTGCGGCAGGGGCGGAAGTGGATGGCCCGCAGCCGGGAAGACTTTGGAAAGCGGGCTGAGGGCCATAGAACGGACGACCCCTGACTGCCGTCAGGCAGGCGGCGCCGGAGTTTGACTGCTGCCGGCAGTGGGTTGTAATAGGAGGCCGGCAGCACAGGTGGACCGGCGGCCGCCACCATCCCTTTCCCGTTTTCGATCAGCAATAACCAAATACGCAATACCATGAAAAGAATCATGCTCTTGGTCATCTTGGGGCTGGTGTCGCTGGCAGCTTGCCGGCAGGCCGAAAAAGCCCCCGATACTGCCACTCCTGCTACAGAAACGCCGGAGGTATCGGAAACGGATTTCAACTGGAATCCTGAAAACTTTGGCGACAAACGCATACTACGCTACCAGATTCCGGGTTTCGACAACCTGAGCGTACAGCAGAAAAAGTTGGTGTACTACCTCGTGCAGGCCGGTTTGGCTGGTCGCGACATCATCTGGGATCAGAATTACCGCCACAACTTAGCCGTGCGCAAGGCGCTGGAAACTGCGATCAAAAACTACAAAGGAGACCAGCAAGCCGCTGAATGGCAGCAGTTTATGGAATATGCCAAAAATGTGTTTTTCTCCAACGGCATTCACCACCACTACTCCAACGACAAGTTTATTCCGGCCTTCCCGCGCCCCTGGTTCGAGTCGGTGCTCAAGGACGTAGGCCACAGTCTGCCGGAGGAAGTGCTGACGGCCATGTTTGACCCGAAAGTGGACGCCAAAAAAATCAATCAGGACCCCAAGGTGGACGTGATTGCCGCTTCTGCCGTCAATTTTTACGGTCCGGGCATTACCCAAAAAGAAGTGGAAGCCTACTATGGCAAGCTTGAAGCCGGCGGCGGCAAATATCCGATCTCTTTCGGCCTCAATTCCCGCTTGGTGAAAGATGCCAAAGGCCAGTTGGTGGAGCAGCGCTGGTTTGCCGGGGGCTTGTACGGCGCCGCTATCAAAGAGGTGATCAAATGGCTGGAACTGGCAGCCGGCGTGGCCGAAAACGAGCCGCAACGCAAGGCCCTGCAACTACTCATTGAATACTACCAAACCGGCGACCTGAAAAAATGGGATGAGTACAACATCGCCTGGGTGGAGGCTACCGAGGGCGACATTGACTACATCAACGGTTTTGTGGAAGTGTATAACGACCCGCTGGGCTACCGGGGATCGTATGAAACCATCGTGCAGATCAACGATTTTGATATGTCGGACCGCATGAAGGTGCTGTCGCAAAACGCCCAGTGGTTTGAAGACAACGCGCCTGTGCTGCCGCAACACAAAAAAGATTCTGTTTCAGGCATCAGTTACAAGGTAGTGAATGTGGCCGGCGAATCGGGCGATGCCTCTCCTTCTACTCCCATCGGAGTGAACCTGCCCAATGCCGACTGGATCAGGAAAAAGCACGGCTCCAAATCGGTGAGCTTGGACAACATCGAACACGCTTACGACCAGGCCAGCGCAGAGGGCTTGCTCACGGAGTTTGCCCACGACGCCGAAGAAGTGGAGCGCGCCAAAAAGTACGGCAGCGTAGCCGGCAAGGTACACACGGCACTGCACGAAGTCTTGGGCCACGCATCGGGGCAATTGGAAGACAAAGTCAGTACCTCTGCCATCGGAACGTATTACTCGCCGTTGGAAGAAGCCCGCGCCGACCTCTTCGCGCTGTGGTACATCATGGATCCCAAGCTCATTGAGTTGGGGGTGATGTCCGATCTGGAGGTAGCCAAAGCAGAGTACGACTCCTACCTGAAAAACGGTATGATGCTGCAACTGCGCCGCATAGAACCGGGCAAAACCATCACGCAGGCGCACATGCGCAACCGCCAGATGATATCGAAATGGGTGATTGAAAAGGGCGCCAAAGACAAGGTGGTGGCCATTGTGCAACGCGACGGCAAAACCTACATAGACATATTGGACTACGACAAGCTGCGCGGCTTGTTTGGGCAATTGCTCAAGGAGGTGCAGCGCATCAAGTCGCAGGGCGATTTCAAAGCCGCTCAAAAGCTGTTTGAAACCTATGGCGTGCAGGTGGACCCGGTCATTCACAAAGAAGTGCTCGACCGCTCGGCTTCACTCAATATCCCGCCTTATGCCGGCTTCATCAACCCGCGCCTGACGCCTGTGGCCAACAGTCAGGGCGACATCACCGACATCAAAGTGGAATACCCCATAGATTTTATTCAGCAAATGCTGGAATACGGCGAGCGCTATGGGTTCCTGCCGGTGAAAAATTAATGCGGGGGCGGTTGATAAATTGAGTAATAAGCCTTATCTTTACAGGTAGAAAAATACCTGCACAGAGATATGAAAAAATTGCTCATTCCAACCGACTTCTCCGAGAATGCTTCCACCGCGCTGGACTTCGCCATTGACTTCGCCAATCGCTACGGCAGCAGCATTACCGTATTACACTCGTATCATCTGGCTTCTACCGCTACCGTCATGGTATCGGTAGAAGAGATGATGCGGGAAGATGCCGAGGCCGAAATGGCCGTCCTCCTCAACCAGATTCGCCCCAGGCTGCAAAACGGCGCCTCGGTGGAGGGCAAAGTGCTGCGCGGCGACGCGGTAGGCTGCATTTCCCGCACCGCCTCCGCCGGCGACTACGATCTCATCATCATGAGCACACAGGGCGCTACCGGTCTCAAAGAGGTATTTTCCGGTAGTACGGCCAACGGTGTCATCAAACATGCCGAAACGCCCGTGCTGGCTATTCCCTGCGGTTTTCAATTTCAGGCATTGGACAGCATCGTTTTTGCTGTGGACGAGGGCGGCTTGTCTTCCCCGGCGCCTATGGCGGCGCTGTTGGCCATTGCCAAGGCATATTCGGCCAAAGTGCATGTTTATCACAAAGACACCGGCGAAGACGATAAAGGCATTGATCCCACCATTGATATGTTTTTGGAAAGTGTGGAGCACTCCTTTCATTACGAATTAGATACCGATAAAATACACGACAGCATGGCCGATTTTGCCGAAGACTATAAG
This sequence comes from Saprospiraceae bacterium UBA2329, assembly GCA_002344975.1. Taxonomy (GTDB): domain Bacteria; phylum Bacteroidota; class Bacteroidia; order Chitinophagales; family Saprospiraceae; genus UBA2329. Next base: position 5,393 of record DDUV01000052.1, on the reverse strand, counting down.
GCCGATCTGTTGTGCATGATTCGCCGCAAGCGCAGCTTTTTGGAGCGCATTTTTCACCCCAGCGCCACTACCCGCGAGGTGTTCCAGATTCGCATTCCGATGTTGGTACTCCACGACGATGCCGAATAATCGGGCAGGCGGCAATTTATGAATGTGGCGCAGCATACCCGGCTCATCCGGGAAGAGGCTCATCGTTTGGGGTTTGCTTTCGTGGGCTTTGCCCGTGCCGAGCGCATGGACGAAGAGGCGATCCGATTGGAGGCTTGGCTGCAACAGGGTTTTCATGGCCAAATGGGCTACATGGAAAATTACTTTGAGCAGCGCGTTGATCCGCGTTTATTAGTGGATGGCGCCCGTTCTGTGGTGAGTTTGGTGTATAATTACTACCCCGAAAAAAAGCAGGTGGACCCGCAGGCGCCGCAATTGGCCAAATACGCTTACGGTGAAGACTATCATTTTGTGCTGAAAAGCAAACTCCGCGCGCTGCTGGAATTCATACAAACAGAAATCGGCGAGGTAAACGGGCGCTGCTTTGTGGACTCTGCTCCCATACTGGAACGCGACTGGGCGCGTCGGGCAGGCACGGGCTGGGTGGGTAAAAATACGCTGCTCATTCATCCCAAGGCCGGTTCTTTTTTCTTTTTAGCCGAACTGATCCTCGATCTGGAACTACAATACGACGGCCCCATCAAAGACTATTGCGGCACCTGTACCCGTTGCATAGATGCCTGCCCTACCGACGCCATCGCCCCGCAAGGATACCTGATGGACGGCAGCAAGTGCATTTCCTACCTCACCATAGAACTGCGGGATGCCCTGCCGGAAGCGTTTCGCGGCCAGATGGACAATTGGATGTTCGGCTGCGATATTTGTCAGGATGTGTGTCCCTGGAACCGCTTCTCCAAGCCGCATCAAGAGCCTGCCTTCGAACCGCACCCCGATTTGCTCGATATGACCAAAGCCGATTGGGAAGACCTCACGGAGGAGGTTTTCCAAAAGGTGTTCCGGCGCTCGGCGGTGAAGCGCACGAAGTACGGCGGACTGAGAAGGAATATTGAGTTTTTGAAGGAGGGCTGAGGAGGTTTGAGGGTGTATGGCAGATCAAATACCCAAACATTCGGACCGTTAGTATTGATATTTTGAAAGGAAAGGATTAGCTTTGCACACGTTGGAAAGTACGTTGAATTTCTGATGGAGAGGAACTTAGCGCAGGTGATCAACCTGGCAGGCAAATGGGGGAATGCGGCAAAACGCAAGCGTTGGGCCGGAGGGAGCATCTTACATGGCGGAAATACCCGCACCTTGGGGTAAGTAAAAGACGAACGAAGGTTTGGAGGCGGGTATCAGGCGTTGGGCGTAAAACCAGTAAAAAAACAGTAGAAAACGTGCTTCGCAAGAGAGTGTGGTCTTAATTGCATAAAATGCTCCCATTATTAAGTATTTTTGTTCCAAAATTTGTAAAATCATGTCAGATGTTTTAATTTTACAAGAAAGAATAAAGAACTCTATTCTCGTTGGAGAAAGTGATTTTAGAGAGTTTAAGTCAGCATTAGAAGGTAAACCAGGCAATAAAAAGCCGAGGCTTGTTAAAAAAATTTGTGAGGATATTGCTGAGGCTCTTGTTGCTTTTGCAAATACCGACGGCGGTGAATTGGTAATCGGGGTAGAAGATGATACTTCCATTACAGGTGTGCCTCATACCGACGAGGATATTGAAATGATGTTAAATGCCGTTCAATCTCATGTCCTTAGTGGGCAAGAGTTACCTATTGTTTACAAACTTAAACTTAGTATTGAAAACAAAATAATCCTATTTTTTCAGGTTGAAAAAGGTACTTCGGAAATATTTCAACTGCCTGATGGGAGAGTCGTAGTAAGAAAGGACAAAAGAACAGTGCCAATTAGGATTAAAACTCTTCAATTCGAGCAACAAGAAATCAGATCAAGGGAATACGACCGACAATTCGTAGATGGTGCTACCGTAGGAGATTTGGACACAAATTTGATACAATCATTAGCAGATAATTACATAAAAGGATTAACCGTTGAAAGGTACCTTCAACAACTTGGGTTAGGGGAGTACTCTATCAATGGATTAAGACTCCGTCGTGCCGCTTTACTTCTTTTTTCAAAGGATATTCAGCGATGGCATCCTAGGTCGCAGGTGCGATTCATCAGAATTAATGGAACAGAATTACTGTCAGGTGAAAAATATAATGTATTAAGCGACGAATTTATTCAGGGCAATATATATGAATTAATTTTTAAAGCATGGGAAATGCTAAGGCCATATTTAGCACAAAAGACAGAATTTGGTGGAGATGCCAAGTTTGAGCAAAAATATATCTATCCAGAAGATGCTTGCCGAGAGGCTTTGCTAAATGCTATTGCACATAGAGATTATTCAAATAGCAATGGTATTGAAGTACATATTTTTAATGATCGCATGGAAATAAAGAGTCCGGGAGCATTACTTTCGACATTAACTATTGCAGATTTAGAAGCATTAGATAATCGGCACGAATCAAGAAATGCTAAAATTGCTTATGTATTAAAGGTGAGTAAATTGATGAGGGAAATGGGTGAGGGCATGAAGAGGATATTTACACTAATGCAGGAGAATGAACTAAAAAAACCTAAACTTTACTCAAATACTGTTTGGTTTACAGTAACCCTTTTTAATAAATCGGATTTTACTCCAATCCAACAAGAATACTTAAAGATTTTTGATAAATTCAATTTAACTCCTCCTCAAAAACGAATTTTAGTGGCCGGAATGGATAATGAAGAAATGGCTCCTTTTGATATTTACAAGGCACTAAATACCAATGACAGGAATACATACGACAAGGAGGTGACATTTTTACGAAAAACCGGAATCCTTACCGAAATTAGAACGAATTCACAAGCGTCGGCTCTGGCATATAAACTCCGTAAGGATAAACAAAAAATTCCAAGGTTCAAGGTTGTATTTCCAAAATAGGAGAAACGCCCGCTGGCGTCCCATCTTCCCTACCAAAAAATAAAAAATCAACCGCTGGTTCCTGTCTCATGACAGGAACCTACTATCCGCACGTCTCGACGTGCTATATGGAAGATCAATAGTTTGGCGATTGTTCTCGTCGAAGGTACTATCTAAACACGCAAATGTGTGTTGAATTACTTTTTGCCTTTCTCTCACATTTTTTCATACGCCCGGCTTGCTTGCTATGCCATAAGTTCGTATTTTGCCACCCGACGTCAAGGACGGTCTACAAGACCGTAGACCATTGCTTCGCGCCCATAGTTGGGTCGTGTAAAGCGGATCAGTTCAACTTCCTGTATCCGCTACCGCCGCCCCTCTTGTGTGCAGAGGCCGGGCGTTGAGCGGCGGCGGATGCAGGGCTTTTAGTTGAGCGACAATTCGATTTCAAAGTTCATAAACAGTAATCGCAATGAAAAACACAGATAAAGATATAAATACTAAGCTCGGCTTAACTGAATTAGAAACAATATTTTATGATCAATTCAGTAAAAATACTACTAACAACAGTGACTTTTTGTTGAGGTTATTTGTAGTAATTGGTAGTGTTATAGGTGGATATGGATACTTACTCTTAAAGTTTGAAATAGAAAAATACGATGTAATAGTAGTTTTTTTTATGCTTATTTTTGCCGAAATGCTGCTTTTGATATATTTCAAGACGATTTATGATGAAGGATACGCATTTCGAAGGGATCAACTCATCGTATACCGAATTTTAAAAAAACATGAATTAATAGCAGAAAACGAAAATCAAAATAGCAATAAAAATAAGCCCTTTACTTTTTATTATAACCCTTTGAAAAAATTTGATTACATTAACCATGAATTGAAAACAAAAACAAAACATCTCTTTTTTATAATGCCTGCCTTTCATAATACTGTAGCAATGGCTATTTTCTTTATGCAAATTTTGCTCTATATTTCTTTTTGTATAAAAATTTCACATTTTTCATTTTGGGTAATAGCAATTGTTTTTGCTCTACTTACATCTTCTATTTCAATTATTATCGTTTTGAGAAAAAATTCATGGCTAAAAAAGATGTATTCTGCAGAGTTCGAAGCAAATACTAGTCACCTGTAACATTAGAATAAATATAACTGATACACCCCGCTGGCCACACATCCTCCCTGGCCCAAAATATAAAAAAATCGCTGGTTCCTGTCTCATGACAGGAACCCACTATCCGTACGTCTCTCGACGTGCTATATGGAAAATCAATAGTTTAGCACTTGTTCTCGTCGAAGGTACTATCTAAACACGCAAATGTGTGTTGAATTACTTTTTGCCTTTCTCTCACATTTTTTCATACGCCCGGCTTGCTTGCTATGCCATAAGTTCGTATTTTGCCACCCGAATCAAGGACTGCTACAAGACCATAGACCATTGCTTCGCGCCCATAGTTGGGTAGGGTAAAGCTGCTCTCCCGCTTTGGCGGGACAAGCTGTTCAACTCCCCTTCGTCCGCCACCGCCGTCCGGGTTGTGTGCAAAGACCGGGGTTGGGTTGGCGGCGGCGGATGCAGGGCTATTAGTTCTGTGTAACAAAAAGAAAGATATGAAATTTTATCCTATTATTACGTTGTTGATTTTTATAATCTCATCTTGTAAAAATGACAGAGGTGAAAATAAACCTATCATGGCTCAGAGAGAGTGTGATTGTCCTATGCCAGTTCTCTATGACAAAGATATTCAAAAAGATTCAGCGTTAACCGGGATGACAGAAGATGTTTATGATTGGAATATTGGAGGTTCAATTAGTGCTAAAATAAGGAAAATAATAAATTTAGAAATTGAAACTAGTAATCGAAGCGGAGAAAGTAAATTCCAGATATCAGCAAGTTCAGTACTTCGAGAGCTAAGAAGCGATTATCCTGAGCTGATTGATAAGTCATTTACATTCAAACTGAAAAGAGTGTCATTTTGCACCTATCATGACATAATTTGCCGAGATACTACTATTTCTGATAATACGTATAGGCAGTTAACTCTTCTAAAACTTAAGGAGTTTGATGAATCAATTGAAGGATTATTGGCAGAAAAAGACAAAAGCACTAAGGTGAGGAGGCAAGAAAAGTCATATGATAAGAATACGGAACCCAAAATTGATAATAGAACAATAAACAGTACCATTTATACAGAAAATCAATCTGGAGGCAGTAATACTGTAAATGTTACGAATGTTAGAACCTCTGCATCTTATATCGAACCTTCTCCTGATATCTTGAACAAAGTTCACAGTCAACTTCAAGAAATCAGGGATAAGCATAAAATACCTAATGTAACGTGGATTGCTATTAATATAGAAGCAGGATCATCATTGCGCTCTAAAGTTGCAAATGATTTAGAATGGGCGCAGTTGCGATTTGTCC
>DDUV01000099.1 GCA_002344975.1 Saprospiraceae bacterium UBA2329 | reverse complement strand
GGGTGGAACCCGCATAATACTCGCGCGAGATGGAATCTCGGCGCGAGCGGGTGGCATACATTCATCAAGGCATGGTGCAGCACCTGCTCCCGAAAAGCGCTGGCGCATATCTCCCGCTCTTTGGGTTCATGTACCAGAAAGTAGCGATAGTCGCCTACCTCCACCCTGCCTGCCCGGATTTGGCCTTGCAGGTCGCGCAGGTTCGCTTCCAGATTTTCCTGATAGGCCAATACTGCAGCAGCATGGCGTTTGCCTTTGCCCGCTTTCCAGAACGCCAGCCGCAGGTTGTCCATATCCTCAATGAGGGGCAGCAGGTTATTGGCCCGCTTCATCCTGCTGCATGGCTTTTATGAATTGCGCCGCGTACTTCTCTGCCTTTTTCTCCCCCACGCCTTTCACCTGCTGCATGGAGGTTTTCGTCAGCTCTTCCAACCGGGCCATCTCCGCCAGTTCAGCGTCTGTGAATACCGCAAACGCCGGGATACCTTCTCCTTCCGCGATGCTTTTTCGCGCCACCCGGAGCCTGGCAAACTTTGCAAACACCTCCGGGGTCAGTAGCTCCCGATAGTCAATGCGCTCTTTGCGCTCGCCGCTACCCACCGCCGAGCCTCCTTCCACATACCGTATGCAGAACGTCCAGTATGCACCAGACGTATCCGTTATCAACTGCTGTTCTACCTGCACCACCTTGTGCCCGCGCAGAAACTTGTTCAACTCCTCATTCATGCTGTCGCCGCCTGATACCGGCACGCTGATCACTTTTATTTGCATTTTTTTAAAAATTTTCGGGGCTTACGCCCCATCAATGCCAATTATACATTGCTTCACAGCAGCATTCCCTTCACTGGCGGCGCTCCGCCTGCCGCCTGTTCCGGTCATCGCTGCTGTTTCGCTTCCTCTTTTGCTCATAGTTAGGCCGAGATAGGCAAACCTCCTAACTGCGGGCGAGGCGGAAGCCGAGGCCGTGGTCGCGAATCGCCGGCGTGCCGCCGTCGCGACGCGCAGCGCGGCAGTACTGCGGATAGCCGAACCAACCGCCGCCGCGGTCCACGCGGTAAGAGCCCTGATCCGCACCCTTTGGATTGTTTTGCGCTCCCGTCGGGTAGCTGCCGTACCAGTCCCAGCACCATTCCCACACATTGCCGCTCATATCGTATAAGCCCAGCGCATTGGGCCGGAAGCTGCCCACTGTTACGGTTTTTCTCCTATATTCGCCAACTACGGAATACGGCTGTTTGTAAGAAGCGCTTCCGTCAAAATTGATCTCCTTCGGATCGGCTATATCCTTCCCATTGCCGAAGCGCACTTTTTTGCCGCCTTCGCGGGCCGCGTACTCCCACTCGGCCTCGGTGGGCAGGCGGTAGCCGTTGGCGTTCCAGTTGGCGGTGACATTGCTGCCGCTGATGGTATATACCGGCTGGAAGCCGTGCTGTGTGCTGAGCCAGTTGCAGTAGGCCACGACATCTTGCCAACTCACATTGATGACCGGCCTGCGACCGCGGCCCCAGCCTTCATCTTCAGGTTTGGTGCGGCCGGTGGCGGTGCAGAAGGCATCGTATTCTTCAAAAGTCACCTCATACGCCCCAATTTGGAAGCCGCTCACGGTGACGGTATGGACGGTTTCGTTGCCGTATTCTTTATCCCCCATCACATCCCCCATCTGGAAGGTTCCGCCGGGTATGGAGACCATGGCGGGGCGGGGTGTATCGGTAGCAGGTATAGTAGCCTCCCTCCGCTTACGCACATCGGCGGCATTGGCCCCATTGGGCCACTTGGCCAAGTAGGCATCATACGCAGCGCGGGTATCGGCGGCTACAGCCCCGCGGTAGTCGGCGGCTTCCTGCAGTGCGTCGCGGCGGCGGCGCAGGTCGGGGGCCTGCTCGCTGTCCTTGTGCGGGCCACTCAGGAAGGCATCGTAGGCAGCTATGGTGTTGGCAGCTATGGCGGCATCGGCGGCGGCTTTGGCTTGCAAGACCCTGATGGCGGCATCGGCCTGTGGCACAAAGGCGCCATTGGGGTGCCGGCTCTTGTAGCGCTCGTAGGCGGTTATGGTGCCGGCGCGCTGTGCTTCTTCCCAGTCGTTGCGCTCGCGGGTGCTCAGCCCCTCGGCTTGCCGGCGGCGGGCTTCGGCGGCATTGGGGCCGTCGGGGTGCTCGGCCAAGTACGCGCTGTAGGCTTCGGGGGTATTGGCGGAAGTAGCGCGTGCCCAGTCGGCGCGTTCGCGGGCGGCGGCGTCCATGCGCAGGCGTATGTCCGGCAGTGTAGTGCGCACAGGCAGGTCCAGCGAGGCCGGGGCGTAGTCGGCGGCGGTCACATTGATCTTCAGTTGAGCCGCGGCCCGCACACCGTCTATGGAATAGCTCCCATCCGGCCCGGTTTTCGCTCTGTAAATGGCGGCATCGGCGGCGGCTTGTATCTGCGCCCCGGGTATGGGCCGGCCGGTAGCGTCGTCGAGTACCCTGCCGCGGAGGGTGAAGCGGGCGGTGTCGGGGGCGGTAGCGGCGTCCTGCGGGCAGGCGCGCTGCATGGCGCTGAAGAACTCAATGCCCTGCTCGCCGGTAGCTGCGGTATGCAAGGCGCCGGCGCGGCGGAAGTGGTCGCAGGCCAAGGCGGGCAGGCTGTCGGCGACTAAAGTCGCAGGTACGCAGGCGGCATCGGGGCGGCGGTAGCAGTTGTAGTAGCGGGCGCCGGCATTGTAGTACCAGGCAGCGGTATTGCGGTAGTAGGGCAGGGTGTCGGCGGGGGGCGCAGTGCCGCGGGCTACATTGCTCGCCTCGGCGCGCAGGCTGTCGGCCCGGTCGTGGGCACGGGCGTCTATGGCGTCGCGGGTCAGGTATTCCAAATAGAGCAGGTGAGCATCGGCGTCGCTCAGGCAGAGCAGACGCTCCTGGTAGCGCACCGTTTCGCCGTTGCACACGCGGTTTTTTACCGGAGCCAAAGCAATGCAGAGAGCGGCTACGAGCAGCAGGGGCAGCAGGCGGGCATAGTAGCGCAGGCCAAAGCGGGCGGAGCCGTGGCGGAAGAGGTATTTTTTCCAGTTGTCGGGCACTACCACGTCGAGGCGGGAGGGCTGCCGCTGCAGTTGTTTGAAACTCACGAAGTCGGGCTGCTTGCCGGCAGCGAGGAAGCGCTCAAACTCGGCCTCCAAGGCGCGGCGACGGGCGGCATCGGGTTGCATCATCAGCTCGTTGAGGATGACGTTCATGCGGTAGTCGTCCCAGGCTACGGAGCCTTGCGCAGGGGCGGGGGCAGAGCGCAGGAGTTCGTCCAAAGCGCGGCGCACGCGGGTTTCGAGGCCCTGTTCAGCCAAATATTCTATGAGTTGGAGGCGGGCGTTTTCAGGTATGCGGCCCTGCACAAACCAGGGCAGGCGGGCCAATTGGCGCAGGTGGGTGGCGCTGAGCAGGGAGGGTGTGTCGGGGTCGGAGAGGGTGCGGCCCAAGTAGAGGGTGAGGTCCCAATGCAGGGCGGGATACACGGCGCAGGCGGCTATCCACTGGATGAGGGGCTCGGCAAAGTGGCGGCGCAGGCTGCTCAGGAGACTGCCTTCAAACTGGAAAGGCTCGGCTACGGCATCGGTCACGCGGCGCAGGATGTCGGCGGGGCTGCGCTGTTCGAGGGTTTCAAAATGCTCCAGCGTCAGGTCGAGGCCCTGCACGGTAGCGGGGGCCAGGGCAAAGAGTCTGGCTAAGGTTTGCTCTCGGCGGCCCCACTCGCGGGTGGGTTTGGGCAGCAGCAGGGCGCGGCGGCGCCAGCCGGAAAAGAGGTTTGCCCAGGGCGCAAGCTGCCCGGTGCTGGGCACGATGAGGCGCTGGCCTTCGCCGATGAGCAGGAGTCGGGCGTCGCGGTGGCGGTGCAGCAGTTCGCTGAGGGGCAGGCCGTCGGGGTGCGCCTCGTTGAAACATACGCGGGGGTCGCCCTGGTAGAAGAAGCGCTCGGCGGGCACTTCCACGCGGAGCAGTTCCTGATACAGCGCGTCGAAGAGGCGGGCGCGGTGATCGTTGGCGTCAAAGCGGTCAATGAGCAGGAGGTACTCCGGCGGGCGGGTCTGCTCGCGGTACACCAGGTCGGCGCGGCCGGCTTTGCGGGCACTGGCTTTCACGGTAGCGCGCACGTCTATGCGGCGGGCTTCGGCGCTTTCGCGTCGGCGCAGGCGGTTGAGCAGCAGGGCCAGGCTTTCTTCAAACTCTATGCGGTGCTCCTCGCCCGTTTCTATGCGCCACACATAGGGCGGGCTGTCGCGCTGCTCTATTTCGGCTACGAATTTGGCTCGGCGGCGCTCGTTCCATGACATAAAGGCCCAGAGCGCAAAGCCCGTGAGCAGGAAGAGCAGGGCTTTGAGGGGCCACTGGTAGCGGCGGTAGAAGTCGGCGCGGGCCTGTGCGGCGGGGTCCACTTCTATTTCGGAGAGGCTGCGGGGGAAGGGCAGGGGCATTTCGGCGATGAGGTCGGTGCCCGGCCCGGTGTCCGGCTTTTGCCCGGCGATGAGGTCTGCCACGAAATATACGGTGTCCTTTCGGCCGGCGTACAGGGCTTCCACGCAGATGCTGTCCACACTGCCGGGCGCGGCATCCTGAGAGGCGGTGTATTGGAGCAGGCCGGAAGTATCTATGGTGAAGCGTCCGCCGGAGGGTGTTTCGCCGCCGGGCTGCCCGTTGCAGGTAGCACAGGCGAGGAGTCGGGCGGTGTCGGCAGACGGTGGGAGCGGGCGGGAAACGGTTTGGCCCTGCTCTACAGCGAAGCGCTCCACGCGGGGCGGTGGTTTCGGTATGTCGGCAGGGTCGGGCGGCAGCAATAGCAATTTGATGGCAAAACCGGCAGCGGCCAGCAAAGGCAAGGCGAGCAGGTAGCGCAGGCGGGTGCTGCGGCGGGGCGGTAGCTTCCAACCGGCAACGACGGCAGAGATAAGAGCGGCGGCCAAGGGCAGCCAGGTGAAAGGCGTTTTCGCATCCAGAATGAAGCCGGCAAGGGCTACGAGGGCGAGCAGGGCGGCCAGGAGGTAGCGGCGCCGGCGGGTTTCGGTGTCCGGGCCGGAGGAGGTCGGGCTGAGTTCCGACTCGATGTTCTGCGGTTCGTCAAGCGGCGGCAGGGCAGCCAGTGTCTGATCAAACAGCTCATAAAAACTCCGTTGCTCTTCCGCATTCGAAGTCAGCAGGGGCGCCAGGAGCGTGCGCAATGCCTCAGGCTCCGTATCCTGCGGCAGTTGCTGCAAGAGTTCCTCCACCTGCATGAGCTTGCCCGGCCCCAGGGGATATCCCTTGGCTTGCAAGGCGCCGAATAAACCGGCAGTCAAGCGGCGGATGAACAGGCGGTTCGACATTGGGAGCGCGTCAGTTATCCAAGCGTTTGATCAGAGCGGCCAGGTCTTCCCGCGTTTTGGCGAGAATGGAATATGAAGTCTTCAGTTCGCGCAGTTCCTCGTCGCTCATTCGGTCCATATTGCCCAATTTCTTCAACGGAAACGCTGCTTCATGCAAGTAGGCCGACCACTGAAGCAGTTCGGCCGTAGCCGGATACTTATTGAGTTTAAGTTGGCGGTCGGTGCGAATGGCGTAGAAGTGGTCAATGACCGGTTGCAATTGCTCTGCGCTGAGGCCGGAAATTTTGGCGCTTACGATTTCGAGCATTTTCTCCGGGGTGGGAAACTCGATGTGGAAATAGACCACGCGGCGCAGAAAGGCGTCGGGCAGGTTTTTTTCCGAATTGCTCGTCAGGATGATGACCGGGCGGTTATCGGCAGAGGTTTTGAAAGGTTTGCCGATTTCAGGCACCTGAAACTCCAATTTTTCGATGGCGGCCAGCACGTCGTTGGGCAGGTCGCGGGGCGCCTTGTCAATTTCGTCAATGAGCACCAGTCGGCGGCGTTGAGAGCGGATGGCCTCGCCCAGCCCTTTGTAACGGATGAAGCGGCGCTCCAACTCCTCGGCGCTGAGCGGCTCTTTGCTGTTTTGGCTGTACTGAAAATGCCCCAGCGCATCGTACTGATAGAACAGGTCGGAGGCGGTGGAGGTAGTTTGGGCATTAAAAACGAGCGGCTCGCCGAGGTCGAAAAACCAGGCCAAGTGGTCGGCCAACTGCGTTTTGCCGGAGCCGGGTTCGCCGGTGAGCAGCAGGGGCAGGCCCAGGCGCAGGGCTACGTTGACGGCATCGGCCAGTTCGGGCGAGGGCTGATACAGTTCCGGCGCATTGATGCGCGAATTGAGCGCGAATGGAGGCAGCGGCTTCCGTTGGGCCGGCTGTTGCAGGTATTCCTGTCGTTTTTCCAATGAGTAATAAGACATACGCAGGCTTATTTGTGCTTGTGGCTGTGATATACTTTTTGCTGAAAATCCTCGATGTGTTCCATGTTGAATTCATTGTTTTGCCGGAACCAGGCTTCCTCGTCGTCTTTAAGGCGGGCAGCTAACAGCGCGATGATGCGCTGTTTTTGGTTCTGGGGTACGCTGCCGAGCTTTTCCAACCATTCTTCCAGGTCGTCGGCAGGTACAGGGGGCAACGGGTCTATCAGGGTGGCCTCGGCAGGTCGTTTTTCCGCCAGTTTGCGAACGCCGTCGAGGGCCTCGCGGGCGCTGCCGCGCATGGGCACATCGGAGCGATGGGCGTTCTTCACCGCCACTACGAAAAAGAAAATGAAGGTAGGGATATCGGGGCCGGTTTGGCTGAAGGAGTCCATGATCCACTCGATGTAAGGCCCGGTGATCTCATCGTCCCAGTCATCGGGTGTTATTTTGAACGCGGTTGCCACATATTGCCAGGGCAACTTGGGCAGGCCGGAGCGGATGTAGTCTTCAAACGACACGCCGGAATTGGCCAAGCCGAATCGCTCTGTGAAATACTTTTTGAATGCCTTTTGGCAGCCAGCTTCATTGATACCGAGCGGAAGTGGTTCTATGAACAGACGCTCGTCGGCTCTGCGGCGAAAATCGAAGGCCTCGTTGACTTTGTCCAATTCCTTTTCCAACAATTCCTGAACAGTGCGCTCGGCAAAGCTCTCCGGTTGTTGGGAAGGGCAGGAGGGCAGAAAGTAAAACTGGAAATGGCGCTTTTGCTCAAGATACTGGTTGAAGGCCCGCCAAAAGAGGCGAACGGGTTTACGACGGTCGCAATTGACCAGAAAAAGCGGCGTAATGAGTACGTCAACGGAGATGTTGCGGGCTTCGGCATCCAAAGGGTCTTCCAAATCGCCGCCGTCGCCGAGGTCGTCTTCGCGCAGGTCGTTGATGAGCCGGAGCAGCGCCTGTGCAATCTGGTTGTATTCCAATGTTGCGTTTTCGCGGGAAACCACGCCGCCCATGTCGTCTTTGAATACGCGATTGTAGCGCGAACTCAATTGAGTCAATTGGTTGAATGCCTCGCGCGCGGAATTGAGACGCCTCGAAAGCAGATCGAATACGCCTTCGAATTCGCTCTTCCCGATATGGGATTTGGCCGTTTCTTTGAGTTCGCGAAGGGTCATGGCAGAATAGACGTCAGTATTTCTTTTCAAAAACAGCCGCCAAGATAATTCTTTTTTTAGAAAGTGTTGAGTAACAGCGCAAAATGAGCAGGCTGGGGTAGCCACCGCCCGAACTCACCGCCTCCCAAAGCAATCTTTGCCGCAGCAATCCTTGAATTTCAGCCCGCTTCCGCAGCCACAGTCGCGCATACCACTCGACCAGGGCAACAAATCTTTGGGGGTTTTCATGCCGCTTTTTTGCTTTTGCATGACGTAATGCCGTATGATGCGCTCCTTGTAGTTTTTGTCTTTCAGCATTTCGAGGAACGCTCCAAAAAGCTCCTGACTGTATTGAGATTGGGGCTGATACGGGTCTATTGCCGGCCCTTTGAACCAGTTCAGTTCCTCATCGGGCAGGAAGGGAAACCATGAGCGGTAGAAGGATTTCGGTTCCCAGCCATAGGAAAAAACAGCCGTAGGTCTTCCGGTTTTTTCCATATCTGGTCCGAACACCTGCACCATTACTCTGCGGCAATCGCATTTTCTGTCTTTACAGAAAAACTCTACAAAGCCGTATTCACCCACAGGCAGCTTGGTATCAGCGTTTTTTAGTACGGTCAGTACGCGGGTTTCATGTTCCGCTACATTCGGAAATTGGGTAAAAAAGGCTTCGAAGTGCATCGCTATTGTTTTTTTGTTTGATACTTTGACTGCCCGAATGAGGAAGTCAGCGCCTCCCGCAGCCCTGCACGCTCAGCCGCTGAATTCCAGGTAATTTTTCACCCGCCGACCCTCGATCAGCCTTTGATTTTGATCCTCGCTGATGAGGAACTCTTGTTTCCGAATCATCAGTTTCCACCAATAAATAGCAGGTATGATTCGGTCGGAGTATTTTTCCAAACGATACATGAGGCTTAAATTAGGTTCTTCCCGTTCATTCAAAATCCTGCTCAATCGCGTATAATGCACGTCCAGATCATTTGCCACCTCTTTTTTGGTCTTCCGCATGATGGCAATCATTTCCTTCAGCACTTCGTCAAATGAATAATCGCTGGAATAGACGCCGGATTCTAAATACCGGTGAACAGACAGTCTGAGCCGGGTAAGTTCCGACAACAAGCGCTCTGATTCAGTTCGGGTACTTAGTTTTTTCAAACGGTATTCCCGAATTTCCTGCTCCGCGCCTGCTCTTTCTTCTTCCGTCAAATCCGCAGGAATCAGATAGCCATCGGCGATATCTTCCTGTGCCAGTTGCTCAGACAAGTGCTCATATATTTTTTTGTATTCACTCATTTCATAAATAGTTTTGAATGATGGCTAAAGAACCCGCGCCTTCAACGGCCAAACTTTTGCCCACCCGGCTGAATCCATACTTTTGGCAGTAATGATCAATGAGATCGGTTTTGGGTATCAATGAAACGAAGCCGTCATAAGATTTTTCAAAAGCCATTTGGGATGCAAACCCTAATAAACTGCCGGCTATTCGATCATATATTTTACCTGCTCCAATGTTGTCCGATGACACTTCAACCAGATTGACGTGTATTCTCAATTCCTGCTGGATGTCTCTTAAAGACAACAAACCTAATATGTGATCTTCATACTCTTTGAGCGCAATTTTATACACTTCAAACCCAAGGCGATTTTCGGTGCGCCAATCGAAAACAAACCTGCCACAATTTTTAATATAATCATAGTCTTTTTCGGCTACCGGCACAACCTCGGCGTCTTTATACTCGCCTGTTGCAGTATGCAGAATCTTCATAAACCATGATTATTTTACAAAAATAGTAAATATTTGTGACATATCCCATAATAAGTCGAAATACTGACTGCTGGTAATTAGCGCGCCAGCGCGAGATTCCATGCCCCTCTGAGTGAGAAGCTGACCGGAAGTTATCCTGACTTCGCTCTGCCTTCCCTCCAAGTGAGGAGCTGACCGGAAGTCAGCGCCTCACACAGCCCCCAGCCCGGCGCTCACCTTCTTCGCCGCAGCCATGCCCACCACCTCGGCCATTTGGGCTACGGTGGCTTCGCGGAGTTTTTTCACCGAACCGAAGTGCGAGAGCAGTTTTTCGGCGGTTTTGGTTCCGATGCCAGGAATGGTGGTGAGTTCTGTTTGCAGGAAACTGCGCGAGCGGCGGTTGCGGTGATAGGCGAGGCTGAAGCGGTGGGCTTCGTTGCGGGCCTGCTGTATGAGCTTGAGCGATTCCGACTTTTTGTTGATGTGCAGCGGCGTGGAGTCGCCGGGAAAGAAGATTTCTTCCAATTTTTTGGCTATGCCGATCACCGTCACCCGCTCGGCGATGCCTAAGGTTTCGATGCTTTTCATGGCGGCGCTGAGTTGCCCTTTGCCGCCGTCTATGATGATGAGTTGGGGTAGGGGTTGCCCTTCGTCGAGCAGGCGGCGATAGCGGCGCAGCACCACTTCCTCCATGCTGGCAAAGTCGTTGGGACCTTCTACCGTCTTGATCTGGAAATGCCGGTAGTCTTTTTTGGAGGGCCTGGCGTTTTTGAACACCACGCAGGCCGATGCCGGATTGCTGCCCTGTATGTTGGAATTGTCGAAGCATTCGAGGTGCATGGGCAGTTCCTTCATGTGTAAGTCTTGTTGGAGCGTGCGAAGAATGCGTTCGGCGGGCGTTTGACGCTTGGTTTTGGAGGCTTCTTCCTTGCGGCGCTGCAGTAGGTGGTAGCGCACATTTTTTTCCGAGAGGTCGAGCAGTTTGCGCTTGTCGCCGATTTTGGGAATGGTGATTTGAGGGGCCGGTTCGGGCAGGGCTACCTCAAACGGCACGATGATCTCCGGGGCAATGCTCTGGAATCGGTCGCGCAGTTCGGGGATGGCAAAAGCGAGCAAATCGGCCTCGTCTTCGTCCAAATTTTTCACCATTTCCTGGGTATGGGTGTGGATGATGGCGCCATTCACCACCTTGAGATAGTTGACGTAGGCTTCCTTGTCGTCGGCGGCGATGGCAAACACGTCCACGTCGCGGATGGTGGCGCTCACTACGGTGGACTTGCCCTGATAGTCTTCAAAAACGGCCAATTTTTCCTTGATTTGCTGGGCTTTTTCAAACTCCAGTTCCTCGGCGTGGCGCTGCATTTCATTTTTAAAATGCGCAATCACCGCCGTGAAATGCCCTTTGAGCATGTTTTTGATCTGCGATACGCGCTCGTTGTAGGCGGTCTCGTCTTCCAAACCTTCGCAGGGACCGAAGCAGTTTTTGATGTGGTATTCCAGACAGACTTTGAACTTGCCGGCGGCCACGTTGTCCTCGCTGAGCAGGAAATTGCAGGTACGCAGCGGAAACAACTGCTTGATGAGATCGAGGATGATTTTGAGCCGCGCACCGGAGGTGTATGGGCCGAAGTAGGTGGAGCCGTCTCGGATGACGCGGCGGGTGAGGAATACGCGGGGAAAGCGTTCGTTTTTGATGCAGATGTAGCTGTACGACTTGTCGTCTTTGAGGCGCACGTTGTAGCGGGGCTGGTAGCGCTTGATGAGCGAGTTTTCCAGCAGCAGGGCATCCGCTTCCGTTTCCACGATGGTGAACTCGATGCGCAGGGCATTTTTCACCATCAGCCGGGTGCGATAGGCGCGGTCCACGCGTTCGCCGAAGTACGAGGAGAGCCGGTTGCGCAGGTTTTTGGCCTTGCCGACGTACAAAATGCGGTCTTCTTCGTCTATGAATTTATAGACGCCGGGGTCTTTGGGAACCGTATCCTGTATAGCGCGAAAGTCTTCGGTGGTCATCAATGCAGATTTTTTTCTGATAAAATAGCGGTTCCCTGCTCCAATTCATCTTTGCGGCACCGTTCCCGGAGATTTTTTTTCAAAATACACCCGCACCCGGTCGTTTTGCAACCTGGAACGCAGCCAGGCTTCGATTTTGAGTTGATCGGGTTCTTTGAGGGGATCGCCCGTTATTCCAAAAATAACCATGCTCACCTCTAAGGGTTTATCCGAGACATCGAAAATGTAAGTATCGGCAAAGGCACAGGAAACGATTTGAGGATACAGCGGCTTGATTTCCTCCAAAATCTGCCTGCCGGTAAATCTCACCTGAAACGTACTGTCTATGTACTCGTCTTTTTCTCTGATGACCCTGTTGAGGCGGCTCAGTTCTGATTTGAGACTTTCTACCTCCGCTTTACCGGATGCAATCTCTCCGATCACCAATCCCTGCTGGAAATGGATGGTTGCATCCTTGAGAGAAAAGTCGCCCGCTTTTTCTTGGATGTATTTTTTATCTTCATCACTCAAAGAAGCTCCGCCGTAGGTCAGATCAATGGTTTTTCTGTCGGCGTTTATTTCGTGTTTGAGCAGGTAATTGCCCTCCACCACGCTCACATTTTGAACATACTTGGCCGCATTTTCTGAAAAGCGTTCTTTTTGTACCAAGTTATAACCAAAATAAATACTGGGAATGAGCATCAATATGATGACGGCGGAGATGGCCCGATTCACCCGCACTTTTTCTGCCGCCTCCAGCGAAGCCCGGATAGGGAATTTCAAAATCTGAGAGATGATGACCGAAGACAGCGCAATGAACACCGTGTTGATGGCAAACAGATAAAACGCTCCGAAAAAGTAAGCAAACTGCCCGGTAGCCAGCCCATAGCCCGCCGTACACAAGGGCGGCATCAAGGCGGTAGCAATGGCGACGCCGGGAATGACATTGCCTTTTTGCTTGCTGCTGATGGCCACAATGCCTGCCAAACCGCCGAACATGGCTATCAATACGTCGTAAATGGTAGGACTGGTTCGGGCTAAGAGTTCAGAATGTGCCGTCGAAATGGGACTGATGATGAAATACATCATGGAGGTAAACAAACTGGCCGCTACGGCAAAACCGAAATTCTTGAGGGCCATCCGAAACAGCGGAAAATCATAAGTAGCAATGCTGTAACCCATGCCGTTGATAGGCCCCATGAGCGGAGAAATCAACATGGCGCCGATGATGACGGCGGTGGAATTCATGTTCAGTCCCACCGAAGCCACAACGATGGCAAAGATCAGAATCCAGAGGTTGGTGCCTTTAAATACGATGTCTTTGGTGATGCTCTCATGTATTTTATCATAATCATCTACTTCCGCCTCCAGATTGAAGTAGTGCAGTACCTGAGCAATAATGTCCTCTCTTTTCATACGCTCGGTTTTTCTTGTCTGCAAAAATACATTCATCCTGCCAATAAGCCGCAGTTTTCACCCGTAGTACGATGAGGTCGCTCTTTGTGCAAAATTACGACAGACAATTCCCTACCTTTGCGGCTTCATTTTCAATCCCATCGAACATGAAAGTGTTGAAATTCGGAGGCTCATCTGTCGGAACGCCCGAACGCATCCGCGGCCTCGTCGAAATCCTGAAAAGCTATTACCAGCAAGGTGAGAAGTTTGCGGTCGTTTTTTCCGCGTTTTCCGGCGTCACCGATGCCCTCATTGCTATGGGTACGAAGGCTGCCGACGGAGATGCTTCCTATCTGGATTTGTACGAAACCGTGCGCCAACGCCATTTGGACGCGGCCGCCGAACTCCTCCGCGAGGGCTATCTGCAACAGGCGCAGCCGGAATTGGAAACCAATTTCGAGGTGCTCAAAAGCCTGCTCTACGGCATCTTCCTAGTGCGGGAAGCCTCTCCGCGCAGCATGGATTATGTGCTGAGTTTCGGCGAGCGCAATTCATCTTTCCTCATCGCGCAGGTGATGCGGCAGGCAGGTATCAATGCCGCTTATTTGGATGCCCGGAAAGTCATCAAAACCGACAATCGGTTTGGCAGCGCCCGCGTGGACTTTGAGACCACCAACGAAAAAATTGTTGAATACTTTTCTCAAAATCCTGAAATTCAATCTATTACAGGATTTGTCGGCTCTTCTAAAAGTGGCCTCACGACCACCCTAGGCCGGGGCGGTTCCGACTACACCGCAGCCATTGTAGGCGCCGCTTTGGACGCCACCGTTATCGAAATCTGGACGGATGTGGACGGCGTGCTCACCGCCGATCCGCGCAAAGTGAAAAAGGCTTTTACCTTGGACAGCATGACTTACGCCGAGGCGATGGAAATGTCGCATTTCGGGGCCAAAGTCATTTATCCGCCCACCATACAGCCGGCTTTGGCCAAGAAGATACCTTTGGTCATCAAAAACACCTTCAATCCCGGCTTTCCCGGCACGCTCGTTTCAGAAAAAGCCGATCCGGGTACTTTGCCGGTCAAGGGGCTTTCTTCCATCAATGAGGTAGCACTGCTTACGCTTCAGGGCAGCGGCATGGTCGGCTCGGTAGGTACTGCCGGCAGACTTTTCAACGCGCTGGCGGGCAACGGCATCAACATCATCCTCATTACGCAGGGTTCGTCCGAACATTCCATCACCTTCGCCATTCCGCCGCAATTGGCCGCCAAGGCGCGCAAAACGGTGGAAAAGGAATTCAGCGCCGAGATTCAACGCGGCTGGACCGAACCGGTGAAGGTTGAGACCGGGCTTTCCGTCATTGCCGTTATCGGCGAAAACATGCGCTACCGACCGGGTATTGCCGGGCAACTTTTTCAGGCGCTGGGCAAAAACGGCATCAATGTGGTGGCCATAGCGCAAGGCTCTTCTGAACTCAATATCTCCATCGTCGTCAATAAAGAAGACGAAGCCAAGGCTCTGAATACCTTGCACGAAGCCTTCTTTCTTTCCGATACGCAGGATGTGCATTTGTTTATTATCGGCGCCGGATTAATCGGAAGTACATTGTTAGAACAGATAAAACAGCAATCTGCCTATCTCCGCGAGAAACGGGCGATGGAGATCAAAATAGTAGGATTGGCCAACAGCCGCAAAATGCTTTTCAATACCGACGGCATTGCGTTGGATTCCTGGAAAGAGACGTTGGCGCAATCCGAGTTGAGTAGTGATATCGGCGCTTTTGTACAGCAAATGAAAACGCTGAATCTGCCGAACACCATTTTTATTGACAATACTTCGGGCGGACAGGCGGCTGCTCATTACGAAAATGTGCTCGACTCCAGCATTTCCATTTCTACGCCCAATAAAATAGCCGCGTCGTCCTCTTTTATTCAATACCAACGGCTCAAAACCATAGCAGCGAAAAGAGGCGTGTTGTTTGAGTACGAAACCAATGTCGGCGCGGGTTTGCCTGTTATTTCCGTACTCCGGGATTTGGCCGACAGCGGCGACCGCATTTTGCGCATTGAGGGCGTGCTTTCCGGTACGCTTTCCTATATTTTTAATACGTTTCAAAAAGGCGTGCGTTTCAGTCAAACCGTTCGGCAGGCGATGGAACTCGGCTACACAGAACCTGATCCACGCGACGACCTGAGTTGCTTAGATGTGCGCCGAAAATTGTTGATTCTGGCCCGCGAAACCGGCATGATGCTCGAAGCAGAAGACATTGCCATTCATCCATTACTTCCCGAAGCCTGTCAAAAAGCTGCTACTGTGGAAGATTTTCTGGCAGAATTGGAAAATGCTGACGATTGGTTTGAATCGCTGCGGACAGAGGCAGAAACAGCCGGCAAAAAATTGCGCATGATTGCCAAGTTGGATCATGGAAAAGCCAGTATTGGTCTCGATTCTGTTGACATCCAGCATCCATTCTACGGACTAAGCGGCAGCGACAATATGATAGTATTTACCACCGAGCGATACAAAGAGCGCCCCTTGGTGGTACGCGGGCCAGGCGCCGGTGCAGAAGTAACGGCAGCGGGTGTTTTTGCAGAAATCATCAAGATTGCCAATTTTCTTTAAACACGCGCACCGTTTTGCAATACCATGAAATAATGAAAAAAGAAGTTCGCGTCTTTGCGCCTGCATCCGTAGGCAATGCCATTGTGGGGTTTGATATTCTCGGCTTGGCGCTGACCAAGCCCGGCGACGAGATCGTTGCCCGCCGCAGCGATGTTCCCGGACTCCGCATTGTAAGCATCACCGGCGACGAAGGTAAATTGCCTTATGAAGCAGAAAAAAATACGGCTGGTTTTGCAGCGCTCAGTTTGCTGCGGCATCTGGGGCAGCCCGATTGGGGCATCGAATTGGAGATACACAAGCGCATGCCATTCGGCAGTGGTTTGGGTTCCAGTGCAGCCAGTGCGGTAGGAGGGGCGTACGCCGTCAATTTGCTATTGGGCAGTCCGCTTTCCAAAAAGGAATTACTGCCTTTTGCCATGCACGGCGAGCAATTAGCATCCGGCGGTTTTCATGCAGATAATGTGGCGCCCAGCCTGCTCGGTGGCATTATTTTGATTTGCAGCAACCAAAACTTAGACGTTCACTCATTACCTGTTCCCGACGAGCTTTTTGCAGCCGTAGTTTATCCGGAGGTAGAGGTACTGACCAAAACCGCAAGGAGTATTTTGTCCCCGAATATTTCGCTCCGCCAACATATTGAACAAAGTGGATTTCTGGGAGGTTTCGTCACGGCCTTGTTTCGCAGCGACTACGAACTGATGGCCCGCTCTCTGCGCGATGTCATTATCGAGCCGCAACGGGCACAACTCATTCCCAATTTCCATCAGGTGCAATCCGCTGCTTTATCTGCCGGCGCGCTGGGATGCAGTATCTCAGGAGCCGGGCCGTCTATGATTGCCCTGTGTAGGGGAGAGGCCGTTGCCCAAGCGGCAGGACAGGCCATGCAGGCGGTATTTTCCGAAACAGGCATACGCAACGAACTTTTCATCTCTGCCGTCAATCCGCACGGCGCCATCGAGCTTTAATACTTTTACCATGCAACTATACAGCACCCGCAACAAAGAAAAGTTGGTCTCACTCAAAGAAGCTGTTTTCAAAGGTCTGCCCGAAGACAACGGGCTGTACATGCCGCAGCACATCCCAACTTTAGATCAGAACTTCATTCGCAACTTGAAATCGTTCAGCTTTCAGGAAATAGCATTTCAAGTGGCCGACACGCTGATGCAAGGCGCCATTCCCAAAAACGACCTCAAAAAGATCATTGCCGAGGCCGTAAATTTCCCAGCCCCGGTGCATCGCTTGGACGAGCAAAAATATGTATTGGAGCTTTTTCATGGCCCGTCTTTGGCTTTCAAGGATTTCGGTGCGCGGTTTATGGCGCAATTGATGAGCTATTTCAACAAAGGCGAAAATCGTCAATTGGTCATTCTCGTGGCTACTTCCGGCGATACGGGCGGCGCAGTGGCGGCAGGTTTTTACCAGACGCCCGGCATTGAGGTGGTCATTCTTTATCCTTCCGGCAAGGTGAGCATGTTGCAGGAAAAGCAACTCACCACATTGGGACACAATGTAAAGGCATTGGAAGTACAGGGTACTTTCGACGATTGCCAGGCTTTGGTCAAGCAGGCTTTTTTAGACGCCGAACTCAGTTCGGCCATACGGCTCAGTTCTGCCAATTCCATCAACATTGCCAGATTGATACCACAAAGCTTTTACTATTTTGAGGCATACAAACAGGTCAGCGATGGGACTACGCCTATTGTTTTTTGCGTACCGAGTGGCAACTTCGGCAACCTCACAGCCGGACTGATTGCACATCGAATGGGCCTCCCGGTACATCATTTCATTGCTGCCACCAATATCAACGATGTAGTACCTCAATACCTTCATACCGGACAGTACACCCCAAGACCCTCCACACGCACGCTCTCCAATGCAATGGACGTGGGCAATCCGTCCAATTTCGCTCGTATGCTGGACTTCTTTTCCAAAGAGAATTGTTCCACGTGGAACAATATGACCGCCTCTATCTCTGGCTACGCATACAATGACAGCCAAACAAGAAAGGCCGTTCAAGAAGTTTACTCAAAACACAACTACATCATTGACCCGCACGGTGCCGTAGCCTACCTTGCTTTAGGCGAGTACCAGCAAAAACATCCAGACACAATCGGTGTTTTATTGGAGACAGCACATCCAGCAAAATTCCTCAACGACATGAACGACATACTCAATCAGTCAATAGATATACCAGAAAGATTATCCACCTTAGCTAACAAACCTAAAGAAGCAACGCTCACAGACACTAATTTTGACGTCTTCAAAAAACACCTACTCAATCAATACGCCTAATATGTTCCACGTGGAACATTAAACACGCACCATGACAGACTACAAGAACTCAAAATTGGTCATAGATTCCGCCAATACCAAGCCAGGTAGTGTAGGCTGGAGAAGCCCGTCCAATTTGGCCATCATAAAATACTGGGGCAAATATGGCACTCAACTACCCAGAAATCCATCCATCAGCTTTACGCTAAAAAACGCCTACACGGAAACGTGGTTAGAATACAAGCCAAAGACCGGTAATTACAATCAAATAAGCCTGAACCTTTTCTTCCAAAACCAGCCCAATGAAGCGTTCCGAAGCAAAGTATTGGGCTTCATGGAAAGCATCATTGATGTATTTCCTTTCCTCCGGCAGTTAGAATGGACCATTCAAACACGCAATTCGTTCCCGCACTCGGCGGGTATCGCATCTTCTGCCTCAGCCATGAGCGCGCTGGCCTTGTGCCTTTGTAGTATGGAAAAACAGCTTTTCGGTAGTTTAAATAACCAAGAGGTATTCTATCAAAAAGCATCTTACATCGCTCGTCTGGGATCAGGCAGTGCCTGTCGGTCGGTATATCCTAAGCTGGCCGTATGGGGCGAAACCGGCGCCATTCCCGAAGCCTCCAACCTTTACGCGATACCATACACTGCCGCTCATTCTGTTTTTCAATCCTTCCACGACGACATACTCCTCATCAGCCAAAAGGAAAAAAGCGTTTCCAGCCGGGCAGGGCATGGGCTAATGGAAGGTAATATTTATGCAGATAACCGCTACACACAGGCCAAACAGCGAACGACGGAATTGAATAACATCCTTCAAGATGGCGACATAGAGGCTTTTGGACGCATTGCCGAGTCGGAAGCCATGACCTTGCACGCCTTGATGATGGCCTCCAATCCGCCCTACATCCTACTCCAACCCAACACCATCACGGCTATTGAGAAGGTACGCGACTTTAGAAACACAAAAAAAACGCCGTTGTACTTCAGCCTTGATGCAGGCCCTAACCTCCATTTATTGTATCCCGACAGCGCAAAAGACACTGTAAAAAAATTCATCCGCGAGGAACTTGCGCCGCTTTGCCAAAACAATCAATGGATCGAAGACGAAGCGGGGGAGGGGCCGGAGCCGCTTTAATCATCAACTGATCGCACGATGTTTTCCAAGTATTTCACCTTACTCTTCCTCGTGCTTAGCGTGGAAGCCCTGGCTCAGAAACCTCTTCAAAAACCAGCCTGCATGAATCCGGAATTTGATAAAAAGGTGAGCCAAACCATTCAGTTCAGCGTACCTGTGATGAGTGTGGAAGAATTGAAATCCAATACCCAGAAACTCCGTATCTTTGACGCGCGGGAGCGAGCCGAGTTTGAAGTGAGTCACATTCTTGGCGCTGAATGGGTAGGATACAGGCATTTTGACATCCGTGCTTATGCTAAGTTACCCAAAGAAACGCCGATTGTTGTTTATTGCTCTATCGGATACAGGAGTGAAAAGATCGGCGAACAGCTAAAGGCAAATGGGTTTACCGAGGTCTATAATTTGTACGGCAGCATCTTCGAGTGGGCGAACAAAGGGTATCCATTGGTAGATGGCAAAGGCCGGGAAGTACGCGAAGTGCATACATATAACAAGGAATGGAGCCGCTGGGTGGACGAGACAAAAGCAAAAAAAATCTGGTAAGCCAGTATCATACAGACAGTTTTTTCAATCACAATCAGACTTTAAATTGTTGACATGAAGGATCTTTTTGAAAAATTCAAAGACAATCGCGGCCCGCTGGGCCAATACTCCCAGGTAGCAGACGGGTACTTTGCATTCCCAGCGCTGGAAGGAGAAATCGGAAGCCGAATGAAGTTTCGCGGCAAAGAGGTGATCGTATGGAGCCTCAACAACTACCTTGGCCTCGCCAATCACCCCGAAGTGCGCAAAGCCGATGCCGAAGGCGCCAAAGCCTGGGGCCTTGCTCATCCGATGGGCGCCCGCATTATGTCGGGGCAAACATCGCTGCAAATTCAGTTGGAAAAAGAATTGGCCGCCTTTGTTCAGAAGGAAGCCGCCTTGCTCATCAACTTCGGTTTTCAGGGCGTAGTCTCCATCATTGACGCTTTGTTGGACCGCCACGATGTGGTAGTGTATGACAAAGACAGCCATGCCTGCATTTACGACGGGGTTCGTTTGCACCTCGGTAAGCGCCTGCCTTTTGAACACAACGACATTGAGAGCTTCGAAAAGCAGATCAAAAAGGCTCGCCTGCTGGCCGAGCAATCCGGCGGCGGCGTACTCGTCATCACAGAAGGTGTGTTCGGCATGCGCGGCGAACAGGGTATCCTCAAGGAAATTGCCGCTTACAAAGAAGAGTATGGATTCCGCCTGTTTGTGGACGACGCGCACGGCTTCGGCGCTTTGGGTGCTACGGGTGCCGGAGCAGGGGAGGAGCAGGGCGTACAAGATCAGATAGACCTCTACTTCAGCACCTTTGCCAAATCAATGGCCAGTATTGGCGCCTTCGTTGCCGGCGATGCCGACATGATGGAGTACCTGCGTTACAATATGCGCTCGCAGTTGTTTGCTAAATCGCTGCCGACTCCTTTGGTAGTGGGCAACCTCAAGCGCTTAGAATTGCTGCGCAGTATGCCGGAACTCCGCGAGAAACTGTGGAGCAATGTGAGCAAGCTGCGCAATGGCCTCCGCGAGCGCGGCTTCGATGTAGGCGCTGCGAACTCCTGCGTAACGCCGGTGTTCATGCACGGCTCTCCGTTCGAGGCAGGCAATCTCGTACTCGACATGCGCGAGAACTACAACATCTTCTGCTCGGTAGTCATGTATCCCATGATCCCGAAAGGTATGATCTTATTGCGCCTCATTCCCACCGCTGCACATACCGATGCGGACATTGAGGAGACGCTGCACGCCTTCGGAGAGGTAGCCCGCAAACTCAAGGCCGGCGAGTATGAACACGCGCTGGATTTGCACTTGATTTCTTGATAAGAAATTGATTTTCAATAAAATAAAGCCGTTTTCGATCCTCGGAGACGGCTTTTTTTATGTCCTAAGGACTCAGACTAACTCTTCCATCAAATCCGCGAAATTATCGGCCTCCAGAAAGAGGTGATCGCGGTAAGTAGTGGCCTGAAATTTGAGTTGCCAGGGTTTGTCGTTGCGCAAGATCAACAAGATGGTGATGTTTCCAAAGCGCTGACGGATTTTGCCCGGAGCGCCGAATTCCGGTCGGGGCTTCAGGTAATGCCGTTCCGTAGTCTCGATCCAGGAATGAACCCGATAGATACGGCGGTCGGAAATCTGCGTTCGATAGCCCTGAGCCAGTACCCGCTCTTTGAGCATATCGAAAAAGGCGATGGCTTCCTGCCGGGTGTAGTTGGTTTTATGAAGATGCACCACGAACCCCTTAGAAGAGGCGGTATCTAAAAAATCGAGCGTCTCGTCAATCTCATTCGGCAGTGAGCCATACAAGGCAAACTGCAGGCCTATCCATTCGCAGAGTTTTCGGCAAACCAAAGTCTGCTTCCATTGCTCCATAGCTGCCAATTCCTCCGGGCTGCGGACAATCAGTTCATGCACCGGTTGAGAAGGCTGCGCTACATGGCGAGGCCGCTCTCCATCGGTATTGTTTTTGAACAAAGACTGAATGTATTTCCAAAGATGAGACATGGGCTGCAAGTAATCAGGTAATATCAACAAACAGAGATAGAAGATGTTTGTTCTCAAAGACTGGCGCCGGCCCCCCCCTGTAAGGTTAGTTGGTCGTTATCAGGGTAAGGTTACCCTCCAGCTCTGGAATATGATTCTTGATTATTTGCCAGACTTCCTCTACCTCAACTCAGCCAAAGCCCGCTCCAGAATAGTATCCTTGCCCTGCTGCCGGTCAGCCTCGTTCATGTCTATCCGAATATCTGGTGGAATGCCACCTTCGATATTGAATCCATCGGGCAGAAAAGTTTGCGTGGAAGAGTAGCGCACCGTCCAGCCATTGGGAAGCTCGGTGCCTACGGGCGTTCCTGCGCCGCCGCCGGTCCAGTCGCCCATGATGCGGACATGAGGTAGCGCCGACATTTGGGCAACGAAGAAAGTAGTGGCGCTGTAGCTCCGCCTGTTGGTGAGAATAATGACTGGTTTGGTAAATCGCCGCTCGCCTTCTGGTTTGATTTTCACTTCCACGGGGTCGGAAAAATCATTGCGACCCGGCCCGTTTTTGACCACAAAAGTATAAGCCGTTCGTTCGCGGTCGGCGAAGCGGGAAGCCAGCAGATCGGCCATTGAGCCAAAGCCGCCGCCATTGCTGCGCACATCAATGACGACACCTTTGAGACTGCTGAACCTGGCAATGACCAAATCGAGCTGCGACTCGCTGAAACGCTGCGCAAAACTGCCGTACCTCAAGTACCCGATGGTATCAATAATGGTATGGATGAGCGGCCCGGTGTACCATTGTTCGCCTTTGAGGTAGGAACGTTCCAATAGATTGGCGTCGAAATTGTCGGGATGCGCCAGATACCATTCCCAGTTGCGAGACCGATTGAAGCCTGTTTCCAGATTGACGTGCCCGTCTTGCAGAGTGTAGAGCATATCGGACATCACATTGAACAGCTCCAAAGTTTTGGTATTGGCATTCACTCGCGGCCGATATACCGAATAGACGCTGTCCCAATTGATGTTTTTGTATGCAAAAAAAGAATAGCCTTCATCCACTTCCTTCCAAAGCGCATCGAAGTTACTCACCGGATCATCGGCAGGATCGGCATCGAACAAGAGTTTTTCACACGAAGAAAATGTGAGAGCGAGCAGAGCGCCGAATAAAATGATCTTGTTTTTCATCTCGATAGTTTTACCGAAAGGTTCAATTGAAGTGCCTGCATGGCGTGGCTGATCGGGTGGCGCCCCGCATCCGAGCGAAACATATCCCAGTGATAAACCAAGCTCAGATGGTTGGCATGGGGCAGGGCGTAAGTCAGGTGTAATCTGGAATTCACGCGGGTCAGCACGCCGAACGCTCCCACCCGGGCTTCTTCCAAATAGGGCGCCGGAGTCTCTTCCTCATCCGGCGTGGCTGCCACCAAACCGGAATACGAAGGCCGAAGCCCCCAACTCAAGACTGGCACGCTAAGTTGCCAGCCAGCCCGCCAGTTGCGACGCAAGAACCGCAATTCCCGCTCGACTGATCCGGTAGCCCCCAGCGAAATGAACAGGTCATAGAAATAATTGGAATTGACCAAACTCCGGTGATACCGCAAGCTGCCCCAGGAACTGAGCGCCGGCCCGGCATGCCATTGCCACTTCGTATCCACAGGGCTGAGCCGCCGGAGATGACTGCCACTGAACATGAAAGCTAAGTTTTCAGTAGTGCCGCCTATGCGTTGAGCGGTGGTATTGCCAAAGAAAAACAGCCCCTCCATCCGATGCAATACACGCGCGCCCTCTACCTCGATGCCTATGCCGGCAGCCCCTTGAATGCCCTCATACAACAAGGGCGACATGGCGAGGTCCCGGTAAGTTTCCCATCCGGCGCCCACGCCTATCTGCAAACGGACAGCGCGCTTTGGCACGCCGGGTTCTTGCGCCGCCGACGTCCATGCAAACATCAAAAAACAAAGAGGAAGCAGATATCGCATTTCATACCATATTTTGATAATAACGACAAAGCTAACGGATTCAAAACTGCCATACAACAAGGTGATACAAGCCCTTGCGGAAAAACATGCGCCGTTTGGAGGAAATTTCTAATTTTGCCCGAATAAACGCACGGGGGAAGAGGCCTTAACACCACAAAACCAATCCGTGCCTGATACAACCATACTATTACTATGTCGGTAATTACTGCTCAGTCGGAGACATTCCTCCGTAAATATCTCAACAACGCTTCTCCCACCGGCTTCGAAGCCCCCGGACAGCAACTGTGGTTGGAATACGTCAAGCCCTACATCCATGAGTGGAGCATAGACAACTACGGCACCGTGTATGGCGTCATCAATCCCGGTAAGGATTTCCGGGTAGTCATCGAAGGCCATGCCGATGAAATTTCCTGGTTTGTCAATTACATCTCCGACGACGGTTTTATCAACGTCATTCGCAACGGCGGCAGCGACCACCTCATCGCGCCCTCCAAACGAGTGAACATCCACACTCCGAAAGGCATCGTCAAAGGCGTGTTCGGCTGGCCTGCTATTCATACCCGGCAGGGCGACGACGCGAATCTGGCCCCGAAAATTGAAAACATCTTCATTGACGTGGGCGCCAAAGACAAGGAAGAAGTATTGGGCATGGGCATCCACGTCGGCTGCGTCATCACTTATGAAGACGAGATGATCGTACTCAACGACCGCTACTATGTGGGCCGCGCTTTGGACAACCGCATGGGTGGATTCTGTATTGCCGAGGTGGCCCGCCTGCTGCACGAAAACAAAATCGAACTGCCTTATACTTTGTATGTCGTCAACTCGGTACAAGAGGAAGTGGGGCTGCACGGCGCCGAGATGATTGCACAAACCATCAAACCGAACGTGGCCATCGTCACCGACGTGACGCACGACACGCACACGCCCTTGCTGAGCGCCAAAAAATTGGGCGACGTCCGGGCGGGCGCCGGACCGAGCGTGACGTACGCGCCGGCGGTACACAACAAACTGCTGCAACTCATCATAGCGGCTGCCGAAGAAAAGAACATTCCCATACAACGGGAAGCGGCCTCGCGTCGCACCGGCACCGATACGGATGCCTTCGCCTATTCCAACGGCGGCGTACCCTCGGCGCTCATTTCACTGCCGCTGCGCTACATGCACACTACCGTGGAGATGGCCCACAAGGACGATGTAAATAATGTGATTCAGTTGATTTATGAAAGTCTGCTGAAAATTGAGGCGGGGCATAATTTTAAGTATTTTTAAAAAAATAAAACTTAGCCCAAACCCCCTCTTGCGGTGAAAAAAGCGTATTTTCACCGCAACTTTTGCGGCGGTAAACATGTACATACACGAAAGAAACAATTGGACAAACTTTGTTTGGGACAACGATAAGGTAACGCCTGCCTTGTCTTCTGTAAGGCATTTACAGGGGCGCTTGCTGGGTCGTATGGAAAGTTTAGGCTTCGATTTCATAGAACGAGCCACTTTGGAGTCGCTTATATTAGACGTTGTTGATACCTCAAGAATTGAAGGAGAGTTTTTAAATCCCGAATTGGTTCGCTCCTCTATTGCCAGAAAATTGGGCATCGAAAATGCTGAATTTGTAAAAACGCCTCGCAACATCGAAGGTATTGTGGATGTCGTTTTAGATGCTACGCAAAATTTTGAAGAACCGCTCACTAAGGAAAGACTTTTGGGCTGGCACAATTCACTGTTCCAAACCGGGTATAGCGGCTATCAGAAAATTGATGTGGCTCAATATCGTTCGGGCGGCATGAAAGTTATTTCCGGGAATTTCGGCAGAGAAAAAATACATTTTGAAGCGCCGGCAGCCGAGCGGGTACCAACCGAAATGGAACGGTTTTTAGACTGGCTCAACCATAAAAACAGTTTGGACTTAGTGCTGAAGTCTATGATCGCACACTTTTGGTTTGTCACCATTCACCCTTTTGATGACGGAAACGGACGAATAGCCCGCGCTATTTTGGATATGTTTTTAGCCAGGAGCGATAACAGTAAAATTCGTTTTTACAGCTTATCCAACCAAATTTTTAAAGAACACAGGCGCTATAATGACATCATCGAAAAAACACAAAAAGGCACACAAGACATCACGCTGTATTTGGAATGGTTTTTGGCTTGCTTTGAAAGAGCGCTGTCCGCAAGTGAGCAAAATTTGGAAACCATTTTGGATAAAGCACACTTCTGGGACAAGCATAAGTCAACCAATATCAATGACAGACAACGATTGGTAATCAATTATTTATACGACAATTACGCTCAAGAAACTGGATTTTTGCGAACATCCACTTACGCTAAACTGACGAAATGCTCAACTGACACTGCATTGCGGGATTTACAGGATTTAGTTTCAAAAGAAATGCTGAAAGCAGAAGACAGCGGTAAGAAGACAAATTACATCATCGTAAGTCCGAAAGGCTTGAGAATACCGAAAATTGCACCTTGAAAAGTCCGTAGCTCCACACTACAAACACTACCCCGACAAGCACCTCAAATCCGCTCATCCACCTCCTTCAAATCGGTCTCCTCGTACTCGCCAAACCAGCGTTGCAATTGTTGGCGTGCTTTCTCTTTGACACCGTCATTGACATGGCCGGCAATCATAATCAGCCCGAAGCCCAGCACGCCGATGTCGTCGGTGTAGCCGAAAATGGGCGTCAGATCGGGCAGCCAATCCAATGGAGATATGAGGTACCCCAGCGCGCCCAAGGCTATGTTTTTGGCCCAGGTCGGCGTTTCGGGGCGCTTGTAAGCAAAATACAAAAGCAAGGCAGTGTAAACCGTTTTTAGTCCGGCCTGCCGGGCATAACGGGTGATTTTTTTCCAAAATGCGTTTTCGGAAAAAGCCTTGGTAAATTGATTCAGCCGTTCGATCATGCGATATACTCAATGATGAAACAATGCCCGAATAACGGCGCGATGCCGGCAAAAGGTTGAGACTATGCCCGATTACTCGACGAAAAGCGAATATCAGCCTATCACCTCACATCAAAACTCCGCGCTCTTCGGCGTGCGGGGGAAGGGAATCACGTCGCGGATATTGCTCATGCCGGTGATGAACTGCACCATGCGCTCGAAGCCCATGCCGAAGCCTGCGTGCGGCGCGCCGCCGAACTTGCGCAATTCGAGGTACCACCAGAGTTCCTCTTCGGGAATACCCACTTCTGCAATGCGGCCGAGCAATGCATCATGCCGCTCTTCGCGCTGCGAACCGCCGATGACCTCGCCGATGCCGGGAAAGAGTACATCCATAGCGGCTACAGTCAAGCCGGGTTCATCGGGCTGCTGATCGTTGGCGCGCATGTAAAATGCTTTGATGGCTTTGGGGTAGTTGCGCACAATGACCGGCTTTTGGAAGTGCTTCTCCACCAAGTAGCGTTCGTGTTCGGCCTGAAGGTCTTTGCCCCATTCTACCGGGAACTCGAACTTGCCTTTTTTGTAAGGATTGGAATTTTGCAAAATGCGAACAGCATCCGTGTAAGTGATGCGCTCGAAATCATTGTCCACCACAAAGCGCAGTTGATCAATCAATCCCATCGGGCGACGCTTGTCGGCAGGCAGCGATTTTTCTTCCTCTGCGAGGCGGGCGTCCAGAGCGGCCACATCATCGTAGTAGTTGTCGAGCACATAGCGGATGAGGTACTTGCAGAAGTCTTCCGCCAGGTCCATATTGTCGTAAATATCGTAAAAAGCCATTTCCGGCTCTATCATCCAAAACTCGGCCAAGTGGCGCGGCGTGTTGGAGTTCTCGGCCCGGAAGGTAGGGCCAAACGTATAAACCTTGCCCAGCGCCAGCGCCCCGATTTCGGCCTGCAACTGACCGGATACCGTGAGGTTGGTGGAGCGACCGAAGAAGTCTTCCTTCCAGTCAATATCTCCCGACTCGGTGCGGGGCAGGTGTTCGAGGTCGAGGGTCGTCACGCGGAACATCTCCCCGGCGCCTTCGGCATCGCTGCCGGTGATGATGGGACTGTGGAGGTAGTAAAATCCGCGGTCGTTGTAATATTTATGAATGGCAAAGGCCACCGCATGGCGGATGCGGAATACAGAACTGAAGGTATTGGTGCGCGGACGGAAATGCGCTTTGGAACGCAGGAACTCCATCGTTTGGCGCTTGGGTTGCAGGGGGTAAGTTTCGAGGTTGCACTCGCCAAGAATTTCCACCGATTCGGCCAGTACTTCCACTGCCTGCCCGCCGCCGAGTGAGGGCGCCAATTTGCCCGTTGCTGAAATACAGGCATGAAAGCCTATTTTGCGCACAGTGTCTTCCGGCAATTGCTCGGCATCTATAACGATCTGGAGGTTATTGGGCGTAGAACCATCGTTGAGGGCGATGAATCGGTTATTGCGAAAAGCGCGCACCCAGCCCATGACGGTGACGGTGCTGTCCATTTCAGGGCTTTGCAGGATGGCGGAGATTTCTGTGCGTTTTTTCATGTCTTATAATGGTTGTGTGCGCTCCAAGCAGGAGGCGTTCTGAAAAGAAGGCGCAAAATTACGGAAAAAGAGGAACTACCGATTACTAAACTTCGGGACATCAAACTTGGGCATATTTTTTCCACCTGCCTCTTGCATTTAAAAAAAACAAAGCCCTATCTTTGCCAAGCAAACATTTTTTGCATCCCGGATTCCTCAGTATGCAATGATGTATTTGCCCGAAATAACACTATGACCATCGGTTTTACATTTCTTCACCCGCTTCCGAAAGGAGGCTTAAATCGTTGGTCGTGTGGAAGCTATTCCTGTTTTTCAGTACAAAAGCACCTTTAGTAAGCAGCCTAAAATACATAGCGTCGCCTCCAAAAACCACATCCGATATGCGTACTTCATATCTGCTATGCGTGGTATGGCTGTGTCTGGGCTATGGTTCCCTGAATAGCCAGACCACCTTTAATCGTAGATTTTCACTCAACTTTCGTGCATCTCTCCTGAGTAATATTCTTGTAACTGATAGTTGTTATTATTTCACAGGAGTCATCGCAGATACATTACCGCCTTACCGAGCCGGCGCGCTATTCATGAAAACCGACTTTAATGGTTTGCCTCTGGACGTAAAAACGCTAAGATCGCCGTTGAGAACCTATGAAACATGGTACCCGGATTTTTACAGCCTCCCGGATGGGGGGTTTGCTGTATCGGGATATTCTTATGACACCCTGTCTAATGCTATGTTGATCCGATATGATGCTTTCGGCGATACCTTATTCACCCGCTCCTTCACCAATTTATATGCCCCGCCTTTAGACTTTATCTGGCCGCGTGCTTTCAAACCCTGCCCAGACGGTGGGTATGTGTTTGCTTGCCATATTCAGGGACTCCCTTGGAACGGATACGCCAATGCGGACATCTGGATCGTAAAAACGGATAGTATCGGCATTATGCAATGGCAGAAAAAATTGGGTAATTATTGGTCGGAACGACCTTTCTCATTGATAATTGAAGATGATGGGGGAATTCTTGTGGGAGGGGAAAGGTCAAATATCAATCTAACGGTCAATAATTATACTTTCCAGACGAGCATTACAAAATTAGACGCCCTCGGCAATATACAATGGGGCTACCTCTCCCCAGTTTCGGAGGGACTGCGCTACGGCGCGGCCGATATGGTCTTGCTGGAGGACGGCAGCTTGGTGGTGGCATCCGGCATAGGATACGAGCAGCAGCGCTCCTCGGTGAATGCCATTTACTTTGAGAAATATATATTCAAGCTCAATCCGCAGAGAGAAATAGAGTGGGAAATTTCTTTCCCCGAGCCGGAGTTGACTGGATCTTCCGAACTAACCAACATATTGGCAGTATCAGATGGCAGCGGATATGTTGTCGCCGGGAAACATGGAACTGTTTATACTACACAAAATTCATTTTCTCTTAGAGGCTGGTTGGGGAAAGTTTCTCCTTCGGGCGACAGCCTGTGGACACGGCAGTATGTAGGTATAGATCAACTCAACAATCGCCACACATTATATGACATTAAAGAAACGCCGGACGGCGGGTTTATTTTGTGTGGAGAGTCGCGCAATCCAAATCCTGTCACGGGAGAAATAGCACAGCAAGCCTGGCTGCTCAAGTTGGACGCTTACGGCTGCTTAGTGCCGGGCTGCCACCTGAGTACGGCGGCGGAAGAAGTACAGCGGGAGCAGTTCGAGCTGCGGCTGTATCCCAATCCGGCGAGCGAGTACCTCAATTTTTATTTGCGGGCGCCCGCTGCGGCAGGCCGTGAGGTATCGTTTCGCATTTTCGACGCTTCGGGGGCGCTGTTGCAGGAGTTCGCCGGGGTCGCGTCGGATGCCACCTATATAGTACCGGTATGGGACTGGCCCGCCGGCACTTATCTGCTGCAATGCGTGGGGCAGGGCCGAGTGCTGGCCGTGGAGAAATTTGTAAAACGGTAAAAAACACACATCCATGAAAAAGCTCATTTTCCTCTTTTTGTTGCTGATTGCCCTGGCTCCGGCGCAGGCGCAGTTGGAGTGGGCGCCGGTGGGGGCGAAGTATTATCATTCTATTGCAAATTTTATGGGCAGTAGCGGTAATTCTCCATATAGCGTGCATGTTTCAGAAGTGATCGGGGATACGGTCGTAGGTGGGAAGAACTGCCGAATACTCATGACAATATCTCCGGCTTGTAACGATGGCTTCCCTATTCAATTCACTTATGAGGAAGAAGGCCGGGTGTATTTTTATGACACTTTTAATGAGGCGTTCAACTTGCTGTATGATTTCAACAAAGGCCCCGGTGAATCTTGGTCGGTTCCTATCTGCTTCAGTGATTTCCATTGTGAAAGAGACTCAATCATGGTACTGGTAGATTCTGTTACTCATACGCCCGTGAACGGGTTGGAGTTGCGTACACAGCATGTAAGTATTGATATGCCTGACTTCGCGCCAGGCGCTTACCCACATGGCAAAATATATCAGGGCATTGGCAATGCTCCGGTTTTGTATTTCTACTTTGGGGCGTGTGCTCTCACCGTAGATTTTTTTATTCACACCTTCAACTGCTACGAATCCCCCACGCACGGCATTTTCAATTTTGTGGGCGGGCAGCCCTGCGGGGTTTATACGGCTGCTGGCGAGGCACAGGCGGCGGTGGAGCAGTTGAGGCTGTATCCCAATCCAGCGCGGGAGTGGCTGAATGTGGAATTGCCGGAGGGCGGCAGAGGGCAACTGGCGCTGTACGATGCGCAGGGCAGACTGCTGAAAACGCAATACTTGGACGCTGTGCCGGAAGTGTGGCCATTGGAGGTGTCGGCCTTGCCGGCGGGCATGTACCTGCTGCTGTATCGGAGCGAGGGTGGGGCTGCGGCCGTGGGGCGGTTTGTGAGGGAGTAGGAACTTGGATACTGCCTGGCTGCACGGCGTTCATTTACCCTCCAAACTATTTTGACCCGGAATATGTATTTTTGTATGTCCAATACCGTTCATCATGACAGTAACCGTAGAAATACCGAACGAAGATACGCTCCAACTCCTTCTGCAATTGGAGAAGATGCAGATGTTGAAGTTGCTGGTTGACGATACCCAAGAGTTAAAGCATGAAATAATTCAGCAGCAAGTGCATACGACCACACGCGGTTTTGGCTGCCTGAAAGGCATGATTCACTTGTCGCCTGACTGGGACGAGCCATTAGAAGACATGAAAGAATATATGTACTAATGCAGGGCTACCCATTGAGTTTTCACACACGGTACAGGCATCTTCCTTGCCTTTGTTGCACCGAGACCCTTTTGATCGAATGTTGATAGCCCAAGCCCTGACAGAAAACCTGACCATCATCACCAAGGATATTTCGATTGCTCGTTATGGCGTACCTGTATTGTGGTAATGCCCATTGAATCATGGTGTTAATACTTTATACTGTTTCCTCAAAACCGCCTGATAAAAACGCATCCCCGCCGAGAAGTACTCCTCCTGCTCTGGTTCGAAGCCCGATTGCCGCAGCATCTGATCGGTATCGCGGGTGAGGCAGCAGCCCTCGGCCAAGGGCGTCCACAGCGGTTCGATGGCGTGCTGAAGGCGGCGGGCAACGGGCTTGTCGGAAGCAATGTGTTCCAGAACAATGAGCCGTCCCTCCGGCTTGAGCCATTGTTTCACCTGATGGATGGCAAGTTCCGGGTTCGGGATGGTGCAAAGCACGAGCGTAAACACCACTGCATCGAGGCCGCCGGGCGGAATGTGCCCGTGCAGTTCTTCGTCGCCGATACCGGCGTGTACCAACTTGATGGAAGCGACGGGTGGGTAAGCCGCCAACTTGTCGTAAGCCTTGGCCAGCATGGGCAGCGACGGTTCGCAGGCAATGACGCGGGCTTCATCTGAGTACAGTTGAAAATTGACGCCCGTGCCGGCACCCACTTCGAGGATGTCGCCGTGGAGGTTTTCCAGTAGAGACTGCCGGCGTTGCAGGAGAATTTTTTCTTCAAAGCTCCGCATCACCGGATCGTACATGCGCGAGAAGAGGCGGGCGTAAAAAGAGGAGGCTGCTCGTTTTTGATTCATGTCAGATCGTACAGATTTTGAAATGCGTCCATTTGGCTCCAGTCGCCGATCAGGCCGGGTTCCCGTGTCCAGCGACTCAAGGCAATGATGAACTGCTGCCGGGAAATGCCGCGTGCGCCCAAAGAGCCAAGATGCGGAGTGTCCTGTTGGCAATCAATCATTTGAAAACCCAATCGTTGCAGGCGTTTGACAATGGCGATGAACCCTACCTTCGAGGCATTGGGCACAGTGGCAAACATGGACTCTCCAAAAAACACTCTGCCGATGGCAATGCCGTACAAACCCCCCACCAATTGGCCGTCCAGCCATACCTCCACTGAATGAGCGTGCCCCAACCGATGCAGTTCATCATAAGCCGCTATCATCTCGTCGGTGATCCAGGTGCCGTCTTGGCCGCGGCGATACTGCCGGCCGCAGGCCCTGATGACTTCCCCAAAGGCTGTGTCCACGCTCAGTTCAAACCGGGGCGTGTTGAAATACGGCCTCATGCTGCGGGCTATTTTCAATTCGTCGGGGAAGAGCACAAACCTCGGATCGGGCGACCACCACAGAATCGGGTCGTCGGGGCTGTACCAGGGGAAGATGCCGTTCCGATACGCCAGCAGCAATCGCTCGGTGGAGAGATCGCCGCCCGCAGCCAGGATACCACTCGGCTCCGACCGCTCTACCGGCGGGAAAATCAGTCTGTTATCAAGCCAAAAAATTGC
Source organism: Saprospiraceae bacterium UBA2329 (assembly GCA_002344975.1). GTDB lineage: Bacteria > Bacteroidota > Bacteroidia > Chitinophagales > Saprospiraceae > UBA2329. Next base: position 9,645 of record DDUV01000099.1, on the reverse strand, counting down.
CATGCGCGTTTTCCACAGAGTTTTCCACAATCAGGCATTTTTAACCTGACGGACTTGAAAATAGACGTACAAAACGGCCGTCAGCAGGAGTACGCCGCCGGCCTGATGCAAAACGCCCAATGCAACGGGAATGCTTCCTACACAGTTGATTACGGTCAGAATTCCCAACAAAACCTGCGCCAGCAAAGCCGCGAGCAACAGCCCGAGTCCGATACGCAGAGCCGCCGTTTCAGCCAGCCGCCACGTTTTTTCAATAAACCATAACATAATGATTGTCAATATGTAAGCCACTCCTCTGTGTAAGGTTTGCACCAAAGCGCTCATAAACGGACCGCTGTCGTAATGAATGAAGTTGTCGGCATTCCACTGGCTGATTTGGAACAGCAGGCCGGGTACGATCTCGCCGTTCATATCCGGCCAGGTGGGGTAAAACAAACCCGCTTTCATGCCCGACATCATGCCGCCCAACGCTATCTGTATGGCTGTGAGGGCAATAAGTCGTTTTCCCCACATTTTCAACAAAGGTGTGTGGAAAACCTGCACTTTGGGTGGAGAAACCAACAATATCGTCCACCAGAGGTAGCAATACACCAACAAGGCCAAAGAAAGGTGCAGGGTGAGTTTGTAGGCGTTCACCCAGGGGCGATTCACCAAACCGCTGGCCACCATGATCCATCCAAACGCAGCCACCACTGCCGCCAGCAATACCGTGATGCCGAGCCGTCGCATCAATAGCGGACTGATGGCGCCTTTTCGCCAAAAAAACAGGAAGGGAAACAAAAACACGAAGCCCATGCTGCGCGCCCACAAGCGGTGGATGTATTCCCAAAAATAAATGAACTTGAACTCGCCCATGCTCATTCCCTGGTTGATCTTTTGGTACTGCGGCGTGGCTTTGTACAGATCGAAAGCGGTTTCCCATTGTTCGGCGTTAATCGGCGGGAGGGCGCCCAGCACGATTTCCCATTTGGTGATGGACAGGCCGGAACCAGTGAGCCGGGTGATGCCGCCTACGACAATTTGTACAAAAATCATGACCATGCCGATCAGCAGCCAGAGTTTGAGGGCTGATTGAAACTTGGCTTGGGGAGATGTGAAAATGGAATGATTGTTGCTCATAAAAGTAAAGGTAAAAATTTCATCGCCGGGCCAGATACCAAGCGACTATTTTCTGATCGCTACGCTAAGTAAGCTCCTGTTTATCTGTTTTTTAGACGCTGGAAGACGCAGATTTGTATGATCGTCATGCCCTCTATGAGCAGCGAAAATCAAAAGAATCATAACAAGGTCAGCGTCAAAAAATATGAGCGCCGGAAGCCGGCTGTTTCCAATCAGAACTGCCTTCCTTGAGTTGCTTACATTTAAACAATTCAGAGAGTCCCGTCGAAACACGCTTCCCGCGACAAAGCGAAAACAAAAGTACGCCCAAATGTTTGCGCAACAGCGCCCGTTTCCACATTCCTCACTGTTGTTAATAATCTTTTTTAAATAAATTTTTAAATCCCCTGTCATCATCAGGTCCGTGGAAATGTAGAGAACTTTTTACCCCAAAATTTGGCGGTCGGGTTATCCCCAGTCATGCCCATGTTATCCACAGGTTAATTCAGTATTAACTCATCCAATGTCAGGCCATTGCCGATTTATCCACAATGAGTGGATAGGGATGAGTATGGAAAAAAAGTGATTTCCCACCGGCCGAATTTTTGTGGAAAGTATGTCGAAAAACAGTGCGGTATTCCACGCTATATCGGGAATGCCTTGTTGTGAAAGGGCGTTTTTCACGGCAATCTTGGTAAGTGTGGAAAAGATGGCAGTTATCTACACTTATTTCAACGCCGGTTGTGGAGAAGAGGAGCGGCCCGCTTTTTCGGCGGCATTCCACACCCGCCAGAGGTTTTTGTAGCAAATACGGGCAATGTCCTGCTTGCTGTAGCCGCGCTTGAGCAATACATAAATAAGGTTGGGATATTGCGAAACGTCTTTGAGGCCGGTGGGCAGCGAATCGCCGACGCCGTCGTAATCGGAGCCGAGACCGATGTGCCGGATGCCGGCCACGCGGCGAACGTGGTCTATGTGAGTGGCCACCATTTCCACATCGGAGTAGAGTTTGGGGTGTTCTTTCTGGAATGCTTCGATGATGGGTTTGGCTGCCTCGTCTCGCCAGTTGAGACCCTTTTCCTGCAACAGTTCGGAGAGTTTGGCGCGCAGTTCATTTTCAGCTTCCTGTATTTTGGAATCCAGAAAAGTAGAGCCGAAATTGATCATAATCACGCCGTCGTTTTTGGCCAATGCGCGCAGCATGTCGTCGTTCATATTGCGTTCGAAGCCAGGCGTATAATCGCGCACGGAGGAGTGCGAGGCGATGACCGGCACGGAACTGACTTGGAGGGTTTGGTAGAAAGCGCTGTCGGAAACATGCGAAATATCCACCATGATGCCCACGCGGTTCATCTCGCGCACCACTTCTTTGCCGAAAGGACTGAGGCCGTTCCAGGTGCGGGTGGTGTCGTAGGAGGAGTCGCAGATGAGGTTGTCGGTAGCATGTGTGAGGGTGATGTAGCGGATGCCGCGCCGGTGAAAGTAGGCCACATTGGAGAGCTTGTCTTCGATGGGCGCGCCGTTTTCCATTCCCAAAGGCAAGGAAATGAGGCCCTTGCGGAAATTGCGTTCTACATCTTTGGGTGATACGGCAACGGCAAATTTATCGGGGTGTGCCTGCGCGATGCTGCGCACCATATCAATGAGCGAGTCGGCCAATTGTACAGCCCCGCCACTTTGCTGGTAAGAGGAAGGAATGTAAATGGACATGAAGGGCGCATCCAAGCCGCCTTTTTTGGCGCGCACATAGTCAAAATCGCCATCTGTGGTTTCAATGGGGATGCCGATGAATTCTTTGGTGAGCCGGAAGTTTTGCACTTTGAGGCGGTAGGGCAGGTCCACATGGCCGTCGGTGATGATGTAGCGGTGGGCGAGGCGGTCGGCCAAGCGGCGGAGTTTTGCGTCCTGATCGGCATTTTGAGCCAGGAGGCCGGCCAAAGGCAATATGGCCAGCAGGAGAGTGCTTATTCTGAGCATGATGTATGAAATTGGTGGAAATATAGGCAAAGGTACGAAATAGCAAGAACCCAAATGGAACAAGAGCGCCACCTGCGAAGATCAATAAATCTGCCTGTTTGTTGTCTTGGTAGTGGGGCAAAAATGACCACTTTATTTTTTTATCGCCCCTTATATCCAAAAAAGCCGCCAAATTTGCATTTTCTAAAATCAACATCTCCCGCATGAAAACAGTACAGGCGCACGATCTCCATTTCAGTTTGTTCCTCACCGAAGAGGATATTCAGCGGCGCGTACAGGAGTTGGGCGCCCGGCTGCGGGCACAATATGGCGACAAACGCCCTGTGTTTCTGGGGGTTCTGAACGGCTCCTTCATGTTTGCGGCCGATTTGGTGCGCGCTTTCGGGGCCGATTGCGAACTGTCGTTCATCAAACTTTCATCCTACCGGGGCCTGCACTCAACGGGCGATGTTTCTACGCTTATCGGGCTGGAAACCGACCTGCAAGACCGCCACGTCATCATTGTGGAAGACATCGTGGATTCGGGCAAGACGCTGTATTCGCTGCTCCCCGACTTGCAAAGACTGCAGCCGGCCTCGGTGGCCATTGCCGCCCTGCTGCAAAAACCGGATATGCTGGAGTTTCCTCTGGAAGTGCAGTATGTGGGCTTTTCCATACCGCCGCATTTCGTCATCGGCTACGGGTTGGATTATGACGGGCTGGGGCGGCAGTTGCCGGCCATCTATCAGTTGATAAAAAACAACGAGGATTGATCTCTGACTTTTTGTCGGGAAAGCGGGTGAAGTTCGTAGCATACTTCCTCCAAACCATAGCCTTGGGTCTGGTCCTGTACGATCTGGGTTTTGAGCACACGGTTTGGCTCAGCGCCGGTTATGCTATCATCGTTATTCCATTGCTGTTGCTCAATCTCCGGCTGCATTTTACAGAAAAAAAAGTACCGCGCCTGGCCTGGGCATCGTCCATTGCACTGGCCTCGTTGATGCTGGCTGTACTTATTTTCGTCGTATCCGGCAATTCCTGGGCCGACTCGGTTGAGCAACTGCACAATTACCATCTGGCAGGCATTGCGCTGTATTTTGTACACCGTGCTTCATTGACGATACAAGGTTTGCTTTCCCGGCAAATACATCCGGCCAATCTGTTTGTGGGCAGCTTTGTAGCCATTATCGTTTTGGGTGCTTTGCTGTTGTTGCTGCCTGCTGCCACGCCAGGTTCCATCAGCGTCACGGATGCGTTTTTTACCGCCACCAGCGCCGTATGCGTTACGGGCCTGATCGTGGTGGACACCGCCAAAGATTTTACCTTTTTCGGTCAGACCGTCATTTTGTTTTTAATACAATTGGGCGGTCTGGGCATACTCACGTTTACCTCCTTTTTTGCTTATTTTTTCAAAGGCAATTCCTCTTTGCAGGAAACGGTGCTGCTGCGCGACATGGTGAGTTCCGAGCAGTTGGGCAATGTGTTCAAGGTGGTCGTCAAAATTGTGGTGTTTACTCTCGTCATTGAGTTGATCGGCGCGTTGGGCATCTATTTTTCTACCGATGCGGCGCACTTCGAATCCTGGTACGAGCGGGTGTTTTTTTCCCTGTTTCACTCCGTGTCGGCGTTTTGCAACGCAGGTTTTTCCATCCTGACCGATGGCCTGTACGACAGCCGGTTCCGATTCCATTACGGCCTGCAATGGATGGTCATTTTACTCGTCATTTTCGGCGGTTTGGGTTTTAATATCCTCAACAACCTCTACGAATATCTCAAAATTACCATCAAAAACAGCATTTATACCTGGGAGCGCAACCTCGATGCCGTTGTCGTTCGCCCGCGCATCATTTCGCTCAATTCCCGCATTGTGATTCAAACCACCCTGATTTTACTGATAGCCGGCCTTGTTTTTTTTCTGATCTCCGAATTCCGGCATTCCATTGCTCAGCACAATTCCTGGTGGGGCAAACTCACCACCGCCATGTTTTGCAGTACCACGCCGCGCACGGCCGGGTTCAACACCATAGACATGCGCAGTCTCAGTGTGCCCGGCGTGATGGCTACCATGCTGCTGATGTGGATAGGCGCTTCGCCTGCGTCCACCGGCGGCGGTATCAAAACCAGTACTTTTGCCCTGGCGGTGATGAACGTTTGGGCAGTGGTGCGTGGCCGGCCTCACATCGAACTCGGCCACCGGGAAGTGCCGACTGAATCGGTGCAACGGGCCTTTGCCATCATCGGGTTGTCTTTTGTGGCACTGAGCGTGGGTATTTTTGCGCTCAGTTGGATGGAGCCTGACAAAGACTTAGTGGACCTGAGTTTCGAGTGCGTGTCGGCCTATTCCACCTCCGGCCTCAGCCTGGGCATCACCTCAAGCCTCGGCACGGGCAGCAAGTGGGTACTCATTGTACTCATGTTTACCGGCCGGGTGGGCACGCTCAACCTGCTGACGGGCATGTTGCAGCAAATCCACCGGGCGCATTATCGCTACCCGCAGGAGTCGGTGTTGATTAACTGACGCAACATTTCAAGGCATTACCTCGCCACCACCACCCGCGCCCTGCCCAATATCCCTTCGCGCCCCTCTGCCACCGCCACATACACACCCGCCGGAAGGCCCGCCGGCAGCGCAATGCGATGTTCCGGCTGCCCGGCCGCGAGTGCCTGCACAAGTACCTGCCGCCCCATTCCGTCGTACAGGCGCAGGAGTGTGGCGGGCGAGGAGGAGGCGATGGTGAAGTGCGTTTGGGCGGGATTGGGGAAGACGCGGAGCGGAGCCAAATCCTTTGCAGGTTGCTGTACCGAGTTCATTATCAGCGTATCGCAGGGACTGCCGGCAAGCGCGCCGAGGCGATAATTGGGCATATTGGGTACTCCGGCATTGACAAAAGGCAAGCGCAGAGCATGTTGCATGACATTACAGGCTAAGCCGGGCGAATTGGGCGATTCAATGACGTGAAAATACGGCGAGGGGCTGCTGGGCGAAATGTATATTCTGCCGTCTGGGCCTAATTCCGGTTGGAAGAAGTACACCTGAACAGGATCAAAACCCGGCTGCGTGTATTGAAATCCGTCGTATTGGGCTACCTCAACCCGACCTTGCGCCAGAGGTATTACCGAGAGATCGAACTGATTGATAACCCGCCCGTAAGACTGATACATGTATTGCGAATTGGGCGAAAACGCTACAAAGCTGTACCCTGTTGCCGTATTGTCAATATAGTTTTCAATCGTGGAAAACGCTCCTGTACAGCGATCAAACCGCAACAGGTCAATTGAAATATCGTTGGGGCTGACAAGGGTAACACTTGTGTTGGTATAATAACTGCCGTCGGGCGAAAACGCTGCATTGCCGTAGTCTGTATATGAAACATAAGCTTCGTCCGTAAGGCCGTAGTCTTCCACACCATTAGGAGTGATGAGTAGCCGGATGAGCCGTCCGTCGTCAAATTTGGAGGCTACGACCCACCAATCGCGGCCGTTGGCATGGCGTGTGGCCACCAATTTTCCGTATTCGACCGTGTCGTTTCTGATAACGACATTTTTCTCCACCACGCCGCCCAGGCCTCCATCCAGCGACATATCCACAATGGTGTATTTCAGAGGCGTGGCCACCAGATACCCTTCTCCCAGAAAAGATTCCGCATGAATGAGCACATACTTTCCGGGCTGTTCGGGGAAAGGTACAATCACTGCGCCCTGAATCATGTCTAAGCCGATGTTTCTCAGTTCGAGTACATCCTCTACTTGCAGGCTGTCGCCGTTCAGCATCAGTTCATGCGCCGCATTTCGGATTTGGAAGCCATTGGTGTAAAACAACAACCGCCCCTCGTCGTCGCTGATGACGGCTATCGTACTGAGGAAGCTGAAGGGTTGGCCGGGCGTGGGAGTGATGGACAGTGTGTCGCCGCAGAAATTCATCATGGCCGTACCCGTTTCTGCATGATCGGTGGAATAAAGCCGGTCATCCAGTTGCAATCGGGGCCGGGCTGTGCAGCGAGCGTACCTGCCCACAGGCAGCTCAGTAATAAAAACAAGCGTCGGAAAGGTGATTTTGTGTTCATAAGATGATGATTTTGTTGTTGCTGTTTATCAGTTTTTTTCAGGCTACAAGCTACAGGTCTGCTAACGGCTTGCACTTACGAGCGAGGTGACATCTGCCGTCGCCTCCCCGGCCCCTACAATGGAAGAGAGCCTCTTGGCGGCGGAAGGTGTCATCTCGCGGCTGTGAAGGGAACATCTCCGGATGTTTTCATGCGACACCTTCCCGCCTCGCTAAGGCTCGGGGTTAGATGTCACCTGAAAACATCCAACGGGCCGGCCAGCAGCTTGAGGCCAGCAGCCAGCAGCCGCCACTACCTGACAACAACCAACTTCTCCGTCTTCAACAAATGCCCGCCATACATAATACTCACATAATACAAGCCGGCAGGAAGCTCCTCGGTGCTGATGCGGTGTTCGCGCTGAGCGGCAGTCAGTTGGTATTGACGCAAGGTTTGGCCCATGCTGTTGCTCAGATGCAGGCGCAGCGGGGCATCGGCAGGGAGGGCGGCATTTTGGGTATCCAAGGCCAGCACGAAGTAGTCTCGCGCAGGATTGGGCAAGAGATACGCCTGTATGCCCCGTCCGGGTACCGGCTCCTGCACGGCGGTGGCGCCCAGTGTATCGCAGGGGCTGCCGGCAAGCGCGCCGAGGCGGAAGTTGGGGAAGTTGGGCATAGTGCGGGTCAGTTTTGGGAAGATGACGCTATGTTGCCGCACGTCGCACTCCTCTTCGTCGGGGCGTTCGATGACATGTACCGAACGAACGGTATTGGTAGAAACAACATAAATTTTTCCATTGGGCGCCAATTGCGCCATGTAGAAAACAGTAGGCAGAGTAAGGCTATCGAACCCTGGAATAGGCTCCTCGTAGCCGTCGTACAGAGCCGCCGTATCCATAGAGCCGGGGATGTCGTCGGCCCAGAGGTCGAAGCGCCGTATCAGGTAAGTGGAAGTCTGGTAGGCATATCTGGAATTGGGCGATATCGCTACTCCGGCATGGGCTATGACATCATCATATCCAAAACGCCCTCTGGAGAAAAAATCCCCGGTACATCGGTCAAACTCAAAAAAAGAAACATAATTATCTCCCCAATTTTGTAATGTGACATCCACGAAATAGTTGCCGTCCGGTGAAAAGACTACCTGTCCGATTCCTTTTCGTACAAAATTTTCGTCCGGCACACTTCCGTAGTTCATGACCCCATCGGGTGTGACGAGAAACCGAAGCAATTCCGGGTTGTGAAATTTACCCGCTACTAACCACCAATCCCTGCCGTTGGCGTGGCGTACGGCAGAAAGGCGCCCCATTTTCAAGGTGTCGTTGGTTATCAGTACATTTTTATGCGTTACGGCGCCCAAACCATTGTTCATGGACATATCAACGACAGCGTAATAGAGGGATACATTGCCCGCAGTCAGTACATTGTTGTAATAAAAGTACCCCAGCCTTCCATAAAAGACGAAATATTTTTGTGTTTGCCCAGGCCAGGGGAGTATAAGTACCCCCTGCTGAATGGGAATGCCATCCTCATTAAACCCTGAAGTGCCGGGCGTCAGCAGGCCCGTACCGTTGAGCATGGGCTGGTGCAGGCGGTTGGCGATGTAGATACCGTTGGAGTAAAACAGGAGATTGCCCGCCGAGTCGCACATAGAGGCATTGGTGAAATCGAAATTCATGGGGCGGTTTATTTCGTATATCTGCAAAGAGTCGCCGCAAAAGTCCATGACAGAGGCGCCCCAAATGGAGCTGTCTGGGGAGGAGTCGCTATAGCCCATCATCCAGTAGCAGTCGTGTTTGGGTTGGGCCAGGGTTTGGAGTAAAGCAAATACCAGAAAAAACGAGAGTAGAAGTGTTTTTTTCATGGGAGCAAATATGTGTTGTGTGATAAAGAAAGAGGGTAGTGAAGGGGTGACTATAAGTGCATTAACCGGGCAAGTCGCCCCTTCACTAAACGTAGATTTTCAAGCGTAGTGAAAGGGTGACTGTCGGTGCATTAACCGGGCAAGTCACCCCTTCACTAAACGTAGATTTTCAAGCGTAGTGAAAGGGTGACTATCAGTGCATTAACCGGGCAAGTCACCCCTTCACTAAACGTAGATTTTCAAGCGTAGTGAAAGGGTGACTGTCAGTGCATTAGCTGGGAAAGTCACCCCTTCACTAAGCCCGCATGGGGCAATCTAACTTGCTCAATTTTCCGATCAGGAGCCTTTGCCCTGCATCCGATACTTCATACAGGTCTGGAATCAGGCTGCGGAATACGCCACGCAATTCCTAACGATCAACCAAGATTTCAAGAACTGACAAATCGAGGTATTTGAGGAATAAAATTCTGTTTTTCATAGGTAAAGAATTTAAACGTGTGAAGAAAAGTTATCGGGGCGCAATATATTTGCATTATTTCAAAAGGGCAAGTTGATTATTGGGTTTTTTGAAAAAATATCCAATAAGGGGCGATAAAAAAATAAAGTGATCATTTTCGCCAAAGGATTCAATAAGTAAACGATTTACTTTACGTGTCTTATCTAATCCTTTGGCCTAGATCGGGAG
>DDUV01000110.1:534-105297 GCA_002344975.1 Saprospiraceae bacterium UBA2329 | reverse complement strand
CCTGCCCGAAAAGGATCATTCCAACGGGCAGGCTTTGTTTGTTTTCTCCGTTAGTAGTGGGGCAAAAATAAATTGTTCATTTTCTTTAGGCCAAAGGATTAGATAAGACACTTAAAATGAAACGTTTACTTATCTAATCCTTTGGCGAAAATGATCACTTTATTTTTTTATCGCCCCCTATTGCCTGCAAACACGAAGCGCCTCCCCGCCGGCACTAAGCACGGCAGAGAGGCGCTTCCTTCTATTTATACGATCTAAGATCACCCCATTCGGGCCACGCTCTTTTGTACAAAAGCGGCCAGGTCTTCCCCGCGCAGCATGTGATGCGACAGTAGGGCCAACTGATACAGGTATTGCGCCAAGTCCTCCTGTTGGGCAGCATCCTGCTCGCCGGCGAGTTTTTGCGCAATGAGCGGGTGATTCGAGTTCACCACCACGTTGTACATATCGGGGAAAGCCTCGCCGTTGCCCATGCCCTGCAACATCTGCATTTCCTTGAAGCGGCGCATGAATTCCGGCTTGACGACATGAACCGGCAGGTCGTCGGGCGACATGGCCTTGAGCGAAACCGATACGCCGGGCGCTTGGGCTACCCGCTCGAACACTCCCTTGACCGTCTCCTGCTCTTTTTCGCTGAGTACCGACTCGTTTTTGTCGTCCTTCTGGATGAGGTTGTCAATGGTGTCGGAGTCTATGCGCACAAAAGTGACGTCGCCGAGCTTGGCTTCGAGGTGCTGTATGAAGTGGTTGTCTATGATGTCGGGCAGGTTGAGCACGTCGTAACCTCTGTTTTTGCAGGCTTGCACGAGTCCGGCATGGTCGGCGGCATGGTTGGTGTAGAGCAGCACGATTTTGTCGTACTTATCCTTTTGCAGTTCCTTCACCTTGTCGCGGTATTCCTCGATGGTGAATGCCTCGCCGTCCACATTTTTGAGGAGGGTAAACTGCCGTGCGCGCTCGTCGAACTTGTCGTCTGAGATCATGCCATATTTGACAAAGATGCTCAGATCGCCCCATTTTTCTTCAAAAGCCTTGCGGTCTTTTTTGAAGAGGTCGTGCAGTTTTTCGGCCACTTTTTTGGTGATGTAGCCGGTTATTTTTTTGACGTTGGTATCGGCTTGCAGGTAGCTGCGCGACACGTTGAGCGGGATGTCGGGCGAGTCAATGATGCCGTGCAGGAGCGTGAGGAATTCCGGCACGATCTGCTTCACGTCGTCGGTCACGAACACCTGATTGGAGTAGAGTTGGATTTTGTTTTTTTGAACCTCAAAGGAGTTGCCCACTTTGGGGAAGTACAAAATGCCCGTGAGGTTGAACGGATAGTCTATATTGAGGTGTATCCAGAACATGGGCGGCGTGCTGAAGGGATACAACTCCTCGTAGAATTTCTGGTAGTCTTCATCGCTCAGCTCGGCGGGTTGCTTTTTCCAAGCCGGGCTGGGGTTGTTCACAATGTTTTCTACCTCAGTATCTATTGCCTTTTCGTCTTCGCCCTCGCCTTCATAAGTGGTTTCGGTGCGGGTGCCGAAGCGGATGGAAACGGGCAGGAAGCGGCAGTATTTTTTGAGCAGCCCCTCTATGCGGGACGATTCGAGGTACTCTACGGCGTCTTCGCTGATGTGCAACACGATGTCGGTGCCGCGCTCCTGCTTGTCGTTGGGCGTGAGGGTGTATTCCGGGCTGCCGTCGCAAGACCAGGTAACGCCCGGCTCATCGGCGATGTACGATTTGGTGACGGCCTCTACGCGGTCGGCCACCATAAATGCAGAGTAGAAGCCGAGGCCGAACTGCCCGATGATGTTGTGATCGAGCTTGTATTTTTCGATAAAATCGTGGGCGCTTGAGAAAGCCACCTGATTGAGGTACTTCTCCACTTCTTCGGCGGTCATGCCCAATCCCCGGTCGCGGATGGTGAGGGTTTTGTTGTCGGCATCCAGCAAAATGTCAATGGTGGTATCGCCGATGTCGCCCTGCACGGCGCCTTTGCCGGCCAGCGCTTTGAGTTTTACGGTAGCATCAACAGCATTGGAAACCAATTCGCGCAGGAAGATTTCCTGATCGGAATACAAGTACTTCTTGATGATGGGAAAAATGTTCTCGGTCTGAACAGATATGCGTCCTGTTTGCATGGCGGTCATTTTTTTTCAGAGGCATTGTCAAACCTTGTGCCATTGTTGACTGACTGACAAATTGTCTGAAAAAAAATATTTGCACCATAAATATATAGGACTTATCTTTGCAGCATCTACACACTAATTGAGGCGTTGCGGTACGCAAGTACTACCCCAAAGAGATGACCGAAAATCATTCGGAGCTTGGGTTTAAAGCATTTCCGCTTTAGTTATCTACATACCAAAACATAAGTTGATTCATTGTTTTTCTGCGCTTGGCACAGGGAGGCAATGCTTTTAGGGGTAGTTTGTGCAAGTGGAAGCAAGCCCCCCTTATCGCAATACACAGATCAGAGATCACTACGCGATCATAAAACAACTTTGCACAAGCAATCAAACAAACCTGGCAGAAGCGCTTGCGCTTTTCCAGGGAGTGAGGGAGGCCGGTTTATCGGGGGGTAAGGCCGGTCTTCCACTCACTCAAATGAATAAAAAACATCACTCCTTCACCGCCACCTCCGTATCCCAATAAGAAATAGCCAGCAGGCCGAGGTAAGTCAGCAAGCCGTTGAGTGCAATGGTGAGGAAGCCGAATTTGAAACCGGCGAGAATCTGCGTCGAATAAGTGTCTAAACCAAAGGTAAATATGGGCGCCAGGATGCACACCACCATAACCAGATGATCGCGCACTTTGAGGCGGGTCGTCATGCCAAATACAAACAATCCCAAGAGCGGGCCGTAAGTGTATCCGGCTATTTGGAACAGCTTGGTAATAACCGCCTGATCGTTCATGGTCTCAAAAATGAGGATCATTACAAACATTACAACCGTGACACCGAGGTGTACGATGATGCGCGTTCTGCGGAGGTCTTCTTCGGGCACTAATCCGGTTTTTTTCTCAAAATTCAGAAAGTCCACACAGAAAGAGGTGGTCAGCGCCGCCATGGCAGAGTCGGCGCTGGAATAGGCCGCTGCCGTGAGGCCCAAAATGAACAAAATGCCTACGATGGGCGAAAGATGCTCCAATGCGATCATGGGGTAGAACTGGTCGGTTTTCGCCGGCACCTCTACGCCAAAAGACGAGGCATAGATATACAACAGTGCGCCCAGCGTAAGGAACAAAAGGTTGACCACGATGAGTACCGTGCTGAACGAGAGCATGTTTTTTTGTGCATCGCCCAAATTGCGGCAGCTCAGGTTTTTTTGCATCATGTCCTGGTCTAAGCCCGTCATGGTGATGGTGATGAGCGCCCCGCTGAAAAACTGCTTGAAGAAGTTGTTGGGGTCGCTCCAGCCGCCTTCAAAATAAAAGGTTTTGGAATACTTGCTGTTGGACACCATGTCCATCATCCCGCCGAGGCCAAGGTCTAAGGACTGAGATATAAATATGACGGTCAGTATGACGGCGCCGAGTAAAAAGGCCGTTTGCAGCGCATCCGTGACGATGATGGTTTTGATGCCGCCTTTAAACGTATAAGTCCAGATGAGGGCTAAAATGAGGAAAACGGAGAGCGCAAATGGTACCTCCATAGGTTTTAGTACGAAATTGTAAACCACCACAGCCACCAAAAACAACCTCAGTGCCGAACCGATGCTGCGCGAGAGCAGAAAATACGCGGCTCCGGTTTTGTAAGAAAAAAAACCGAATCGCTGCTCCAAATAACCGTAGATGGAAGTAAGATGCAAGCGATAATACAATGGCAACAATACAAAAGCAATGACCACATACCCCAACAAATACCCCAATACCACCTGAAAGTAGGAAAATGCCTCATTGGCCCCCATGCCGCCCACCGCGCCCGGCACAGATATAAATGTAATGCCGGAAATGGTGGAGCCTATCATACCAAAAGCCACCAAAGGCCAGGGCGCCTGCCTGCCTGCGAGAAAGAAGTTCAGGTTGGTGCTTTTGTTCCTGCTGGTAAAATAAGACACGGCTATCAACACAAGGAAGTAGCCGAGCATAATGGCGAGGATGACAGGTGGCGTGAGTTTCATATCGGTTGGTATTATTTGCCTAAGTGCTTGACTTCCATCAATTGACACAAATTTGGTCGCTCTCGATTGGCAATCAGCACATTAGCATATTGTCAAATTAGCACATTTAATAAGGCGCGATTATGCAGTGTTTTTAGGTTGGCCGTAGCCCAGCATGTATGGCAGCATCATAAACAGGCCGATCATAATGCACACATCGGCGGTATTGAAAACGCCCGTTCGCAGCGCCCCGATGCCCATGATCATAAAATCCACTACTTTGCCCTCGGTAATGCGGTCGAACAGATTGCTGATGCCGCCGCCGCTGATGAGACTGAAAGCTATGACCTGCCAGGTATTGAGTTGCGTGCTGAACAAGGTGTATAACAACAAAGCGCCCAACAATACGGAAGGCATAATGGTGAGCACAATCAGCTTGACTGCATCGGGAAAACCGGCGCCGAAGCTGAGAAACGCACCGGTGTTTTCGACAAAAACCAACTGAAAAAAACGACCGGCAACATCCCGCATGGGCTGGTCTTTCAGGTGCTCGATGGCTAAGAGTTTCGTCCAGCGATCTAAGCCGACGCTCAGCAATAACAGCGCAATGACCAACAGGTATCTTTTCATATCGGGTGCGAATGGGGCGGAAAATTATACAATTTCCGGCAAACGGGTATCTTTAGCCCTGATTCTGTCAAAAAACACCATCAAAAGCATGAAACCTTTTTTCAGCAACGACGCCATTGTACTCGGACTTTTGTTCACAGTGTTGGCTTTGGTTTTCATCACATCGGGCAGCAAACACAAAGCCTGGCAGGGGTTTTACCGCATTTTTCCGCCGCTGCTGATGTGCTATTTTCTGCCGGCGCTGCTGCATTGGCCCCTGGGCATCATTGCCAACGATTGGTATGAAGCCGGTCTCTGGGACGAGTTGCGCAAATTGGGCCTGAACCCGCCCTCCGCCGCTTCTTTTTCAGAAATGGAGCGCTTTCTGTTGGACAACAACGTGGCCGAAGAAGTGAGCAAACCCTTCAAAAAAGGCTCTGGATTGTACATGGTCGCTTCCCGGTATCTGCTGCCGGCCAGCCTTATTTTGCTGTGTCTCGGCATTGACTTCAAAGGCATTGTGCGATTAGGCCCCAAGGCCCTCATCATGTTCCTCACCGCTACGGCGGGCGTCATTTTGGGCGGCCCCATTGCTTTGCTGGCAGTCACCACGGTAGCGCCCGATCTCATCAGCGTGCCCCGCGAAGACCTCTGGAAAGGGCTTTCCACCATCGCCGGTTCCTGGATAGGCGGCGGCGCCAACCAGACGGCCATGCGGGAAATTTTCAACGTGAGCCAAAACCTCTTCGGCACTATGGTGGTGGTGGATGTGGTGGTGGCCAATATCTGGATGGCAGTGCTGCTGTACGGCGCGGGCATTCGGGAGCGCATAGACCGGGCTTTCAAGGCCGATACCAGCGCTATTGACGATTTGGTGCAGCGGGTGCGCGCATTCCGGGCCGGCGTGGAGCGCATCCCCAACAATACAGATATGTTCAAGCTGTTGGCCGCAGCTTTCGGCGGCGTAGCCTTGTCGCATTGGGGCGCGCAGCTCATTACCAAAGCCTTGAGTCCATATCAGGAGCAATTGGTGGCCATGCGCTTGGAGTCCATCAATTCTTCGTTTTTCTGGATCGTGGTCATTTCCACCACATTCGGTTTGCTGCTGTCTTTCACCAAGGCGCGCAATCTGGAAGGCGCAGGCGCCTCGCGTTGGGGCACCGTATTTTTGTATGTGCTGGTAGCTACCATCGGCATGCAAATGGACCTGGGCGCGGTGTTCAAAAACCTGGGGCTTTTCGCGGTCGGTTTGGTTTGGATGCTCACGCACGCCGTGACTTTGCTCGTAGTGGCCAAACTCATACGGGCACCCTTCTTTTTCGCCGCAGTGGGCAGTCAGGCCAACATAGGTGGTGCGGCATCTGCGCCGGTAGTAGCCACCGCGTTCGATCCGGTGCTGGCGCCGGTGGGCGTACTGCTGGCCGTATTGGGCTATGCATTGGGTACTTACGGCGCCTTGGTTTGCGCGTTTTTGATGGAAATGGCTTCCTGACGGATTTTTATACAAAATGCAGGACTACGTCTCTGCTCCGCCGTATTCTCTCCCCGCAGCCTCCCAAAACGTGAGGAACAGCGCCGCTATGACCGGGCCGAGTACAAAGCCGCTCAGGCCGAACCAACCCAGGCCGCCCAAGGTGGCCAACAGTACCAGGAAGTCGGGCATTTTGGTGTCGCGCCCTACGAGAATGGGGCGCAATACATTGTCTATCAAACCAATACCCAAAGCCCCCACCAAGGCCAGCACGACGGCTTTGCCCCACATACCCTGCGTGGCCAGCATGATGGCGGCAGGCCCCCATATGAGGCCGCTGCCTCCTACGGGCAGGATGGAAAGAATGGTCATAATAACGCCCCAGAACATGGCGCCCTCTATGCCGAGGATGGCAAACGCCAGCCCGCCGATGGTTCCCTGTACCATAGCCACGATAAGCGTCCCTTTGAGGGTGGCGCGCGCTACGCCCGAAAAACGCTCGATGAGGATGCGTTCCCAGCGATTGCCCAAAGGCAGGGCGTTCATAACGGAATGTACAATCTGACGGCCGTCGCGGAGGAAAAAGAACAGAATATAAAGCATGAGGAAGAACTGCACCGTGAACGCAATGGCGTTTTGGGTATAGCTCAGCAGGCGGTCGGCTACGGTGCGGGCGGCATTGACGGCGAAGTTGGCCAAGTCGGCTTTCAAGCGTTCCGGCGTCATGCCTACTTCGCGGAGGAGGCTTTCGAGGCGGGGCGTTTCGGTTTGTATATAATCAACTATGCCGGTGAGATCCCACTCGCCGGAATTGATTTTGTTGTAAACGCCCACACTCTCGTTGACCAAGGCCAGCACGATGAAAAAGCCGGGCAAAACCACCAGCAATACTATAAAAATAGTAGTGATGAAGGCGGCCAGATTCTCCTTGCCTTTGAGCCGAAGCCGCAACAAACGATAAGGCCGACTGAAGATCATGGCCAGCATAGCGGCCCAAAAGAGCGCCATGAGAAAAGGGCCGATCATGCCGAAAAAGGCAGCGGAGATGGCCAGGAGCATCATCCAGAAAGCAATGGGTCGGATGTAGGGACGTACAGGCATGTGGTGATGTTAAATCTTTTCAAAAACCTTGAAACAATACGCATACTCATTTTTCTCATCCGGCTGCTGCTGCGCTGAAGACCGCAACTGCCAGTCCTGCCAGTCGGGTTGCGGGAAGAACACATCTCCGGGCAGTTCCACATCCACCTCGGTGAGGTAAATGCGGTCCCAATGCGGCATACTTTCGCGATAGATTTCGCCGCCGCCGATGATGAATGCCTCGGTTTCTTCGTTGTCGAACGCCATTTCCAGCGCCATTTCTACGCTGTAAGCTACCAAGCAGCCCGTGGCGGCAAAGTACGGATCGCGGGTGATGACGATGTTGGTGCGGTGCGGCAGCGCCCTGCCGATGGACAAAAAACTGCGCCGCCCCATGATGATGTGATGGTTGAGCGTGGTGCGTTTGAAATATTGCAGATCGGCGGGCAAGTACCAGGGGATTTGGTTGTTGTGCCCGATGACGCCGTTGCGGGCCACCGCCACAATGGCCGAAACAATCATTTCGCGTTCTGCTGCTTCTGTACTCATTGCGCAAAGATGGAGAGGATATTTTGTAGCGCAAACCCAAGTGAATAAAAAACTACAGAAGAAGTTAGGAGGTAACTTCGAAGTTACCTCCTAACTTTGCCCAGATTTCGAGCTTTCCACATCAGGTATGCCATGCGCTGTTTTTTGCTTCGTTCATTCGTTTTTACGTTTTGCCTTGGGGCCGCCCTGAGTGTCCGGGCACAATCGGCGCCGCGCTTTGAGGCTTCTGCAAGCGTGAACAAGGTGAATCTGAACAGCAGTTTTGAGGTGTCGTTCACTCTGTTCGACGCGGAAGGCACGCGTTTTCAGGCGCCCGACTTCTCCGATTTTGACATAGATTACGGCCCCGCCACCCGCATCAATGCCTCTTTTGTCAACGGCAAGGCATCCAGCGAAAGCGCCTATGTGTATTCGCTGCGCCCCCGTCGCACCGGCACGCTCACCATTGGCAGCGCCTCTATTCAGGCAGGCAACACAACGCTGCGCACCAAGCCGATCCAAATTCAGGTGCAGCCCGGCAAAACCACCGCCCGCGGAGAAGCCTTTGCTGAAGCCCGACCTTCTCAGCAAAAAGTATGGGTGGGCCAGCAATTGATACTCGACTATCTCATCTATCTCTCCGACCCCGATTGGACGGTGAGCATCGCGAAGGAATCCGACTACGACGGCATGGTAGCTGTTCCCTGGGGCAATACCACGCAGGGCAAAGAGCGCATCAAAGGCACGGAGTACAACACCCTCACCGAGCGCATCAGCCTGTACCCGCAGCAATCGGGGAAGCACACCATCGGGCCGCTCCACTTGGATGTGATGGAATGGCAGCGCGATCAATTCAGCCCCTTTGGCCACTCCTCCAAGCGCATGAGCATTGCCACCGAACCCGCCGAAATAGAGGTTTTGCCGCTGCCCGCCGGCGCGCCCGCCGACTTTACCGGGGCAGTGGGGCGCTTTGTGATGCAATGCGAATGGCCCAAAACCGCCGGCAGCACGGACGAGACTTTTGTTTTGAAAATGACCATTGCCGGAAACGGCGACATGAAACGGGTGGAAGCGCCCGCTCTCCGTTTGCCCGATGGCTTGCAGGGGTATCCGCCCAAAACGAGCGAGGCCCCCGCGCCTAAGTCTTACGAACAACAAACCGCGCAGCGAGACATCGAGTACCTCATCACGGCCAAGCAGCCCGGTGATTATACCATACAGCCTCAGTTCGTCTATTTCGATACCGACAGCGCCCGGTATGTCACGCTGAGTGCAGGCCCGTTTTCGCTGAAGGTAAGTCCCGGCAACAACCGGGCGGATAACGAGCAGGAAGCCTCCTCATCTGAAAATGATGCTCCCCGAAAACGGGCTGCATGGCTCTTGCCGACGTTGGCCGCTGCCGCGATTTTCGTTTCTGCTGCGCTTGTTTTTTTCTTGCTTCGCCGGCGCAAAAAAATGCCCGCCCACGAGCAGTCCTCACCGGAACTGCACCCGCGAGAGCGCCTGTCTTTGGCGGCCAAATACCTGCACACCGGAAATACGGAGGCATTTTATACCGAAATATCGGCGGCGATGTACGAATTTTGCGGCGGTCAATTGGGCCTACCCCCTTCGGAATGGACACGCCGGCAGATCCGGCAGGCTATGTCGGAACACGGATACGAGGCTGCGTTGATGGATGGGGTAGAGCGCATCCTACAGGCCGCCGAGCGCGCCCGATACGCCCGAATGGACATGTCGGCCTCGGCTGCCGAAACGTACAAAATGGCGGTGGAGCTGATGGAGAAAATGTCAATTCGCTCGTCCTGACGCACAAATGGCACTTTTTCGACAACCTATTGTGCCGCCGTTGGTTGTTCGAGCTAAAAAATACTGCACACTTGAATCGCAAAAACATCACTCAAACACTCGTCCTGCTGCTCTTGCTGGCGGGGCTTCCGCTGGGGTCCTGGTACTACCTTAACAAAGGGTACAACTACCGCAAGACACGCATGGACCAACTGCAAAACCTGAGCAGCCTGCCTGCTGTAGAACTGCCCGATCACCGCGATTCGCTCATTCGTCTGGATGATTTTCGTGGCAAAGCTTTAGTGCTTGCCGACATTGAAGCCACTGACGCCGCCGCTTTGGAAGCGCTCCGCAACATTGGCGACCAATTTGCCGAAAGCGGCGCCGTCAGTATTGCCGTACTGGCCCCCGACGCTGATGCCACTGCCATGCAGGCCCCGTTTCAGGCGGCAACTCAGGAGCGGCCCGGCCTTTTTCATGTGCTCAAAAACGGCTCGGAACAGGCAGCACAGCTTCGCAAAAACATGTCTTTGAGCGGCACCGCCAACGTTGCACTCGCCGACACCTCGCTCATGGTGCGGCAGGTCTATGACCTGAGCAACGCGCAAGACATTCGCCGCCTCGTAGATCATTTGGTCATTGTCATTCCGTCCAAGCGCAGTCCCAAACCCGTATTAAAAAGACCCACCGAAAAATAACATCCAATGGAATCCGTCAACCTCTCTATCGCCCGCAAACTCAACACTTACGCCTGGATTTTTACCGCCGTGGTGCTGCTGCTCGTGGGCGCCATGCGGCGCATCAAAATCCCCCTGCCCGAAGGCTGGGACTTCTCCTTCCTTCCTCCGTTTCACGCCGGCGTCAATGCCCTCACCGCCGTTGTGCTGCTGCTGGCCTTGTACTTCATCAAACAGAAAAACGTGGCCGCCCATCGTCGCGCCA
Source organism: Saprospiraceae bacterium UBA2329 (assembly GCA_002344975.1). Taxonomy (GTDB): domain Bacteria; phylum Bacteroidota; class Bacteroidia; order Chitinophagales; family Saprospiraceae; genus UBA2329. The sequence goes on along the minus strand of DDUV01000110.1, from coordinate 94,791 downwards.
TCTATGTGGCCATGAGCCTGTCGGTGCTGTTCCTGCTGTCTTATGTGGCCTACCACTTCACCACGCCCGAAACCATTTACGGCGATGTGGACGGCAACGGTCGCTTGGATGCAGGCGAATTGGCCGCCGTTGGTTCAGCGCGCACGGCGTACCTCGTTTTGTTGCTCAGCCACATTGTATTGGCAGCCGTCAGCCTTCCGCTCATATTGTTTACCTTTATCCGCGGATTCACCGATCAGGTCGAACGCCACCGCCGCATGGCCCGCTGGGTGTTCCCACTGTGGTTGTATGTAGCCGTCACCGGCCCGGTATGCTATTGGATGCTGAAGCCGTTTTATCCTTAAAAATCAATACAATATGCGCACCGCACTCTCCCGCATCATCGGTTCCGTTTTGCTCATAGCCGCACTCAGCGTCGTTGCCTCGCCTACGGTTTCAGCCCAATGCCCCATGTGCCGCATGTCGGCCGAAAGCAATCTCGAAAACGGCGGCACCGAAGGCAAAGGTCTCAATACCGGCATCCTCTATCTGCTGGCCATGCCCTACCTGCTGGTGGGCGGCATCGGGTACATCTGGTGGCGCAATCGCCGTCGGGAAACGGTAGAGGCGGAGATATAGCATTGTTTCAGGGCGCGCCCCACTCAGTCTCATCTCTTGCCATCCGATCGAAACAGGCGGTGGGGCCGGGCTATCCGCTGCATGGCGGCGTTCTCTTCGGAAACGTTGCGCGCAACGTATCTACGCCGCCGCCATTCCGCTGCTATCCCTCGCGCGCAAGGCGGGCGCCGCTCAACCCTCCACCCTCCAATCCACCGGCACCACCCCCTTTGATTCCAAATACGCATTCGCTTTCGAGAAATGCCGGCAGCCCGAAAAGGCATTGCCCGCCAACGGCGAGGGGTGCGCCGATTCCAGCACCAAGTGCCGTTCCGTGTCAATCAATGTTTTCTTCTTGCGCGCAAAATTGCCCCACAGCATAAACACCAATCCTTCGCGCCGCTCCGACAAAGTGCGGATCACCGCATCGGTAAAGGTTTGCCAGCCTATATTTTGGTGGCTTTGAGGCCGGTTGCGCTCTACCGTCAGCATGGCGTTGAGCAAAAACACACCCTGCCGGGTCCAACTGCTCAGGTCGCCGTGCCCCGTTGCGGGAATGCCCAGATCGGCCTGCAATTCTTTGTAAATATTGACGAGCGAAGGCGGCACTTTCACGCCGCGCGGCACCGAGAAGCACAGCCCCATCGCCTCGCCGGGATTGTGGTAGGGGTCTTGCCCCAGTATCACCACCTTCACTTGATCGAAAGGCGTGGAGTCGAATGCGTTGAAAATCAAGCCTCCCGGAGGATAAACGACCTTGCCGGCGGCCTTCTCGCTGCGCAAAAACGACGCAATGGCCTCAAAATAAGGCTGTTCAAACTCCCCGGCCAGCGCGGCCTTCCAGCCGGCTTCTATTTTTACGTTGCTCATCTTGTCTCGAATTAATGTGCCTTTCGGCAAAAGTAGCAAAGAATAGACCGCCTTTCACCCGACACAACTGCGAATTATTTATCCTTTCCCGAACAATTTAAAAACCATTCGCTTTGTTTGCATCCTGAATGTTTCCACTCTCCCAATCATTGTTGACCGTATGAGAATATTCTATACACTTTTCAGCCTGCTGCTGCTCTCACACATCGCTACCGCCCAGTTGGGCAGCTTGCACACTTACTCATTTTTACAACTTTCTCCCTCGGCGCGCGTCACCGGGCTGGGCGGCAATCTCATCACCGTAGTGGACGACGACGCAGCGCTGGCCTACCACAATCCCAGCCTGCTCAATGCCGCCATGCACCAGCAATTGTCGTTCAACCACGCCTTTCTCAGCAATGGTATTCAACACGGCTACGCCTCCTTTGCCCACCACGCCGATGCCTGGAAAACCACCTTGCACGGCGGCGTGCATTATGTGCGCTATGGCGAATTTGCCGCAACGGATGAGTTCGGCACGGTCAACGGCTCCTTCAAAGCCTCCGAATACGCCATCACCTTGGGCGCAGGCCGCCGCGTTGACGAGCGCTTGTCGGTAGGCGTCAATGCCAAACTCATTACCTCCCAAATGGAGAGCTACCGCTCGCTGGGCCTGGCCGCCGATCTGGCAGCCGTGTATGCCGATACCGCCCGGAAATTGGTCTTTACCTTGGTGATGCGCAATGTGGGTACCCAACTCAGTACCTACCGCAGCGGCAACCGGGAAGATTTGCCCTACGATTTTCAGGCGGGGGTTTCCAAACGGCTGAAGCACATTCCGTTCCGGTTTTCCGTCATTTATCACCACCTCAACCGCTGGAACCTGCTCTATGACAACCCTTACGAAACGGAAGACAATAATATCTTCGATGAAGAACCCGTAGAACCTGGTAAGGCTTCGCTTTTTGTTGACAACCTCTTCCGGCATTTTATTTTCAACGGGGAATTGCTCATCGGGCAACGGGAATCGCTGCGCCTCCGTTTTGGCTACAACCACTTCATGCGGCAGGAACTGAGCGTAAACAACTACCGCTCGTTGTCGGGCTTCACCTTCGGAGCGGGCATTCGCATCAGCCGCTTCCGCTTGGACTATGGCCGCAACAACTACCACCTTGCGGGAGGCATGAATCACCTCAGTATTTCTACCAATCTGCGGGAGTTCAAGCGCTGACACTGCAACCGGCCCGGCCTTTGCCGTGTTTTGAACAACAACAAAATCACCACGACACAATGACCTTTTTCCAACGCAAGCGCCCCATCATTCGCCGGGCGCAGCGCTTTGTCGTCACCACCATCCTCGGCGGATTGGTGGTAGTGCTACCGCTTACTTTACTTGGTTTCCTCATCCGCCTTTTGTTCAACCTTCTTATCGGATTCATTCGCCCGCTGAGCAGTTTGCTCGGTTTTTCCGATCATGTCAATGCGTGGCTCATCAATTTGCTGGTGCTGGCCATCATTTTGGTGTTGTTCTTCCTCATCGGGCTGGCCGTGCGCACCGAGGTAGGCCGCCGGCTGTTCCACAACTTAGAGGAACAATGGCTCAAACCGCTGCCTTTTTACACCATCATCAGGGAAACGGTGCAGCAGCTTTTCAGCAAAGACAAAATGCCGTTTTCCAAAGTAGCATTGGTGGACCCCTTCGGCTCCGGCGCTCTGATGACCGGTTTTGTAACCGCGGAGTTGCCCAATGGATTTTTCACCGTATTTGTACCCACCGCACCCAATCCCACCAACGGTTTCATTTTTCACCTGCCGCCCGACAAGGTGACGATGGTGGATGCCGGCACCGAAGATGCCATGCGCTCGGTCATCAGTCTGGGCATAGGTTCCGGTAAGTTGTTTCAGAACAAAGTAAGCGAGGCGTCTCCTTCGGCACCCCAAAATCCCGTTTCGGAAGGGTAGTTTCCCTGCCGGGTGCATCCCATTTGCAATGCCCGCCTTCGGGGGCGTACATTTGAATCATTCATTCACCATTCAAATGTAACTGCCATGAAAAATCTGCTTTTGCCCGCCGTGCTCACCATCTTGCTCGGCGCAGCGTGCACCAACATTTCCGACGATTCGCTGCCTTCCAACGATGTTTCCGGCGTCATCACCAATGGCGACTGGGAGGTGAGCTACTTCTGGGATAAGACCAAAGACGAGACCCACAAATTCAGCGGCTATTCTTTTGTTTTTGAAAACGGGGGCGTTTTGCGTTCCATCCGACAGGGCAGTACGACTGTGGGCACTTGGGTGCAAGGCTCCGGCAAACTCATCCTCTTCGCCGGTGCCGCCGACCCGCTTGAAGAACTCAACGACGATTGGATCATCGTGGAGCGCACCGAAACGCTCATCCGCCTCCGCGACGACAATGACGAGCATGTGGAGGAACTGCATTTTCGGAAGAGATAAATGAGGGGCTGTTTTTTAAAATAGATAACTGATTGATTATCTGCAAATCGCGCTTTCTGAATTCGCTTTTGTTTGTATGAAGAATTAGAGGCAGCACACAGGCCCGATGCTCGCAAAGAGATCGGGCCCGTGGCGTTTTTATCCTCTACCCCTCCAATGCGTACTCCAGTACCTCTTCCATGCGGTCCACATAATGGAACTGCAAGCCCTCGATGTAGGCCGTGTTGATTTCGGCTACATGCTTTTGGTTTTCGCGGCACAGGATGATGTCTTTCATGCCGGCGCGTTTGGCGGCCAAGATTTTCTCCTTGATACCGCCCACCGGCAACACTCGCCCGCGCAGGGTGATTTCGCCCGTCATGGCTAAGAAAGGCTTCACCGGCCTGCCCGTGAAGGCGGAGGTGATGGTGGTGAGCATGGTGATGCCCGCCGAGGGGCCGTCTTTGGGAATGGCGCCTTCGGGTATGTGCAGGTGTACATCTTTTTGTTCAAACAGATCGGGCGAGATACCCATGCTTTCGCTGTGCGCTTTGATGAAACTGAGCGCCGTAGTGGCTGATTCCTTCATCACATCGCCCAGATTGCCGGTGAGAATGAGATGGCCCTTGCCTTTGTGCAGACTGCATTCGATGAAAAGAATCTCGCCGCCCACCGAAGTCCAGGCCAAGCCGATGGCCACGCCGCTGATCTTCTCCTCCTTGTACATGTCTTTCGAGTAGCGCTCCGGCCCCAGTATTTTGGGCAGGTCGTCTATCTTCACCGTCACGTTGTAGGGTTCTTCCATGGCCACGTTTTTGGCAATGTGGCGCATCACGCCGGCCATTTCGCGACTGAGCGCCCGCACGCCCGATTCGCGGGTGTAAGATTGTATGATGCGGCTGATGACCTCCGGGCGCAGTTTGACGTGCTTGCCCTCTAAGCCATGTTCGGCGCGTTGTTCCGGTATGAGGTGGCGTTTGGCAATTTCCACTTTTTCCTCCATCGAATAGCCGCTGATCTCGATGATCTCCATGCGGTCGAGCAGGGCCGGCTGTATGGTGCTGAGGGAGTTGGCGGTGGCGATGAAAAGAATTTTGGAGAGGTCGTATTCCATCTCCAGATAGTTGTCGTAGAAAGTGGAGTTTTGCTCCGGGTCGAGTACTTCCAGCAGGGCGCTGGAGGGGTCGCCGCGGAAATCCTTGCCTACTTTGTCAATTTCGTCCAAGATGAAAACCGGATTGGAAGAGCCCGCCCGTTTGAGCGATTGCAGGATGCGGCCCGGCATGGCGCCGATGTAGGTTTTGCGGTGCCCGCGAATTTCCGACTCATCGTGCAGGCCGCCCAGCGACATGCGGATGAATTTGCGCTTGAGCGCGCGCGCCACCGATTTGCCCAATGAGGTTTTGCCTACGCCAGGAGGGCCTACGAGGCAAAGAATAGGCGCTTTCATGTCGCCTTTCAGTTTCAGCACAGCCAAGTGTTCGAGGATGCGCTCCTTCACTTTTTCCAAGCCGAAATGGTCTTCATCCAACACCTCTTTCACCTTCTTGAGGTTGAAATTGTCTTTGGTAAATTCATCCCAGGGCAAGTCGAGGATGAGTTCGAGGTAATTGAGTTGGATGGAGTACTCAGCCACCTGCGGGTTCATGCGGCGAATCTTGTTGAGTTCGCGTTGGAAAACATCCGCCGCACCTTTGCCCCAGCGTTTCTTTTCGGCTCGTGCTACCAGGTTTTGGAGGTCTTCTTCCTGCGGGTTTTGCCCCAGTTCTTCCTGTATGGTTTTCAGTTGCTGACTGAGGAAATAATCGCGTTGTTGTTTTTCAATATCTCCGCGCACCTTCGACTCTATCTGGTCTTTGAGTTCCAGCAGTTGCAGTTCTGCGTGCAGTTGTTGCAGAATGAGCGATGCCTTTTCGCGCAGGTCATCGGTTTCCAGTAGTTGTTGCTTGAGCTGGATTTTGGCGTTGAGATTCGACGAAACAAAATTGAGCAGGAAGCTGTGGTTGCTGATGTTGCGCAGCATGACGGCCGCCTCCGAAGGAATATTCGGCGAAAGCTCTATGATATCTTTGGCCAGATCGAGAATAGACGAAATAAGCGCCTCATACTCAAGTACATTGGATGCTTGTACATAGCCGAGCGTGCGAACGCGGGCGGTCATCAGCGGGTGCTCGCCGAGCATTTCCTCCATCGAAAACCGGGTGCGGCCCTGCAATATGGCAGTGGTGGTGCCGTCGGGCATTTTGAGGAGCTTCAGAATGCGGGCCACCGAACCCACTCTGTAAAGGTCCTCGGCGGCAGGGTCTTCTATGTTGGCATCTTTTTGAGACAACACGGCAATGAGCCTGTTTTCCTCGTAAGCTGTATTGATGGCTTTGATGGACTTGTTGCGCCCCACCGTAATAGGAATGACGATGCCGGGAAACAGCACTGTGTTTTTAAGTGCCAGAACGGGCAATACCTCCGGGATGCCTTCACCGTTGACCGGCTCTTCTTCGTCTTCAATGGAGATCATGGGCAGGAAATCGCCTTCTTCCTCTATGCCTCTGTGTGCCAATATTTCTTCAAACATTGCTTTGTTTCGATATTTATTAAATTGCTTTCGGAATGCGTCCCGGAGCAGATGAAACCCGGACGAATCCTGCCGATATGACAGCAGGGCGCCCATTGATATAAGAACCTCGTAAAGGGCAATTTCCATGCCGAAACAAAGCATTTTTGCTCCGTTGCAGCATTACAAGGCACTTGCAGGCGCAATATTAGCAAGTATTCCAGCCATGGAGGCGACTATTTTTCCACATTCGGAGTACATGGTCGTGGATAAGACAAAAAGTCAGGCCGCACAGACCGGGAAGGCCGTACAGGACAGATGGGGCAGAGTCGGTATGATCTCTGGTGGGATGTAGCTTATTCGGACCCCGTTCCTTATCGGCACGAACCGCCGCGCAGCACATATCGCTTGGGGGAGACCTCGGAAATGCGCACTCCATAATTGAGTTCCAGCGTGAGCAGCACGTCTTTGAGTTCGGCTTTTTCAAAGGAACCGGTGTAGGAACAGTCGCCAAGCGCAGTTTTTTCCAAGTCCAGAACTACTTCATAATGGCGCCCGATGGCCTGAAGCGCCTCTGAAAGCTTGGCTCTGCGAAAGCGCAATTGGCCGGTCATCCAAGACAGGGCATTGATTTCCATGTCGCCGGATTTGACGAGGTTACCATTCGTCAAACATTGCCCGCGCTCGCCGGGATGGAGCGTCAGGCTCTCGCCCGGCTGTGAGACCGGAGAAAAACGCACCCGGCCTGTTTCCACCGTTACTTCTACGGCATTTTCACCCGGCCAGGCCCTCACATTGAACGTGGTGCCAAGCACCTCGGTCAGGGTGTAAGCCGCCTGCACCCGGAAAGGCCGTTGCTCGTCGCGCGTCACTTTGAAATACGCCTCCCCTGAAAGCTCTACTTCGCGCGCACCCTTGTCGGGAAAGGTTTCCGGGAATGTCAGCTCGGCACCGTCTTGCAACACAATGAGCGAACCATCCGACAGCGCCACCTCCATCGGTTTGCCCGACAGGGCGGCTACAATGCGGTAGGGCGGCTCGGTGGGGGCATCGGGCAGCAGCCACCAGATTCCGGCGGCGAGAAGCAGCAAAACAGAGGCTGCCACAGCCACGATGCGGCGCATCAGAACGACTTTGGCAGCGGGCGTTTGAACGGGTTTAGAATCAGACATGCGGCTTTTCAGCTTGTTCCAGCCGGCGTCAAAGTCAGGTTCATAGTGTGAGGGGTAGTTGTCGGCTGCCAGCCACACGCGGTGCAGGCGATCAGCTTCTGCGGCATGATCGGCTGCGGCAAGCCACTGATCGCGCGCAGATTGCTCCAGATCGGTCAGCGACTCTCCGTTCCATTGGCGAGTGAGCAGCAGCGTTATGTTTTCAGGCAAACTCATATTTTGGGTAATTCATCTCCAAAGACACCAATCAGGGCCGATGCCCCTACGCAGATTTTGACAAATACAGAAATAAGCAGCCCGATGTAAGGCCCCAAGGCGTTTCTGAGAAACCGAAGCGCTTTGGTTATCTGGTTTTCCACTGTTTTGGGCGAGATGTCCAACTGCTCGGCAATTTCCGCATGCGACAGCGACTCAAACCGGCTCAACACAAAAACCAAGCGGCACTTTTCAGGCAGTTGATCTATGTATTGATCCACCATTTTTTGCAACTCCTTGGCTTCCAATTGTTCCGGTATGCCCGGAGCGCCGTCCGACATAGCAGGCAATTCCGCATCATCGCTCCACTTCATTTTCTGGTCGCGCACATAGTTGAGCGCCCGGTTCAAAGCGGCCCTGCGCAAATAGGCGCCCAATGAAGTGCTGATTGTCAATTGATTGCGCCTTTTCCAAAGCTCCAAAAAAACCTCCTGTGCAATATCCTCGGCCGTTTCCGCCTGTGGCACAACCCTGTACACCGTACGGCATACCTGTTCGTAATGCCGTCGGAATATCAACGCCATGGCCGCTTCGCCGTCTGTGGCCAGCCTCTGCATCAATTCGTTGTCGGTGATTTCTGAACGCAGCATTCGGGTGTTTCTGAAGCGCCAAAAATAGAAATAGCCGGGCTTTTGGAGAGAAAAAACGGCAATTACTTGTTGCTAAAAACAAAAATAGCCTACCTTAACGCCCCGAAAACCTTTAACACGCATTCACTGCGCCTAAACGAAATATTTCTCTTATGAGCAAACACAACGAATCCTGGGGCAGCCGGGTAGGTCTGGTACTGGCTATGGCGGGCAACGCCGTGGGCTTGGGCAATTTCCTCCGCTTCCCTGTGCAGGCAGTCCAAAACGGGGGCGGCGCCTTCATCATTCCTTATTTGGTATGTTTCCTTTTGATGGGCATTCCGCTTTTGTATGTAGAATGGAGCATGGGGCGCTTTGGGGGCGGCAGAGGCCACCACAGCACGCCGTTTATCCTCGATTCTATGGCGCCCAAACAGTTCCTTTGGAAGTACATCGGCGTATTCGGCATCTTTACCAATGTAGCTGTAGCCGCATACTACTGCTATTTGGAAAGCTGGACGCTGGGCTACATCTGGCACTCTATATCCGGCACTTTCAAGGGTATGGACAGCGCGCAGGTAGCCGACTTTTTCAGCGGTTATACTGCTTTCGACGATTACTCTAATGTCGCTTTCTGGGTGTTCTGTCTGGCGCTCAATACCTATATTCTCTCGCGCGGCCTCAGCGGCGGCGTAGAAAAAGTGGCCAAAGTGGGCATGCCTTTGCTCATTGCCTTTGGGGTGCTGCTGGCCATTCGGGGCATTACGCTCAAGTCGGGCAACGCCGGCGCTGTTTACGACGGCACCGAAGGCCTGAACTACCTGTGGACGCCCGATTTTTCCTCCATCTGGACGCCCAAAGTGTGGCTGGCTGCCGCCGGACAAATTTTCTTTACCCTCTCGGTGGGCATGGGCAGTATTCAGTGCTACGCCTCGTATCTGCGCAAACGCGACGACGTGGCCCTCAATGCCATGAGCGCCGGCTGGATGAACGAATTTGTAGAGGTAGTGCTGGGCGCCGCTATAGTTATTCCCATCACGGTGGGCTACTTCGGCATTGATGGCATGAAAGACTTAGTGCAGCAGGCCGGCGGTTTGGGGCTTGGTTTCCGCACGCTGCCTTACCTGTTCCAGCAGTGGGGGCCGGTGTTGGCTGTTGTGGCGGGTGTGCTGTGGTTCGGACTGTTGTTCTTTGCCGGCATTACCAGTTCGTTGGCCATGGGTACGCCTGTATTGGGCTTCCTGCGCGATGAGTTTGGCTGGAAACGCACTTCGGCAGCATGGGCATTCGGGGCCATCGTGTTCATTCTGGGACTTCCTACCGTGTTGTTTTTCAAATACGGCGTTTTCGATGAGTACGACTACTGGGCGGGCACGGTCTCGCTGGTGGTGTTTGCCATGTTCGAGATTATTCTCTTCGCCTGGGTATTCGGTATAGACAAAGGCTGGGAGGAAATTACACGCGGCGCAGACATGACGGTGCCGATCATTTTCAAATACATCATCAAGTTTGTGACGCCGGCCATTCTTATTTTTGTATTCGTGGGCAGCCTGCCGGGCATCTGGGATGCGATCACCAACAAGGCGATTTACGAACAAATTGGAAAAGCAACCGATGGCGCAGTCATAGAGGAGTTGAAACGCAAGATTTTCTTCGTCAATATCTCGCGCATTTTGCTGGTGGCTGTTTGGGGCTTCATCGCGTTTTTGGTGTATAAGGCTTACGCCAAACGCCGCCGCGAAGGCCGCTTCACTACATCGGAGATTTGATTTTATTTCAAAAAACAAAGCAGCGTCGGCAGTTGAATCGGCGCTGCTTCTTCACCATTAATATCTCACACTTATGAATACCATCGCGCTTATCACCTGGCTGGCTTCCGTCATTACGGTCACGGGCTTTACCGGGTACTTTTTCTACCGGGTACTCACCAATCCGCACGCACCCGATGTGCCGCACTCCGATGATGTGGCTCAAGGTCCTAAAACTTTTGATGCTACATAAAATAGGCGTCACTTCAACAACCAATGCAGGGCCAGCGCAGCAGCGGCCGCCGATGAAGGCGTGCCAATGCCGGGGTGGCCCTGTTTTTGTTGGCGAGGGTCGTAAGCTACATGAAACCCATATTCTGAAACCAGATGCAAAGTGCTGCGACGCAGGCGCTCTGCCGTTTCATTAAAATCATACCGTTTCAGCCCTTTATACAACATCCAGTTCAGGGCCGGCCACACGGCGCCGTTCCATCCCCCGCAATGATCTGAAGCTATTTGGCTTGTTCTGCACGATGGGTACATTCTGTACGCAGGGTCGGTCCATGCCGGGCTTTCGAGCAATGCCAACATACGCTCGGCCTGCGCCTGATCGGGGATTTCTGCCAGCATGGGCAAGAGGCCGGCTAATGTAGGTACCTTGATAAATCGGCCTGTACTCAAATCATAGGCCCGATAAGAGGCCGCTTCCTCATCCCACAACTTCTCGTTCATGGTATGCACCGTCAGTTCGTACCAGTGCGCCGCCTCGCTGATGTCTTCTTTCAGAAAATGCCCCAGCGCCATCAGCGCCTCATTGGAAGCGGCTAAGCAGGTATTAAAAAAAGGGTCTTGTATTTGAAGCGTGGGAGAGTTCCGGTACCAATAGCCCGGTGCATTGCCGAATCCATCTTCTTCAGGATGCTCAATCACGAGCAAGCCTTCTTCGGCTGGATCGCGATGTGCGTAAAGATAGCGGTGGTATGCTATGGCCCTATGAAAAGCTGTGCGAAGGGCCGGCGCCAAAAACTCAGCGCTTTTTTTGGAAGATTGCCGGAGTTGTTCCAAAATGAAACCCTGAATCGGCAAGGCAGCAGCTCCCGTCCGGTTGCCTGATGGCAGAAAACCTGTCGGGGTTTGTGCAGCAAAAAGGTAGCCGCAAAGCGTTTCAGCGTCAGAGGTTTCCGACAGTGGGAGACCCCATATTCTGAAATCCGACATCCAGAGAGGCCCGTCCAAAGATGTTTTGTTGCGAGCGGCGGCCAGCGTGCCGGCGGCCTCCATCAGTGATTTTTTCAAGGTGTTTCAAAGTGTTGTAAAACTCAGGAAGTCATTTTGTCCAATAAAAAGTTTGAAAAAGAATGGTCGGTTATAAAATTCTTCCTAATTTGCCCACCAAAATAAACCAAAAACAAAGTATTATGAGCAAATTTGATGAAGCGGTAGAAAAATACTCCGCAGACCTGAAGGATCTCGGCGTTGCTTTCAACGCTGAATTGTTGTCGGCCGTAACCAAAGGTTTAGGCCCTTCTATCTACAATCAGGATTCCTCTATGGTAGCCTGTTCGGATGCCGAAGAATTGGCTCGCGTAAAGACTAATTTCCTGATCGGGAAATTGGGTCTCAGCGACGGTCCGAAGTTGGATGAGGCGCTGAGTGCAGTGTGCAGTCAATACGACAAGCGCTTCAAGCATCGCGCTGTGTTTTATTACTTATTGGTAGAGAAATTGGGCAAACAGTCTGTTTATGCCTGATTTTAGCCTGCAATAGGTATCTGTTGAAAGCCGCATCGGAAATTTATCCTGTGCGGCTTTCTTGTTTTAGGGCTTCATCAAAAGCTCCAGCTCTTTGCGTACAAACTCGCCCAGGCTACGCACATTCTCGCGCGAAAAATCAAAACGAATGCCGGCGGCCTCGTAAATCTCTCCGATAGGGCGGGTGTATCCCAACTTCAATGCGTTGATAAAATTGGAGATAGTTGCATCGGGGTTTTCCCGGTATTGTTTCCAGATGGCGATAGCTCCGAGCTGAGCCATGCCGTATTCGATGTAATAGAACGGCACCTCAAAAATGTGCAATTGCTTGTGCCACAGGTACTCAGAGTATCCCTCCACTTCGCTGGGGGCCACCTCGGGCGAACTGAATTCCAACAAAGTCTCCATCCAGGCAGCTTTGCGTTCGGCCCGGTTGTGTTGAGGATTCAGATAGAGCCAGTGTTGGAATTTGTCAATGGTAGCGATCCAGGGAAGGACCTTCAGCACAAATTCAAGTTGAGCAAATTTTGCCCGCCGAAGGTCCTCCTGATCAGGGAAGAAAACATCCCAGTGTTCCATAGTGAGGAGTTCCATAGTCATGGCAGCCAGTTCGGCTACTTCCGAAGGTACTCGTTTGGCGGTTTTAAGGGGATAATGCCTCGTGAGGAAAGAATGTATGGCATGGCCGCTCTCGTGCATGAGCGTGCGCAAATCGTTGAAAGAATTGGTGGCGTTCATAAAAATGAACGGTACACCGGTCGCCATCAGGGGCATGTTATAGCCGCCGGGGCGCTTGCCAGGGCGTGACTCCAGATCCAAATGGCCTATTTCATTCATTTTGGCAATATACACGCCAAAAGACGGGTGTACTTCCGAAAGGCAGCGAATGACTTTGGTAATCAACTCCGGCATAGACTGAAACGGACGCAGCGGGCGCTCGTTTCCGGAGGGGTCCACAAACAAGTCCCAGGGGCGCAGGACGTCCAATCCCAACATTTGTTTGCGATAGTGATTGAGATCATTTACCACCGGCAACACCTCTGCCGCGATAGAGTCGTGAAAATCGAGACAATCAGCGGCTGAATAATCAAAGCGGCCCAATGCTTGAAATTTGAAATCTCTAAAGTTTTCAAAGCCGGCGTTGAGGGCCATCTGATGGCGTTTCTGAAGCAAAATATCGAAGAGGTCTTCAAAACTGTCTTTGTCTTGAAGTATGCGCTGGTGAATCTGGTGATAGACGATTTCTCTGGAGGCTCTGTCTGGTTCTTCAAGCAGGGCGGTAGCTTTTTGAAGTGTCATCTGTCGCCCGTTGAAACCGATGGTCATTTCGGAAAACAGTTTGACGTATTCTTTGCTTTTGATCTGAATATCAGTGGATAGGGAGATGTTGCTGTCTCTAAAAATATGGATGGCATTCCGAGTGCTGCGCAGGTAAATGAAATACCTGTGGTGGTCTAATTGATCTACCCACGGGCACTCAAACAATTTGCTGTCCAAATGATTTTCGTAGGCGGTAATCTGCGGCGCCAAATGTTCAACGGCATAGTTGTAAGCATCCGCGGCATCCTGATCGGCGCTGTTGACGGTAATGCGAATGTATCGCCACGACATAGCCTCGCCGACCGCCATGTCCAACTGGTTTTTATCAAATATCCATTGCTCCAGCTCTTCAGAACAGGAAATATTTCTGTGCAGCAATTCCTCGAAATAAGGCTCCAGATCCGACCATGTGGTCAGTTGGAAGTCCTTAGGTACAAAATTGCCCTTTTTAGGTTGTGTAATCGTAATGGCACTCATAGCATACATTTGCATCAAGCTAATTAATCAATGACATTCGGTGTTGTGCCGAGCATTCATTGTATTTCGTCAGGGTAGCTTTCAGCGGTACGAGTGCGGAGTAAAAAGGCGTCTTTGCAAAGACTACGCTTCGGGTTCTTCCTCTTCTTTGGTGGTTTCAACCTCTTCTTCAACAGCTTGTGTCAAACCATGCTCGTGGAGAAAAGAAAACCAACGAATGAGTTTTTTCACATCACCGGCGTGTACCCGGTCCCGGTCGAAGTTGGGAAGTACTTTGGCAAGGTATTCAAAAAGCGTCTGAGTGTCGGAAGAAGGATCCACCGGCGGATTTTCAGAGACTTGCTCCAGCATCTTGCCGAATACTTCTTTCAAAGCAGCAGTGTCTCCATCGTCTGTATAAATTCCAATAGATTCCAAGGGCGTAAACTGATGCTTACGCACAGATGCAAACTTTAATTTGCCGGTAGGAATTTCTTCCACGATAAGGCCGTTGCTGCGATTAGCCGACATCCGATATACTCCAGACATGCCGCTTACGGCTACCAATTTGTCAAGGTTCATATACTTGCCCTTTTTTGTTGGGGGGCAAATGTACAAACTTCAGCCAGAATGGCTGCAAAACAAATGGAAGTAGTGTGCCAAAAAAAGCTCTCAAAAGAAAAATCAATACCCGGGCCTTAATTCGGCGGTAAAGATAAGCGCAAATGCTGCACTTTGCAAGTAATCATGCAAACTTTTTCAAGAAATTGCTCAAAAATTACTGTAGCTTTTCCTCAAGGTAGCGAGCCAGTTTCTCCACGGAAACATCCACGAGTACTATCTCGCCCTTCGGATTCAGTAAAAACAAAGTAGGCAACTTTTTGACGCTGAACTGATTGGCTATCGGCGAGTCGAAAAAACGAAAACTCGGCGTAATTTCTACCAATTGGAAGGGCCAGTTGAGGCCATCCTGCTTCCCGGCGCGCTCCCACCGGGCAGGGTCTTTTTCAATGCCCACGCTTACTATTTCAAAGTGTTCGCCGCCAAAACGCTGATACAGTGCTACGAGTTGTGGATTCTCTGAACGACAGGGGCCGCACCAGCTCCCCCAGAAGTGCATCAACACATACCTCCCTTTCAGTTGATCGAGTTGGAACCGGGAACCGTCGGGAAGCGTGGCGCTGAATGCAGGAGCGTTTTCACCCGAATCCAATTGAGGCATGAAATAAATATAGCGACCGGCCAATATGAGCACGACGGCGACGGGGAGTATCCAGTTGGTCCACTTGGGCAAAGATCGTTTCGACATTGCTTGATGATGTTGATTCAACGCAGAAACACCGCCGCCCACAAATAGGTTGGACACAAAAAAAGAGGGCCTCTCTCTCGAAAGGCCCTCCTTGTTTTTATACATGATGCACTATTTCACTTTGACGAATTTCAGAGTGCGCACTTCGCTACCTGTTTGCAGGCGCAGCAGGTACATTCCGCTCTCCAGCATTCGGGTGTCGAAGGTGGTTTGGTTGCGCCCGGCCTGCATTTGCGCGGCAGCGCTCTGTACCTCCTTGCCGTCGAGCGTCAGTATGGAGATGCGATAAACCTCCTGGCTGCGAGCCTCGAAAGTTAAGGTCAGTTGTTCGGAAACCGGGTTGGGGAATGCCCGAAGCCCCGATACGCGTTCTACGGTTTCATTCGTCGAACTGGCTGTCAGGAATTGCGGGCGCCCGGTAAACTCATTGGTAATCAGATTCAGCGTGGCAGTGAATACGCTTTCAACGCCCGCCGCATCCGTCACCGTCAACGTTACGGTGTAAACGCCCGCTTCGGCGTAGGTGTACACGGGCATGAACTCGCTGCTGGTATTGCCATCGCCGAAATTCCACTCGTAAGTGTAAGAAGGTGATCCGCCGGAAGTAAGATTGAGGAAGAACACCTGTAGCCCGTCAATAAAAGGCACAAACAAGGCATTGAAACCATTGCCATACCAGATATTGTCACCTGCAAAAACCAACATGGAAACTGTACTTTGACAGTCGTCGCTGCTCACTGTCAGCGTCACTACATACGCGCCGTTGCCGGTATAGGTATGCGCCGGATTTTGCTCGGTGCTGGTAGTCCCGTCTCCGAAGTTCCACAGCCAGGAGTTGATATTCCCAAAAGACATATCTTGAAACTGGAAGGCGCTGCCGAGCGAGTCTGCCTGCGTAAAGAAGAACATGGCCTGGCAGGAAATGCTGTCCACAATGCCACCGCCGCCAATGCAGATGTGCTGCGTAGTGGTGGAGGTACAGGAATCGCTGGTGCTGATGGTGAGGGTGATGTCGTAAACGCCGGGAGCATCATACACATGCACGGGATTTTGCTCCGTACTTGTTGTACCTGCTGGGTCGCCGAAATGCCAGTTCCAGGAGGTAATCGTACCGTCTCCAGCGTAAGAAGCATCTGTGAATTGCACGGCCAGACCAACAGGGTCGGCCCCTTCTGTATAAAACGCGGCATAACAGTCGGGGAAGTGCAGGCTGTCGCAGTCCACAAAAGCATCGGGACTGAATCCGGCACACGCTGCAAAGCAGGCGTTGGTGAAAGTCATGACAGGGCCGCCCGGCAATGCGATACAGACCGGGTCGTAAATCAAGGGGCAATTGCAGGAATCGCTTGGGTTGCAACTGAAAATATCGTCGGCGGTATAGCCTTCACATTCGGCATAACACTGATTGATGAAAGTGATCGTATCTCCTGCGGCAGACATAACGCAAACCGGGGCATAAATTTGTGGGCAAACACAGGTGGTATCCGGTTCACAATCAATAAAATCGACGGCTGTGAACCCGGCGCACTCAGCAAAGCACGCGTTCGGGAAGTGCAGTTCCAGCCCGTCCGGGCCAAGTACGCATACCGGATCATAAACCAATGGGCAATTGCAGGGATCGGTTGGATTGCAGCTAAAAATATCGTCGGCAGTGTAGCCCTCGCATTCGGCATAGCAGTAATTGGTGAACGTCAGCGTATCGCCTGCCTCGTCAATGACGCAAACCGGATCGAAGAACGGCGGGCAAAGACAGCCGGTCGTATCGCATTCCACAAACATATCCGGCGTGAATCCGGCGCACTCGGCCTCGCAGGCATTGTTGAAGGTGATGAAGCCGCCTCCAGCCGGAGTGGCAATGCACACCGGGTCATATACATCCGGGCAGATACAGGGTTCGCCGTCACCGCCTGCATACACCACTCCGGTGAAAGTGGCGGTGCATGAATCGGAGGTGATGGTGAGGGTCACAATGTACATACCTTCTTCTTCATAGGTGTGCTGTGGTGCCGGGCCTTCAGCGGCAGCGCCGTCTCCAAAATCCCATACCCAACTCTGAATGGGGCTTTCGCTGAATGACAAGTCGTGAAACAGGATCGTCAGCGAAGCACTGTCAGCCGGTTCGGCTATGAAAAAGGCAGCGCAGCCGTCGGGCGGCGGCGGGGGCAGGATGTCCTGACATACATGGAAATTCAGGTTGCTGAGATTTCCGCCGGCAGGGTTGGCGATGTGCAGTTCAATATTCAGCACCTGTCCAATGCAAAAGTCAAAAGTGGAAACGATGAGGCTCATGTCTGCGCCAATAACAGCAATGCCGGTATAAACGCCATTGGCATTGGTAAACACCACATTTTGATTAGCGCCGGTGCTGTCCATTACCGGAGAATTGATCCACACAGGATAATCGGGCGCAGGTTGTTGGTCTTGCCCGAAAACAACCGTTCCGCTGACCGTCACGGTTATTTGCGCCCAGGCCATAGCGGACAGGCACGCAAAAATGGTTGACAATAAGATGCTCTTCATAATAAAGCGATTTTATGGGTGATGAGAAATGATGATGCGTTGATGAAAAATGCCGCCTTCGGTGCGGCCATGCGCCACATACATCCCGGAAGGCAAATGCTCCAGACGCCACTGACGGCTGTATTGCCCGCTCAGGGATTCCTGCGCAACCAACTGCCCGGCGTTGTTGTACAACGCGAGTTCCAGCAAAGGCTGAGGCGATGATATCCATACCGTACCGGCGGTGGGATTGGGAAAAACATGCAACATTTGAGGGCGCTGCGGCTCGCGTTGCCGAACCAGACTTTCAGGGTGTCGAATAACGATGCGAATGCTGTCGGTGACAATGGGGAGGTCGCCAAACTCGCCGTCTTTGACCAATACGTCCTTGATGCGAATGAAGGTTTCAATGGTGTCTGCCGGCGTGATGAGCAACCCGATCAGGTCGTCTTCGATGATGATGCCGGCCTTGGCCACCGGCCCGATACCTGTGACGGGGTTTTGCCCAAAACGCGTAATGGCTACATCCGTTGTACTGGTGAGGTCGGTAAAATAGGGCTGCGTCTGAAAAACAAAAGCGCCGTCATCGGAGGTCATCCAACTATCTTCCGTACTAATGGCTATCTGTTCAAAGTACCGGTCGTCAAACTCCAACCTAAAGGCCAGACCGTTGACGGCGGCAGGCATATTGGGCGAAAATTCCAATAAAATGGGCAACTCCAGCATATCGCCGGGGAAAATGGTAAAAGCCGAACTGCTCTGCTGAAATCCCAGCCGAGCGTCCACTCCGGGGATACCCTGCTGCAAAACAACTTCCTCCACGCTGTCCAATTGAACGCCATAGTTGAGGAATGTGGCCAGCAAGTCGTGCCAGTCCACCACGCCGTTGCCGTCGGCGTCGGCATAGGCATAGTTGACGCCATCGGGAAAAACGGCAGGCCAGAGCAGGGGAATGCCTTGTACAGTAGGGCCGCCGGTAGCATTGAGCCTCACAGGGCCGATGCTGCCGTAAGCATAGCCGGTGTGCAGCAAGTCTAAATAGTCCACCCGGCCGTTGTTGTTGGCGTCGCCGGGCAGGATGGCGTTTTGCCCCCGAATGCAGGCCCAACTCAGGCACAACAGAGTCGTTGCCGCAATAATTCTTATTCGATAGTAGCTGTTCATAAATGGTACCTGTCCTTTTGCGAATGTAAAGGTACGGGCTGCGCAGAGGGGATTCAATGTCGTTTTTTTGATGCCTTTCCTGATAATATCAATCAATAATTGATTCAATTACCTTTTAATCAATTATATAGCATATAAATAAATCATTTTTTTATCACCAATTCTGAGATCTTAACAAAAAGTTATTGTCATTTGACCGACGTCTCCGCCCGGCCCCAAAAAACAAACAGCGCCCGACGAGTGCCGGACGCTGCCTGTGTTTTTTCAAATCAAAGGTTCTTGCGAACCTGGTGCGGTATTATGATCTCGGCACCACCAAGCGGCGCGGAATCACTTTGCCTTCTACCTGTACCATCACGAAGTAGGTACCTGCCGGCAGACGGCTGATGTTCAACTGAAGCAGGTTGTCGCCTACGTTCAGGTCAGATTCGATCATCATTACTTCGCGGCCCATTTGGTCCATGAAGCGAACGATGGCTTCGGTTTCCTTCGGAGAGTCCACGCGGATATTGGCTGTGCTGCCCACCATCGGGTTGGGGAACACCTGGCCTACCGTGAGAGCGCCTTCGGGCAAACCTACCACTTCACCGGCAAGTTCAGCGGTGGTGTTGGTGGGCGCCGTAAGCGTCGGAGGAGTACCGTTGCGCGCGCAAATGCTGAAAGTACCCGGGTTATCATTGCCATACTCCCAGAAACGCACATAAATGGTAGAACCAGGAGTAAGACCAGTACGGTTGATAAGAGCCATCAAGCCGTTGGCGCTATCATCGTCATCGCATTCAATGAGCGTCAAAGAACCGCAAGAGCCGGAATAGATAGCCATGCCGCCGTCGGTGATAACGCCTGTCTGCGAGTCAAGGATAAGGTGGCCGCTGGCCGGAACTACTACACTGAACCAAACGTCGCCGCCCGCATAATTAGCACAACCCGGTGCCGGAACGCCTGCAGAGGCTGTGGCCGCAGCAGTTGTGTATTGCGTAAAGGAGCAAGTTGTACCTACCGTCAGAGCGATAGCGCCGGAGCAGTCATCGTTGGCGGGAGCTGGAGGTGCAATGCAGGAAGAACATGCTACCGTCGTTGTACGAGACACAGATTGAGTGCCGCATGCAGCGTTCGTATTGATGTGCAGATAGAGCGTTCCGCTGGCAGTAGGAGTTACGGTGAGCGGCGTTACGCCACAAGCCAATGCTGTGCCGGAAGAAGACCCGGTGCGGACCGTCAGGTAGTCGGTAGCGTTCGAGCTGGTGAACACATAAGTGCTACCTGCTACGGCATTGCTGATGGTAGCGTATTCACCTGCATACTGAACGGTGCTGATGGTTGCAGGAGTAGGAGTAGTGGGCGCGTTTGCCGAGCCGAACGAGGTAGTGTTGGTGCAGTTACAAACCACCGGCGGCGGGCCGGCCGGGCAGGTAGTGCTAAGCGTAAAGCTGCCGGAAGCAGAGCTGAAACCGGTTACAAGGATGCGGTAGGTAGTACCTGCGGTAGCCGTGAAGCTCACCTGAGATTGCAGGCTGCAGAAGTCGTCGTTGCCCGCAACGCAAACCAATGCGCCGCAGGTGCCGCTGAACACGCCCATTTTGGTGTCATAGCTGGAGCCGCACAGGCTCACGGTTACGGAGCCACTGTTGGCAGGCGTGAGGGTGTACCATACGCCGGGAGCTGTGCCAAGAGCAGTGGTGCAAGTACCTACTGCATCGGCAGTAGCGCCGGTAGTAGAACCGCTTACCGTCTGGCCGCAAGTGAGGGCTTGTGCATTGGCGCACAGGTCGTTGGCCGGAGCCACGTTGGCGCAAGTTGCCGACAGGCTGAAGTTGCCGCGAGCGTCAATCACACCGGTTACCCAAATGTAGTAGGTGGTACCAGATACAGAACTGAACGTCACGGTTGACTGGCGACCGCAGAAGTTGTTGTTGCCGGCTACGCAGGTAAGCGCTGCGCAAGAACCGGAGTAAACGCCGATCTGCGTGTCCCAGTTGGCGCCGCCGCATGTGGACAGTGTAATGTCGCCGCCCGTACCGGCGATGCTGTACCACACGCCATACTTGGGAAGGGAAAGTCCGCAGGCAGGAGCCTGGTCAATGGTAGCACTGAGGGTGCTGCCGGTAAGAGTTTGGCCGCAGGCAATGGGAGTTGCCCCGGAACAGAGGTCATTGGCAGGCGCTTGAGCTAAGCTGGTAGTCAGAGCGAGCATGACCATGAGAACGGGCAAGAACAACGTCTTTCCGCTCAGGTTGGAGAGAATGTGAAGTGCTTTCATTCGTCTAAGCCGAATTTAAGTGTGAACAAATAAAGATGATTCTATAGCAAAATAATTATGCTCTATCACGGCGGATGCGCGATAGCAATCTCAAAGCTGTCAGGTATGCCTCTTATTGAAAATGCTTCTCGACGATTACCGGAGGGGGATGTTGGTAAGGCCGTCGGAAGTCACGAGATTAATTTGCGGGGTAAAGATATAGCTTTTTTTAAAATGTGCAATTATTGTCGCAAAAAAAATATTTTTTTTATCCTTCCCCATCATCTTTCGATCCAAGTGCGCTCAGCCGCGCTTTAAATAAGTACTTAGGCGTTTGGTCGCAGAGGCCTTGGTATAGTTCCAGGGCGCGCCAGCGCAGGTTGTCCTGATCGGGAGACATGCGGTGTAGTTGATAATACAACGCCGCTTGCTGTTCGGGAGGCAGGGGGCTTTGGGCAAGGTCTTGAAGCGACTGAATGGCGGCCTCTCTCCGGTTTTGGAGATTCAGCAACTGCGCAGCGAGCAGGCGCGCTTCAAATTCAAGCTCGCTGTGCCCCAGAGACAAGGCAAGCTGCAAGGACTCCGATACAATGTTTTCCAGGTCTTCCGTTTGGCCCGTTTCTACCAGTACGGCTCCTTTTTCCACCAATGAAATACCTAATACTGCTTTGGCGTCAATCTCGCGGCTGACCTCAATGGCCCGATCGTAGTATTCTATGGCGCGTTGGTGTTGCCCTGTGTAAAAAAATACGTCCCCCAATGTATTTATGGCTTTGGCCAGGCCTTTCTGGTAGCGGAGTTCTTCGCAAATCATGATGCTTTTTTGCAAATAATCTATCGCTTGTCCAAACTCTCCCATGTAGCTGAGCAGTTCGCCGATCAGCGTCAGGGCGATGGCAATGCCTTGTTTGTCGCCCATTTCTTCCACCAGTTCCAGATCGCGCACAAAATGCTGCATGGCTTTGGAGTACTCGCCGCGCCGTTCATATACGCTGCCGATGCACCCGGTATTGATGGCGGTAAACATCTTGTTGCCCAATTCTTCGCTCAGGGCTATTCCCTGCCGGTAGCTGTCTAAGGCGGCATCATAATCGCCTTTTTCAAAATAGATGATGCCCAGATTGGTGTAGAGCGAGGTCATGCCGGGTTTGTCGCCCAGTATGCGCGAGTGCGGAATTTGCTCCTGAATGATGTTGACGGCATTGTCGAAATCTCCCTGGTTCATACAGGCCAATGCAAAATGCGCCACTGTTTGCGCGCCCACGGCGGCGGGATCGGAACGGCGGGCAGCCGCAATGCTGCGGGTGTAGTAGTCTTTGGCACGATTGTATTGGCCAAGCCTGAAAAAAAGATTGCCCAGATTGCCGTACACGCGGGCCTGCCCGATGACGTCGTTTTGAACCTCGGCCAGTTCGGATGCTTTTTCAAAGTGTTTTTGCGCGCCGTTGTAATCTCCCAGCAGCAGCAAGACCTGCCCCAAATGATTGTGTGCCTGCCCCAGCCATGCCTCCTGATGCGTGCGTTGAGCAGTGCGGAGCGCGCGGGCATAACTTTGCCGACACTCTTCCCAGCGGCCGGTTTGCTCCAGAATTTTGCCCCGCCTCAGATGCGCCTTAATGACTTGCTCCGGCTCGGCTTTGCGAGGCAACAGGGCAATCAGCTTGTCGTAATAGTGCAGGGCCTGTTTGTTTTGGTAATTCCGGCGGGCATAATCGGCGGCTTTGAGGAGGTATTCGCAGGTTTTTCCCACAATGCCGGCTTGTTCGTAGTGAAAAGCGAGGTCGGCATAGCGTTCCTGCAAGTCGGCGGTGTGCAGTTGTTCTATGGCCTGAGCAATGAGGGCGTGCAATTGGCTGAGGCGCGAACGCAATTGCATGTTGTAGGCGGCTTCTCTAAGCAGCGAGTGCCTGAAAATGTACCTCAATTCGGTGAGCGCATGCCAGATTTGCCCCCGTTCGCCGGTTTTGATCTGCTCCTGAAGCAGCGTTTGACTGTTGCCTTCGGCCCGCAGGAAGTCTTCCTGATGAATCATGACCTCATTGAGCACGGGCACTTCAAATTCTCTGCCGATCACCGCAGCGGCTTTCACCGTTTCGCGCGCCAGCGTAGAAAGCCGGTCAATACGGGCAGTCAGAATAGATTGTATGGAGCCGGAGAGGTCAATGTCTTCGGCGGTGACATGCCACACACCGTTTTCCTGCCGGAGCAGATTCCGCTCGACGCAATACTCCAAAACCTGCTCTACATAAAAAGGATTGCTGTTGGTGTGGCGCAATAGCTGCTCGTAGAATCCCGGGCTTATTTTCCCTTGCAGGTGAAGCTCGGCAAAACGCCGCACCGACTCGGCTTCCAACGGAGAAAGCCGAATCACTAATTGTTCCGCCTGCGCAGCTTCGGGCAGGATTTCCGGTTCTTTACCGTCGTCGCGGTAGCGGGAGGTGACCAATATCAAAATGGGCCATTTGTGCAAACGGCGGACGATCTCGTGCAGCAGTTCGGCGGATTGATCGTCGAGCCAGTGTGCGTCTTCTATTTCCAATACAAAGGGCTGGAGGGCTGCCTCCACGTTGAGCAGGTGCAGGATGGCCTGGGTGGTGTTTTCATAGCGGCCTTTGGCATCCAATTGTTCCCACAGAGAATCGGGGTAGTGAATGCCCAGCAGGCCGGCCAGCACAGATCGGATGCGCCACAGTTCGCGTTGCATGAACTCGTATCCGGGGGCTTTTTTTTGCTCCAGCTCTGCTATCAGCGCGTCAAAACCGGCTTCAAATCTCCGGCGATTTTCGCGGGGCGCCGCTTCGAGCGACTGGTCGAAGTAATTTCTCAGAAAGAAGAGGAAAGCGTTGAGCGGCTTTTGAAGTATCTGATCGGCGGCGCAGGTGTACCACTCTGCCAGATCGCTTTTTTGTAAAGAATTGCGCAGTTCGAAACAAAGCCTGCTTTTGCCGGAGCCGGCCTCGCCATAAACGACGACCGTGCCGGGACTTACCCCTTTGGTCAAAGGCTCGGAAAAGCGGAGGAGTTGCTCCATTTCGCGTGTACGCCCCACCAAAGGCCCCGAAAAACTATGTTGATACTCAAGGTTGCGACCCAACAGCAAATAAGTAGGCACGTTGCCTTTTATACCTTTATATTTAATATCGCCTTTGTGGTAGAAACGATACTGCCGGTTTTTGCGGAGTTCATTGTCCACCAAAGCCTCGCCCCAATCGGCATGGCTCATCAGCCGCGCAGCCAGATTCACCCGATTGCCCACCGCCGCATATTGGCAGCGCTCCACCCCGCCCACGATGCCTGTGTAGGCCGTGCCGATGGTGATGCCCGCCTTGAACTGCAAAGGGCTGCTGTGGCGAAGCTCTTCGGTTTCGGCTTGCAGGGCAAAGAAAAATTCCAAAGCCCGGCTGACATTGTTTTCAAAAGAAACCGGCGCCCCGAAAAAGACAACCATGACCCCGCCTTTATCGCCGAAGTCAATTTCTTTAAAATAGCCCGAAAAATTGTCGGCCTGTTCCAATGCGATGCCTGCAAACCGGTCGAGCAGTTCGTGGTTGTCCACGCCGTCAAAAGAAAGGAAAACCGCAATGACCGTGCGGAATTCTCCGCTTTGGTTGAAATCGAGCACTTCGCGGGGCAAAAACCGCAAGCCGACCGCCTCGTTCAGTTCGGGCAGTTCGGCAGCTTTGCCAGAATGAAGTCTGACGGGAGGCGTATCGTTGAGTTTTTTGAACCCGCCGCTGAGTTCCGACAAAGAAAAACCCTGCCCATCCAGCATCTTGCACAAAGCGGCATCTACCACAATTTCCAATTTCCCGGCCATGGACTGCCCCTGCGCACTGTGATCTACCGGCAAGCCCCGAAAATAATACGCTTGCCGGTTGCCGCCTACAATGCCCCACTCCACATTGCCGAACGACAAACCGATTTTGATAGAGATAGAAAAGGCGCCAAGATGAAGTTCTTTACCGGCAAACATATCGCGGGCTATGATGGCCGTTTGTATGAATCCGGTAGCAGTAACGCGGGGGCTGTTGGCAGGAAAAATGGCCGTGAAGGCGTCTCCGGCAAAGTACGGAATGAAGCCGCCCCGGCTATACACCAGGCGCACCAATGGACTAAAAATGTCGTTCAGCGCCTGCGAGAGTTGTTCGGCGCCGCGCGCCCCCTGCGCCATGAGGGTTTCGGTGAGGGCCGTGAAGCCCGACATGTCCACAAACATGGTATAAGCCTGCATGCGCCCGTAGGTTTTGCCTGCAAGACTTTGATCCTGAATGAAATGTGGAATAAGATTTTTCACCGGCATGACATGGTAGCGGGGCGAAAATGAAAATCTGCTTTTTCATTGCCCCATATCCGGGCAAAAATAACAAGCCCTGCCTTTTTCTCGCTACTTTTGTAGTGGGCAAAAACAGTTTTTCATTTTATTAAGGCCAAAGGATCAGATAAGGCACTTAAAATGAAGCGTTTACTTATCTAATCCTTTGACGAAAATGAAAATCTGTTTTTTTGATGCCCTTTTGTAGCGGGCAAAAACAGTTTTTTTGATGCCCCTTTTGTGCAACCTTTACAAAAAAGCACAGTCTGTTCGTTCCGGTTGCCGGTATTTGGGATTTCCCTTTATCGGAAAACTCGAATTTTTTAGCCGGTTACCATTAAGAAGTCACCCAATGAAACGCAACGCCTTTCTCCTTATCGCTATGCTCCTCGCCGGAGTAGCTGCTTTTGCTCAGTCGTCCGCGCCTCAAAAACGCCGCATGACTGCCCTCCGAACAGAGGAACGCATAACGATAGACGGCGTATTGAACGAGCAGGTTTGGGCAAATGCCGCCATAGCTGCGGACTTTGTCCAAACTTCTCCTGTTCCCGGCGCAGCTTCGGCTTTTACCACTCAGATCAAAGTAATTTACGATAACTCAGGCATTTATATCGGCGCACAAATGTTGGACCCGCGCCCCGACAGCATCCTGCAGGAACTCACCCAACGCGACCGCCTCGGCAATACGGACGTGTTCGGCGTTTTTATTGACGCCTATCAGGACGGCCTCAACGGGCTGGGCTTTTTGGTGACGCCCGCCGGCGTTCAGGTGGACTTGAAAATTGCTCCCGTTTCAGGCGGCGACAACGACGGCAACCAGATCGTCACCCAAGGCGAAGACATCAACTGGGATGCCGTGTGGTACAACAAATCCATCATCAACGACAAGGGCTGGACGGCCGAAATTCACATTCCTTTTGCGGCCTTGCGCTTTCCCAAAACGCCGGTCCAAAGCTGGCACATCAATTTCGGGAGAAGTGTTAAGCGCCTCAATGAGAACAGCTTCTGGAACTACATAGACCCGCAGGTCAACGGTTTCCTCATTCAGTCCGGCATCATTGAGGGGTTTGAAAACATCAAAGCGCCGCTGCGCCTTCAGGCGACTCCGTTTGTTGCGGTGTACGGCCAGCATTACCACGATAAAAACAGCGACCCCAAAAACAGCCTCGGCTACTCGTTCAACGGCGGCATGGATGTGAAGTACGGCATCAGCGACGCCTTTACCCTTGATATGACGCTCATTCCCGACTTCGGGGAGGCGCAGTCGGACAATCAGATACTCAATCTTTCGCCGTTCGAGGTACAATTCAACGAAAACCGGCAGTTTTTCACAGAAGGCACCGAGCTGTTCAACAAAGGCGGCCTGTTTTACTCGCGCCGCATCGGGGGCACGCCCATCAAATATTGGGACGTAGAAGATCAATTACAGGAAGGCGAAACCATAGTCTCCAATCCGCAACAGGCCAAGCTCATCAACGCCAGCAAAATATCGGGCCGCACGGCCAAAGGGCTGGGTTTGGGCCTGTTCAATGCCACCTCGGCGCGCAGCCATGCCGTCATTCGCAATGCCGAGGGCTTAGAGCGCGAAGTGGAAACCGACCCCTTGACGAACTACACCGTCATGGTAGCCGATCAAAACCTGAAAAACAACTCCTTTGTGTCGCTGGTCAATACTACGGCCTGGCGTTCGGGCGCCGATTATGACGCCAATGTGAGCGCGGCGGTGTTCGATTTTCGCAACAAAGGCAACTCCTGGGGGCTGCGCGGTCGCGGGGTATTGAGCCAGTTGTACCACCCCGGCCAGGTTGATCTGGGGCATTCCTGGAACATCGGCATCGGCAAAATCAGCGGCAAGTGGCAGGGCGGGCTGTCGTATGTGGAAGAAAGCGACACCTATAATCCCAACGATCTGGGCTTTTTGTACAACAACAACGAACGCAGTGTTGGCGCGGAAATCAACTACCAACAATACCAGCCTTTCGGCAAATTCAACTCGGCGGGCGGCGGAGCTTATGTCAACTACAACCGCCTGTATAAGCCCAATGTGTTTACAGATTTCGGCATCAATTTCTGGGCATGGGCGCAAACGAAAACCTTTTGGAATTTTAATGTCTTTACCTATCACGAACCTGTCAGAACCTTTGACTATTTTGAAGCGCGCACGTCGGGCAGGTTTTATCATTTTCCCACCAACAACAACGTCGGATTCTGGTTCGGCACCGACAATAGGAAGCAGATCCGCATTTCCATGAACAGCAACTTCCGCACCTTTGCCGACGAGGGCCGCTACCGCTGGAATACGAGCATATCGCCCCGCTATCGCGTCAACGACAAACTCACGCTCAGCCTCAGTACATACTACGGACACTGGTACAACGATGTGGGCTTTGCCGACAAAATAGAGAACCCGGCCACCGGCGTCACCGACGTCATTTTTGGTCGCCGTCTCATTCAAACGGTGGAAAATGTGTTCAATACCAGCTACACCTTCAATCCCAATACAGCCCTCACCCTGCGCGCCCGGCACTACTGGACCAACGTAGAGTACAGCCGGTACCACCTGCTGACGGAGGACGGTAACTTGGGCGAAACGAGCCACAACCCCGAGCGCGATGCCAATTTTAATGCCTTCAATGTGGACATGATTTTCCGCTGGCGATTTGCGCCCGGCAGCGATTTGTTTGTGATTTGGAAAAACTCGGTGTTGCACGCCGATGCGCTGGCCGGCGAGGATTATTTTTCCAACTTGGACAATCTCTTCGACGCGCCGCAAAACAACAGCCTCTCCATCAAGCTTATCTACTTTTTGGATTATCAGCGATTGGTGCGACGGGGGTAAAAGTCGGGAGGGAAAATTATACGACCTACTCTCTCACAAACCGCCCCACGGCCGCAGGCCCGATCTACTCTACCGTAATTTTCCCTTTCACCGAATTAATGCCCCACACCTGATCGCCTTTGGTCACTACCTCAATGGCAGTGGGTGTGCCCGATACCCATAGTTCCGAAGACTGCCCGGCCTTGCCCGTCGCCTCGAAACACAGTTGGTAAATAGCGCCGCCGTCGGGGATGGTAGCTCCTTTGAGCGAGTTTTCGATCCACACAGAGCTTAGTTTTCCGTTGGGTGTCAGCGCGATGCCGAAGTTTTCTTTGGTCATAAACGGCAACTTGAATTCTTTGATTTCTTTGAAATTCATAACTTTAGAGTCCCAGTTGAGCGTGTATTGCGTGGCCAGAATGTCTTTAAAACCCGATACTTTTACCTCGAAACATTGCGTAGCGCCCGCTGCCAGCGTGCCTTTGGGCAACGTCATCACAATGTTGCCGGTTATTTGCGGGCTTGCTTCTTCAGCGGGCGCGGCAGGCGTTGCCGTTCCTGCCTCAATGGCTTCTTTGGCTTGCTGGCGAACGGCCTTGGAATTGCCTCCCTCACCGGCACAAGCGCTCAGCAGCAGCGCCGTCATCCATACTATTATCATCTTGTTCATGTTGTTTTTTTAGGGGGCGAAATTATTAATATCTCCGGCAGTATTTTTTCAATCGGAACGTTAATGTTGTTTGCATTGCAGGAAAGCCTTACTTTTGTTTGTTCCAAAACATTTCAACCATGAGATTATTACCACTGATTGCCGTATTGGCCCTGCTTTCAGGCTGTATTTCCAAAGCATCCTACGAAGAGCTGACCGAATCCCGCAATTATTACAAACAGGAATCCAAAGCCGCCGACTCGCTTCGTTTAGCCAACAATACCCTGTACGAGCGCAACCGCAACCTCGAAGCCGAACTCAATAAAGCCGAGATGGCCATCAACGACGCAAGCATCACCAATGCCGCCCTGCATAGAAATTACAACGAATTGCTGACGGATTACAACCGCGTAGTGACCTCCAACCGCGACGTACTCTCCAGCAGCGCCTACGAGAAGCAAAGCCTCACCGAGCGCCTCGCCGCCCAGCAGGCCGAACTCGACCGCAAACAACGCGAAGCGGCGGCCATGGAGTACGCCATTCAGTCGAAAGAAGAACGCCTCGGCGCCGTGCAAACTTACGATCAAATGACGGCCAAAGGCACGACCTCGGCCTCTCAACAGGAACTGAACAACCTGCTGGATGCCCAACAAAGACAAATGAACCAGCTGCAGCAAAACCTCGGCCGCATACTGGCGCCTTACGGAGCATCAGCCGTGCAAATCAATCGCACCGACAACAACCGATTGAACGTCTCGCTCCAGCACAGCCTGCTCTTTACCGACGGCGGAATACAGCCCGGAACGCAGGGCCAACAAGTCATTCAGCAAATAGCCTCCGCATTGGCTTCCTTTCCCGATGTGGAAGTGCTGGTGGTGGGGCGCGGCGACAGCTACGGCGCTTCCGACGTGAACTGGGAATATGGCATACAGCGGGCATCGTCAGTGGGGCGTTTTCTGGCGGCAGGCGGCGTACAGCCCGGCAAAATCCTGGCGGCAGGGCAAGGCCCTCAATTCAGTACAGCCTTTGGCATCAAAGCCGTTGTGAATCAAACGGATATCATCCTCTCTCCCAACATGACACGAGTGATGCAACTCCTCGGTCAATGACGCATGGCACTGCGGCTTATACTCATCGGATGCCTTGTCGGGTTGTTGTCTTCGTCGGAACTGTGGGCGCAGCGATGCGTTTCGCAGGAGCGGCTGGCGGCCTATTTGCAACAGCATCCTGACGCGGAGGCAGCCCGGGCCGATCTGGAAAATTTCATTCAGCTTCAGCAGGCCGTTCAAACCCGCAGCACGATAGATATTCCGGTGGTGTTTCACGTTGTCTGGAATACCGCCGAGGAGAATATTTCCGATGAGCAAATCCTCTCTCAGTTGGAGGTTTTGAACCGGGACTTTCGCAGAACCAACAACAGCGCGGGCCTCATTCCGTCCCTTTTTCAGTCGCTGGCTGCCGACATGGAATTGAATTTTTGTCTCGCCCGCCGCAGCCCCGACGGAGCTTCCACCAACGGCATCCTGCGCCGGCAAACCTCCTTCCCGTTTATGGGCGACCGCATCGCCAACGGGCGCAAAAGCGTGTGCTACACCGCCGAGGGCGGCAGCGATGCCTGGGATACCGGCAGGTATGTCAACGTGTGGGTGGCGCGCCGGCAGTTTTTTCCTGCCGAGGCGAGTTTTCCCGGCATGGGCGCAGCAGCGGAAGACGGCATCATCATCAGTCCGCCGTTTGTAGGAACGACGGGCAGCGCGGCCTCCAACCAGCCTTACCACCTGGGCCGCACCCTGACGCACGAACTGGGGCATTATTTCAACCTGTACCACTTGTGGGGACCGGGTCAAACCGGCTCCTGCACCCAAAGCGATGAGGTGGCCGATACGCCCCTGCAATCGAGAAGCTACCTCGGCGAGTGCCCCACGCATCCTCAGATCAGTTGCGGCAGCGCCGATATGTTTATGAATTTTATGAACTACACCGACGACGCCTGCATGGCTATGTTCAGCAACGGACAAAAAAACCGGGTTTGGGCGGCCATCGCTGCGGCCCGGCCCGGACTGATGCTGGCGGCGCAGGCTTGCAGCCCGGTTTCGGTGGTGCAGGCGCCTCAACAGGAGGCCCTTTTTGAGCTGTTGCAAAATCCAACAGGAGAAAGCCTGCTGCTGCGCACCATGGCGCCGGCCGGACAGCGCTTCCATTGGCAGCTCGTTTCGATGTGGGGCGCGCCGCTGCGCCAGGGAACCTTACTGATCCACGCCGGCCTTCAATCTGTTGATGTGTCGGGATTGTCCGCGGGGATGTATGTGCTGCGCATCGGGGGGGAGGGAGTGCTTTGGAGTGGGAAGGTAGTCATTGAGTAAAAAACAACACTTATTCACCAACAACACAATCATTATGAAAAACCCTGTTTTACTCTGGCCTGTGCTGGTATTGGCCGCCGCGATCACGTCCTGCAATCCGCCGCTTTCGCTGGTAGCCACCGACAAACTGGCTCCCGTCATCGAAATGAGCAAAGGCGCTTGTTTCGGGCGCTGCCCGGTGTTTACGCTCACCATATATAGTAATGGCGTGGCCGCTTACAAAGGCGAACGACACACCGACAAAATGGGCCTCTACCTGAAGCGCCTGCCCAAATCGGAATTAGAGTCGCTCTTACTGGCTTTCAAAAAGGCAGATCTGTGGCAATATCCGGACGTATATCGCAGCCAGTTTCCCGACCTGCCCGCCGTGAACATCACCTACCACGAAGCAGAGCGCACCAAGTCCATACTCGGCAAAGAAACCCGCCCCGAAGCCGTCATCGAACTGGAAGGCCGCCTGAATACATTGGCCAACTCGGAAGGCTGGACCCTCCGCGATGCGCCCGACTACCAATTGCCGGCGGGCGTCATTGCAAACCAGTTGGTGGTGGAGTTGCGCGAAGAAACCGATCAGGATGCCTGGCTGCGCAACTACGCCAAACAGGACATGAAACTCCTGAAAAAAGTGTGGCCCACCAACAACAAGATCATCGTGAGCTACAGCACCAAGGTCATCAACCCGCCCGCTATGCTCGAATTGGTACGGCAGGATACAGAGGTGCTCTCGGCAGAGTACAACCGGAAGTGAGGGCAGGCGCAGGCACTCCCTCATCTGGCTGCGAGTAGAGGCTCTCTGCTCTCCACCCTATGCCAGCACCCCCGCAATCGCCTCCGCCAGCACCTCCGCCGCCGGCGGATGGTAACGAAACCACAGCTCCGGCTCTATCAACTCCATTTCCATCACCGCCAACTCCCCGTCGTTGTCCGTGATGAGGTCCACCCGCGCATACAAGGGCAAGGGACTGCAAGCCGCCGCCGCACGTTCCGCCAGCGCTATGGCTTCGGGCGCAGGCGTATGCGGATGCGCCGTGCCGCCAAAATCGTCCTGCACGCGGAAATCGCCCGGTTTCGCTATTTTCAACACCCCGTGCGTGAAACGCCCGCCCATCACCATCAGCGACATTTCGCCCTCGCTGAGCACCCGGTGCTGGAGCGGCTGCAGCATCATGTCCTCCTGCGCGATCAACTGCTGAAACACCTCCTCATGCGCCGCCCAAGAGTCTGGATTCAGCCGGTAAGTATGCCGCGCCCCGCCCGATATGGTGGGTTTCAGGATCGTTTCCTGCCCCTGCCAACCGGTCTCGCGGTGCAAAGCCTCCAGCGTCGTGACCTCGCCCTTATGCACCATGCGCGTAGGCGGTATGCGAATGCCCTGCGCCTCCAGATCGAGCAGGTAGTGCTTGTCCATGTTCCAGCGAATGGTCTCCGGTGCATTCAGCAATTGCGTCTGCGTCGTCACCCGTTCCAACCAGGCCGAGAACTCGCCGAAGCGGTGAAAATAATCCCAGGTAGTGCGAAACACAGCGGCGCGCGTCTGCGTCCAGTCGAAATCGGGATCGGCCCAGTCTTTGCGGGCCACCCGCAGCCCATGCGCGCGCAGGGCATCGGCCAGCAGGCGGTCGTCGGTCAATATCTGGCGCAGGTACCAGTCCCCAGCTTCCGCCTCCTCGGCAGTGAAGCGCGTTTCCGTCAGTAAAATGATGTCGTATTCCATGATGTAATGATGTGCCTGATTATTTGGGCGTGCCGGTGGCGCTGTCTCTTTTATCCTGGAGGAACGGGCAGGCAAAAGGCGCCACCGTCGGGTGCTTTGGTCGTCACCTCCCTCCGCCCCCTCACGCAACCCGCAGATCGCAACCCGCGGCTTGCCGCTTGTAGCTTGCCGCTTGTAGCTTGCCGCTTGTAGCTTGCCGCTTGTAGCTTGAGGCTTGCAGCCCGCAACCCAGCCGCACTCAACCAATTTTCCCTTCTCCATGTTGATAGCCCTGTTTTGAACCCTCAAAAATTCGGAATCGCAAAAAAACATACCTTTGCGGTTCCAAAGAACAAATGTAGCTGACTCATGTCTAAAAATTTATTAATAGTAGAATCGCCGGCAAAAGCTAAAACCATCGAAAAGTTTCTTGGCAAAGACTTCACTGTAAAGTCCAGTTTCGGCCATGTACGCGATTTGGAAAAAGGCGACGGCGCCGTAGAAGTGGAAAACAACTTCCGCCCGCGATACGTCGTTACACCCGATAAAACGAAGGTAGTCAGGGAATTGCGCGAGTGGGTCAAGAAGGTGGACGAGGTATGGCTCGCAACGGACGAAGACCGCGAGGGCGAGGCCATCTCCTGGCACCTGTGCGAGGTTTTGGGCTTGGACGAGCGCCAAACCAAACGCATCGTTTTCCGCGAAATCACCAAACCGGCCATTCAGGCGGCTATCCAAAAACCCCGCGCACTCGACATCAACTTAGTCAATGCGCAGCAGGCCCGCCGCGTCCTCGACCGCTTGGTGGGTTACGATCTTTCCGGCATTTTGTGGAAAAAAATCAAAGGCGGCCTCTCCGCCGGCAGGGTTCAGTCGGTAGCCGTGAAACTGATTGTAGAGCGCGAGCGCGAAATCAACGAGTTTCAGACCACGCCGTTTTTCAAGGTAGAAGCCATCTTCGACGTACCCAACGGCCAGGGCAAAACGGTGGCTCTGGAAGCCGAATCGCCCGTTCGCTACGATGCCGAAAACGACGCGCGCACATTCCTGGAAAAATGCAACGGCGCCGCCTTCCGCATTTCCGACATCGAGGTGAAGCCCGTCAAACGCAGCCCCGCCGCGCCTTTCACTACTTCTACCCTGCAACAGGAAGCCAGCCGCAAACTCGGCTTTTCGGTCAACCGCACCATGTCGGTGGCGCAGCGCCTCTACGAAGCCGGCCACATTACTTATATGCGTACCGACTCCATCAACCTCAGCGAAACCGCCATCGCGGCCATCGCGCAGGTAGTTGAAAACCAGTATGGCGCGCAGTATTCCCAAACCCGCCGCTTCAAAAACAAAGTGGCCAACGCTCAGGAAGCGCACGAGGCCATCCGCCCCACTTATGCTGAAAAACAAAACGTATCGGGCGACCGCGACGAGCAGCGCCTGTACGAACTGATCTGGAAGCGCACCATCGCCTCCCAAATGGCAGATGCATTGTTGGAAAAAACCATCGTCAGCATCGGCATTTCCACCATACCCGACGGCAGCTTGCAGGCAGTGGGCGAAGTGCTCAAATTCGACGGCTTCCTGAAAGTTTACCTCGAAGGCAAAGACGAGGAAGAGGAAGAAACCAAGGGCATGTTGCCGCCGCTCAAGGTGTCGCAAATGCTGGATTTGAACCAAATGACGGCCACGCAGCGCTACACCAAGCCGCCGGCGCGCTACTCGGAAGCCGCATTGGTAAAAAAATTGGAGGAACTCGGCATCGGCCGTCCCTCCACCTACGCGCCCACCATCTCCAAAATCATGGAAGAAGGTCGCGGTTATGTGGTCAAAGAAAGTCGCGAGGGCGTACAACGCGCCTACACAGTGCTCACTTTGCAAAAAGGAGCCATCCGCAGCGAGAGCCGCACCGAAAATACCGGCGCCGTGAAAAACGTGCTCTTTCCCACCGATATGGGCATCACGGTCATCGAATTTTTGGACGAGCACTTCAAGGAGGTGATGAACTATCGCTTCACGGCGGGCATCGAACAGCAATTCGACGACATTGCCAGCACCGGCAGAGACTGGACGGCCATGATGCGCGATTTTTATATGCCGTTCCAAAAATTGGTGGAAAAAACCGCCGAAAATGCCGAACGCCCATCGCGGGAACGCATCCTCGGCAAAGATCCCGCCAGCGGCCGCACCCTGCTCACCCGCATGTCGCGCAGGGGGCCGGTCATCCAGATCGGCACGCCCGAAGAATTAGGCAAAGACGAAAAACCGCGCTACGCCAACCTCAAGCCCGGCCAGTCATTGGACACCATCAGCTACGAGGAGGCGCTCAAACTCTTCCAACTGCCGCTCACCCTGGGGCCGTACAAAGGCGAAGAACTCATTGTGGGCGCGGGCAGGTTTGGGCCTTACGTCAAGTTTGGCGAGAAGTTCGTCTCTCTGCCCCGCGGCGAAGACCCGATGGAGGTAACGCTGGAACGCGCCATCGAAATCGTAGAGGCCAAGCTCAAAGAAGACGCGCCGGTAGCCATGTACGAAGGGCAGCCGGTGACCAAAGGCAAGGGCAGGTTCGGGCCGTTCATCAAGTGGAACGACATGTTCATCAACGTGACGAAAAAATACGATTTCGACCGCCTGAGCGAAGCCGATGTGAAGGAGTTGATCGAGGCTAAATTGGACAAAGAATCCAACCGCTTCATACAGCGCTGGCCCGACGAAGGCATTGACGTGGAAAATGGCCGCTGGGGACCGTTTATCCGATTCGGCAAGTCTTTTGTAAAAATCCCTGGCGCCGACGGCAAAAAAGCCACCCTCGAAGATGCCGCCGCCCTGACGCTGGAACAAGCCAAAGCGCTCATCATTGCAGAAGTGCCCGGCGCATTCGACGCCAAAAAGAAGGCTCCGGCCAAAAAAGCCGCAGCTAAATCAACGTCTAAAAAAACAACAAAATAAGTAATCATGAACGA
This sequence comes from Saprospiraceae bacterium UBA2329, assembly GCA_002344975.1. Lineage (GTDB taxonomy): Bacteria > Bacteroidota > Bacteroidia > Chitinophagales > Saprospiraceae > UBA2329. The sequence goes on along the minus strand of DDUV01000110.1, from coordinate 59,090 downwards.
TCCGAAACAACCTGCTCCCGGCCAACTCAACATTGAGTTGCCGGAAGAAATCGCCGAAGGCGAATACTCCAACCTCGCCATTATTTCGCACTCGCACTCAGAGTTTGTGGTGGATTTCATCCGCTTGGTGCCCAACGTGCCCAAAGCCAAAGTGAAATCGCGCATCATCCTCACGCCGGGCCATGCCAAGCGCCTGCTCAAAGCGCTGGCCGACAATGTGAAAAAATACGAGGCACAGTACGGCCCCATCGAGGATTCCGACGCGCCGCCGTTCCCGCCGATGAATTTTACGCCCATGGCGCAGGCCTGATGCAGGGGTACAGTGGTGAGTGCGTGAGGGGTGAGTGTGGTCAGTAGCAGTCCCAATTGTAAAGAACGCGGGAGAAGTTGAGCTGTGCCAAATCTTCAGGACGAATGAAGAAATTGGCCACGCCCATGTCGCCCCAGAGGATGCCGTGTTTGCTGTCGGTGTCCAACTGGAAGAGCAGTTCCATGAGGTCTTCCGGCTGCCGGGGGTCTTCCTGCGTGAACTCGGCATAACCACCCACGCGATGGCCGGCTGCATCGGAAATTTTTCCGTAAGCCTCGGCGATGCTCCACTCATCAGTGCCGAAACGAGCAAAAAAGTCCTCACCGAAAATGCCGTCAAACCTGAAATCCGACTCCGGCATCAGCCCGGTATCCGGCTGAAAACGCATGGCCCATTCGCTGCCTGCCTTCAGCGGCATATCGTCGCCGTAGCTGCGCAGAAAGGTAAAGTCGGTGATGAGCGCATCAGAGTCAGTCACGGGATCGGCGTAGTAGAGGACGCGGAAATTGTGTTGCGCTTCGGGTTCGTCAAAATCCAGTCCGTACAGCCCATCGTCGAAAATAAAGAACTGAAGAATGCCTTTGAGGGGGAAACCTTCGAGGGGCGGCATTTCGGCAAAATTGACCTGCGCCATAAAAAACAACTGTACACCCTCTGCATTCACCGGGAAAGGAATACCTTTGGGCAGGTAAGGCGCGCCGCCTACTTTGCTGTTCCAGGGCAGTAGGTTGTCGGCCTGTTCCAGATGAATACGAACAAACGGGCGCTGTGTAGCTCCTATTTTTTTGCTGTATTTTTCGAGTGCCGTAGGAAGCGTGTTCATAACAAGTCTTTTTTTATAAACATTTCGCAGCCGGAGCGGTTAAGCCGGCGAGTATGGAACGAATAGCAACTTTTCGCAAGGTCATGGTGGTGGCCGCCTTTGCTCTGTTGGGCGGGCTTTCTGTTTATTACGGCACGAAGGTCAGGTTTTCCTTCGACTTCGAGCAGTTTTTCCCGGAAGGAGATGAAGAACTGGCGTTTTTCCGAACGTTTGTCAAGGATTTTGAATCCGATGAAAACTTCATGCTCATTGCCGTGCGCCGAGAGGACGGGGTGTTCGAGCAGGAGTTTTTAGAAAAAGTACATGATCTGACCCTCAAAGCCGGCCACCTGCCGTACGTTGTAGAGAGTCAGTCGTTGACCAAATGGGGCTATCCGATCATAACTCCATTTATCATTACCACCATACCCGCCATTCACCGAGACGACCCCGATCACTACGCCGAAGACAAGGCCCGCATACTGGCCGACGAGCGCTTCGTTTACAACTTCATCACCCCCGATGCGCGCACCCTCACGGTGGCCCTCAAGATGATGGACTACATCCCGCTGAAGGAGTCGCGGGAATTCATGCGCGCATTAGACAAACTGATGAAGCAGTATGAATTTGAGGAGTATCACTACTTGGGGCGGCCTTATTTTCAGCGCGAATTGGTGGCCATGCAGCAGCGCGAAATTTTGGTGTCGGCGCTCATTTCGGGCTTGTTGGTGGCGCTGTTGTTGTGGTTGTTGCTGCGGCGCTTTTGGGGCGTGTTTATATCGCTCATTTCCATAGCGTTGAGCATGTTGTTGTTCGTGGGGTTTCTGGGCGTTACCGGCCGCGAACTGAGCATGTTGTCGGCCCTGTATCCGCTGCTGATGATTATTGTGAGTACCTCCGACGTGGTGCATATTTTGTCTAAATATCAGGATGAGTTGCTCAAAGGTTACGACCGAAAAACGGCCATCACCACTACCATCAAAGAAATCGGGTTGGCTACCTTTATGACCTCTGCCACTACGGCGGTAGGCTTTTTGTCGTTGTTTACCAGTCGCATTGTGCCCATTCGCGAGTTTGGGGTGAATGCCGCAGTGGGAGTTATGCTGGCCTTTGTTACAGTCATTGTTTTTACCACAACGCTGCTCACTTGGTTTGATGCCAATCAGATCAGCCGCCTAGGCAAAGGCCAGGAAAACTGGAACAAACTGCTCAACCGCATCTATCTTTTTACTGTACAAAAGCAACGCAGTATCGTTTGGGGAACGCTTGTCGTCATTGCTGTTTCAATAGCCGGTATTTCGATGGTAACGACGAACTACGACATTGTGAACAACCTGCCGCGCGGCAAAAAAATCACCGAGGACTTCCTGTTCTTTGAGCGGGAAATGGCCGGTTTCAGGCCGGTCGAATTTGCAGTTTTTGTACAAAAAGGGTACCAGGCCGACGACTACGCCGTACTCAGGCAATTGGATACGGTAGAACAATACCTGCGCAGCTTCCCCGACATTCACGCCGTCAACTCCATTACTACGGTGTATAAATCCATTCACCGGATGAAGGCCAACAACGATCCCGCTGCATACCGCTTGCCGCCCGACGAGGAGCAACACGAATCGTACCGGCGCTTAGCTTCCAAAATCCCCAAATCGGGCGCCGATATTCTCATCAGCAAAGACGGCACAAAAGCGCGCATCACCTCACGGGTGAAGGACTGCGGCGCCGACAGCATCAAGCGGATTTACAACCAAATAGACCAATACATCGCTTCGCATACCGACCCCAATGTGGTCAAATTCCGGCGTACCGGTACGGGCATCATCATTGATAAAAATGCAGCGTATGTGCGCAGCAGCCTTTTTCAGGGGCTGCTGATGTCTATCCTTATCATCGGCGGCTTGATGGGGCTGATTTTCAAAAACCTTCGCATGTTGCTCATTTCGATGGTGCCCAATGTGATTCCGTTGCTGATAGCCGGAGCGCTGATGGGCTTTTTCGACATTGAGTTGGAGGCCGGGGTTTCCATTATCTTTACGGTGGTGTTCGGCATAGCCGTGGACGACAGCATTCACTTTCTGAGCCGGTACCGCCTGCTGATGGGGAAAGGCATACCCAGAGAGCAGGCCATCCATGCCACTATGATGGAAACCGGTAAGCCGATTGTTCAAACCACCATACTGCTGTTCTTCGGCTTTTTGGTATTGTTGTTTTCCATCAGCCCGCCCAGCGTGGCCATCGGCATCATCATCAGCGCCACTTTATTCAGCGCATTAGTTATTGACCTGCTGCTGCTGCCGCTGTTGTTGCGCAAGTGGGGCTGATTTTACTGAAAATTAAGCTGCCGGGTATGAATGCCGAAGCGGAGCGAATCGAGTGATGGCCCGTTGAGGGTGATCCCGGTGCGGCGTGCCTGCGTACGCGAGGAAAATACGCCCCGCCCTTCCGACAGGTTGGTGTAAACAGGTATGGATTGCGAACTGGTAATGCCGGTATTGGCCTGCTCTACCCGAATCAATTCGCGGAGCGCGCTGCCGCCTGCGGTGTAAACAATATCCACGCTGTCGAAAATGCGGCGGCGGTTGCCGATATTGGGAAGGCTGCTGCCTACAAAACGATAAAAATCCTCTCCTTTTAGCTGATCGAAACGCAGGCTGGTCTCTGTCGCTATGGCTTTTTCAATGTCTCTTTTCAGGGTCCATTCCAGTGTTTTGAGCACAAAATTGCCGGCGCTCTCCTCCTCTCTGTAATGAATGTTCATGCGGATGTCGAAGATGGCGCCCGAAACCGGCACATCCCACAGAAATACGAGGGTGCGGGTGTAGTCTAAGTTGAGCGGATCAGCGGGCAGATTGGGACGCGGCGTCAGGGGGCCGAGCACGGTAGCATCGGCGATTACTGAGGGCAGCCCGTTGCCCCGCTCAATGATGAGGCGAATGTCTTGCTCTGCAACGAGATTGAGGGCAGAAGCTCTGATTTTGTACAAATAATTGGGGGCCTGCGCAAACGGGCCGCTCTGGCGCGGGTAGCCTTCTGCATTGCCGTCCACCCTTTGGAGCGTAAAGCGTTGTCCGGTGCTTCTTTTTTGCAATTGAACGGTGATCTGTGCCGGATCATAGTAGAGCGAGTCCACGATTTGCGCGATGCTGTTGGCATTGCCGCCGGGTTCGAGGAAGGCTTTTTCTACCCGGATGTAGTGGGCAGTGTCCTGCAAATTCAGGAATCCATACACCACGGGGATGTCTTTCCAGGGGGCCTCTAATTCAAAATCGGTAGAGCAGGCGCCGAAAACCAAAACGGCCAATAAAGCCGGGAAAATCACTTTTTTCATCAGAATGTGCTTTGAGGGCGCAAAGGTACGCGTAAAACGGGAAAAGGAGGAGGGCGGAAGACACTACGCGGCTTTGAAAACTTTGTAATGTCTTGAGAATTGCGGAATATTCCTGCAACTCCGGGTGTGTGACAAGAGGGGGGAGTTGCCCGTTCTGCATCTGTTCATCGCCGGGGGCAAACTCAGTCTTCGCTTCGTCCGCACCTTTTTTTCCATTCCGATTTGAACTGCTCGCGCTCTTCGGCATTCATATTCGCCCATTTGTCGCGCCAGGGAGCCGGTGTGTGCCGGTGTGGTCTGCCGCCGAAGCGGAATCCTCCGAACAAAATACGGCTCAATACGAGCAGCCCCAGCGCCTGCCAATAGTTCAGTGGGTTGGCGCCGACTGCTGCCGGCAAAATGGCATTCCAAAGCCACATGACTACTCCGCCGAACAGAAAAGCGACGGCTGCCATGAGCAGTGGGAAAAAGAAAAAGAGTTTGTGGCGGCGGTTCCTTTGCAGATTGTACATGGCTTAATAGTTAATGAGTTCCTGATAAAAATCTTCGAGGCGGCGGCGCAGATGCTGCACGGCATAGCGCTTGCGCGAGATGAGCGTTTTGATATTGTCGCCTGTGCGGTCGGCAATTTGTTGAAAAGTCTGGTCTTCCAATTCGTTCCAAATGAATACGTTGCGCTGATTTTCGGGCAGTTCGTCCAAGGCGGCGAAAAGGGTGTCCCAAAATAAACCCCGGAGGTATTCATCTTCGGGCGTGACGAAATCGGCCAACAAAAGATCGCCGGCAAAATGGGTTTCACCGTCTTCGTCTTCGTAGGCAAAATCGTCCAGATTTTCGGGCAGGCGTTTGCGGGAGCGGTCGGTGAGTTTGTTGCGCGTGACGCGAAAAAGCCAGGCGCCGATATTTTCTACCGACTCCACATCTACCAATTGACTGAGCTGAAACCAAACATCCTGCAGCACGTCCTCTGCATCGGCGTCGTTGGGCACCCGCTGTCGGATGAAGCCAAAGAGGCGTTGGCCGTAGCCACGCACGATTTGTAAGATGTTCTGCCGTTGGGCCATAGATGAGTTATCTGTCACGAAGATGCAACTTTTTTCGAGGAAGACGAATGAAGCGGGATTTTACTTTAAAGCGCGGCAACAAAAAAGCGCTTTCCGCAACCAACTCCCACCCCCGGCAGTTTTCTTAACCTGAAACCAACGCACCACTGCCATGAAAATCCATTTCATCCTTGCCTTTATGGCTGTCGCCGGATTGTTGACGGCCTGCAAAAACATCAATCCGCCCAAGCCGCAGATACTTCGGAAAGCTACGGAACTGCCTTTGAGCCAGATCAAACTGCCCGAAGGCTTTCAGATAGACGTGTATGCTGAAAATGTGACCAATGCCCGCTCTTTGGAATGGACGCCCAAAGGCACGCTTTTTGTAAGCACCCGCGACAAAGGCTCCGTGTATGCCCTCCGCGACACCAACAACGACTACTATGCCGATGTGATGCACGTCATTGCCAAAGGTCTCAAAATGCCCAACGGCGTGGCCTTCCGCGACGGCAGTCTGTATGTGGCCGAGGTGAGCCGCATCCTCCGTTTCGACGATATCGAAAACCGTTTGGACAATCCGCCTGCCCCCGTAGTGGTGTATGACAAGTACCCCACCGAAACCCATCACGGCTGGAAATTCATCGCCTTTGGCCCCGACGGCAAGCTCTATGTGCCGGTAGGCGCGCCCTGCAATATCTGCAATCGCCCGGAGGAAATTTACGCTGCCATCACCCGCATCAACCCCGACGGCACGGGATTAGAGGTCGTACAGCGCGGCATTCGCAACACGGTGGGCTTCACCTGGCACCCCGAAACAAAGGAGCTTTGGTTTACCGACAACGGCCGCGACTGGATGGGCGACGATATGCCGGCCTGCGAGGTCAACCATGCGCCCCGCGATTTCATGCACTTCGGCTACCCGTTTTGCCATCAAGGGGATACACCCGATCCTGAATTCGGCGCGCTGCGGCCCTGCTTCGATTTCACGCCGCCGGCTCAGAAGTTGGGCGCGCACACGGCGCCGTTGGGCATAGAGTTTTACACCGGCAAGCAGTTTCCCAAAGCCTATCGCAACCAGATTTTTGTGGCAGAGCACGGCTCCTGGAACCGCAGCAAAAAAGTCGGCTACCGCGTGATGTTGCTCCGCTTAGACGGTAGCAAAGTGGTCAGCGCCGAGCCGTTCGCGGAGGGCTGGTTGGATGTCGCCAAAGACGATGTCTGGGGCCGCCCGGTGGACATTGAACTGTTGCCCGATGGCTCTATGCTGGTATCTGATGATTATGCCGATGCCATTTACCGCATCTCTTATGTCGGGAAATGATTCATTTTTCACTCAAAAAAAACACAGTGAACATGCGCTCTTTAGTATTGTTTCTTAGCCTTTTCGCGTGTGCTTGCACGGCTCAACAAAATCAAACCATGAAAACCAACGCTGATATGCCCAAAGATCAATTGCCCAAGGAAGGCACGGAAATCGCCACGCTCGGCGGCGGCTGTTTCTGGTGTGTGGAGGCTGTTTATCAAGACCTCGCCGGGGTGCTTTCCGTCTCTTCCGGCTATTCGGGCGGCACGGCTGAAACCGCCAATTACAAAGCGGTGGGCAGCGGCCGAACCGAACACGCAGAAGTGATTCAGATTGTTTTCGACCCTAAAGTCGTCAGTTTTGCCGACATCCTCGAAGTGTTCTGGCATGTACACGATCCTACCACCCTCAACCGGCAGGGCAACGATGTGGGGCCGCAGTACCGCTCGGTCATTTTTTACCACAGCGAAGAGCAAAAACGCATTGCGCAGGAGTCGAAAAAGAAGGTGGCCACACAATTATGGGACAAACCCATCGTGACGGAAATTGCGCCCTTCAAAGCCTATTACGAGGCGGAAGATTACCACCAGGATTACTACAACACGGTGGGCGACCGCAATCCGTATTGCACGGCTGTCATCACACCGAAAGTGCAGAAGTTCAGGAAGGTGTTCAAGGATAAGCTGAAGGAGAACTGATGAGCCAATCTGGCATTCCGGAGATTCACCGCGCCAATTTTTCCATTCGTTGCACCGCGTACACCCACACAAAGTCGCCCTCCGATACGGCATATCGAATATCGAAATCGGCCTCGAAGTCATCTTTACAAACCCTGCCGCTGCATGTTCCGCCGGCAGGGTTTGGTATAAATGGGGCTATGGGAATGTGTTCCCGGAAGTCGAGTTCCTTGCGACCGTAAGCTTTGTACAGCGATTCTTTGGCGCCCCAAAACAGGTGCAAGTGCAGGAGTTTATGGTCGGTTGTGATGCAGGCCATTTCAGTTTCGTTCAGGAAGCGGGGCGCGAGGCGTTCTATTTTGCCCACTATTTTTTGCACATCAATGCCGCAGGGCAGAGGCGCTATCATGGCGGCACACACGCCGTGCGAGTGACTGATGGAGATGTGTTTGCCGGAGTTGAGTAAGTAGGGTTTTCCGTAGCCGTCTTTTTGAAAAATGTATGGCTCGCCGGTATTCCAGGCCAGCACTCGTACCAGATGCCGCGCAGCGAGCCATTCCATGCGACGACCGGCGGCGACTATTTTGACATGCTCGGCCTGTTCGAGCGGAGAGAGGGCCAATTGTTGCAAAAACCACTCCTCCGGCTCTTCTATTTTCCAGAATGCCAGATGGATATCTGCGGCGATGGAATCCAAGTGCATCAGTGCCATAAGCGGCTATTTATCAAGAGGTTTGATCCAAAATCTCAGTTGTTTTTCCGTCTCAGCCGGCTCGTCGCGGTCTTTCCAGTACATTCGGCACAGCATGTCGGTGCGCTGAAAGCCCCGGTGTTGCCAAAAAGCATCCAAAGGAACATGGCCGGCGGGCCTGAGCGGATGCTCCTCCGGCCTTACCACGGCACAAAATGCCAGGAAATCAAAACTGCCCAGATTGCGCGCCCACTGCTCCCGCTCTCTGAAAAATGCCAGTCCGGCGCCCTGCCCGCGGTACGCGGCTTTGAGCACCGACTCGCTGAAATAGAACACGCGCTCCACCTCGTAGCCCCGCTCGATAAACGGCGCCTGCATGTCGGGCGGTTCCTGTGCCAGCGGCAGTCCGGTGGAAGCGCCCACCACCTCGCCCTCGTGCAGGGCCAGTACCAGCAAGCTGTCTTTGGCCTGCGAGAAGGTTTTCAGGTAGCGCCGTTCGTAGCTCATATCGCCGTCGTAGAGGTAGGGAAACTCGTGAAATACCTCGATGCGCAGGCGGGCTACGTCGTCAATAAAAGGCGCAATTTGCTCGCCGTGAACTGTTTGGATCATCAAAGACATGCCATGCTACTTAAAACATTACGTCAATTGCAGTTTCATCATAATGTCGGTCTGCTCGTCGTCGCCCAATTTGAAGATATGTTTGTCAAACTCAACAAAACCGTTTTTTTTATAAAAATGAATGGCTCTGGGGTTTTCCTCCCAAACACCCAGCCACACATATTCGGCCTTTTTTTGCCGAGATATTTGCAATGCGGTTTCGTAGAGCGCCTGACCTACTTTTTTACCGTGAAACTCATGGAGTACATAGATGCGCTCAATTTCTACTGCCTTGTGGTCTTTCAGTTCAGTCTGCGATGCTCCGAAATTCAGTTTCAAATACCCGACTACCCGACTGTTGATGAGGGCAAAATAGAACTCGGCATTTTCATCCGAAAGCTCCGCCGTCAGTTTTTCTATAGAAAAGCTCTCCTCCAAATACTGCCGCATATTTTCTTCGCTGTTTCCAGAGGAAAACGTCTCGGCAAAAGTCTGTCTGCCAATTACTTGTAAAGCATCAACATCATGGAGGGTTGCTCTTCTGACGAGGATATCCATCATTGCTTTCGGTATTTATTACAATGTTGTTGTCTCATCCCTTCACCGGCTCAAACCGCGCCGTGAAATGCCGCAAAAACGGCGGTTCATACACGATGCGATAGCCGGGCGCTTTTTCCTTTTCGGTGATCAATTCCCGGAAGGTCTCCACCACATAGTCAATATGGCTTTGGGTGTAAACCCGGCGCGGAATGGCCAATCGCACCAACTCCATCGCTGCCGGTACCAACTGCCCATCGGCATCGGTTTTGCCGAACATGACCGAACCGATCTCGCAGGAACGAATGCCTGCCTTGAGGTACAACTCGCACACCAAAGACTGTCCCGGAAACTGTTCTACCGGAATGTGCGGGTAAAAGGCTTTGGCATCCACATACACGGCATGGCCACCGATGGGCCATATCAGCGGTACGCCCATTTCGCGGAGTTTTTCGCCAAGGTAGCCCGTGCTTTTGATGCGATAATGCAGATAATCAGCGTCAAAAACCTCCTCCAGACCAATGGCAATGGCCTCCATGTCGCGCCCCGAAAGGCCACCGTAAGTACTGTAGCCCTCGGTGATGATGAGCACGGTGCGGCATTGTACCGCCAGGTCTAAGTCTTTGAGTGCCAAAAATCCGCCCATGTTGACCAAGGCGTCTTTTTTAGCGCTCATAATGCAGCCGTCGGCCAGTGAAAACATTTCCTGAGCTATCTGCCGGTAAGATTTATCGGCATAGTCTTCCTCGCGGTGGCGAATGAAGTAGGCGTTTTCGGCCACGCGGCAGGCATCGAGGATAAAAAGCACGCCGTGGCTGCGGCAAATTTCGCTCACCGCACGTGCATTGGCCATGCTCACAGGCTGACCGCCGCCGCTGTTGTTGGTAACAGTAAGTACTACCGCGCCGATGTTGGCAGCCCCATGTTCGGCGATGAGCGCTTCCAAACGAGCCGTGTCCATATTACCTTTAAAGGGGTGATCCCAGTCGGGGTGGCGGCCTTCTTCAATCGGAATGTCTATGGCAGTAGCGCCGGAAAACTCAATATTGGCGCGGGTGGTATCGAAATGGGTGTTGGAAATAAACACCTTGCCCGGCCCGCCGATGCGACTGTACAGGAGGTGCTCGGCGGCGCGACCCTGATGGGTGGGCATCACATAAGGGTAGCCGGTGAGGTCTTTGACGGCGTTTTCGAGGCGCTGCCAACTGACTGCGCCGGCATAGCTTTCGTCGCCGCGCATGACGCCGGCCCATTGCTCGGAACTCATGGCCGAAGTGCCGCTGTCGGTGAGCAAGTCAATGATGACCTGATTTGATTTGAGCAGAAAAGGATTGTATTGCGCGTCTGCTAAGTATTGGAGGCGCTCCTCTTCGGAACTGAGCCGTATTTGTTCCACAACCTTGATGCGGAACGGCTCGATGGTGGTTTTGTGATGCATGGTGTTGGCTTTATTTGGCCGTGCTTATTTCAAAATGCGCACGGTTTCTATTTTCGTCTCGCTGACCTGCTCCAAAATGAAGCGGGTTCCGTTGAGTTCTATCTCGGCGCCCTGCTGAGGGATGCTGCCGGTAGTCATTACCAAATAGCCGGATAATGTGTGGTATTCGCCTTCCGGCAGATGCAAAGAGGGGAATTTTTCATTGAGATAATCAATTTCGAGGCGGCCGGAGAGGAGGTATTCCGTCTCGCTGATCTGCTGCTCGATGTATTCTTCCTCATCGTGTTCGTCTTCTATCTCGCCGAAAATTTCTTCCAAAATATCCTCCAGCGTAATAAGACCGGCCACTCCGCCGAATTCGTCCACCACACACACGATATTGACCCGCTCTGTAATGAATTTGTGCAGCAAATCGGAAACGCGCATCACCTCCGGCACAAAAATGATTTCGAGGCGGATTTTGTCAATATTGGACGGCCGCTCCAGCAGTTGTTGATGATGCACATAGCCCAGCACATTGTCCACATCGTCTTCAATGACCAAAATGCGCGAGAGTTTTGTTTCACGGAACAATTGCTCCAATTCTTCCACTCCGGCGTTGATGTCAATGCATTCAATTTCGGGGCGGGGCACCATGCAATCGCGCACTCGTACCTCTTTGAGATTGAGCGCATTGCCGAACATTTCCCGATCCACTACCTCTCCTTCTGCATCGCTGCCGCTTTCCATAATGAATCGCTCCAGATCGAGGCGGGTGAAAACAGGATCGCTTACTACCGTTTCCGTACGCATCACCAAGCGGATGATGAGTAAAGACAGTTTGTTGAACAACCAGGCCACCGGCGACAACAGCCACAGCAACACCTGCACGGGGTATGCCAGCAGATACAATATCTGGTCGGCATACAATCTGAAAATGGTTTTGGGCAGGAATTCGCCGAACATCAATACCACCATGGTAATGAGAATGGTATTGGCCAACATGAGCAGGAACCCGTCGCCGACAAATGGCTGAAGGTAAGGATTGAGCAGTTGGGTGGCAAAATAAGTCAGCCCCACCATCACAATGTTGTTGCCCACCAGCATAGAGCCGATGAAAACAGAGGGGTTTTCATAAAAGCCGGCCAATATCTGGCTGCGATGGGCGCCTTTTTTTTTGCGCAGCTCTACTTTGAGTTTATTGGATGTCACGAACGCAATCTCCAGGCCGGAAAAAAGTGCCGAAAAGGCCAGAAAAATGAGAATCAGTGTGAGTTCCATCAGTTGTTTTCGGCTTGGTTTTCGTTTTTTTCTTCATCCACCACCACGCGGCCTTCCACCGCTTTCATGGTGAGGTTGCTAAAGTCTTGATTGGCCTCAAAGCCCCGCCCGTAAAGGATTTCTCCGGGCCGGGTGACGACGACAAAGCGATCTGTGAACACTTTTTGGCGGCGCTCGTCCCAGGTGAGTTCGTCCGTAGTGAGATGCTCCTTGCGCACGCTTTGCCACACCACGCTGTCGCGCACAATGATGGTGCCGATGCTCTCGCGGCGAATGGCATATTTGGCCGTCAGGATGCTGGCCACCTGTTGATCGCGATCCAGAAAATGTACAATCACGCCGCAGGGAAACTCCTGTCGGGGGTCATTGGCCTCTGTAAAATAGTGCATCACCGGACCGGTCACGCGTACTTTCAACGCGGCGGAATCGCTGTACAGGATTTCCACTTCTTCGAGCAGCTCCATGTTGGGATTGCTCAAAAGCGCATCGGGCAGCGTTTCGGGCGCTTCTTCCCGGCAGCCGGCCAACAGTATGGCAGCAATGATAATGAATGTAATTGACTTCATCAGGCTGCAAAGGTACAATCTTTGTTCCTTATTTTACGATGGTCACATCGCCCTCGTACAGCACGTTCACATCGTCAATAAAGCCCACCTCGGCCATAAATACATACACTCCGGCATTGGCAGGCCGCCCCCGGATGGTGCCGTCCCATCCCTGGTTTTCGACGCCGAGCGGGATGTTGCTTTTGTCGAAAATCAATTCTCCCCAGCGGTCGAAAATGCGGAGGCGGTTGATCTGCCGGGCTGCCGGACCAGCGTACAAAGTAAAGCCGTCATTGATGCCGTCGTCGTTGGGGCTGATGGCGTTGGGAATGTAAATTGGCCGGTTTTTGACAACGAGGATGGTGACGGAATCTATGGCTATACAATTGTTGGGGTCTAATGCGGTAAGCACATAAGTGGTGTTTTGCAAGGGAGCCACCGTATTGGACAGGCAAGTAGGGCAGTCTAATGAAATGGGTGGCGTCCAACTAATGGTCAGGTTGTTCTGGCTCACCGTAGCACTGATATCGGCGGTGTAGCCCAATTCGATGATCTGATTGGGGCCGGCGTCCACGACGATGGGCGGCGGAGCATTTACGGTTCCGGCAACGGTGGCCGTACAACCCTGCGCATCCATTACGGTAAAAGTGTAAGTGCCGCCCCGAAGGGAATTGAACACAGGCGCCATTTGGAAAACGTTGCCGTCCACGCTGTATTCATAGTCGGGGGTACCGCCAATGGCCATCACTCCTATGCGGCCGGTAGTGTCGTAGCTGCACAGCAGGCCGGTGCTGTCGGTGACAATGAGTTGCAGCAGCGGCGGCTCGGTGATGGTGACGGCGCCCTCAATGCGGCAGTTGTTGCCATCCAAAACGGTGACGGTGTAGGTTCCGGCACTTAATCCGGTGGCCGTGTTGGTAAGAGAGCCTGTTTGCCAGGCATAGGTATAATTGCCTACTCCGCCGGAAGGCGTCACCACGGCACTGCCGTTGGCATCCTGAAAACAGAGGGTGTTGGTGGGATCGAAACCGAGGGCTAAAGGCGGGTGGTCTTGCATATCAAATTGAAAAATACCCAGACAGAGGTTGGCATCCCGCACTTCCACATTATACACGCCGGCGGCCACATTGAGCAGCGAATTGTCGGGCACAAAACCTGCTCCCCAATTGTACTGAAACGGCCCTCGTCCGTTGGCAATGTCCACCACAATGGAGCCATCAGAAAAGCCTGTACAGGTAGGCTGCGTAATGGCTTGCACCGTGGGATTGAGAATCAGTTCCAGCTCCCGCACCGGAATGACGAGCGGCAACAAGCAGTTGTTGGCATCCCGAATGACGACGGGATAATCGCCGCGAGGAATATTGGCCAGCGTATTGTTGCTGCTGAAGCCCGTGCCTTGCCAGTTGAATTGGTACGGCCCTACCCCGCCCCTCGGCTGTAGGGTGGCGGCTCCGTCAACTCCTCCGTTGCAGGTGGGCATGGTGATGATCGTGTCCGTCTCGACAGGCGTCGGCTGGGTAACGATGTAATTCAGTTCCCGGCTACAGGTGGCCCGGTCGGTGACGGTGAGCGCATAGCTACCCGCCGGCAGCCCGCTGATGTCCTGCGATGTCTGGCCTCCTCCCCAAGTGTAGGTATAAGGCGGGTAATTGCTCGCGATGCTCACGTCTATGGCGCCGGTGGAAGCTCCCGCACAGAGTACATCGGTGATGTTTTGATTGCTTGTGAAGTGATCCGGGCAGCATTCCACATTGACGGTCAAAACTTTAGAAACAAGGCACCCCCGGTCGGTTCGCACGGTGAGGAGGACAGACTTAATGCCCGGCCGGTCGAAGGAGACGGTATGCGGCCCTGCTCCGGTAGCGGTGGTCGGGGTCGAATTCAGCCCGAAGCTCCAGGTGCGGTCGGTGATGACGCCTGTGAAAGTGGATTGGTCGGTGAGCGTAACTGGCTGCCCGACACACACCGTCTGGGGGCTGATGCTGAAATCGGCCGTCGGCCCCAAAAAGGTGCCGGTACCGCCAAAGGTCACGGTGAAGCCGTCGCCGGAATTACTGAAGTTATTGACAACGAGGGCATAGCTCCTGCCTGCCACCATATTGATGGGGGCAATGAAATTGTTGTTGCCCGATGGGCACCCGCAGGTTTCGTTGGTATCTGTTTCGCCGTTGCGCAAGCCGGTGGCGCCGGTACAGGGCAGCCAGGTAGCAATGGGTTGACTCACGTTTTCGCCCGAAGCCATACAGCGAATGGGATTTTTGTTGTTGCAATTATCCAAACCGCCGGGCAATTCATACACCACAAAATCGAGGTCGTCGGCAGGGTTGAGAGGTGTGAGGGTGAAGGTGAGCGTGCCTGCATCGCGGCAGGTCCATTTGTACCAGGTAGAGCTACTCTCGGTGATGACACAGGAAGGGCCATTGCAGCCCACGTTGCCGATTTCATTGTTTTGGCTGCCGGTTCCTACTACTTTCGGAACAGTGAAGGAGGATTTGTCGCACAAAACCACGGCAGTTCCGCAGTCGCCGGAAGGGCTGGGTACCTCGTTGTAGTTGTTTACACAGAGCCTGAAGGTGCCTCTGAAGGCAAACCTGGCACTGACGCGGATGTAGTATATTTGGCCAATGACCAGATCGCCGGCAAAGGTTTGAATGATATGATCGTTCATCGCATCCGAGGCGCACTGCACCAATGTCAAATTGCCGCATGTGCCGGAGTAAAGCGCGAATTGAGGATTGGAAATGGTGCCTCCTGCATTAATGGTGGTGGTGCCGGCCACACTGATGTTCACTGTATTGGCCTGCGTCACAAACGAAAACCACACATCATTGGAGGCAGTGTTGTTGGGAAAGCAATTGGGATTGGTCTGCACAGAAGGCGTGGCGCCCACGGTGGTAAACTGGCCGTTGGTAGAACACCAGCCACTGACATTGTTTAGTGCAATGGCATTGATACACTCGTCGTTGGCAGGTTGAGCCTGCAAAACGGCCATTTGGAAAACAAAGGAAGAAATAAGGAGCAATGACCTTAGGAGGACTTGTTTTCTCATCAGAATCGGTTTTATTCTTTGCTTTAAACGATAAAATTAGCAATTGTATGAAGTAAAAGTTTTAAGAAAAACCTAAAATGCGACATTTGTCCTCTAATGGCCATGAAAAAACATCTTCCCAACGCAATTACGCTGCTCAACCTGTTCTTCGGTTGTATGGCGCTTACCGCCGTTTTTCGCGGCGATGTCTATGCTGTAGCGGCATTTACGGCTGCTGCTGCCCTTGCCGATTTCTTAGACGGAGCGCTGGCACGCCTGCTGCATGTCCACTCTCCGCTTGGCGCTCAATTGGATTCCCTGGCCGATGCCGTATCTTTCGGACTCGTGCCCGGCGCGGTTTTTTTCTACCTGCTCGGCGGCACGCAAACCGATGGATTCTCATGGGAGGCTGCGCCGGGCTTTGTACTCACCTTATTTGCTGTTTTGCGCCTCGGACGCTTCAATTTGGACACCCGCCAAACCGAGCATTTCATCGGTTTGCCCACGCCCGCAGCTACCATCTTCGTGCTGGGCTGGCTGTTGGCTGTTCATACAGACGCATTAGGATGGGGGGCAGCGTTGGGCAGAAAGGAATTTATTTATGCAGCCATTGTAGCTTTGTCCTGGCTGATGAATGCCGAATTGCCCATGTTCAGCCTCAAATTCAAAGCGTTTCAATGGAAGGGCAATGAGATAAGGATTATTTTTGCGGCAGCGTCAGTCGGCCTGCTCGTTTGGCTTCAGTCGGCAGCGCTCTTGCCCATTATTCTGGCGTATATCGTCGTTTCGGCCATTTTAGACAGGGTTCATTCCAATCGAAAACCATGAAATACCTTGTAGCCGGCAGCATCATCCCCCGGATGAAAATGCACTTCTTATCACTTCGGTTCATCAAGATTTAACCCACATGCTGCACGTTGTTCCCACACCCATCGGCAATCTGGAGGACATTACGCTCCGGGCCATTCGCATTCTCAAGGAGGCTGATTTGGTACTGGCCGAAGATACGCGCACCACAAAAGTATTGTTTCAAAAACACGGCATCGAAACGCCCCTGCGCGCTTTCCACGCTCACAACGAGCACGGCGTCACGCAGGGCATTGTGGCCCAACTCCAGACGGGCGCCAGCATAGCACTTGTTTCCGATGCCGGTACGCCGGGCATCTCCGACCCAGGTTTTTTGCTCATTCGGGCTTGTGTGCAAGGCGGGGTTCAAGTGGAATGCCTGCCGGGCGCCACGGCGTTTGTTCCGGCTTTGGTAGCTTCGGGGTTGCCCTGCGACCGGTTTCACTACGAGGGCTTTTTACCTCACAAAAAGGGCCGGCAAACAAGACTGAAATACTTGGCCACCCTGCCCAATACCTTTGTTTTGTACGAATCTCCGCACCGGCTTTTGCGCTGCATCGAAGAACTTATGGCCGTGTGCGGCCCCGAACGCCGTGCCTGCGTGGCGCGCGAACTGAGCAAACTGCACGAGGAACTGCATCGGGGCAGCCTCGATGAACTCCGCGCATACTTCAGCGACGCGAGCAAAGTACGCGGAGAGATTGCAATAGTGGTAGCAGGAAACGAGTAAAATAAAAGCCTACGCTCCGGTAATGGGCAGATACAAATTGCCGTCCAGCACATTGCGGGCAATGACGATGCGCTGCACCTCAGAAGTACCCTCGTAAATTTGCGTAATCTTGGCATCGCGCATGAGGCGCTCTACATGGTATTCTTTCACAAAGCCATACCCGCCGTGAATTTGTACCGCCTCCACCGTATGGCGCATGGCTACTTCCGAAGCGTAGAGTTTGGCCATAGCCCCGGCAGCGGTGTAGTCCATTTTTTTGTCTTTGAGCCATGCCGCGCGATAAACCATCAGCTTGGCGGCCTCAATTTCGGTGGCCATATCGGCCAATTTGAAAGCGATGGCCTGGTGCTGACTGATGGGCTTGCCGAATGCCTGACGCTCTTTGGAGTACGCCGTGGCCAGTTCAAACGCGCCGCCTGCTATGCCCAATGCCTGCGATGCAATGCCTATGCGTCCGCCGGACAAAGTTTTCATAGCAAATTTGAACCCAAATCCATCTTCGCCGATGCGATTGCTTTTGGGCACTTTCACATCGTTGTACATAATGGAGTGGGTATCGGAAGAGCGGATGCCGAGTTTGTCTTCTTTGGCGCCTATCACTACGCCCGGCTGATCGGTTTCTACCAACAAAGCGTTGATGCCCCGGTGACCTTTTTCAGGGTGCGTTTGGGCTATTACGATGTGCAGTTTGGAGCTGCCGCCATTGGTGATCCAGTTTTTGGTGCCGTTCAACAGGTAGTGGTCGCCCATATCCACAGCGGTGGTGCGCTGACTGGTGGCATCGCTGCCGGCTTCGGGTTCGCTGAGGCAGAAAGCGCCGATCCATTGGCCCGCAGCGAGCAGGGGCAGGTATTTGGCTTTTTGTTCCTCTGTGCCAAAGGTCTCAATGCCCCAACAGACTAAGGAGTTGTTGACCGACATGATGACGGAGCAGGAATTGTCCACTTTGGAAATTTCTTCCATTGCAAGGACGTAGGAAAGCGTATCCATGCCACCGCCGCCGTATTGGGGAGACACCATCATACCGAGAAAGCCGAGTTCGCCCATCTGGCGGATTTCCTCATAAGGATACTGCATTTTGCTGTCGCGCTCAATGACGCCCGGCTTGAGGACGTTTTGGGCAAAGTCGCGTGCGGCGGCCTGTACGGCCAAGTGTTCTTCGGATAGTTCAAAAAACATATTTGGTTCTTTTTTGGCGCGGGCAAAGGTACGGAAAAAGGGAAAATGATGCCATAAAAAAACAGAGGTTGAGCGCGCTCCCTCCAGAGCCGTCGCCCAACCTCTGCCGGCAGGATAGAATATTAAAAACTACTGCTTAGCCGCCCTCACCGTAGTGCGCTCCTGTATCCAGCAGCCTACGAAGAAAGAGTCTCCCTCTTTGAGCAGGCGGGAGAAAACTTCAGCGCGGTCGGGCATGTACTGCTCATACTGGCCGATGAATTTGTTGGCTTCTGATGCGGTGGACGGGTCAATGCGCTTGGCCTTGTTCCACATATCTATGGCTGGCCACACCACTATCTGGCTGTCCCAGCCCCGGCCCGGGCCGCACAATGGGCCGCTGGAGGCATAGAGCCGCCCGATCCAGATGTAGGGTTCTCCCCAGTTGGAGCGTGCATCGGCGGCCTGTTGGAAAGATTGGCGAGCCTTCGGGAAGTTTTTGAGGTGCGCATAGTAAATTTTGCCCACAGTGAGCAAATAGGCGCTTTTCTGCACCGGGTCATTGGTTTCGGCAGCGGCTTTGTTCAGGCCGTCAATGGCACAGCGATAATCGGCGTTGCGCAGGCATTCATAGGCAACTGCTGCGGGGCCTCTTTCGCGCTCCACGCACAATTCGTTGCCTTTGCGCACTACTGCTACTACCTGTGTGTCATCGTCGGCACACCCGGCCCAGCGCAGGTAGCTGTACACATTGCGGATCACATCGCAGTCATTGGGCGCAGCCTCAAATTCCTTATAATACTTGGCCTTGTAGTAGGCGCAGTCGTAAAAGTTTTTCACAGTTTCAAAATATTCCAATCGCAGGGGGGCGTACTCTTCCACAATCTTCCATCGGTCGCAATCTTTGCCTTTACATTCAGACAATCCTTTGGCTAATGAAGCGCGGATCATCTGCTCGTATTTTTTGGCGTCGGCATCGCTTATTTTTTGTGCCTCGTGCAGTTCTACCAGCAATGCAGTGAAGGGGTTGATGATGAAGTCCCGCATCATGCCGTTGTCCTTTTGGGCCGAAGTCAGCAGCGTTTGAAAAGTTTCTTCTTTGGTAGCGCGATGCGGGTATTTGTAAAATAAATCAAAACCCTTTCGCCCGTTGGCGTAGCCTCCTTCGTGGTAGCAACTGTCAATGCCGCTGTACAGTTGAAATATGCGGTCTATATACTGCTCTTTTTGGAGCGAATCCTGTGTTTGAGCCATGAAGTGTTCGTAAAAGCGCACGCCATCGGCAAATATGGTATTGCGTTTCCCATCGGCAGCAGGGGCTACGGCAAACACCTTTTTCCAATAATCGAAGGCCTGATTCCAGTCGCTGGCTTTGAGAAAGTCTCTATACAACACATAATTGGTTTCTGCATCTTCCTTATTGGGGGCATCAGAAAATTTAGCGCAGGGACTAAGCGTGGTATCCTGCAAAGGAGTGGCCGGCACAGGCTTTACCTCTTCCTGTACTATCGGGGCCGTCGTTTTGGGCGAACAGGCAATGACAGACGCCAGGATAACGGCTGCGGCAAAGGACAAAAAATTTTTGGTACGCATGGCTTTTGTGTTTTGGGAAGATTAGAGAAAAAACAGTTGGTTTAAAAATGAGAAAGGGCAAGAAGCAGTTCATACGAGCCGGGAAAAACCCGTTATCGTCTGGCCGGCCTCTTGCCCCTCTTCTGTCCTGCTCTATCGGGCAGGGCTGTGTGGTTCTTTTACAAATTCGGGAGGCGCACGGTTTCGCCTATCCAGCAGGGTACAACATCCGTTTTGCCGGCTTTCCCGCGAAGGTGAACATCTTCGCCGGTGGGCTTGGCGCCGCTGATACGACCTATGCGACGGCCGGCTTCGTCGGCTACGCCGGAGTCCACGTTGCGGGCCTGAGCGTATTTGTCAATGGCCGCCAAAACGGCCAATCCGCGGGTGTAGCCATCGTTGCCGCAAGTGCGGGCTGTGGTAGCATACATATCGCCGATGAGCATATAGGGCTGTCCCCAACCGCTGCGTGTGCGGGCTGCGCGCAGTGCGTAGTCGCGGGCGGCCGAATACTGTGAAAGTTTGCGGAACTGTATGGAAGCAATGGCCAGATAGTACTCTGCTTTTTTGCTGCTGTCGGTTTCCTTTTCGGCAGCTTCGCGGTATTTTTCGATGGCTTTAGAATACTCGCCGCTGTCGTAGAGGTCTTTGGCGTGTACGGCCGGGTTGTCAACATAATAAGACTGGCGGAGACTGTCGTTGATGGCGGAAGCGATGGTGCCGTATTTGGCCTTCAGTTCCACCATGATTTCCTCGTTTTCATCACAACCCTGCTGACGGAGCTTGTTGTAGATGTATTTGATGACCTCGTGGTCTTCCGGGTTCTCGCGGTATTTCGGCACGAGCTTGCCCTTGAAGTAAGCGCAATCGAAAATTTCGTCTTCTATGGCGCTGAAGGTTATCTCCGTGCGGGCTTTCATTGTTTCGTAATAAGTTTTGAGGCGGGCATTGTTGGCAATGTTGTGGTCCAGTACTTCCATCAGTCTGATGTTGATGTTCCGGGCTTCATCCTTGCTCATTTCGCCGGCCTGATATTTTTGCACCACCATTTCGGAGATGGGGTCAAAAACGATGTATTCTGAGTTGTTGCCGCTCAAATCCAACGACCTTTTCAGCACGTCGAAAGTGGCCTGGGTGCGACCATACTCTTCCATGTAAAACATATCGTAGCCTTTGCGGCCCAGCAAATAGCCCTCGTTTTTGTAGCATTTGATCTGCTCGTCGTACAGGCGCATGATGACGTCGGCGTATTCTTTGCGTTTAGCCGCATCGGTGGCCTTGTTGTACATAGCGCGATAGAGGGTGCGTCCATCTTGATAATGGCTGGCGCGTTGACCATCGGCGGCGGGGGCCAGTGTGTAAGCCTTTTGCCATTCGGCGAAAGCCACTTTAAAGTTCTCCTCCTCCATTTTTTCGAGATCGGCTACCTCTTTACCTTTGAGGTATTGGCGATAGTTGACGTGAGCATTTTCAGCATCCTCTTTCTTGGGCGAATTGTTCCAGTTTTCGCATTGGCCGAAGAGCGGAGCGTTGACAATGCCGGCCAACAGTCCAGCCAGAATCAGATTGCGCAGAATTTTCATAGTTTTAATTGAATTTGCGTTTAAAGAACCAAGAATTATCGTTTAACGTGAAACCAAGCGTCATTCTTATGTATGTTTCCCGCAGCGGCGAGCCGGCGCCGAAACGCCCGCCTTCCAATGTCAGGTTGATAAAAGAAGTTTGCTGGCGCGGCAAAATTACAGGAAATCCCAAACCTGCGGAAATTCCGTACTCTGTGAGTTGCTTGCCGTTGACGGAGCGCGGATCGGTGCGATGGTAAATGCCGCCGCGATAACGTACGCGCTGCCAGTAGTTGTTGTACGAAAACATATCGGGCACATACTCTATACCTGCCGAAATGCGACGGGTATTGCTGAGCGTCTGTCCTTGCAGCGGATTGGCATACGCGCTCCAGCCGCCGAGGGCATATTCAAAGCCCAGCTTGAGTTTGTCCGACTGATCGTAGGTGATTCCAAAGACCAGTTCGCCGGGCAATGTTCCTTTTCTGATAGAATCCGTTTCCAGCAGAATGGTGTCGCGGTCATTGTAAGTTTGGTTGTACCGGGTGTGAAAGCGGCTGTTGTTGGTGTTCAGGTTGGTGGAGGAGTTGCCATACAGGCCCAGAATCAGGTTTTTTTCTTTGGTGGACCGGCCTACTCCTTCCGGTTTCTTTTCTAATGGAATGGACACCTGCGCGCCGGCATTCCACAAAAAGCCCGATACGCTCTGTTCGTCCAAATAGCGCGTGAGGTACGCTTGGTTGGCTACATCGCTGAACTCTACGGTGCGGTCAAAAGACATTTTGCCGAACAAATAGCCCAGATTCACACCCGCCGAGAAGCGCCCGTAACGAAATCCATTGCCCCACATCAGCCGGTAGGCGCCGCCGCTGCCCTTGAAGCTCGTAACAGCCTCGCCTATTTCCGGGAGTTCCTGCGTAGTGACCAAATTGTACCCCACATTGGAGTAAGGTTGCAGCACAAACCCCATGCCGAGGCCTATTTTGTCTGATTTTTTCTCTAATGCCCGGTTGATGGGATTGATGATGGGCATACCCAATGCAAAATAATTCAGGTTGCCGCTCCACAAACTTGCCGAAGTGCTGCCGTCGCTGAGACTGCTGTATTTGGCAAAAAAACCGGTTTCCAAATCGGTAGCCATCAGGTGGCCCAATGCCGCCGGATTGGCCATGTTGAGGTGAAACGGGTCGCGGTATGCGGCGCTCAAACCACCCATGCCGCTTTGGGCTGCAAAAAGCGGATTGACAATGTCTCCAAGACCAAACCGGGAATAGGGCGAGTTGCTTCTCGGCTCAATGTCGGCGGTTTGTGCATTCAGCAAGGCAAAGGCCGGCACACAGAGGATAGCCCCCAAAACAACTCTTTTAAGATTTTCAAACATTGTAGTTTAAAATTTTATTCAGCCCTTCCAGGACTAAGTTAGCGTTCGCAAAGATGCGGCTTTTCAGATTTTTCACAAAAAAATCCGCATCTCCGCCGGTTAATACTACGTTAAGGTCGTTCAAGCGCTGCTGCATGGCGGCTATCATGCCCTCCGTTTCCCACAGCACCCCATATTGTACGCCGTTGCGAATGGCGGTTTCCGTACTGCTGCCCACGGCATCTTGCATCGGACCGCGCTCTACCAATGGCAATGCGGCGGTGAAAGTTGGTAATGCCTTGAATCTCATGGCTATACCCGGCGAGATATTGCCTCCGAGATACGCGCCCTCCGCCGTCAGCACGTCATAAGTGATGCAGGTGCCGGCATCTATGACCAAACAGTTACGGCCCGGAAACATGGCCAATGCCCCCGCAACGGCGGCTACCCGGTCTTTACCGAGTGTGGCGGGCGTTCCGTACAAGTTTCGGAACGGCAGGTGCAGGGCCGGTGTCAACTCGAAAAAACGAACCTGAGCAACCAGCCAATGCCGGAGAGTTTCCTCCATCGGCGGCCCCACTACGGATAAGATGACATTTTCTACCCGATGGTTGGCCAGCACGCGGGAAATCTCTTCCCGCGTGCATTGTTCCCACATCAGCCGCTCCGTCATTTCGTCGTTCCGAAATACGGCCGCTTTGGTGCGGGTGTTGCCGATGTCAATGACTAAGTTGCTCAAAATTTATGAACGCTTGTTTTATAAGACGCAGGCCGAACAGACGGTAACTTAAGAGGATGTTAATGTTTAAAATGGCGCACTCCCGTCAGCACCATCGCCATGTTGTGGGCATTGCAGAAGTCTATGCTGTCCTGATCTTTCACCGAACCGCCGGGCTGCACCACTGCCGTAATGCCGGCCTCGTGTGCAATTTCCACACAATCGGGGAAAGGGAAAAAGGCATCGGAGGCCATGACGGCGCCTTTGAGGTCGAAACCGAAAGCGGCGGCTTTGGCAATGGCCTGTCGCAGGGCATCCACGCGCGAAGTCTGCCCGCATCCCATGCCGATGAGTTGCTTGTTTTTGACCAAAGCAATGCCGTTCGATTTGAGGTGTTTCACGGCAGTGCCGGCAAAGAGCAGGTCGCTCACCTCGGAGGCGGAAGGCGCCCGCAGCGTAGCGGTCTGATAGTCGTCTTCCGTGTCCTGGCGCAGGTCGGTGTCTTGTTCCACCACGCCGTTGAGTAAGCTGCGAAAACTCCGGGGCCGCACATAGAAGTCTTTGATTAATAATAAAATGCGATTCTTTTTGGCTTGTAGCAGCGCTAGGGCATCCTCATCGAAACCGGGCGCAATGAGCACCTCGTAAAACAGCTTGTCGATTTCACCGGCAGTTTCAAGGTCCACCGGGCGATTGCAGATAAAAATACCTCCGAAAGCAGAAACCGGATCGCAGGCCAGGGCGGCGCGCCAGGCTTCGGGCAGGGTGTCGCGGAGGGCCAGGCCGCAGGTATTGGTGTGTTTGAGGATGGCAAAAGCGGGTTCGGTGTTGCGTAGTTCGCGCATGATCTGCACGGCTGCGTCTATGTCCACCAAGTTGTTGTAGGAGATGGCCTTGCCGGCAATTTTGTCAAAAATCTGATCAAAATCTCCGAAGAATACGCCGCTTTGGTGCGGGTTCTCGCCGTAGCGGAGGATGTCGGAGCGGTGGATGCTGTATTTGAAGGCGATGTCGGTGGTACCTTCATTGAAGTAGTTGAAAATGGCGATGTCGTAGTTGGACGATACCTTGAAGGCGCGGCGGGCGAGTTCGCGGCGTTGATCGCGGCTGAGGCTGCCATTGCCGGATTGGAGCATTTCCAAAAACAGGCCGTACTCTTGTCGAGAGGCCACAACGGCTACGTCGCCGAAGTTTTTGGCCGCCGCCCGAATGAGCGAAATGCCGCCGATGTCTATTTTTTCAATGATGTCCTGCTCGGATGCGCTGCCGGCTACGGTTTCCTCAAAGGGATACAAGTCCACAATGACCAGATCAATTTCGGGCAGGCTGTATTGCTGCAACTGATTGAGGTGCTCCGGTTCGCGGCGGGCCAAAATGCCCCCGAATACCGCCGGGTGCAGGGTTTTGACGCGCCCGTCAAGGATGGATGGATAACCGGTGATGTCTTCGACGGCCGTAGCCGAAAGGCCCAGCGATTCGATGAACTGTTGGGTGCCGCCGGTAGAGTACAGGGTGACGCCGTGGCGGTGCAATTCGCGGAGTATCGGCTCCAGCCCGTCTTTGTAATAAACGGATACCAAAGCGGAACGTATCATCTTGGAACTCATAGAAACTTGGAATAGCGTGATGAAAGAGGCCGCAAAGGTAGGGATTCTGTGATGAAAAGTGAAAGGGCAATTTGAGATGGCGATAAACGCGATGCGGCGATAGGGAGGGGTATGAAGCTCGCTCCTGTTTTTTGGAATGACTTCCAGTGCGCCATTTTATCTCAGGTTGCTTATTTGTAATACACTTTTTGAGTGCGCTCAATATTCCATCAAGTTTTTTAAGACGGGAAACCTATCTTCACCGCGCCAAAAAACCGCTGATAGATGCAACAAATTTATAGTGAAACTTCCAAAGTCTTCATTTTTAGCCTGTTCGGCATTGCCTGCCTCTTGTCTCTTTTTTCCTGCGATCCTGCTACCGAGCGCATCTCCGGCAATACAAATGACGATGCGATGGAAGCCAACCGACCTTATTTAGAAAGACTGAACGATCAGGGTGATTCCGCTACTGCTGCTGGTGACTACGCCGCCGCCATTACTTTTTATCAAAAGGCCATGGAAATAGCCGCCGCGGAAGGAGACTCGTTCCCTTATTACGATGCCCAACTCGATCTGGCCTGTGTGCATGAGCGCCTCCGGGAGTTTCCCAAAGCCATAGAACTGGGTGAAGATGCGCTGGCTGCCTTCATTCGCAGCGGCGATTCCACCCGCATCGGCAGGGCGTATTCTACATTGTCTTCGTTTTACGGTTTGGCCGAAATACCGGAAAAACAAATGGCTACGGCACAAAAAGGCTTTGAAATCTTAAAAAACTACGGCTCGCTGATTGAACGCTGTGCAGCTTACAACCAAATGGCCTTCACCTACAGCGGCGCCGGAGACTGGGCTAAGGCGCTGCCCTTGCTCGATTCGGCCTTGTTGTTGATGAAAGCTTCCGGGTATTTGGACCAACTGCCTGGCTTGTTGCTCAACATCGGCGACTGTCACAGAAATCTGGGCCATTACGAAGCCGCAAAAAAATATCTGAAGGAAGCCGCCGCCGGCTGCGACAGTCTGGGGTATGTGCATATCCACGCCAGAGCGGTACAATTGTTGTCTATGTCCGAAGAAAGCACCGGCAATATTGCAGAGGCGTTGCAGCTTTACAAAACCTTCAAAATACTGCGCGACTCCGTCATCAATGAAGAAAAAAACAACACCATCCAGCAGTTGAAAATCGAATATGAAACCGAAGAAAAAGAACGGGAAAACCAACTGCTCAAAGCCCGCCAACAAATTGAAGTGGCGCGGCGCAACATGGCGCTGGCACTCTGGGGAGTTACTATTTCGGCCATCGGTTTATGGCTGTATTTCCGAAGAGAAAAGGCCCGCAGATTGCAGGCAGAACTGGCTCAAAACCGGCAGCAATTGGAGGAGTTCGCTCAGTTGTTGTTAGCCAAAAACACCCGCCTGATGGAATTAGAGCAAAATCAGGAGCGCCCTACTGAATCCGCTGAACCAGAAGGGGATACCGCCGAATCGGACACTCCTGAATCTGTTGCGCTGTACGATATACACATCCTCACAGAGAAGGACTGGACGGCCTTCAAACGCTCTTTTGAACGCTCTTATCCGGGCTTCATCCATCGTTTGCGCACTCATTATTCCGATATTACCAATGCAGAGGAACGCTTGTTTTTATTGTACAAGCTCAATTTCACCCGTCACGAGATAGCTACTATTCTGGGCGTCTCCGAGGCATCCGTCAAGAAAGGGCGCACCCGCCTGAGAAAGCGTCTGGGCTTGCAGGAAGAACAAGACCTGGAGCATTTCATTCAATCGTTTTAACTACCTTTGCCGCTTCACCAAACATGCGGAACAGGCCATGTCCGTACACAAAGAAGTCAAAAGGGTGACGACCCACGTCTTGCAGGCCATGAAGGCGCGCGGCGAAAAAATTGCCATGCTCACCGCCTACGACTACTCCATGGCGCGCATCCTCGACGAAGCCGGCACCGACATCCTGTTGGTAGGCGACTCCGCCTCCAATGTCATGGCGGGCCACGAAACCACCCTGCCCATCACACTCGACCAAATGATCTACCACGCCGCCTCGGTGGTGCGGGCCGTCAAGCGCTCTCTGGTAGTGGTGGACCTGCCTTTCGGTTCGTATCAGGGCAACTCTACTGTGGCGCTCAAATCCACCATCCGCATTATGAAAGAAGCCGGCGCTCATGCCGTGAAATTGGAGGGCGGGGAGGAAATTGCCGAATCCGTAGCGCGTATCCTCTCGGCGGGCGTTCCGGTGATGGGGCACCTGGGCCTCACGCCGCAATCTATTTACAAATTCGGCACTTACACCGTGCGCGCCAAAGAGGAAGCTGAGGCCGAAAAGCTGTTGTCGGATGCCAAGTTGCTACAGGAATTGGGCTGCTTTGCCATTGTTTTGGAAAAAATACCCGCTCAACTCACCCGCAGAGTGTCTGAAGAACTCATCATTCCCACCATCGGCATCGGCGGCGGACCCAGCGCAGACGGGCAGGTACTCGTCACGCAAGACATGCTCGGCATCACCAAAGATTTTCAGCCGCGTTTTCTGCGCCGTTATCTGGAACTGTACGACCTCATCCGGGGCGCTACCGAGCAGTACATCGAAGACGTCAAATCACAATCATTTCCCAACGAAAAAGAAGCCTACTAAAACACCATGCAGCGTTCCCTCTTACGTTCCCTCTTGCTGTTGCTGCTCCTCGCGGGCGGCGTGGCGGCCTTTGTTTACTGGCGATATGTGGCCAAAACGGCCGTTCCCCGCGGTCTGGACGACTACCACCTGCTGGTGCCCACCGGCGCCAATTTCGATCAGGTGACCGACTCATTGCTCGCCAAGGGCTTCATCCGCGATGCGGCTGCTTTTCGCGTCATTGCCGAGCAAATGAAGTACAAACGCGACCCCATGCGCGCCGGCAGGTACAAACTCGCGCCGGGCATGTCGCTGATACAAATGGTGCGGCACCTGCGCAGCGGCGAACAGGCCCCTGTGAACGTGGTGCTGACCAATGAACGCCTGCCCGAAAACGTGGCCGCCAAAATAGCCCGCTTCATAGAGCCGGATTCCGCGCAGATTTATGTCCTGTTTTCCGACCCCGAATACCTGCAATCCATCGGATACACGCCCGAAACCTTTATGAGTCTGTTTATTCCCAATACCTATCAGGTGTATTGGAACAGCACGCCGGAGCAGTTCACGGAGCGCATGGTGAAAGAACACAAAGCTTTTTGGGACAAAGAGAACCGCCTCGAAAAAGCCCGCCGACTCGACATGACGCCGGAGGAGGTTTATACGCTGGCCTCCATTGTTGACCGGGAGACTTTGCAGCGTTCGGAGAAGCCCACCATCGCCGGCGCCTATCTCAATCGCCTGAAGATCAACATGCCATTGCAGGCCGATCCTACCTGCGTGTTCGCCACCCGCGATTTTGAGACCAAACGCGTGACAGAATATCACACCAAATTCGACTCGCCCTACAATACTTATATGTATGCCGGCCTTCCGCCCGGCCCCATCGGCATGGCTTCTATTTCGGGCATAGACGCGGTGCTGAACCACCAAAAGCACAACTACATTTTCTTTTGCGCAGTAGGCGACGAATCGGGCTTGCACGCCTTTGCAGAGACCTATTCCCAGCACTTGGTCAATGTGGACCGCTATCGCAAAAAGCTACAGGAGCGGGGGCTGAGATAGGATATTCACCTGCTTTTGTCTATCTTTGGCCTCTCATCAATTTCTGCACATACCATGAGAGGAACACACACTTTTGCACTGGCCGCAATGCTTTTGTGGGCCGTTACGGTACATTCCCAGCCCGACACCAGCGCTTTTCGCGCACATTCCAACATCAGTTTCAGCAACGGACGGGCCTTTATCGAGTACAACGGCATGAGGATATTGGAAGACCTGGCTCATCCTTCCTATTCTGTTCAGCGCATGATGGGGC
This sequence comes from Saprospiraceae bacterium UBA2329, assembly GCA_002344975.1. Classification (GTDB taxonomy): domain Bacteria; phylum Bacteroidota; class Bacteroidia; order Chitinophagales; family Saprospiraceae; genus UBA2329. Next base: position 30,064 of record DDUV01000110.1, on the reverse strand, counting down.
AGCCGCAGGGCACCGATACCGGCATCGCGTTCGACTTCGGGGCGGGCTTCAACGGCAAATTATACTACGGCTTCATCCCGCATGGCGATGCCCGGCACCCTCACCCCGTTTACTTTCGCGCACCGGTCAACATCGTCAACGGCAAGGCTGCTATTCGCATCATCGGTATGTCTGGCAGCTATGATATGGTAGGCTGGCAGAAAAACGAGCGCGGCGTAGTGGGCTATCGCGTGACCGACGATACCGGCCAGATGTTTTACGATGGCATTGTGGAGTTCAGGGGCAAAGGCCCGTTTGAGGTGGCGCCGACCATCGTGGAAGGGCCATTTGTCAATATCCTCAGCGAGCAGGGCGCGGTTATTTCTTTCACAACCAATATGCCTTTAGTGGTAGAAGTGGAAGCCGGCGGGCGCATTTTTCGCGACACGGCAGCCTGTACCGTACATGAGATTGCCCTCAGCGGTCTGGCCCCTGCCACGGAATACAAATACACCCTGCGCTATGGCGACGGCCGGCAGCACTTCTCGTTTCGCACCGCGCCGAGACCCGGCAGCCGCACTGCTTTTAGCTTTACTTATGCCAGCGATTCGCGGGCGGGGCAGGGCGGCGGCGAGCGCAATGTATGGGGCGCCAACCATTACATTATGAAAAAAATCATGGCGCTGGGGCAAATGAAGCAGGCCCGGTTTATGCAGTTTACCGGCGATTTGGTAAACGGCTATCTCAACAACACCGACAACATGCACCTGCAATACGCCAACTGGAAACGCGCCGTGCAGCCTTTTACACACTACGTGCCCATATACGCGGGCATGGGCAACCACGAGGCGCTCGTACATCGCTTTGTTCACAAAACGCCTACGGATTCGATTGCTTTTCTGATAGATAGATTTCCTTACGAAACCGAATCCGCAGAGGCTGTTTTTGCCGCCAATTTCGTCAACCCGCTCAACGGCCCCGACAGCGAAGACGGCGCTCCTTACGATCCCAACCCTTCACAGACGGACTTCCCTTCGTACAAAGAGAACGTCTATTTCTACACCTACGACAATGTGGCTGTCATAGTGCTCAATTCTGACTATTGGTACGCACCCACAACGGCCCGACTGCCCCACACCAGCGGCGGCATGCACGGGTACATCATGGACATGCAGTTGAAATGGTTGGAAAAAACCGTTGCAGATTTGGAGCGCAATAAGGCCGTTGACCATATTTTCGTCACCACCCACACGCCCTTTTTTCCCAACGGCGGCCATGTGAGCGACGATATGTGGTACCGCGGCAACAATGCCATGCGCCCGTATGTAGCCGGAAAGCCGATGGAAAAAGGCATCATTGAACGCCGCGACCAAATGCTGGATTTATTGGTGAATAAAAGCAAAAAGGTGCGCGCCATTCTCACCGGCGACGAACACAACTACAACCGACTGCGCCTCACACCGGAAACGGTCATCTATCCTGAAAAATATGAGCCTGCCAAAATTACACTCTCGCGCACCATTTATCAAATCAACAACGGGGCAGCGGGCGCGCCGTACTATGCGCAGGAACAAACGCCCTGGACGCCCTACGTCAGCGGGTTCACCACCCGCCATGCGCTGGTGTTCTTTCATGTGAAAGGCAAAAAAATTCAGGTGGAAGTCCTCGACCCGGATACGCTGGAGGAGGTGGATCGTTTTGACTTAATGAGTAAATAATACTGCCATGAGATACATCGTACTGTTTTTCTTATTCTTTTTCTCTTTCAACCTGCTGAGCGCGCAGGACCTGAGCGCTTATGAGCGTCGGCTGTACATCAATGCAGACGGCGATTCGCTGCCCTACCGAATCCTTTTTCCCGAAGGATATGCCGCCGGCAAGTCGTACCCGCTGATATTGGTCTTGCATGGCGCGGGCGAGCGGGGCAATGACAACGAAATGCAATTGGTACACGGCGCCAAAATGTTTCTGAAACCTGAAGTCAGGGCCAAATACCCTGCCATTGTAGTGTTCCCGCAATGCCCCAAAGACCTGTATTGGGCCAGAGTGGAGCGCGATCCGGAGCGGATAGACTGGGCGTTCCCCTTGTTTGAGACGCCGGGAAAACCCATGCGCTTAGTCATGGAATTGGTGGACATGCTGATGAACGACACCAAAACGGATGCCTCGCGGATGTATGTGGGCGGCCTTTCGATGGGCGGTATGGGCACGTTTGAGCTGTTGTCGCGGATGCCTTCGCGATTTGCGGCGGCCTTCCCGATTTGTGGCGGCGGCAATGCCTTGACCGTATCCTTGTATGCCCGGAACACGCCGCTGTGGGTGTTTCACGGCGATGCCGATGCAGTGGTGCCGGTGCGCCTGTCGAGAAAAATGGTGGAAGCGGCACAACAAGCCGGCGGTCAGGTGCGCTACTCGGAGTATCCTGGCGTGAACCACAATAGCTGGGACAATGCCTTTGCCGAGCCGGATTTGTTGCCGTGGTTGCTCAAACATCGCAGCAAAAGGGCGCCCAAAAAATAGCCAGGGAGTCGCTTTTCTGTCATTCACAAGGCGAATCAGAAGAAAAAGTAGCCTTGCTGAGATAAAATCCTTTTCTTTCGGGGGCAGTCGCTTCACCTCGATAAGATGTTAGGCGGTCTTTTCGTTCAGCAAGATGAACATAGACAGCGCAAACGATATTTTACTCATTCACACACCCGGCTATCGAAACATGCGTACTATCGGAAAATTCGCCATCGCGGCATTCGTATTATTTTTCCTGACCACCACAGGAAATGCCCGCCACATCATCGGCGGCGTGATGACTTACCGTTGTATCAGCCCCGGCAATTATGAGTTTACGCTCAAAATGTACCGGGATTGCAACTGCACGGATTGCGCCAATTTCGACCCCACAGCATTCGTTGGAGTGTATCGTTGCCCTGGAGGCAACTGTTCGGGCCAATCGCAAGGCGCGCCCTTCAGAAGGGTTGACGTACCCTTGGGGAGTGTTCGTCAGGTGACGGCGCCCTCGTATCCCTGTCTCATTCCGCCCAATGTCTGCGTGCAGGAGGCCGAGTATGTCTTCAATTTAAGTTTGCCTGTTTCCACTACCGACAGCTACCACATCACTTATCAGCGCTGCTGCCGCAACGAAACCATCAATAATATCTTTGCCCCCTCAACTGTGGGCGCCACCTATACTGTCGAAATCACCTCGGCGGCCCAACAACTCTGCAACAACAGCCCGACCTTCAACACATTTCCCCCTACGGTGATTTGCGGGGGGCTGCCATTGAATTACGACCATGCCGCTACCGACGCAGATGGCGACAGCTTGGTGTATCGTTTTTCGGCGCCGCTGCTGGGCGGAGGCAACTTATTGACCTCCCCGGCCTACCAGACCTGCGCCGGCGCCTATCCCAATCCGGGCTGCCCGCCGCCTTATAATCCGGTATCATTTATTGTTCCTACTTATACGCCAACCGCCCCAATGGCCGGAAACCCCGTAGTGACCATTGACTCTCAAACGGGCCTGATTTCGGGAACGCCCGTCAATTTGGGGCAGTATGTGGTGGGGGTGCAGGTGCTGGAGTATCGCAACGGCGTGCTGCTGAGCACGGTATTTCGAGATTTTCAGTTCAATGTGGCGCGCTGCGACCCTACGGTGGTGGCCCAGATTCAGTCCGATTCCATAGCCGACGGGCAGTCTTACTTCATCAATGCCTGCGGAGATACCGCCGTTACCATTGTCAATACGAGCTTCCAGCAGGCTTTTGTGACCAATTTTTTATGGAGGTTTAATATTTCAGGCAATACCGTCACCTCCAATAGCTGGAACCCCACCATCAATTTTCCGGGGCCGGGGCGCTACACCGGCGAGTTGTTTCTCAATCCGGGCACCAACTGCGGAGACACCGCCAGAGTGACCATCAATGTATTCCCCAGCATCAGTGCCGATTTCTCCTTTGCCTACGACACCTGCGTAGCCGGGCCTGTGCAATTTACAGACTTATCCATGTCGGGGAGCGGCAATATTGTAGCCTGGGATTGGCAGTTCGGCGACGGCCAAAGAAGTTCTGCCCGCAACCCCGCCCATACCTACCGCATACCCGGCAATATTCCCGTCACCCTCACCGTCACGGATGTCAACGGTTGTCAGGCCAGCATTACCAAAGTGGTGCCTTATTTCCCGGTGCCTTCGCTCATCGTCATTGCGCCCAGTTCGTTTACCGGTTGCCGCCCCGCAGAGATATTTTTTGACAACCTCTCTTTTCCCATTGACGAGACCTATGACATCTTGTGGGAGTTTGGCGACGGCGCTACCGGCACGGCCATCAGCCCCACTCATACCTACACAGAAACAGGCGTTTACACCGTTTCCGTGCGCATCATTTCGCCCATTGGCTGCCAAACGGATACTGTTTTCAACAGCCTGATACGGGTGCTGCCCTCGCCTGTGGCCGGGTTTGAATACACGCCGGATGACCCCACGAGCATCAACAATACCGTCATTTTTTCCGACCGGTCGGAAGGCGCCAATCGCTGGTTTTGGGATTTCGGCAACGGCGCCAACTCTATTTTGAGCAATCCCAGCCATGTATATCGAGACACGGGTATGTTTGTCGTGACACAAGTGGTGACACACCCCAGCGGCTGCCGCGACACCGCCACGCAAATAGTGGATATAAGGCCCGAAGTGCGCTTTCACCTGCCGAATGCCTTCACGCCCAATGCCGACGGCCTGAACGACACCTACAAAGGCGTGGGCATCATGGAGGGGGCGCGGGCTTTCAATATGAGTATTTGGAATCGCTGGGGCGAAATGGTTTTTGAAACCGACAGTCCGAATGAGGGTTGGAACGGCCGAAAATTCAACACGGGCCAAGATTCACCGCCCGGCGTGTATGTGGTGTATGTGCGATTTTGGGGGCCGCGCGGCGAGCCTTTTGAAATCAAGGGCTATGCTACTTTGATAAGGTAGCCAGCACTATTCCACCTCTATCAAAACCTGGCCTTTTTCTACCGGCGCGCCTTCCGAAACCAGCACTTTAGCAATGCGCCCTTCGCCGGGAGACTTGAGCACGTTTTCCATTTTCATGGCTTCCAGAATCAGGATGGGGTCGCCCTCTTTGATTTCCTGGCCGGGCGATACTTCTATGCGGCGCACGAGGCCGGGCATGGGCGCTTTGATGTCTTTGACCCGATGCGTCGTTTTAATAGAAAGCCCCAGACGGTTGACCAACTGGTCCATAGCATCCTGCAACCTCACTTCGTAAACATTGCCGTTGACCTTGATGACGTAGCGTTTTTGGAAAAAATCCGTCTCCAAAATTTCTGCATGAAGCGAAACCGGCCCGTTCAGGATATGGTGTTTTCCTTTGCCGGAAGAAGCGGCATCTAATTGAGCCGGAGAGAGGTCTTCGTATTCAAACGCTCCGTTGACGATGGCTTTGTATGGTCCGTGTTCCATGATTCAGGATGGATTCGATGAAAATAAATTATGGCCTAAAGAAAATGAACACTTTATTTTTGCCCCACTACTTATGGCTTCATTCTGCCGAGTTTCGACATGAAATATACCTCAAAGACAGTGTATATAATGTACAGCGCAAAAAACGGCAGGATAAAGAATTTAGAAGTCGGGGCGGCCAACTCTACATACATCAGGATGATGATGGCCGATAGAAAAATTTTGCCCCCGGAAAAACCCATTGCCGCATTGGTGAAATCGTTTTTGTTGCTGCTGCGGGCCGCACTGTGACCGGCATAAAACATGGCGATGGTGAGCAGTACAAAAAATATCAGACAGCCCCAGCCGAACCACTCAAAACCGGCCAACTGCGGCATTCCCAGCATCAGCCACAATCCTGCGGCGGAGGCGGCTGTAAGCAATGTCAATTGAAGGAGAAAGGATCGGTGCGTCATGAGGGCGTTTTCATAAAATCTTTTAGAACAATATACAAAGCAGCAAAGACGGAAAAAAGCGCCAACCCGACGGTGAACCAAGGTGTAGAGGTGGAAAAGCGCTCATCCAATTTTTTGCCCACCCAAACGCCGAAGAGGATGATGCCGCCCATTTGGAAGGCCATGCCCGAATACTTCATGTAGTTGCGGGCGCGGGAAGCACGTTGCTCATCGGGCTTTTCCGGCTCAGGCTTGCTGTGGTTTTCCTGCGGAGGCATGGGCAGTATTGGCTTTGCTGGAACCGGCAGCGCCCTGATCCGATTTTTTGACGCCGCCCATGTTGCAGGTGACATTGAAGGTGGCCCCCGATTGTACAATCAGCTTGCCCACATTGACCTCGCCGTCTATATGGGCGGTTTCGCGCACATTGAGCAGTTCTTCTACGTCAATATTGCCGATGAATTTGCCCTCGATGACGGCATTTTTGCAACGGATTTCTCCTTCAATATGTCCGCTTGGCCCAATGATGACTTTGGCGGCGCAGTGCAATTTGCCTTTTATCTTACCGTCCACGCGGATGTCGCTGTCGGCTTTAACGGTACCCTCTACTACGGCGCCTTGCGTGAGGCTGTTGAGCGAATTGGAGGGCGCAGTGCCGGGAGCGCCCGGCTTACCGGTATCTTTTTTACTGTTGCCAAACATAAGCGTTGTTTTTAGCGGAGGCTGCGAGTATTTGCAAACAAAGACTCAGGCAGCCACATTCACTTTGCGAAGATATAACTTTCCGCCGAATGAACGGCTTTTTAGCAAAATGATTGCTGTGTTTACTTTTCAAAGAGGGAATCCACAAAGGCGCGTTTGTTGAAAATCTGCAATTTATCAATGGCCTCGCCTACGCCGATGTATTTGATGGGAATTTTGAACTGATCGGAGATGCCGATGGCTACGCCGCCTTTGGCCGTGCCGTCCAACTTGGTGAGTGCCAGCGCAGTGACCTCCGTTGCCTGGGTGAAATGCTTGGCCTGCTCAATGGCATTTTGACCGGTGGTGGCATCGAGTACGAGCAAAACCTCGTGCGGAGCGCCGTCCATGCGTTTGGTGATGGAGCTTTTGATTTTGCCCAGCTCCTTCATCAGGTTGATCTTGGTGTGCAGGCGGCCTGCGGTGTCAATGATGGCCACATCGCAGTTGTTCTGGATGGCGTATTGCACGGTTTCGTACGCTACGGCGGCGGGGTCGGTATTCATGCCTTTGCTGAAAAAATCGCAGCCCACGCGCTCCGACCAGATTTTAAGCTGGTCAACGGCGGCGGCGCGGAAGGTATCGGCGGCGCCCATGACCACCTTTTTGCCCTGTTGTTTGAACTGCCATGCCAACTTGCCGATGGTGGTGGTTTTGCCCACGCCGTTCACACCTACTACCATCAAAATCAATGGCTTGGCCTGCACGGATGGCAGGAAGTCCTCCAGGTCTTGCGTATTGTTGTCGCTGAGGAGTTGCACGATCTCGTCGCGGAGGATTTCGCTGAGTTCGCTTGCGTTCAGGTATTTGTCGCGAGCCACACGGGCCTCTATGCGTTCGATGATTTTCACGGTAGTGTCCAATCCTACATCGGAGGAGATGAGGATGTTTTCCACTTCGTCGAGGACTTCCTCGTCCACGGTGGACTTGCCTGCTACGGCTTTGGCCAATTTGCCGAGGAAGTTGGTTTTTGTTTTTTCGAGGCCCTTGTCCAAGTCCTCTTTTTTCTCCTTGTTGAAGAATTTGCTGAAAAAGCTCACTTTCAATCCGTTTAGATGGTGTAAAAACAGGGGCAAAGATGGGAATTTTTTCTGCGCGCCGCACACGAAAAAGCCGACGCAGGCAGCTTAGATTCTGAAAACGAACCTATTCTACTCCCCATGTCGGCCATTTCGCTGCGGTGACAATATCAGAAAATCAGCGCCTACTTGACATTCGTCATATTAAACCCAACGGCCACTTTTTCCCAATACAGGGTGACGGTAGCTTTGGTATTACCGTCAGGAATGACATGAAAAACCAAGCGTTCGGCGGTTTCTCCATGCGAAGCCGGCTTGACGACCACGCGGAGTGCATCATCTTCGGCCTTGTAGCCATAAGCGCCCCACTGATCGGCTGTTTTGTTGAAAATGATGGTCCACTCGTCTTCGCCGGGAATGGTGAACAGCGCATAACGACCGGCAGCCAGCTTTTTGCCTTCGATCATCACATCGGTACTCACGTCAAAAGTGGTGGCTTCGTTGGCTCCGGTGCGCCAGACCTTCCCGTAAGGTACCAATTTGCCCCAGATTTCGCGGCCTTTCACGGCAGGGCTGCCGTAATTGATGACCAATTTTGTGTCGCCAAAGCTGCTGCTTGCCGTCATCGGCGGGCTGGGGCGCTGCGTTTTGTCTTGTTGTGCGGAAGCCGACAGGGCCAACGTAAGCGTAAACAAGGCAACGAGGAACAGGGAAAATTTTCTCATCGGCATGATGGTTCTTGGTTTTGATGATGAAATATGTGTTGATACAATTGAGTGCTTGAAAAGCAAAGTTACATAACGGCACAGGGCGCTTTTATGTTGAACATTGCCCCGGAGGAAAGTCGCAGGGAGTACAAAAAAGTTAAATTTACAGCTTAAGTATAAAATGTTATTCTTTTTTGGTTTACCTTTGCAACTCTACATTCCAAATCTTTTTTTGCAGCCGGAGTATTTACCCCCGGTTCCTGCATTCATTTCATCGAGAGGCTTTTATTGGTTCAGCTTTGCAACTGCCCTACATGGGTGTGCTTTGCTGTCGTTGCATCCGAAGCACATCGCTTCTGGGCAATGCTAACCGACTCATTGTTAGTTTTTTATATGGCGATTGGATTGTATGTAATTCACAAAGACCGCTTCTGAGCGCAAGTTTAAATCGGTTTTTGGGATGGCCTCTCTCCCCGTAACGGGAGGGGGGCTTTTTTTTTGGCACGATTTTTTGTATTACAATTATCCGTGATGTGAATCTTATTGAAAAACACATCCTGACGGACTATTGAAACACTATGAGGCCATGAGAAAAACAATGAACTGAGAGCGCTGTCGGTACAAAAAACAGTGAAGCATTCTGGGTGGGAAGTGTTTCATGTGAGTGACTTAATACCCACCGGCTATGGCGGGGCTTTTCGCAAAAAAGCCCCGCTTTTTTTATATGCCTTCACTGCCCGGAATCATCCAGCGAATAGGGGCGACGCGCAGCAATGGAGCGCCCCAGCGTGAGTTCGTCGGCGTATTCCAACTCCCCCCCAAACGACACTCCGCGCGCTATGGTGCTGATGCGCACGGGTAGTTCCCGCATTTTTTTGGACAAATAAAAAATGGTCGTATCGCCCTCAATGGTAGGGCTGATGGCCATGATGACCTCTTTGACCTCGCCGCCGGCTACGCGCTGTATCAGATCGTCAATGTGCAGTTGTTCCGGCCCGATGCCCTCAATGGGCGAGATGACACCGCCCAATACATGATACAATCCCCGGTATTGCTGCGTGTCCTCAATGGCCATCACATCGCGGATGTTCTCCACCACACAGATGACCGAGCGGTCGCGGCGGGTATCGGCGCATACGGCGCAGAGATGGTCGTCGGCCAGATTGTGGCAGGTTTGGCAGGGTCGAATGCCCCGGCGCATGCGCAGCAACGCATCGGTGAAATGATCTGTGTAGGCGGCCTCCTGATTTACCAAATACAGCGCCAGGCGCAGGGCCGTTTTGCGCCCGAGGCCCGGCAGGCCGGCAAAAGCCTGCACGGCTTCTTCTAAGAGTTTGGAAGAAAAATTCATGGACGCAAATGTAGCAATCTTTGCGTTTGTATCCTTTGCCCCTGCCGAACCGTGACGAAATATACGCCTGAAGGAAACTGCTCCAACCGGAGTTCGGGGTCGTTGGACTGCCGGAGCAGGAGTCGCCCCTGTGCGTCGCGAACGGCTATGCTGAAATCTTGCGTCGGGTCGGGTATCTGGATGCGCACCAAGTCTCCGGCGGGGTTGGGCGACATTTGGAAAGAGGGAGCAACCGATGCTTCGCTCTGGGCGCTCACATTGCAAAAGACCTCCATCAGCTTGGCCCACAAGGTATTGTCAAAACCCGACAACGCAGGATTCGCCCCTCCTGCCGTTTCGCCCAGTCGCACCACCACCATATCGAGCGAGGGAATGACATAGAGTTTTTGGTCGTTTTTGCCTAAGCCGGCAAAGAGGTCGGCGGGGGCTGTCTGTATGATGGAACCTGGAAAATTGAATTGCAAGCCGGGCAGTTTATAGCTGCTTTTGCCGTTGAGCCACCAGAGATAGCCATACGACGGATTGAGGTTTTGAGAGGTGTTGACCATGGCGCTGAAATAGGCGGTGTCCCGCATCAGCGTGTCGGAGGCCCAAACTCCGTGCCGCAGGATGAGCAGGCCAAAGCGGGCCATGCTGCGCGCATCGCTGTAATAAATCTGATTGTAGCCCTGGGGCAGCCACAAGCCTTTCATGCCGATGCGATTGCGGATTTTGGCGTTGAAGTACACGTTCAATCCCTGCCCGGTGGCGCTGTTGAGCACATTGGTGAGCAGCGTGTAGGGCGCATTGTGATAGGCCCAGCGCTGTCCGGCATCGGCCTCGTAGAGCAGGCAGGCAGGCAAGGTGCAAAAATCATCCGGCACGCCGTCATCCAGTCCGCTGCTCATGGTCAGTTGGTGGCGCACGGTGATGAGCGCCTCTTTATCAGGCGGCAGGCTTGTCCAGCCCGTGCCAAGGTAGGTGGAAGTAGGTTGTAGAATATCCAACAGCCCGTCTTCCTGCGCTTGTCCCACCATAAACGCAGTGAGTACTTTTCCTGCGGAGGCCCAATACCAAAGGCTGTCGCGGGTGAAGGTGCCGAAGTAGCGCTCCGCGGCAATGCGCCCGCCCTTGAGTATGATAAAGGCTTTGGTGTCTTTTTCAGCGAGATATTGATAAACGGAATCCAGCTGATTCTCGCACCAGCCCAGTTCAGCAGGCGATACGGTTTGCCAGGTAGTGCCGGTCAGGGGTGGATAGTAAGGCGTTTGAGACAGTACACTATCTGAGAAGCAGACAGAAAACAGCGCAAACAGGAGAACAGGCAAGGTATTTTTCATATCCGGCGGATTTTGTGGCCATATGACTTTCCAATCAAGAAAAAGTTTAGCCGGAGTTTTGAAAACGCCCGTATTACCACCCTGATCGCCTATTTTTACGCCCACAACTGATGGCCAATGATGTACGGAACCGATATTGAAGCGCTCAACCGGCTGGTGCGTAAAACCTTCATAGCAGGCAGAGTTGCTCCTGAAGAACAGTATTTCAATCAAACAATGAAATCAAATGCCCTTTAAATTTGGACTGAGAGGATATATCGAGCCTCCCCAAAGGCATGAGCTGAGCTTAGAGGAGTTTCGAAGGATATTTGTCCTTGACTTTCCAGAAAGCACTACCAGACCTGATTTGTTTCAGAAGTTCATGCAATATACGGATAGATTCAGGTCTGAAATAACCAAGGATTTCATTCAATGGGTTGGCGGAAGTTTCACTACGCGTAAACTCAATCCCAAAGACATAGATATGGTGACTTTCATTTCCCCTGAAACCTTTGAGCGGAAATCAGAGTTGATTGATGAGGAATTTCGCAAAGATTGCAACCTAAAATATGGAATTGACGCTTACTTTGTCGTCGTTTACCATGAAGGGCATGAAAAGCACTCCTTATACCAGGGAAACGTCATATATTGGGATCATCAATTCTCAAAAACAAAAAAGAACAGGGTCGGGAATAGATTTTCACGAGGTTATGTTCAGATTACTCATCAGAAACAGTCAGGGCATGAACAAGAATAAATTCGCAGAAGTGTCGGAAAGAAGCGCCAGACTCAGCGATTTGATTGAGGAAATCGCCCAATTGGATGAACTTATTGAATTACATCAATCGCACCATGCTCATGCGCTTGAGATTCAACAGTACTTAGACCGGCGATATGAATTTGTAGCTGAGCTAAATGTGCTCCTGCACCCGTTACACATGAAAGTGGTGCTGGAGGAAAGCCCTGTTTAATCTCTATTCCTACTCCATCTTCATGTTTACCACGATCAGATCGCCTATTTTTACGCCCACAACTGATGGCCAATGATGTACGGAACCGACATTGAAGCGCTCAACCGGCGCATACACGAGGAAAGCGCTTTTGTAGAACAACTGAGCAACGAAACCGGCCGCATCATTGTGGGGCAGGAACGGATGATGGAGCGATTGCTCATCGGGCTGCTCAGCCGGGGGCATGTGTTGCTGGAAGGGCTGCCGGGATTGGCCAAAACATTGGCCATCAAAACATTGGCACAAGCCATTGACGCCCGGTTCAGCCGCATACAATTCACGCCCGACCTGCTGCCTGCCGACATCGTGGGCACCATGATTTACAACCCCGCCACGCACGAGTTCAGCGCCCGCAAAGGCCCCGTATTCGCCAATTTTGTGCTCGCCGACGAGATCAACCGCGCCCCGGCCAAGGTGCAAAGCGCGCTGCTGGAGGCCATGCAGGAGCGGCAGGTGACGATAGGCCACGAGACTTTTGTGCTGGAGGAGCCTTTTCTGGTGTTGGCCACCCAAAACCCCATCGAGCAGGAAGGCACCTACCCGCTGCCGGAAGCACAGGTGGACCGCTTCATGCTGAAGGTGAAGGTGGGCTATCCGGGCCGCGAGGAGGAGCGCGAAATCATACGCCGAAATGTGTCGGGCGCCATAGGCGAGGCCCTGCGGCCGGTGGTGCATCCGCAGGCCATTTTGCGGGCGCGCGAATCGGTGCGATTGGTGTACATGGATGAAAAAATAGAACGCTACATATTGGACATTGTGTCGGCTACCCGCGAGCCGGATAAGGCCGGACTTGCCCGGCTCAAACCCCTGATTCAATATGGCGCCTCGCCCCGCGCGGGCATCAATCTGGCGCTGGCAGCCAAAGCCCTGGCCTTTTTGCGCAGGCGCGGCTATGTGGTGCCCGAAGACATTCTCGAATTGTGCCCCGACGTGTTGCGCCACCGCATCGGTCTGAGTTATGAGGCCGAGGCCGAAAACATCAGCACGGAAGACATCATCCGGGACTTGCTGAACGTGGTGAAGATGCCGTGAGGGGGGATGGTCTTGTTGAGGGAAAAATAGATTTTCAGGTTCTCAGACTGAAGGATTTTTCAAGGTGCTAAGTGGTGTTTTAACTCTTGATTTTTAATAAGGCCATTCTTTGTTTACTTCTATGATGAGAATAATCGTCTAAAGTAATCAAACTTCCCAGATATTTTTTTTCAGTATCACCGATTTGCGCCCTCAGATTTTCTATGTGTAAAATCGAATCTACGTCAATACCGGGATCCTGTAGAATCATATTGCAAGCCTCAATAAGTTCATCCTTAGCGATTAACTCGCTCACCTCCCTGCTCAGACCGCTTTCGTTTTTCAAAGACTTAGCATTGGTTGTCTTTTTCAAATACACCAATATGTATAGAAGCAATAATGAAACAAAACCGATCAGCAGGAGTACGCCAAAAGCAGTTTCAACGAGTAAGGCATTAAGCGGATAGTTATAGTTATTATCCTCGCTATCGGCAAACCAGCCTTGGACGTAGCCTATATCACCTTCGGCAATTTTTGTCCACCCCACTTTTTCCAACTCAGGGAATTTGGCTTGTGTGTTTTGAGGATAATTGAAGGGAATAATAAAAAAGATTTCCTCATGATATCCTTCTACATTTATATGATCAGATATGACACGCGTTTGATACAAGAAAGAATAGCCAATAGATACCCCCGTGAATAAAAAAAGCAAAATTGCTATAAACCACTTTTTTGCGGACTTATTGAGGGATGATAATTTACTCCTTTGCGCCCAACAGTAAAATACTATCGGGACGATACAAGCTATAAGAATCCAGAAAAATAGATTCGGGTCTCTACACGGAGGAACAAAGTTGTACATCAACAACATTGTAAGTAATACCGATACGGATAGAAACATTTTTTCTATGCTCATATTCATTTAAATTTAAATATTATCGTATCTCTCAAGGGTTCGCCAAAGGTGAAAACGTCTTCTCTTATCTCATTTTCCGCACGCCTCACGCATAAAAATTTATACCTAATGACTTTAGATATTGTTATTTTATAGGGAACCGGATTCATGTCACAGTATTTGGGGATTTTACTGGGTTTTTTACCGGAAGCGGCATAGTCCTTTAAGAGTTTTTTGAACTCCTCCGCTCCCTGTTCATAATCCCTGATAGGAACCATAATATAGTAACACTGCTCTGCATCAGCCTTGATTTCAAGGGTATGCAAGAATACGGGTTCAAGTAAATATTCGTTTCCCAAGGATTGTGAGCTGCCCCCTTTCTTTATCCAAAAATGAGGCTCGACCATAGCTACTTTTGATGCCAATTCTTTATCTATTTTAAATCTGACAGTCATAACTTCTGAGTCAATACTATATTCAAACTCGTTGCGATGCCATTCCAATACTGCTAGGTTCTTCTTGTTTGCATCCAAGAGGTTGAGTGCAATAATGTTCTCATTACGATGCTTAGGTTTGTAATGAAAAGTAACGTGAAATAACTCTTTCTCGCTTTCCGTGGGAATAGTATCTCCCCTAAGTGGGGTTGCCGATATCTCATTGATAACGGTTTGAGCGTTTACAGGCACCGCGTAAAGCATGGCGAACAACAAAGCGTATGAGATAAGCTCTTTCATGTGTAATTCAGTATTTCGTTTTGAAAAAACTCTAAAAAACTTGTTAATATAACAAATAAAAAGCCTTGTCTAAGTATATCAGTATAAATATATTTTTTTTTACAATATTTATTTTTATGCCTGTTAATGAGAACGCTCTTTTTAAAGAGCAATAATTTTTGGGGATATCTTTATGCAATTTCCCCCACCACTGCATCTTTCTATAAAAAAACATGAACATGAGACCGTTTTTCATCGCAGCATGGCTGCTCTTTTCTTTGGCGCTGAGCGCACAACCCACTGAAAAAGAAGCACTTTCCACCATTCGCAAAGTGACCGTTTACCTGCAAGGCGCCCAAGTATCCCGAACGGCAGCGGTGGCATTGCCCGCCGGCCCGACGGCATTAAAATTCACCGGCCTCTCTCCGATGCTCGATCCCGAAAGCATTCAGGTGAGCGCTTTGGGGAATTTTACCATCCTTTCGGTGCAACACCAGATCAACTACATGAAAGAAAACGAACCGGATGCGGAGGTGAAAAAATTGCAGACGGAAATTCAGCAACTTCAAATCAAAACCGACCGCGAACAGGCCGCGCTCTCTGCATTGGAGGAAGAGGAACGGTTTATTTTGGCCAACAAAACCCTCGGCGGCGAAAAAGGCTGGACGGCTGAAGACCTCAAGGCCGGCGCTGATTTTTACAGAAGCCGCCTCACCGAACTGCGCCTGCGCAAATTGGACATCAGCTTAGTCGTTCAAAAACTGAACGAAGACAAAAAGCGCTTCCAAAACCAGATCAACGAACTCAATGCCCGGCAGCGCAATGTGGCCACCAGCGAAATTGTGGTCAACGTCTCCGCTCCGGCGGCGGTATCTGCCGAGTTCGCGCTGAGCTATTTAGCGCCCAATGCAAGCTGGACGCCCAGCTACGACGTTCGTGTTCAGGATATTACCAAACCTCTGGCGCTGACTTACAAGGCGCAGGTCGTGCAAAATACCGGCGAAAACTGGTCCAATGTGCAGCTCACGCTCTCTACCGGCAATCCTTCGCTGAACAATACCCGCCCCGAACTGCAAGCCTGGTGGCTGCGCTTCTACGAGCCGGTGGCCTACTACGGTCGCCGCGAGCGCATGCAAACGATGGACAGCCCGGCGACGATGGCAAAGGAAAGCGTCATGTCAAGAGATGAGGACAAGGCCGCGTCCGGCCCGGCGGTGGAGCAGGTAGAACGCACCACCACACAGGAGTTTCGCATTGCCCAGCCGTACAGCATTGCCGGCGGTACCAAGCCGGTGACGGTGGTGATTGCACAGGAAGAAGTGCCTGCTTTTTATGAGTACTACTGCGTGCCGAAATTGGACAAAACCGCTTACCTCACTGCGGGCATCGCCGACTGGAACAGCTACCGCCTGCTGAGTGGAGAGGCACTGCTGTTTTTTGAGGGATCGTATGTGGGCAAAACCTACCTGAACACAGCCGAAACCGGCGATACCCTGCGCCTGTCGCTGGGCCGCGATGAGAGCATTGTGGTAGAACGCAAGCGCGAAAAGGAATTTGCAGACAAGCAGTTTCTGGGAGGCAAAATCACCCAAACCACGGGCTGGAACATCGAGTTGCGCAACAGCAAAAAGCAGGCCGTCAGCATCGTGATCGAAGACCAGTACCCGCTTTCGACGAGCGAAGAAATAGAGGTGAAATTGGAGCAATCCAAAGGCGCCGTCGTCAATCCGGCCACCGGCCAACCCCTGTGGAAACTCAACATAGCGCCGGGCAAAACCGAAAAACTCAACTTCCGCTATTCGGTGAGGTATCCCGGCAAACGGCAGTTGACGCTGGAATGATTTCCCGCGGCGGCCTCTCGTGGAAAACTCTTGAGGCCGCCGCGTGTTTCAGAAGAGTACCAACATCAGGCCGGCCAATGCGATATTTTATTCTTCCGTTGTTTCTTGCCGCAAGCATGTCGCTCTGTGCGCAACAACCCGCGCAGTATTCCCTGTTCATGCTCAATCCGATGCAATGGAACCCGGCTTACGCGGGCCTCGATCATTCGCTCTCCATCAGCGCCGGTTATCGCAAGCAATGGACGCAACTGCCGGGAAGCCCTGCCGGGCAATACATCGCCACGCACCTGCCGCTGTATTTCATCGGCGGCGGACTGGGCCTGCAAGTCGAAAATGATCGCCTCGGCGCCGGGCGATTCAGTTCGGCCCAGCTCAACTACAGCTTCCATCGCCCGCTCGGAAATGCCCTGCTCGCCGTTGGCTTCGGCGCCGGCATCACGCAGCGCAGCTTAGACGGCTCTCTCATTCGCACCCCCGACGGCGTGTACGAACCCGGCTCCGGCCCCAATCACAACGACCCGCTGCTGCCGGTCGGCCTCGAATCGGGCATGACGCCTACTTTTCACGCCGGCGTTTATTTCCAGTCTGAGCGCTTCGAGGCAGGTTTGGGGCTGCGCCATCTTACCCGCCCGGAAGTAGAACTGCCTTCTTTCAATTTTCAGTTGGAACGCAGCTTTTTCCTCCAACTCGGCGGCCATTTCGATCTCGGCGACAAGCTATCCGTGCATCCGGCCCTGCTCGTGCGCAGCGATATGGTGGAAACCCAAACCGACGTGGCGGCCCTGTTTCGCATTCAACAAAACCTGCTGGCCGGCATCGGATTCAGAGGATACAGCAATGACACCGGCGATGCGGTCATCGGTATGGCGGGCTTCCAACTGAGTGAAAACCTGCTGCTGGCCTACGCCTACGATGCCACTGTTTCCGGCTTGCGGAACGCCAACAACGGCTCGCACGAAATCATGCTTCAATACAACCTCAACCGGCCCTTGGTGCAAGCCCGACTACCCCGCATTATTTATAATCCGAGGACTTTGTGAAATCCTACTTCATCCCCTTCATCACCTCCTCAATGGCGCGATCCAATTGCGGGTCTTTGCCTTCGAGCCTATCCTGGAAGGTGTTGTGAATCTGAATATCGGGAGCAACGCCTGTTTTTTCCAAGTTCTTGCCGTCCAAAGTGTAGCAACCCCAGGAAGGCAGGCGGTAAAACGAGCCGTCCACCAGCCCCTTGCCGGAAGTGAAGATGATCCAGCGGTAGGTTTCCGTGCCGACAATCTTGCCCAATTTCAGGTGTTTGAAACCCTGCGCCGTCATTTCTGCATCGCTGAGGCTTTGCTCGTTGATGAGCAGCACGATGGGCTTCACCGCCGGCCCGAAATTGCTCTGCTGCGTGAGTTGGCCCTCGCGGTATTTCCATTGCAGATAAGGCCGCTGCGAGAGGAAACGCAGCACCTCATCGTGTACGTTGCCGCCGGTGTTCCAGCGCAGGTCGAGAATGAGACCGTCGCGGTAGGCGCCCTCCGAAACCATCTCGGTGAGGAAGCGCTCCAATTCATCGCCGCCCATGTCTTTCATGTGAATGTAGGCAATGCGTTTGTTGCTACGCTCGTCCACGCGGCGCTGGCAATCGGCCACCCACTCGTCGTACATCAGATCGCGGACGTCAAAAACCGATTGCGGTTTCAGTTTCACCTGCACCGTTTCCGTGCCGCGGCGGAACGTGAGGCTCATTTCTTCATCCAAAGACGGGCGCGAGAAGTACATTTCCCGGTTGGCCCTGGCGTCCACATCCCTGCCGTTCACTTGCGTGAGGACATCGCCGGGCCGGATGGCGGTTTGTGAGCGGGCGGCGACGCTGTTGGCCACTACGCGTTGCACCTGCCAGGGCTTGGATTCCTCAAAAACGATGCCCGTAGAGAGCGTGCGGTTTTTGTAAAAAACAGTTTCTTCACTGCCGCCGGAACTGAAGCCGAAGTGCGACGTATTGAGTTCGCCGAGCAAATCGTTGGTGAGGCGGCGCAGGTCGGCGCGGGTGTTCACATATGGCAGCCAGGCGGCGTAGCGGTCGCGCATGGCGGGCCAGTTCACGCCGTGGAAGTCTTCGGAGTAGAAGTTTTCTTCCATGTTGGCCCAGGTTTCGTAAAACATCTGCTGGAACTCGTCGCGGAGATTGCGGCGGAAGGTGTGGTTGATCTCGATTTTTTCAGCTTTGTTGCCGCCCATGTCCAAGCTGTGTACATTGCCGCCGATGAGGGCGTAATATTTGCCGTCCACATACACGATGCTGCTGATGAAGCCCTCAGCGCCGGCAATTTTTTCCGTTTTGGATTTTTCAAATGGCTCCGTCAGCACCTTCCACAGCGCCATGCGTCCTTCATCGTGGTCGGACAGCAGGAGCAGGGTGGTTTTACTGTCCTTTTGCGAGCAGTGTACGACAAATTGGGCGCCAAAGACCGGCCCGGTGGCCTCAATGTGCTCCATCAAATTGGCGTCGGCAATGGCAACGACCGGCTTTTCAGACTTCTTGTCTTTGGCGGCTTTGCTGGTATCCGGCTCGGCAAACATCTCGGCGAACTTGTCGGAACGCAGCGGCTCCTCGTCCATTAAACTCAAGGGCATTTTGAACACATCCGGGCGCTGAAGTCCGTAAGGATAGCCTGGCTGGGTGCGATTGGAGGTAAAATAAACCGCCTTGCCGTCGGGCGACCAGATGCCGCCGGATTCCGTCACTGCGGTGTTGGTGAGGTTGCGCACCTGTTTGGTTTCTGTATGGACGACCATCAGATCGCGCTCAAAATTGCGATAAGCGGAAACGAGGACATGCTTGTCGTCGGGGCCAAACTGAGGACTGTCGCTTTGGAATGCCCAAAATTCGTCTTTCAGCAACAGCGAACTTTGGAATGTGGCCAAATCCATCAGCCGCAGTTCGTCTCTGCCACTCAGATACACGGCCTGGGTTCGGTCGCTGTTGAGGCCGAGCTGGCGGTTGTTGCGCAGGTCGCTGGTGTGTTGCTTTTCGGGAGCGGAACCATCGGCGGCGATGCTGAACCAGTTTTGGTAGCCGTTCACCGTCTGGTTGAAGAGGATGGTTTTGTTGTCTTTCAGCCAGTACGTTTCCAGCACGCGGCCATCGGCGCGGGTGGGCAATTGTTGTACAAATTTGCCCTTGATGTCGGACACAAAGAGTTCGCCGCGAGACACGAAGGCCATTTTTTTCCCGTCGGGCGAGATGTCGAACGCCGAGATGTTGCCGGCAGTTTTGAAATCCTGCGGCTGTGCCAGCGTGAGGTTGCGGGGCACGCGAATGTCCACCGGCGCGGCCTTATCGGCTTTTACATCGTAGCGATAAATCTGGTAGTCGCGCTGAAACACGAGGCTCGACCCGTCGGCGGCGGCGCTGAGTTGGCGGATGGAGGTTTTGAAATTGGTGAGTCGCGTCTTTTTGTTTTGCCGGAAGGCGTAGAGATTGTACTCGCCGTTGTGCTCATCGGAGAGGAAGTAGAGGTTGCCCTGCCGGTCGGTGACGGGGTTGAAATCCTTGCCGATGTAGTCGGTCAGCACCTTGAACTCGCGGGTTTGAGGGTTGTAAGACTTGATATCGGGATTGAAAGCGCCTTTGTAGCCTTTGCGATGTACAAAATTGTAGCTCTCCCAGCTATCGTTGAAAAACACCTCGCCCGTTTTGGGGTGTATGGCCGGATTGTGTACATTGTTGAAATAGTGCCCAAACAGGCGCTCCGGCGTGCCGCCGCCCACCGCTACCGAGTAGGTGCTGACGCGATTGTAGCGCGGAGAGGTGAAATAAATGCGCTGCGAATCCCAGCTCCAGCATTCCACATCGTCGGCGGCTTCGTGCCAGGTGAGGCGTTGGATGTCGCCGCCGCCAACGGGCATGACAAACACGTCGCTGCCGCCAAACTGATTGCTGCTGAAAGCCAGCCATTGGCCATCGGGCGAAACGCGGGGCCGGGTTTCCTGGCCGTTCATGGCCGTGAGGCGGGCAGCGAGACCGCCGGCAGCGGGCACGCGCCAGATGTCGGAATCGTAGCTGAAATAGATGGTTTGCCCGTCGGGGCTGAGCGCCGGATGTTCTGCAAAATAAACGGCGTTGTCCTGTGCCTGAAGCAGGCTGAGTGAGAGCAGCAGGACGGCTGCGATGGAATAAGATTTCATGTCGGAGTGATTTTAGGGGATAAATGTAGGGTTTTGGGCGGGATGGGAGGGAGTGCGGGGTGTTAAAGTGTGTTATTTCCGCCATTGAGGAATGTTGCCGGTGTCGGTCAGGCAAGATTTGGCAGGCAAGATTTGACAAATTTTTGAAATTTGTCAAATCTCAGGCCGGGCATCTCATTCAACCCAAATTTCCTGTCGGCGGAAATCAATAGTAAGCACCGTACCTTGAAAAAAGTCCAGGCCTAACAATCCATCATAAGGGCTGGCGATACCGGCCAGCAAGAAATCATAGGCCAATACCTCGTAAGGAAAAATGAAACTTCATGAGTTTGTTTTTTGCATCAACCCCACTTTGGCCCGGCGAGGCCATTTGCCCGTAAAAAATATCGTTTTGGGGCATTCCGGCAAAGCCAAGTCCTTGGCGCGCATCGCCAAATTGCGTTTATCTGCATCATGGGCCAGCACCCGGCCTCCCATGATTTCCGTGCCTTCTATTTTGTAATCGGCCAGCAATATCCATTCATCAGGGTATCGGCGGGTAATTTCCTGTGCTTGGAGATAGTCGCCCGGCAGATGACCCGCAGATGCAGGCATAGCCGGTACTTCTTCTGCGGGGGCAGCCCGGTACTTATCCAATAAAAAATCTGCAAAATCCAACACCTCGCGCTGGAGATGTTCGGCGCAATTGCTCAAGCTGCTTTATGATGAGTTGTTCTGTCATGGTTTGACATTGGGTTATAAACAATTGCAAATATACGGATTATGTGGCGGTGAGGCAAGTCGGCAAGCCAGGCAAGATTTGACAAATTTCAAAAATTTGTCAAATCTCAGGCGGCAAATCTCAGGTTGAGCAACTAATCCTGTTCACTTCAGCAGGTCTATCAGCGCTCGCGCCACCTCGCTCCAGCCCTGAGCAGCGTTGGGATAATCGGCAATGGGGCGGCCATCTTTGGGAAGGGCCTGGAGGTTTTTCAAGTCAGTAATGTCCCACAAACAGTAATTCAGGATGATGGGTACCACATGTTTGCCTTCGGCCTCCCGCCGCTGGAAGGCTCGCGGGATTTCCTCATCGTTGATGAAATTGGAATCTAAAAAGTTGGCGCTCACGAGCAGCAGCGTCAGGTCGGCGCTGTTGATCGCGCCCATGATCTCGTCTTTCCAGTTTTGGCCGGGCAGGATGTTGCGGTCCGTCCAGATTTCGATATCGCCTTTGCGTTCTAATGGGCCGAGGAACTTATCGAGTTCCTTCATGGCGTCCTCGTCTCTGTGCGAGTAGGAAATGAAAACCTTTTTTGCCATTGTAACGGGTTTTTGAAAAGTCATAAAGGGTTGAACATCTGTGTATTTTGCAGATTCGGGAGGAAACGTTTTCACCTGCCGCGCACGGGTGCGCATTGCTTCCTGCGCATCCTGCCACAGGACAAAATCATTGGCGTTCAAAGATACGGCAAAACCCGCCTGTCCGTCCTCCAAATCCAAAAACGACTGAAAAATGCGCTGCATCGCGGCGGCCCCTTTTGCGGTGTCGCCCTGTTGAATGTCCACCCGAATTTTGAATTCCTCGCTGCGCTCCACCAAAGCCGTGCAGCCGGCCGTTTGAAACAACAGCCCGTTTTTCCAGAACAACCGCTGTTTGGCATTGCCGCCCCAGTGCGCCACAAAGCGGGCGATTTGGCTCTTTGGCAAGAACTCCGGGAACCAAAGCGTAAAGGCGTGGGCAAGATTGGCATACTTTTTCGCGCCTTCCAATTCGCCGGAATTGGTGCAGGTATCGGGCAGATATTGCGGCGCGACGTAGTTGCCCGTCGGTGCGCCGTTTTCGTCGTTTTCTGCAAAAACCAACTGGAACTCGCGCATCAATTCCACAAAATCGAGGGCTTCCGATTCCTCGCATTGCAAGGCTTCCTGCACCCAAGCCAGATCGAAAAGCCCCTGGCGTTCCAGCACTTTGCGGCTGAGGATGGCGTAGATGCGGTTGCAGACCCAGTCGGGGCGCAGGAATACGCGGTGGCGCAGTCTTTCGTTTTTGTCGAAATAGAGGATGTCGCCCGTGATGTCGCGGAGATAAATCTGCACCAAATCCATTTTGGCATCCGGCTCGATGTCGCGGCACATCTCCTCGAACTCCGACCATGACATTTCATTGACCGGGTTGTCGCCCGAAGCCAATGCCCGCACGCGGTCGCGGATGTCGCGGTGATAGACGGCGAATTCGTAGTGCGTTAGTTGAGATTTCAACTTATCGAAAAGCCTTTCTTCAAACTCCTCGAAACTGCGTTGCCACTTGCGCGTATCGGGCTGTGGATCATGCTGGTGCTGCGCAGAAGCTGCGATGTCAATATGGTTGTCTATCCATTCTGGTAGCAGCTCGAAAGGCGGTTTTTCCAATTCGGAAGACAAGCGCTTGATGCCGTCCCGCGCACTTTTGTTTTGCACCAACAGCACAGACACCGGCGGATTGCTCCCTGATGTGAAATGCCGGATGTTCTTGAGCCACCAGAGATGCGGAAAATGCTCCAAAGGCGCCATACTGGAATGACCTTCTTCGGGATACCAGATTTCGGTCAGTTCCGTGCCGCCTTTGTCGGTACAGGCATCCCAGACCAAAACATAGACGGAATTGCGACTTAAAAACAAACGGTGCGTGGCATGGTAGTATTCCTGCCCGCCAAAATCCCAGATGTTGACCTGTAAGTCGTCTGCTGCCGGCCAGCGTTCCCGCCGGATGCCGTGGGTGGTAGGCTGCCCGTGCTCATATACCCGCTCCCTCAGATAGCGGCTCAAGGAGGTCTTGCCCGCCGTGCTGTTGCCGATGAGGATGAGCTTGATTTCGGTGTTTTGGAATTGTTGTTTTTTTTCGCGCTCCTCGAAGTATTGGAGGATGGCGGCGTTGCCTTGTTGGACGATTTCTGGGGGTGGAGTTGTAAGCGGATTTTCATAGAGCGTTATACCAGCCTTATATCTCTGTAAGTTTACCGGAATCCCTTTTTTTATTAAAGGCAAAAAAGGTTCGAGGTCGCTGATTTTATTGTTACTGAGGTCGAGTGTTGTGAGGTTGGTCAATTTTTCTAAAAATCGCACATCGCTGATTTGATTGCCCCAGAGATTAAGCGAGCTAAGCTTTATCAATTTTTCCAAAAAACGTCCGTCGTTGATTTGATTGTCGCTTAGGTCAAGCCACATGATATTGGTCAATTTTTCCAAAAATCGCACATCGCTAATTTTATTTCCACTCAGGTCGATCGTTATAAGCTTGGTCAATTTTTGCAAAAATTGCACATCGCTGATTTGATTGCCGCTGAGGTGGAGCATCGTTAGCTTGGTCAATTTTTGCAAAAATTGCACATCGCTGATTTGATTGCCGCTGAGGTGGAGCATCGTTAGCTTGGTCAGGTTTTCTAAAAATTGCAGATCGCTGATTTGATTGCCGCCGAGGTAGAGCGAGCGGAGCTTGGTTAATTCCCCGAAAAATTGTACATCACTGATTTGATTGTTCGTAAGGTCAAGCGTTGTGATATTGGTCAATTTTTCCAAAAATCGCACATCGCTAATTTGATTTCCACCGAGATAGAGCGAGGTGAGGTTGGTCAATTTTTGCAAAAATCGAACATCGCTGACTCGATTTCCTCGAAGGTTGAGCGAGCGGAGCTTGGTCAATTTTTCCAAAAATCTCACATCACTCATTTTATTGAAGCTGAGGTCGAGTAAACTGAGTCTGGTCAATTTTTCCAAAAATCGCCCGTCGCTGATTTGATTGAAACGGAGGTGGAGCGACGTTAGATTTATGAAATTTCCCAAAAAGCTCCAATCGCTGATGCCCAACCCATTGGCAACCAATTTTTTCAACAGAGGTAAATGTATGTGGGTGAGAGGGGGTTTTTCGATTTTGTTGCCGACTTCGTTGTTTTGACTACTGACTTCGATCCAATCCTTTTTTTTAACATCAAATTCAGACCAATCGCTGCTTAAAATCAACGTCTCCAGCCACTCCATCCCCGACAAATCCGGCAGTTCCGTCAATCCGCAATTGCCGAGGTCCAAGTACGAGGCATCCTCCCCGCGGGCGTGTTTGGCTTTGTTTTCGGCGATGAGTTGTTGAGCGAGTTCCGACATGGCGTTTGGTTTGAGGTGTGCAAGATAGGGGTTTTGGAGCGATTTTTATAAAATCCATACCTTTGCCCAAAATCACCCGCATGGAAATTCTGGATTTGGAAGACTATCCAATCTACGTCGGCGATATAGGCGAAAGCCTGCCCGCTTTGTTGGACAAGGTCTCTTTTTCGGCGCTCTTCGTCCTCGTTGACGAAAATACCCGCCGCCATTGCCTGCCGCGCGTTTTGCCGCTCTTGCCCGCTGGCATACCATTGGAAATACTGGAAATTCCTTCCGGCGAAATACACAAAAACATAGCCACCTGCCAAAACATCTGGGAGATGCTGCTGCGGGCCGGCGCCGACCGACAGGCCTTGATGCTCAATCTCGGCGGCGGCGTCATCGGCGATATGGGCGGTTTTTGTGCGGCTACGTTTAAGCGCGGCATCCGGTTTGTACAAATGCCCGGCACCCTGCTCTCACAGGTGGACGCCTCCATCGGCGGCAAGCTCGGTATAGATTTCGGCGAGGTAAAAAACAGCATCGGCGTGTTTCAAAATCCGCTGGCAGTTTTTGTTGATCCCGCTTTTTTAGACACGCTTTCGGAGCGGGAACTGCGAAGCGGCTTTGCCGAAATCATCAAACACGCGCTCATCGCCGACGGCCCGCAATGGCAAATGCTGCTGCAAAGCGAGCCGAAATCTCACTTCAAAAATGCCGCTACCATCCTGCATTCGCTGCGCATCAAACGCGCTGTGGTACAGGCCGATCCGTATGAAAAAGGCATCCGCAAAGCGCTCAATTTCGGGCACACGGTGGGCCATGCGGTGGAGTCCTGGAGTTTGGGTACCGATGCTCCGCTGTTGCATGGAGAAGCCGTTGCGGTGGGTATGATTTGCGAGGCCTGGTTGTCACGGCAATTGGCGGGCCTGCCGGAGCAGGATTTGAATGATATAGCGCATTGGGTAGACCGGATGTATGCGTTGCCGAAATTGCCGGTGGAGGTTTTTCCTGAATTAATAGCGCTGATGCGCAACGACAAAAAAAATACCGGCGGAAAAATCAATTGTACGCTGCTGGAAAGCGCCGGACAGGCGCGGATAGATGGTTTTGTGGAGGAGGATTTACTGTTGGAGAGTTTGCATTTTTTTAATCATCTGACATAAATAGCTTTGGATACTTTACCGCCCGCGCTGATTCGCTTTTTTGAGCAATACCATGCTGTTTCCGGCGAAGCGCTGGCTGCAATAGCCGATATTTCAGAGCCTTTTTGGGTGAAAAAGAATACCGAGATTCAGCCTGTCGGGCGCACCTGCAAAACCATTTATTTCATCATTGAAGGCATAGCGCGCATTCATTATTACAAAAACGGTACCGACATCACAGAGTATTTTGCTTTTGGGCCGGATATAGTGGTTCGGGCTGAAAGTCTGTTCAAAAATCAACCTTCCCAAAAAGCCATAGAAATAATTGAAAATGCACAATTGGTAGCCACCGATGCCGCTCGGTTATTTCAACTTTACGACCGCCAACCCGGCGTGGAGCGTTTGTTTAGGAAAATATTTGAAGACTGCTATGTGGATACCATCAATCGGCTGGAAAGCATTCAGTTTCACACGGCTAAAGAACGATACATCGCTTTACTGAATGAACAGCCCAAGCTTCTGCAGCGGGTCTCGCTCAAGCACATCGCCTCGTACTTGGGCATCTCGCAAGTGACTTTGAGTCGTATTCGCGCTTCCATCCGCTGATTATTTAACAAATGTAAAAGACTGCCTCCGCCCGAAGACGAACCTTTGCAGCGCTGAAATATAAGAGGCGCCGAAAAATGAAAAATGTAGAACTGGGACTCCGCGAAAATATGCGGCAGTTTATTTTATTGGTCATCGTAAATGCCTTTGTGGGCGGTATGATCGGGCTGGAGCGCACCATTTTCCCCGAATTTGCAGAAAAGGTTTTCGGAGTGTCTTCCAACATGGCCATCCTCTCGTTTATCACGGCATTCGGCCTCACCAAAGCGCTGACCAATTATTTCACCGGGCGACTGGCGGGCCGGTTTGGGCGCAAAAAACTGTTGGTCGGCGGCTGGATATTGGCGCTGCCCGTTCCGTTTTTACTCATTTATGCAACGCATTGGCATCAGGTAGTTTTTGCCAATGTATTGCTGGGCATGAGCCAGGGCTTGACATGGAGCAGCACGGTGGTGATGAAAATAGACCTGGTGGGCGAAAAAAATCGGGGGCTGGCCATGGGTTTGAATGAATTTGCGGGTTATATCGCGGTGGGGTTGCTGGCATTTCTGAGCGGATATGTGGCTGCTCGGTACGGTATTACACCATATCCTTTTTATTTGGGCATTTTTATCGCCGTTACAGGTCTTCTGATATCCATTTTTTTTATTCGCGACACCTCTGTTTTTGTAACAAAAGAGAGCCTTTCCAGCACTGCTGTGCCGATGAATAATGTATTTTTTGAAACGACTTTTACAAATAAAACCCTCAGCGCCGTTACACAGGCAGGCATGGTCAACAACCTCAACGACGGCATGATCTGGGGCTTGCTGCCGGTACTGCTGTTGTCGCGGCAATTTGATGCGGCACAGGCCGGAATTATTACTGCCATCTATCCCGCAGTGTGGGGCCTGGGGCAGCTTTTTACAGGCAAAATGTCGGATATATATTCCAAAAAAAATATGCTGGTGATCGGAATGATGATGCAGGGCATTGCCATCCTGTTTTTGCCGTTCGCCAATAAATTTTGGACGTATGCAACTATTTCAACGTGTATAGGGTTTGGAACGGCGCTGGTTTATCCCACTTTTTTGTCGGCCATTGCACAGGCCACAAATCCGCAACAAAGAGCAGAGAGCATAGGTACTTTCAGGCTTTGGCGCGATCTGGGTTATGCTTTCGGGGCTGTTCTTTCGGGCTTTACAGCAGATGTGTTCGGTTTGGAATATGCCATATTATTGATTGGAATACTGACGATCATTTCGTCGCTCATCATCCGGTGGAGGATGCCCGGCAGCCCGTCGAACCCGACTTAATAGTGGTTTGCCGAAATGCGAAGGCCGCACTTCTATTGGTAATTACCTGAAAACGTATTCATTATGTCGAGTATCCGGGAAGTATTATGGGAGGCCATCCGGGGGGAAGAGAAGCAATATACTACCGGCAGTATCCGGCGTGCCATAGTACTGTTGTCCATTCCTATGATTTTGGAAATGGCAATGGAGTCGCTTTTTGCGGTGGTGGACGTGTTTTTTGTCTCCCGAATCGGCGTAGATGCCGTGACGACCGTCGGCCTCACCGAGTCGGTTATTACCATTGTTTATTCGCTGGCATGGGGTGTGGCGATGGCCGCTACTGCGATGGTGGCGCGCAGGATCGGAGAAGACAAGCCTGAGGAAGCCGCCAGGGCCGCCGTTCAGTCCATTATACTGGCGCTGAGCCTGGGTTTGGTGTTGGGCATATCCGGTTTTATTTTTGCCGATGATGTTTTGCGGCTCATGGGCGCGGAAGAAGAAGTGGTGCGCAGCGGCGTTTTATATACGCGGATTTCCTTTGCTTCCAACGTCATTATTTTATTGCTCTTTTTGCTCAACGGCATTTTCCGGGGCGCCGGAGATGCCGCCATTGCCATGTATTCACTCTGGATAGCCAATGCCATCAACATCATACTCGATCCGCTTTTTATTTTCGGCATAGGGCCGTTTCCTGAAATGGGCGTGGCAGGTGCGGCAGTAGCTACTACCATTGGGCGAAGTGTGGGCATTGCTTTTCAGCTTTATATTCTGTTTAAAGGCAAAAGCGTGGTGCCCATCGCCATGCGACATCTGCGGCTGCACTGGGCCACCATCAAGCGCCTCATCAATGTATCTGCCACCGGAGCGGGACAGTTCATCATAGGGTCGGCCAGTTGGATTTTCCTCATGCGCATCATTTCGCTGTCCGGCTCTGACGCGGTAGCCGGCTACACCATTGCGATTCGCATCATTGTTTTTACCATTTTGCCGTCCTGGGGTCTGGCCAATGCGGCCGCCACTCTGGTGGGCCAAAACCTCGGCGCGGGCCATCCTGAGCGCGCAGAAGCCTCCGTATGGAAAGCAGCCTGGTACAATACAGCGTTTTTGCTCAGTGTATCCGTCATATTTATTGCTTTTGCACCCTGGCTCATTCGTTTGTTCAATCAAGACCCGGAGGTGGTACGCGCCGGCGTACTCAGTTTGCGCATTATTTGCACGGGGTATTTATTTTTTGGCTTCGGCATGGTCGTTACGCAGGCATTCAACGGCGCCGGCGATACCCGCACGCCCACCCTGCTCAATTTGCTTTGTTTTTGGGCCATCGAAATTCCCACAGGCTATTTACTGGCGGTGGTTTTTGATATGGGGCTTCCCGGCGTGTGCTGGGCCGTAGCCGGCAGTGAGGCTTTATTGGCCGTATTTTCTATTTTATTGTTCAAAAGGGGCAAATGGAAAAATGTTAAAATATAACCTTGATTCCAATAGAAAAAGCCGCTTCAATGACCCATCGAAGCGGCTTTTATTTTATATTTAATTCATCAATTACTTCCCTGCGTATTTCACGCGCTTTTTCATTTTCAGCAATTTCTTCTGGATTTTGAGAATTTGCCGTTCCAATTTGGCAATTTTATCCTCCATCCGCTCCAAATGTACCTGATCGTAAGCGGCATCTTGCTCAGTGGCAGATGCCTCTGCGTAAGCGGCCTCTGTTACCAAAGGTTCAATCGGCTTGATTTCAGGCAAGGCCTCCGGCGCTTCTGCCTTCGGTTGTGCCGGACGACCGCGC
>DDUV01000110.1:0-143 GCA_002344975.1 Saprospiraceae bacterium UBA2329 | reverse complement strand
TTCGGTTGTGCCGGACGACCGCGCTTGCCTTTCGGTGCAGCAGCCGTTTCGGTGCTTGCAGGCGCTTCTGCTTTCGGTTGTGCCGGGCGACCGCGCTTGCCTTTCGGTGCGGCAGCCGTTTCGGTGCTTGCAGGCGCTTCTGC
>DDUV01000100.1 GCA_002344975.1 Saprospiraceae bacterium UBA2329 | reverse complement strand
CCTGCCCGAAAAGGATCATTCCAACGGGCAGGCTTTGTTTGTTTTCTCCGTTAGTAGTGGGGCAAAAATAAATTGTTCATTTTCTTTAGGCCAAAGGATTAGATAAGACACTTAAAATGAAACGTTTACTTATCTAATCCTTTGGCGAAAATGACCACTTTATTTTTTTATCGCCCCTAAGCAAGGTTTTGGTGGAAAGTTGTTATTTTTGTATGCTCGAAGTTTTTCGTGACAAACCTTCTCAATCAAACTGTGATGACCATTGAAGCCAATGCTGCCACATTAAAGAACGAACTTCATCGCTTGGTAGTCCAAACGGATGATGAAGAAGTATTGCGTCAGATCAAATTTGTTTTTGAATTTCTGCTACACGAGGATGCAGACTCTGATTGGTGGACAAGCCTATCCGATAATGAACAATTGCTGGTTCAAAAAGCCCTGCTGGAACTCGACAGCGGCGACCGGATACCACATGAAGCCGTCAGATTCGAGATCAATCAAATGTCTGTATAATCCTATTCCCCACTCGCGCGAGATTCCATCTTCATGTTTTCCTCAAGCTGCGAGCCGCACAAAGAAAACTTGTTTTTTCCAAAATCCTTTTACCTTTGTCGCGCAACACGGCTCACCCGCCCGGAATAACAGCAACTGCCACGTCTGGTAAACATCTGCGCATCTCCCGCAAACCATATTGTTCACTTATTTTTTTATTGCTGATGACCAAATCTCTGATTTCGGCCATGATGCTGTTGTTCGGCATCGCTTCCTGGGCACAAGGCCAAAACGCCTGCCCGACCTGTACCACCCAACTCCCCGACCCGCTGCCTGCCGATACACTCTATCTGGCGCCTGCGCCCAACGGCAGAGTAGGGGAGTTTTACAGTGCCAATATTTCCTTCCGGGTGCCGCGCAGCACTACGCCCGTAGCCGCGGTGGACACTACGGTGACGCCGGGAATCACCATCAACCGCATCACCATCACCGGACTGACGAACCTGCCGGCGGGTTTGAGCTTCGAACTCCCGCAAGCCGTGTTCAACCTGCCCGATTCTACCGACGGGTGTGTCAATATCTGCGGAATGCCTTTACAACCAGGCACTTATTTGGTAAATGTAACCCTCACGGCGCAGGTATTCGTACTCTCGCAGCAGTCCACATTTACTTTTCCCATCGTCATCGAACCGGCCCAGAGCATCACCGACGGTTTCACAATGAACAATGCCTCCGGCTGCGGCCCGGTGACGGTCACCTTTGAAAACAATGTCCTCTCCGGCGGCAATCCTGGCTTTTCCTACTTCTGGGATTTCGGCAACGGAAACTTCTCTCCCGAAGAAAACCCCGTGCCGCAAACGTACTCTGCGCCCGGCCAGTATCGCGTGCAGTACCGCGCCATTGTGGACACAGTGGGCCATATTCTCACCAAAGTGCGCATCTTGCAGGTGGGCTGTACCGACTTGTTCAACGCGCCCGATCTGAAAATTTTTCTCTACGCCCCCGACAGCAGCGAGGTGTTCGTATCTCAGGAGTTTCAAAACGCTACCCTGCCTTTAGAGGTACTCATCAATGCGCCTATCGGAGAGGGCAATTACCGGCTCCGTGTGCTCGATCTGGACAATGGCATCATCGGCGGTGCAGACGACGAGTGTGGCGCCATCACTTTCAATCGCACCCTGAGCGGCGAGTTGGACGGCGGCACGCTCAGAGCCTTTTTGGAATTGATCAATCCCGTGGACACCATCATTTCTGTGGATACGGTGGAGGTATTCCCACTGCCGGCAACGCCTTTCATCTTCGGCGTACCCAATGGCCCGCTTTGCGATGGCGAACTGCTGAGCTTGTCCGTCAACTACCCCGACGGCGTGCAGTGGTACCGCGACAGCCTGCCGGTATTGCCCGGCGATGCGCCCGTGCTGGAGCTGAGCACGAGCGGCAACTATTATGTGTCCTACACATCAGAAGACGGCTGCCGGGTGTATTCCAACCTTGCCTACGTTGAGTTTGAGCCGCTCCCCACGGTTCCTGCCTTCACGGTAGGACAAAACCGGCTCACGCTGTTCGATCCGGCGGCCTTGCCGGCTTTTGCTGTTTTGCAATGGTATCTCAACGGCGAACCCCTTGCCGGGGAAAACGGGCAACTGCTTTGCATCACTGAGTCGGGGCTGTATCAATTGGTGGTTACGAATGGCTTTACGGGGTGTTCCAACAGCTATTCTCTGCCCGTAAATTACAACCCCAATCTGCCGAACTGCGTGTCTTCTTCCCATGAGAACTGGCTGGAAAATGCAGGCGTGCGCATCTTCCCCAATCCCGGTTGGGACTTGGTACAAGTTGAAATGCAGTTGGATGCGCCCGCCACGGTGCATTGGCAATTGACAGATGTGAACGGACGGGCAGTAGCCGGCGGCATCTGGGAGGCGCCCGAAGGTACCTTGCGCCGCAGTATAGAGGCCGGCCATTTGCCGCAAGGCGTCTATTTTGTCAGATTGCAAACGCAGGAGGGATTTGGGGTGAAGAAATGGGTGAAGCGATGAGGGGTGGAGGAATTGACAGGGGCGATTCTATACATCTTTACTACCTTTGCTGAATTAACTAAAAAAGGTAACTGTTTGGATGGCATTACGAGCGAGATGACATCTTCCATGCCTGTGGCGTGGAAGATGTCATCTCGTGGCTATGAAGGGAAAATCTCCCCCTGTTTTCATGCGACACCTTCCCGCCTCGCTAAAGCTCGGCTGTTAGATGTCACCTGAAAACATCCAACCAAACAGATGCAAAAACAAATATCAGAATGTCTGAAACAATAAAGCCATGCCCTAACTGCATGTCGCCCTATGGTTATGCCGCCGGAGAGGACCTTTTTGCCTGTCCTGAATGTGGGCACGAATGGAACCCGGAGAACCTCGCCGACGCCGATGTATTGAAGGTGTTGGACGCCAACGGCAACGAATTGAAAACCGGAGACTCGGTGATTGTCATCAAAGACTTGCCGGTGAAGGGTGCGCCCAAGCCCGTCAAAGCGGGAACGAAAGTTAAGAACATCCGGCTGACGGACGGCGACCACAATATTGACTGCAAAATTGAGGGGTTCGGCGCTATGGCGCTGAAATCTGAATTTGTGAGGAAGGCATAATTTAGTTGAGATTCCATGCTTAGTGAAGGTGTGATTATGGGATGAAAGATTTGACAAATTTTGAAAATTTGTCAAATCTAACCCACATCATATCCTCACCTCAATTTTCAAAATCTCACTTCCCCATCAATACTCCGTAAACCCGCTCTCCTGAAAGCGCTCAAACGGGTCCTGCAATCTGAGGTAGGCCAGCATATCGTGGTTGAGGATTTTCTCGTGATCGCTCATGCCATGTTGCACGGCCAATTTCAGGTTGGCGTAGCCGTTTTCAACATCTTCGAGGTTGGAGTACGCACAAGCCAGATGGAAGTAAATTTCATAGTCTTCGGGGTCTAATTGCTGCGCATGTTTCAGCAAATCCAATGCTTCATGGATTTCGTAAGCTATGAGTTTCGCCAATGCTTTTGATTTGAGTTCTTCATGCGGTGATTTGGGCTTGGTTCCATAACTCAACGGAACATTGGCGTAAACTATCTGGCCGTTTCTTATCAAATCAACGCCGACATTCATCATGGTTAAATCCAACACTTTGGAAGTCAGCACATAATTGACGGGCGCCCCGTTCTCTATGACGGTGAAATAATGATTGGCGCCCATGATGGAGCTTTTCTTGGATACCTTTTTGCCGCCCACAATGACGGTTTCCTCTCCCAGCCAGTTGTTGTGAAATTCTATGACGGTGCCTTCCGATTTGAGTTTGATGTAGTGCATGATTGCTGAATTGTGTTGGTTTTGTACTCGCGAATTCCGTCAGAACAACCCGCCTTTATTTTGGTTGGCGCGGTAAGATGAATTTGCTATCTTTGCCAAACAGATACCAAAACGCACACCATGAACAGCACCCACGATGAGCGCATTGCCCGCATGATTTTCGCCTCCGTTTACCCTCATTACGTCAGCAAAGTGGAGAAAAAGGGCCGCACAAAAGAAGAATTGGATCAGGTCATTGAATGGCTGACCGGCTTCGACCCGCAACAACTGCAAGAGCAGATAGACCAAAAGGCAACGTTTGAAGCTTTCTTTGAACATGCCACACTGCACCCCAATGCGCATCTTATTACGGGCCTAATCTGCGGTTATCGCGTGGAGGAAATCGAGAACCCGCTGACCCAAAAAGCCAGGTATTTGGACAAATTAGTGGACGAGTTGGCCAAAGGCAAAAAAATGGAGAAGATTTTGAGGGAAAGGTAAGGGCCGGCACGAGCGGACCTATCCCCAATATTGGAAAAACATCACAACAAAAAACAGAAAGACAATGAAATGTATGCTGACATTGGCATTATTGGTTGCCTTTTTCCGATAAAATATGGAAATCAAAACCTTAAACCCAGACTTTCCCTACCTTTGGGCAACACCAAACGCACCACATTATGCGCCACTTGATTCTCTTCCTCTTGGTATTGCTCAGTTTTTCTCTGACGGCCCAGCGGGGCGGCAAAAAAGTACAACCCATACAGGCCGATCAGCGCCTTACGGGCTTAGATACCTTGGTCAACAGGCTGCTCCGCGAGTGGCATGCGCCGGGAGTCGGCATTGCAGTAGTGGAAAAAGACAAAGTCCTTTTTGCCGGTGGGTACGGGTTTAAAGATTACGAACAAAAACAACCGGTGAGCGGCAACACGCTCTTCGCCATCGGCTCCTGCTCCAAGGCGTTTACCAGTTCATTGCTGGGGCTGCTGCAAAGCGAGGGCAAACTCGATTTTGACAAGCCGGTAACGGAGTACCTACCGGGACTGAAGTTTTACACCCCGGAAATGGGCAACAACATCACCGTGCGCGACCTGACCTGCCACCGCACCGGACTGCCCCGCCACGATTTTTCCTGGTATCTCAACCCCGCCAGCCGCGACAGCCTCGTGCAGCGCATCCAGCACATGGAACCCTCCGCAACCTGGAGGCAGGCCTGGCAGTACAACAACTGGATGTTCCTGCTGCAAGGGGTGATCGCCGAAAAACTCTACGAAAAAACCTGGGAGGAACTGATCTCCGAAAAAATATTCGCTCCGCTGGGCATGCGCAGTTCCAACTTCGCACCCTGGGACGGCAACTATCCCGACCTTGCCAAAGGCTACCGCACCGACGATCAAGACATGATTCAGCACATGGATTACTACCGCATAGGCGGCATGGGGCCGGCAGGGGCCATTTATTCCAATCCAACCGAAATGGCGGCATGGGTAACGGCCTGGATTTACGGCGGGAAATACAAAGACGAGCAGGTTCTGCCCGAAGCTTATGTGCGCCAGGCCATGTCCTCGCAGATGATCATCAGCCCCGCCCTGCCCGGCGACGAAAACCCGGACGCTTTTTTTGCCAATTACGGCATGGGCTGGTTTCTGGCTTCCTATCGCGGGCATTACCGCGTGGAGCATGGCGGCAACATCAACGGCTTCAGCGCCAGCACCTCATTTTTCCCGACCGACAGCATCGGTATTGTGGTGCTTGCTAATCAAAACGGCTCGCCGCTACCCGGCATGATTCGCAATTACATCGCAGACCGCATGTTGAAACTCCCGCACCGCGATTGGCACGGCCAAGCCAAAACCGCCCGGGAAAAAGCCAAAACTGCCACTGCGCAACAACCACAACCCGACAGTCTGATGCGCAAAACGGGTACTTTGCCCTCTCATGCACTGGCTGATTATGCCGGTATGTTTCAGCATCCCGGATACGGCGTCCTGCGCATCGAACACCGGGGAGACTCGCTGTTCCTCCAATCGGGCTACATGCGGCTCTGGCTGGAGCACTACCACTTCGACCTCTTCCGCCCGCGCGACCTCAGCGGGCAGCACGGCGTGGACGAGTCAACGCCCTTCCGCATTCAGTTTCAGACCAATCTGCGCGGCGAAGTGGACGCTTTTGTCTTCCTCGGCATTCAGGATGGGGTGAAAGACATCGTGTTCAAACGGGAAGCCGAGGCTGTGGCCATTGCGAAGAACGAATTGGAGCAATATGTGGGCGAATACGAGTTGGGCGGTATGGTCATCAAAGCCTACCTGCGCGGCGAGGTACTGATGGTATTGGTGCCTGGCCAACCCGATTATGAAATGCTGCCTACGGGCAATCACACCTTCAAATTCAAGGCATTAGAAGGCTACAGCGTCCGGTTTGAGACCGAAGCAGACGGCAAGGTCGGCGCCATGAATTTTATCCAACCCAACGGGACTTTCCGGGCGGCGAGGAAGTAAACATTTGCCGAAGGCGAAGCAATCCAAAACGGACTGACAATGGTGGAAACCAAACCTCATCCGGTGGCGCACTAAGCGTAGCCTACCATCAGGGCCACCGAAACTCCCGCGTCAGATACCGGTCCAACTGCCGCCGCAAACCCGCCACCGCATTTTGAATCATGTCATGGTCGGAAGGCGTAATATGAGACATGCCCGAGCAACAGGCGTCTAATGCGCGACTGTCGCCGGAGAACGATTCATAAGTATTGCAAAACGAATCGCTGCTGTTCAGCACCCACTCGTCGAGCAGCGCGTTGTCTGCCTGACGGTACAGCCGGTAGCGCATCAACACATCGGCCTCTTTGGTTTGAGTGGTTTGATAGATGGTAGCGGTGACGGTAATCATGCGCGGGATGCGTTTTTCCACCTGCACCGTAGTCGAGTCGTTTACTTTTACGGTTTCCCGGACAATGTCTTCGCCGTCTTGAATTTCTTTACAAACAGTGCGGCTCGACACCGATTGCGATTCCGGCGAAGCGTAAGCGCGTTCCAACACGGCATCTAAGCGAAAGTCTGCCGGGCGGTCTTGTGGTTGTTCGTGCAGGATTTCGAGCCAGTTGTAAGTCTTGGGTGCATAAAAACCCCGGTGTAGGCGCTGTGTCCAACGTTGGGTAGCATCATCGGCGCCATAGTTTACCCAAAGCGTATAAGTGCCGGCGCGCTGCATCTCTTGCCGAAAGCCTTGTAATTCAGACGATAAAGCTGCGTATCCGCCTCCAATTTGCAGCAGATTGAACGCCTGCCGGGCAGCGCTTTTGTCTCCCGAACGAGCTTCATCAGCCCTGTTTTCCGCTTCGGCCACGCAGAAATCGTGTGCACGACGGGCCGCATCGGCATGTAACAAATCGAGCCGCTCCATCGAGTAGCCTATGTCGGTCGGTAGCCAGCGCTGCGCCTCTGCCCGCCGTTTTTTCATCTGGCGATAGTGCTCGGCCAGGTCTATCCAGCGGTCTTCGTCGTCGTGGTTCAGCAGGGCCTGTTCTTTGGCGGTCTCGGCCTCAAACAGTTGCAAATACGAGGCTTCCAGCACCAATCGCCGCGATTCATTGGCCGGAAGCCCGTTGCGCAATTGGCTGATGGTGTTGCGATAAGCTTTTTCGTATTGGCCGTCTATGAGCAATTTGACGGGCGGCGCGCAACTGTGCAACAGGGCTGCCAGTGCGGCAAAGATCAACAGGGTGTGAGCGCGTTTCATGACTGTTTGGTTTTATTTGCCAAAAATAGCAGCTTTGCAGATGCAATGGTTTTAAGAAGAAGTTAAATGCTGGACAAACAACCGCTCGAACTCAACGCCGATTTTCAATACGCGCTGGATGCCATTGAAAACAAGGGGCTGCACCTGTTCATCACCGGGCGGGCGGGCACCGGCAAGTCCACGCTCCTGCAATTGTTTCGGCGCACCACCCGCAGAAAAACCGTCGTACTGGCGCCCACCGGCGTAGCTGCGCTCAATGTGCGGGGCCAGACCATCCACTCTTTTTTTGGTTTCCCGCCGAGGATGTTCCCCGAAAGCGAGGTCAAAAAGCGGCGCGACCGACGGCTCTACACCCAACTCGAAGTGCTGGTCATAGACGAAATTTCTATGGTGCGCGCCGATCTGATAGACCACATTGACCTGTTTATGCGCATCAACCGGGAAGACCCGCGGCCTTTCGGCGGATTGCAGGTAGTGTTTTTCGGCGATCTGTTTCAGCTTCCGCCCGTGCTGTCTTCCGATGCCGAAGCCACTTTTTTCAGACAACAATACGCCACGCCGTACTTTTTTTCTGCCAAAGTTTTCCGCCGGGGCTTCCCGATGGAGATGCTCGAACTGAGCAAAGTCTATCGGCAGGAGCAGCGCCATTTTTTGAGATTGCTCGACGCAGTTCGGCTCAATGAGATTGATTATGAGGTACTTGAAGAACTCAACGCCCGCTGCGAACCCGATTTTCAGGCGCAGGATTTCTACATCACCCTCTCCAGCCGAAACGCCAAAGCCGACGCCATTAACTCGGCAGAATTGGCCAAAATACCCCTGCCCGAAGAGCGCTACATCGCTGCCGTCACCGGCGAGTTCAACCCCTCGCAATATCCGGCAGAACCGGCCTTGCGCCTCAAGCTCAACGCGCAGGTCATGTTTTTGAAAAACGACCCCGACCGCCGCTTCGTCAACGGCAGCATCGGCAAGGTCATCAAATTGGACCGCGAAACCGTCACCGTCATGCTGGAAGACAAGGACGAGGAGCGCCGCTATGTGGAGGTGCAGGCCATGGACTGGGAAGTGCTGCGCTACCGGATAGACCCCAAAGACCCGGAAAAAATTGAAAGCGAGGTCATAGGCACTTTCAGTCAGATACCGCTGCGATTGGCCTGGGCCGTCACCATTCACAAAGCGCAGGGCAAAACCTTCGACAAGGTCATCATTGATATGGACAAAGGCGCTTTCGAGCACGGGCAGACATACGTGGCCCTCAGTCGCTGCCGCACTTTGGAGGGCATCGTGCTGCGCCAGGCCCTGCGCCCGCAGGACATCCGCACCGACGAGCGGGTGACGGAGTTTTACAGGTTGATGATGTGAGAAACCATATCTTTGCTCCACTATAAACGCAAGACCAACACACAACCAATGGAAAAAAAAATACAACTGCTTCAGCAAAAAACGGCAGAAGCCATGCTCGGCGGCGGGCAAGACAAGATAGACGCGCAGCACCAGAAAGGCAAACTCAGCGCCCGCGAACGCCTGCATTTCCTGCTCGATCCAGGCTCCTTTGAAGAAATCGGCATGCTCGTCACGCACCGCTCCAGCGATTTCGGCATGGAAAACCAGATCATTCCCGGCGACGGCGTCATCACCGGATACGGCACCATACACGGGCGATTGGTCTATGTCTTCTCGCAGGATTTCACCGTGTTCGGCGGCTCCCTGTCGGAAACCCATGCCGAAAAAATCTGCAAAATCATGGACATGGCCATGAAAAACGGCGCGCCCGTCATCGGCCTCAACGACTCCGGCGGCGCCCGCATTCAGGAGGGCGTCAACTCCCTCGGCGGCTATGCCGATATTTTCTACCGCAACGTGCAGGCCTCCGGCGTGGTGCCCCAAATCTCCGCCATCATGGGTCCCTGCGCGGGCGGCGCGGTGTATTCGCCCGCCATCACCGACTTCATCCTCATGGTGGAGCAAACCTCCTACATGTTCGTCACCGGCCCCAATGTGGTCAAAACCGTGACCAACGAGGAGGTCAGTTCCGAAGACCTCGGCGGCGCCATGGCCCACGCGGCCAAATCGGGCGTCACCCATTTCACCGCCGGCAACGGGCTGGAGTGCATCGCCCTCATCAAAAGGCTGCTCAGCTACCTGCCGCAGAACTGCGAAGACACGCCGCCTGCCCTGCCCTATACGCCCGGCGATGAGGAGCGGCCCCAACTGCAGCACCTCATCCCCGAAGACTCGCACCAGCCCTACGACATGCGCGAAGTGGTGGCCGGCATTGCCGATGAAGGTTCGTTTTTGGAGGTACACAAAGACTACGCCGAAAACATCGTGGTGGGGTTTGCCCGTTTGGCCGGCAAAGTCATCGGCATTGTGGGCAACCAACCCATGAATCTGGCCGGCGTTTTAGACGTGAACAGCTCGCGCAAGGGCGCCCGTTTTGTGCGCTTTTGCGATTCCTTCAACATACCGCTGCTCGTGCTGGTGGACGTGCCCGGATTTCTGCCCGGCACCGACCAGGAATGGAACGGCATCATCATTCACGGCGCCAAACTCTTGTACGCCTTCAGCGAAGCCACCGTGCCGCGCGTCACCCTCATCACCCGCAAAGCCTACGGCGGCGCTTATGATGTGATGAACTCCAAACACATCGGCGCCGACATGAACTTCGCCTGGCCCACCGCCGAAATCGCCGTGATGGGCGCCAAGGGCGCTTCCGAAATCATCTTCCGCAAGGAAATCCTCGCCGCACCCGATCCGCAGGCCATGCTCTCCGAAAAAGAGCAGGAATACAAAGAGAAATTTGCCAATCCGTACCGCGCTGCGTCGCGCGGGTTTGTGGACGAAGTGATACAGCCCAAAGATACGCGCCGCAAGCTCATCAAGGCTTTTGCCATGCTGGGCAACAAGGTGGCACACCTGCCGAGAAAAAAACACGGAAATATTCCACTCTGAATTTGGCAGTTTTTAAAACTTGCGTATCTTACCATTCGATTTCGACTATTTCCTTTGTCGGCCTTGATTCGCTCTCGAAACGAGGCCGATTTTTTTAGGCCCCGCTTCTCTCAAAATCCCCTAACTTCGCCGCTCAAACCTGAAGAATTGTGAAAAGAGTTCTCATCACCGGCGTCGCCGGCTTCCTCGGCTCCCATCTGGCCGACCGCTTCATCCGCGAAGGGTATCACGTCATCGGAATGGACAATCTCCTCACCGGAAACATGGACAACATCGCTCACCTGTTTCCGCTCAAGGAGTTCGAGTTTTACTTCCACGACGTCAGCAAGTTCGTTCACGTCCCCGACAATTTGGACTACATCCTCCACTTCGCATCGCCGGCCAGCCCGATTGATTACCTCAAAATGCCCATCCAAACCCTCAAAGTAGGCGCTCTGGGTACGCACAACCTCCTCGGATTGGCCAAAGCCAAAAACGCCCGCATCCTCGTCGCCTCTACCTCCGAAGTCTATGGCGACCCCCTCGAACACCCTCAAACCGAGGGCTACTGGGGCAATGTCAATCCTGTGGGGCCGCGCGGCGTTTACGACGAAGCCAAACGCTTCATGGAAGCCATCACCATGGCCTACCACACCTACCACGGCGTGGACACCCGCATCGTGCGCATCTTCAACACCTACGGGCCGCGCATGCGCGTGGAAGACGGTCGCGCACTGCCTGCTTTTTTCTCGCAAGCCATTCGCGGCGAGGGACTTACCGTATTCGGAGACGGCTCCCAAACCCGCTCCTTCTGCTATGTGGACGACCTCGTGGAGGGCATCTACCGCCTCCTGCTGAGCGACTACCACCACCCGGTCAACATCGGCAATCCCAACGAAGTGTCTATCCTCGATTTTGCCCGCGAAGTCCTCGACCTCGTCAAAAATCCAAAAGCGCACATCGCCTACAAACCGCTGCCCGTGGACGACCCGAAAATCCGCCGGCCCGACATCACCAAAGCCCGCGAAATCCTGGGCTGGGAGCCAAGCGTACCCCGTGCAGAAGGCATGGTCAAAACCTATGAATACTTCAAACAAGTGGTGAAGTAAACATTAAGTATCAGGGAAGATTTTGGGGCGTGCCTGCCCGCTACCACCATCCTGCTGGGCCGTCGGGTGCTCCGGTCGTCACCTCCCTTCGCCCCCTCACGCGGGATAACTTTTACATTTTAGATTTTACATTTATTATTTTTCGGTTTTTCATTTATCTCAATCCGAAATCAGGAATCCGAAATCAGGAATTTTGAATCCGAAATCTTCAAAACATGACCATCCTCATCACCGGTGGCGCCGGATTCATCGGCTCTCACTTGGTGCGCAGAATGCTGCACCGCTACCCGCAGTACCACATCGTCAACCTCGATTTGCTCACCTACGCGGGCAACCTCGAAAACCTCCGCGATGTGGAAAACCTGCCGAATTACACCTTCGTCAAAGGCAGCATTGAAGACGAGGCGTTTTTGGACCAGCTCTTTCAGCAGTATGATTTCCAGGGTGTTATCCACCTCGCTGCCGAATCGCATGTGGACCGCTCCATCGCCGACCCCATGGCCTTCATTTACACCAATGTGCTCGGCACCGTGCGCCTCCTGCACGCCGCCCGCCAACACTGGAAAGACAACATGGACGGCAAGCGTTTTTACCACGTCTCTACCGACGAAGTGTATGGCTCGCTGGGCGAAACCGGCTTCTTCACCGAAACCACGCCCTACGATCCGCGCTCGCCCTACTCGGCCTCCAAAGCCGCTTCCGATCATTTTGTACGCGCCTTCCACCATACCTACGGACTGCCCGTCGTGCTGTCGAACTGCTCCAACAACTACGGCCCCTGCCAGTTCCCGGAGAAGCTCATTCCTTTGATGATCAACAACATACAGCACAACAAACCGCTGCCGGTGTATGGCGACGGCCGCTACACCCGCGACTGGCTCTGGGTGGAAGACCACGCCGAAGCCATTGATCTCATCTACCACCAAGGGCGCATCGGGGAAACCTACAACATAGGCGGCAACAACGAGTGGAAAAACATTGATCTGGTGCACGCCCTGTGCGACGTCATGGACGAGTTGCTGGGCCGCGCCGCCGGTACTTCCCGCCAATTGATTCACTTCGTCACCGACCGCCCCGGCCACGACCGCCGCTACGCCATTGATGCTTCCAAA
Organism: Saprospiraceae bacterium UBA2329; assembly: GCA_002344975.1. GTDB lineage: Bacteria > Bacteroidota > Bacteroidia > Chitinophagales > Saprospiraceae > UBA2329. The sequence continues at coordinate 1,416 of DDUV01000100.1, read as the reverse complement.
CTGAAAAACGATCTGGGCTGGGCGCCGACGGTTTATGCTGAAGACGGCCTGCGCCGCACCGCGCAGTGGTATTTGGACAACGCGGAATGGCTCCGCCACGTCACCTCCGGCGAGTACCTTCAATATTACGAGCGGCAGTATGCTTCTTGAGGGAGAGGGGCGTTCAAGTTGTGAGGCGGGGATGTGATGGGCGGGTAGCGTCGCGGAGTGGCCTCAGCAGCTTGGCCTGCCGACTTTTCTGTGTTACTTTTGTTCTCATTCAAAATCAAAAATGATGATGCGCATTTGGATCTTGTTTTTGCTGTTGCTGCCGGGCGCTACGGGGTATGGGCAGAGTAGGAATTGCGATATTTGGTATTATAAAGAACTGATAGCTAATGGTAATAGCTATGCAAAATCGTATAAGTTTGATAAGGCATTTGAATATTATGCTCTGGCGCTGGATGTCTGCCCGGAAAAAGAGGCCGAGGCAGATTCTCTGATACAGGAGGTATTTCAACGCATGCGGTCTGTGGAAATTCCGGGTGTGACATTAGAGGTTCCCACTTTGAAATTTGGCGGCAAAGGCCATGAGCGGCTTTTTCATTATGTTGACAAAAACGGCGCTGTATTGGAGCATCTTGGGTACTGGAAAATCGCAGGGGTTTTTATCAACGGCAAGCTGGCTACCGTGAAAGTTAAAAACGGGAGCAGGTACGACACGTTCTTATTAGACACCGAGGGCAATAAGTACCCCGTGGCTTACGAATTGAATGGCTTACACGAGGGCATTACTGCATTAGACCTGAGCTTCAAGCAGTTAAAAGACATTCCGCTACCTGTATTTGAACACCCTCAGTTAAAAGTACTGTTGCTCAACGGCAATAAAATTGACTCCATTCCTGCGGCCATAGGGAAAATGAAAAACTTGCAAATGCTTTTTTTCAGACACAACCAGATCAGGGCATTGCCCGATGACTTCGCCCTTTTTTTGCCGAATTTGACTTATTTGGATATGACCGGGAATAAACTCACCGATCTGCCGATGAAATTTGGAGATGCCCCCCAATTGAGTTCACTGCATCTGAGCAGTAACCAGTTGAAATCTATTCCTCTATCAATCGGACGGCTGAAAAATCTAAAGCAGTTGTATCTGGGAGGAAATCAAATCACGGCATTGCCTGCCGAGATTGGCCAAATGAAAGCGCTAAATGTGTTGTTCGCCAATGATAATCAGCTAAGTACGCTTCCTGCCAACATCGGTGGTATGAGCAGTTTGTCCACCTTGAATTTATATAACAACAAATTGACTTCACTGCCTGCCGAGATTGCAAATCTGAAAGAACTCACTACGTTATCATTGGAAAATAATCAACTGACCGACATCCCTCTTTCCATTGGCAAGTTGAAAAACCTGACTTTGCTCAATTTGGCCAA
>DDUV01000118.1:2751-41728 GCA_002344975.1 Saprospiraceae bacterium UBA2329 | reverse complement strand
CTATTTTGATGCGTCGGCCCTGGGGGGGGGGGGCAACAATTTTCTTAACACTTCCATACTAACTCCACCGGCGCAGCGGTTATAAGGGCGGCACGGCGGGAGGTTCCTATTTCGTCCGTGTAATTTTGTATAAATGAAAGCAACAACCTATGCGAACAACCAGCTTTGGCGCGCACCTCATGGTAGCCGTGCTGCTTTGGCTTACCTCCTTTTCGGCCTGTGCCCAACCCTCCAAAATCAGTTCTGACATGAAACCCGGCAACGCCGATCCCTACAAAAAGGAGTGGAAATCCATTGATTCATTGGAAAACAACGGCCTCTACAAATCGGCCCTCGAAGAGGTGGAGCAGTTGTATGCCCGTACCCTGCGCGAGGGACAGCACGCCCAAATGGTGAAAGCGCTGATCTACAAAATGCGCTTTGTGCAACAATTGGACGACAAGGGCATCGTGGCGGCCATCGGCTCGCTGCAAACGGAGGCGGCCAAAGCGCCGCTGCCGGCCAAAGCCGTGCTGGAGTCTATGCTCGGCGAACTGCTGTTCAGTTATTACGAAAATCAGCGCTACCAGATTGACAACCGAACTACGGTGGCCGATTTTCGCCCCGAAGACCTTCAAACCTGGAGCGGCGAACAAATCATCGCCGAAAGCGCCCGCTACTACTTGGCTTCGGTGCAGCACCCCGGACTGGCGGACGTGGCCATCCAGCAATTCGACGCCGTGACTACCGAGGCCAAACTGACGGACGAACTGCGGCCCACGCTCTTCGACCTGCTGGCCTGGCGCGCCATCGAGCATTTTTCCAACGAGCGCGGCTACCTCACCCGACCGGCGTACCGCTTCGAACTGAAAGAGGCTGCCGCTTTTGCCGATGCCGCTACTTTTGTACAACACGATTTCGCCACCCGCGACACGGCCTCCTTCCACCACCGCGCCGTGCTGCTGTACCAACAATGGCTGAAACTCCGCTTGTCGCAAAACAACCTGTCGGCCCTGTTGGACGCCGACCTGCACCGGCTGCGCTTTGCCTACGCCCACTCGGCCCACCCCGAAAAAGAACAACGCTACAAAGCCGCCCTGCTGCGCGCCATTGCCGCCCGTCCCCGCGAGGCCATGACCGCCGACTACCGCCACGAGTTGGCCCGTTGGTATTACCAATATGGCAGCGATTACAAGCCCCAAACCGATGAGGACGACAAAAAATGGGCATGGAAAGAAGCCCTCTCGATCTGTGAAACCTGCATCGGCGAGCATGCCGGAGCGCCGGGTGTGAATGGTTGTCTGGAGTTGAAAACCATGATTTTGGGCAAAGAACTGTCTTTGCAAACCGAACAGGCAGGCGTGCCGGGACAGGCCGTGCTGGCGCATATCAGCTACCGGAATCTGGGCCGCGCCTACCTCAAAGTGGTGCCCCTGAAATGGGAAGAACGCGACCGTTTCGAGCGCTGGGAAACCAACAAAGACCTCGAATGGCTCAATAAAATAAAGCCCGTACAACAGCTGACGGTAGAACTGAAAAATCCCGGCGACTACCGCCAACACAGCACCGAGGCGGCCCTGAAAGCCTTGCCCGCCGGCTGGTACGCCATTTTGGTGTCGGACAACGACAAGTTCAGATTTAAAGACAACACCGCCGGTTTCGTCACAATTCAGGTGTCGAACATCGCCTACCTGAACCGGCAGCAACCCGAAGGCGGCGCTGAGTTTGTGGTCGTGGACCGCTACACCGGCGCCCCGATGCCGGGCGTGAAGGCCGAGTTTTTTGAAGAAAATTATGATTGGAACAATCGCCGGCAGATACGCAACAGAGTCGGCGAGGCGCTGAGCAATGCAGAGGGTTTCATCGCATCGCCCGACGCCGGCGGCCGCAACATGAGCGTGGTGTTCAGCAAAGGGCAGGAGCGTCTGATTTCCGAGGGCAATTTTTCGTCTTACCGAAACAGTTGGCAGCGCCCGACGGAAACCGTCACGCATTTCTTTTTGGACCGAGCCATTTACCGCCCCGGCCAAACGGTGTATTTCAAAGCATTGGTGATCAATACCAACGAAAAACGCATGCCCTCCATCGTGGCCGATCAGCCGGTGACCATCACCCTGCGCGACGCCAACGGGCAGGAAGCCGCTAAATTGGAACTCCGCACCAACCGCTACGGCACAGTCAACGGAGCATTTCAGGCGCCGTCGGGCGGATTGCTGGGCGGCATGTCGCTGATGTCGAATCAGGGCAACAACAGCCATTATTTCCGGGTAGAAGAATACAAACGGCCCCGCTTCGAGGTGCTGATGCAGCCATTAGAAGGCGCGGCGGCGCTGGGCGAACAGGTGACGGTGAAAGGCAAAGCACAGGCGTATGCCGGCAGCAATGTGGACGGCGCCAAAGTGCAATACCGCGTGGTGCGCGAAACGTATTTCCCCTGGCGCTACTGGTGGGGTAGGGGAGGCTGGTTCGATGCTGAAACCATAGAATTGGCCAACGGCGAAACCGTCACCGATGCCGACGGCGGGTTTTCGGTGCAATTCATGGCGCTCCCCGACGGCAAAACCGCCAAAAAATTCCAGCCGGCCTTCCGCTTCACGGTGTATGCCGATGTGACCGACATCAACGGAGAAACCCGCTCCGGCGAGAAGTCCGTGCAATTGGCTTGGCAGTCGCTCCTCGCTTCGGTGACGGTTCCCGAAAGCGTGGACCGCAGCGAGCCGGCTAAGTTTGTCGTTTCTACCACCAATTTGGATGGACAGAAACAGCCCGCCGCCTGCGCCATCACCCTCGAACGCCTGCGCCTGCCCGATCGCGTGCTGGTGGACCGCCTCTGGGAAGCCCCCGATATGCCCGGCATGAGCAGGGATCAGTTTGTGAAAAACTTCCCCCATCTGCCGTATTCCGATGAAAATCAGTTGGAAAAACTGCCGGTAGAAGCTCTGATCTCTCAGGCAAACCTGAACACCGGCGAGGCCGACGCGTACAGCCCCGACCTGAGCCAATTGCCCGTGGGGGCTTACCTCATCACTTTAAAAACCAAAGACGCTGCCGGCAACGCCATCGAATCGAAACACTGGTTCCGCCTGTACGACAGCCGCGCTCGCCAGATTCCGGCCAATACCCTGCTGTGGCGCAACCCACTCAAGCCTTCCTATCAGCCCGGCGCAACCCTCGAAACGGCCTTAGCCGGCACGGGCGGCCCGGTGCATACCCTGGTGGAGATGGATCAGGATTTGAACCGTTTGGAGAAAGCCCGTTGGGTGCAGCCCGGCGCATGGACGGCCCTCACAAAAACCTTGAGCGAAAGCGAGCGAGGCGGATTTTGGGTGCAAACCACCACCGTGCGTTTCAACCGGGTGCTGTCGCAAAATGCCTTTGTGAACGTGCCCTGGAGCAACAAAGCGCTGGAGGTGGAATACAGCAGCTTCCGCGATAAGCTCTTGCCCGGCCAGAACGAGGAATGGCGCATCAAAATAAAAGGCCCCGACGGCGAGCGCGTTGCCGTCGAAATGGTGGCCTCCATGTACGACGCCTCTTTGGACGCCTTTGCGCCCAATAGCTGGGGCTTGTCGTTGTACCCCACCTGGAGCTATTCTGGACTGGGATGGTCGCCGGGTTTGTTCGGCAGCGCATCGGCCCGCATGCACGAGGCGAACTGGAACAAATCGCCCAAGTACGGCCCTTCCCGCGTGTATCGCAGCCTGCTGGGTATGTACGATTACCAGAGAGTGGCTTTCAGAGGCGGCAGAGTGATGGCCAAAAATGCCGCCCCTATGCCCGAAATGGCGATGGCAATGGATGCTGCCGCGCCGCCGCCTGCTCCGGGAGCTATTCAGGAAGAAGTATTTATGGTAAGTGAAAATCCGCCCAGCATTGAAGCGCCGGAGGCAGAAAAAAAACCTGTACCGCCGCCGCCCGGACTGCGCACCAACCTCAAAGAAACCGTCTTTTTCCTGCCCGACCTGATGACCGATGCAGAGGGCAATGTCGTCATTCGTTTCACCATGAACGAGGCGCTCACCCGTTGGAAATTCCTCGGTCTGGCGCATACTACCGACCTGAAAACCAGCATCTTCACCCGCGACGTACTCACGCAGAAAGACCTGATGGTGCTGCCCAATGCCCCGCGTTTTGTGCGCGAAGGCGACGAGATTGAATTTACGGCCAAAGTGAGCAACCTCACGGCAGGCACGCTGGCAGGAACCGCCCGCCTCGAACTCTTCGACGCGCTCAGTATGCAGCCCGTGGACGCTCTGCTGGGCAACAATACCAACATCGTGTCCTTTACCGCTGCGGCGGGACAGTCGGCGCCGCTCAGTTGGAAACTCCGCATTCCGCAAGGACAAGTAATGGCCCTCACGCACCGCGTCACGGCGCAGGCCGGCAATTACAGCGACGGCGAAGAAAGCTCCATCCCCGTGCTGACCAACCGCATGTTGGTCACCGAAACCCTGCCCATGTCGGTGCGCGGCGGACAAACGAAAACCTTCACGCTGAGCGGTTTGCGCGACGCCAAATCGCCTACTTTGCAGCACCACCAACTCACGCTGGAATTTACCTCCAATCCCGCCTGGTATGCCGTGCAGGCGCTGCCCTACCTCATGGAGTATCCTTATGAGTGCATCGAGCAGGTGTTCAATCGCTTTTATGCCAATACTTTAGCAGCTTCGGTGGCCAATAGTCAGCCCAACATCAAAAAGGTGTTCGATTCCTGGAAAGGCTCCGATGCCCTGCAAAGTAATCTGAGCAAAAATCAGGAACTGAAAACCGCCCTCTTGCAGGAAACGCCCTGGGTACTGGCTGCGCAAAAAGAATCGGAACAGCGCCAGAACATCGCCCTGCTGTTCGACCTGCACCGCATGGCCAAAGAGCAAAAAGAGGCTTTGGAAAAAATAGCCCAACGGCAACTGCCGAGCGGCGGTTTTGCCTGGTTCAACGGCGGACAGGAAAACTGGTACATCACGCAGTACGTTGTGGAGGGCCTCGGCCACCTGCGCCAACTCAAAGCACTCAGCGCCGCCGACAACGCGCAGGCCATGAGCGTGGCGACCAAAGCCCTGAAGCACATTGACGAGCAGTTGGCCCGGCAGTACGAGGAGTTGGAAAAATTGGCGAAAGCCGGCAAAACCAAACTCAGCGACGACCACCTCACGCACTTAGCCATTCACTACCTCTACGCCCGCAGCTTCTTCCCGGAAATCACGCTGGAAAAACGCGCCGAACGCGCCCGCGACTACTACGCCGGACAGGCTGCTCAGTACTGGCTCGGCAAGGGCATTTACCAACAAGGACTGCTGGCGATGGCGCTGCACCGCTCCGGCAATGCGGCGGCCACGCGTTCCATCGTAGCTTCTCTGCGCGAGCGCGCCCTGCGTTCCGAAGAACTCGGCATGTACTGGAAATACGACCGCGGCTACTTCTGGTACCAAATGCCCATCGAGACGCACGCGCTGATGATTGAAGTGTTTGCCGAGGCCGCCAAAGACGAAAAAGCAGTGGACGAACTGCGCCTCTGGTTGCTGAAAAACAAACAGACCACCAACTGGAAAACCACCAAAGCTACGGCCTCCGCAGTGTACGCGCTGCTGGGACACGGCGACAACTGGCTCAGCGCCGACAAAGCTGTGCAGGTCAGTTTTGATAAAAATACCCAGCGTCTGTACGCCGACCGCATCACGGCGGCCCAAAACGACGCGCAGGCCGGCACGGGCTATTTCAAAACCGCCTGGAACGGCAAAGAAGTCTCCTCCGATCTCGCCTCCATCAAGGTCAAAAACCCCAACAAGGTGGTGGCTTGGGGCAGCGCTTACTGGCAGTATTTCGAGGATTTGGACAAGATCAAAACCTTTGAGGAAACGCCGCTGACGCTGAAAAAGCAACTCTTCCGCGAAGAAGCCTCGTCCACCGGTCCGGTATTGCGCACCATCGAGAACAACCGCGCCCTGCGCCCCGGCGACAAGCTCATCGTCCGCATTGAACTCCGCGTGGACCGCGACATGGAGTACGTTCACATGAAGGACATGCGGGCTTCGGGTTTTGAACCCATCAACGTACTCAGCCAATACAAATGGCAAGGCGGCTTGGGTTACTACGAAAGCACCGGCGACGCGGCCACGCACTTCTTCTTCGACTATCTGCCGAAAGGCACTTATGTGTTCGAGTACCCGCTCCGCGCAGCCCACAACGGCGATTTCTCCAACGGCATCACCAGCATACAGTGCATGTATGCGCCGGAGTTCACGAGCCATTCTCAGGGCGTGCGGGTGACGGTGGGGAGGTAAAAATAGCGAGGTGACATCTGCCACGCCTGTGGCGTGGAAGGTGTCATCTCGCGGCTAAAGGGGGAAATCTCCCTCGTTTTCAAAACTTTACAAAAAGCGACACATGATCCACCCATTCCTGGGCTTGCTGATTGCCGCCATGTTCTGCTCAGCCATAGGAGTGATTTCGGCAATTCCTATCGGTGGATGGGCGGGCAAGAACCTATCGGGGGAATCAGAATTCAAACAGTCAGGTTGAATAATTCATTATCCGCCACTGTTGCTATTCAATATACTGACTACAATCCTGAAAATGAAGAGAATACCTACTGGGGAAGGAATATACTGACAATGGTGAAAGTAAATGGTATCTGGAAAATTGACGATGTTCATTGGAGATAAATTGAAGTCGCCACCCCACATCCCCTAAAACCCCGTCTTTCAGACAACAACAATACTGCCTTGAAAAACAAGCATTTCCTGTCTCTCCGGTTGATGTCTGCCTTGATGGTTTATAAAGAGGAGCTGCCGACCATCGGCGAGATGAATAGGTGGGATGGCTGCCATGAAAAAACATAGACGGCTTCGAAGATCAGAAATGCTTTGATCGGCGGATAAAAAAAAGACCCGTAAGTCATTGACTTACAGGTCTTTTTGGTAGCCCGTAGGGGAGTCGAACCCCTCTTGCAAGAATGAAAATCTTGAGTCCTAACCGATAGACGAACGGGCCTTTTGCTCGTTTTGTAGTGCTTTTTTTCAAAAGCGGGACAAAGATACAAGCGTTTTTAGTTTTTGCAATAGGTGGTTGAAATTTTTTTCAGTTTTTTTTCAAAACGCATCTACAACTCAGTGGATGAGGAAAAAATTCCCCAACTGCAATCTTCTCCTTAAATTTGCGCCCCGAAAAAGGTGACAATAAAATAACACAACTTTTGATGTTGGAAATAAAAATTATTGTTACTTTTACACTAAGTATTTGAAACACCTCTTTAAATCAATCATTAACCATGGCAAAAAGAATTGCAATCAATGGCTTTGGCCGCATCGGCCGCCTTACTTTCAGAAACCTCATTGCCAATCCGGAAGTGGAAGTGGTCGCCATCAATGACCTGACCGACAACCCTACACTGGCTCACCTGCTGAAGTACGACACGGTACAGGGCAAGTTCAATGGTACGGTTTCTGCCGACGAAAACAACATTTACGTCAATGGCAAGGCCATCCGCGCCCTGGCCGAAAAGGACCCCACCAAATTGCCCTGGGGCGAAATGAACATTGACGTGGTATTGGAATGTACCGGTCGTTTCACCGATGAGGACAAGGCCGCCATGCACCTTCAGGCCGGCGCTAAAAAGGTGCTGATCTCTGCTCCTGCAAAAGGCAACGTGCCGACGGTGGTCATGGGCGTCAATGACGACGCTATCAAAGACGGCATCAAAATGTACTCCAACGCATCCTGCACCACCAACTGCCTTGCGCCGATGGTAAAAGTGCTCGACGATGCCTTTGGTGTGGAAATGGGTCTGATGACGACCGTTCACGCTTACACGGCCGACCAAAACATCCAGGATGCTCCGCACCGCGACCTGCGCCGCGCCCGCGCTGCTGCTGTTTCCATCGTGCCGACTTCTACCGGCGCCGCCAAAGCGGTAGGCGAAGTGTTGCCGCACCTGAAAGGCAAACTGAACGGTACGGCCATGCGCGTTCCGGTTCCCGACGGCTCTGTGACCGACTTCACGGCGCTGCTCAAAAAGCCGGCTACCAAGGATGAAATCAACGCCGCTTTCAAAGCTGCTGCCGATTCCTACCTGCAAAACATTCTGGAATACTGCACCGATCCGATCGTTTCTGCGGATATTCTGGGCAGCCCGTACTCCTGCATTTTCGATGCTGATCTCACTATGGTGAACGGCAATATGGCCAAAGTGGTGGGCTGGTACGACAACGAGGCCGGCTACTCTGCCCGTATGGCCGATCTGGTAGTGAAAATCTAAATCACTCAACTGCGAGCCGCGAGTTTCGGGAATGATCGCCCGAAGCTCGCAGCTCAAAGCTCAATTCTTTGCTCATGCAACTCAATTTCTCCGGCAAAAAAGCCCTTGTCAGAGTGGACTTCAACGTGCCATTAGACAAGCAATACAACATCACCGACGACACGCGCATCCGCGAAGCATTGCCCACCATCCGCTACATTGTGGAGCAAGGCGGCGCGGCCATTCTCATGTCGCACTTCGGTCGGCCATTGGCCAAACTCAAAGAGGACGGAACCATCAATGTGGAAAAATTCACCCTGCGGCATGTGGTGGGGCGTTTGTCTGAATTGCTGGGACGGCCCGTGCATTTTGCTGAAAACTGCGTAGGTGTGGTTGCCGAATCGGCTGCTGCCGCGCTCCAACCCGGCGAGGTACTGCTGTTGGAAAACACCCGTTTCCACGCGGAAGAGGAGAAAGGCAACGAGGCTTTCGCCCAACAATTGGCTGCCTTAGCCGATGTGTATGTCAACGACGCATTCGGCTCGGCGCACCGGGCGCACGCATCTACCACCATCGTGGCAAAATTCTTCGGCAAAGACGCCAAGAGCTTTGGCTTCCTGATGGAAAAAGAATTGAAAAATGCCGCCCAAGTGCTGCATCACGCCGAACGCCCGCTGACAGCCATCCTCGGCGGCGCCAAGGTTTCCGACAAAATACAATTGCTCGACCGCTTAGCCGATTTTGTGGATACGCTCGTCATCGGCGGCGCTATGGCTTACACGTTTTTCAAGGCGCAGGGCGGCGCTACCGGCAATTCATTGGTAGAGGAAGACAAGCTCGACTTGGCCATGAACCTCGTTGCGAAAGCCAAAGAAAAAGGTGTGAAGCTCCTGTTGCCGATGGATTCCGTGGTTGCCGATGCTTTTGCAGAAACGGCGGCGCATCGCATTGAGCCGAGCAATGCCATCTCCGACGGATGGATGGGCTTAGACATCGGGCCGGAAGCACGGGCGGCTTTTACAGCAGCCATTGCCGAATCGAAAACCATCTTCTGGAATGGCCCGATGGGCGTGTTTGAAATGGCGCCTTTTGCAAACGGCACCAAGACGATTGCGGAAGCGGTGGCAAAGGCGACCCAAACTACCGGCGCTTTTTCGCTCATCGGCGGCGGCGATTCGGTGGCTGCCGTCAACCAGATGGGCCTCGGCGATCAGGTGAGTTTTGTCTCAACCGGCGGCGGCGCCATGCTCGAATTCATGGAAGGCAAAGTGCTGCCGGGCGTGAAAGCGATAGAGGAATAAGGTTTTTATATCTTTTGCAAAAATTGGCCGGGTATGTGCGCTGTGCAGATACGCCGGCCAATTTTGTTGCTGTGCCCGCAGGAAAATTCTAAAAATCTCATCTAAAATTCTAAAATCCTCCTACCTTCAAGCGGTCATTCCAAAACGGCCATGAAATCCATTCGCGCTCTCTTCTTTGTAATGCTCTTGTTGCTGGTCGGTTCCGCCGAACTGAAAGCCACCCACATTGTAGGCGGTGAAATGAGGTATAAATGCCTCGGCAACAACGAGTACGAAATCACGTTGGTCATTTTTCGCGATTGCTTTTATGGCAATCCATTAGCCTGGTTCGACGACCCTGCGTCCATTGGAGTATTCAATGCTTCCAATGTTTTACTGCGGCAGATTTTGCTGGCGCCGATGGGCAACGATACCCTTCAGCCGGTACTCAGCGGCGAGTGTTTTGTAGCGCCGCCCAGCGTTTGTGTTCACACCACCTTTTATCGGGACACGGTTGAGTTGGAACCCATATCGGGAGGTTACACGCTGGCCTACCAACGCTGTTGTCGCAATCAGACCATCGTCAACATTGTCAATCCCTTAGCTACCGGGGCCACTTATTCCGTCACCATTTCGGAAGCGGCGCTGCAACAGTGCAACAGCAGCCCACAGTTCAACCAATGGCCGCCCATTTACATCTGTGCCGGCATACCCATTGAATTTGACCAATCTGCCAGAGACATTGACGGAGACTCCATCGTGTATCGCCTGTGCGAACCGCTCCAGGGCGCCAACCAAGCCAACCCCATGCCGCAGCCACCCAACCCGCCGCCCTATCTGCCCGTTACTTGGGTCAGTCCGCCTTATGGTGTAGCCAATATGCTCAACGGTACGCCCGGCGATCCGCCTTTAGCCATTGATGCTCAGACTGGTTTGCTTACAGGTTTGCCCAATACGGTGGGGCAGTTTGTGGTGGGTATTTGTGTGGAAGAATACCGAAACGGGCAGTTGATTGGTACCATGCGCCGCGATTTTCAGTACAATGTGGGCGTCTGCGGCAGAGCGACCTCGGCTTTTTTTGCACCCGAAATTCAGTGCGGCAACCTCGGTGTCTTTTTTCAAAACCAAAGTAACAACGCCACCGAATACCTCTGGCGCTTCAACGATCCGGCCCAACCCGACGCTTTTTCTACTAATATCAATCCCACCTTTACCTTTTCCGATACCGGCACCTACCAGATCACGCTCATTGCCAACCCCGGCACCGTATGCGCCGATACCACCGAGCGCAGCATCCGGCTGTTGCCCAACTCTTTGTTTCCCGGCTTTGATGTGCAGTTCGGCCCTTGCTCAGATACCATAACGCTGAACGTGACCGATCAATCGTTCGATACGCTTTCCACCATTATCCGGCGAAGTTGGCGGCTGATGCCCGGCGGCCAAAGTTCTACCGCGCTCAACCCGCAATTCGTCATTCGCAACGATGGGGTTTACACATTAGAACTGACCGTTGAGGCCGAGAACGGCTGTGTGCAAACTACGGCGCAAAGCTTTCCCGTCATTTTAGTCAATGCCTCGCCGCCCGGCCCCGTTGCAATATGTCGGGGCGATACGGCTACCTTGCGAATAGGCAGCGGAGCGGGGCAAAACCTGACTTACACCTGGTCGCCGGTACAGGACATTGTATCGGGGGCCGGTACGTCGGAACTGCGCGTGGCGCCGACAGCTTCCACCATTTACACAGTAGTGGTGGCCAATAATTTCGGCTGTAGCCGTACATTTCAGATACCCGTCAGCGTATCCGAAAGTCTGCCGGCCATTATTGCCACTGCCGAGCCGGATACCATCGCGCCGGGCGCCACATCGCAGTTGGATGCGACTTTCAACCCCGACTACCGTTACGAATGGACGCCCGATCCCTCGCTCAGTCGCACCGACGTTCACAATCCGATGGCCACGCCGGTACAAACCACTACTTACCGGGTGAAAGTGACCGATGAGCAGGGCTGTTCTGCTACGGCTTTGGTAACGGTGGTGGTGCGCGCTCCCGAATGCCGTGAGCCTTTCATTTATGTGCCCAACGGCTTTTCTCCCAACGGCGACGGGCGCAACGACCTGCTTTTTGTGCGCGGTACCGGCATAGACGAGTTGTACTTTGTGGTGTACGACCGCTGGGGCGAGAAGGTGTTTGAAACGACTTCACAGGATATTGGTTGGGATGGCCGCTTTCGCGGGAAAACGCTCAACTCGGATGTGTTTGGCTACTACCTGCGCGTGCGTTGTTTCAACGGGGAAGATTTTTTTAAAAAAGGAAACGTGACTTTGCTGAGATGAAAGCGAAAAATGTGAAAGACCGACCCGGCGAGTTGATCAGATACTGCGAGGCACACACCACGCCCGTATCGGAGGTGCTGTACCGGCTGGAACGCGAAACCCACCTGCGTACTTTATCGCCGCAGATGTTGTCGGGGCATTTGCAGGGCCAGTTGTTGCGCATGATCAGTGCCATGATACGGCCCCGGCAGGCGCTGGAAATCGGTACTTTTACAGGCTACAGCGCCATCTGCATCGCTGTCGGAATGCCTGCCGACAGCGTGTTGCACACCATAGAAGCCAATGTAGAATTGCGCTATATGGTTGAAAAATATGTGGCCGAAGCGGGGCTGACGGAGCGCATCCGCTTGCACATAGGGAATGCTTTAGACATTGTGCCCGCCCTCGAAGGCCCTTTCGATTTGGTGTGGATAGATGCCGGAAAATTGGATTATGCCGATTATTACGACATGGTGTTCGATAAGGTGTCGCCGGGCGGTTACATACTGGCAGACAATGTATTGTGGAGCGGCAAGGTCATTTCTGAAAACCGCGATGCCGATACCGAAGCATTGCACCGGTTCAATCAGAAAATTCAGGCCGATACGAGGGTGGAAAACATCATTCTGCCCATTCGGGACGGCATTTTGATGGCCCGCAAACTTCCCGGTGCATGAATCCGAAAGAACGCTACCGGGCTTGGGCCGCTGCTACTGCCGAATTGCCGCTTTGTTTTCAGCCCTGGTATCTGGACGCCGTGACAGAAGGCGGTGTATGGGATGTGGCCTTACTGGAATCCAATGGCGCAGTGGTGGGCGTGTGGCCGTATTTTCTCAAACACAAGTTCGGGTTGCCTTACATCACCATGCCGCATTTTATAAAATGGATGGGGCCGTGGTTGTCGCCCGATCCTGCCCGCCGCTTGGGAGATGCTTATGAAATTGTGGAAAAACTGAGGCTTCAACTTCCTAAAACGTTCAAAATCAGTATAGATTGCCACCCGGATTTCCAAAACTGGCTGCCGTTGTATTGGGCCGGCTTTCGCCAAACTACGCGCTACACCTACACGCTGGACTTATCGGGCGACTATGAAGCCGGCTTCAACCGCAACATGCGGCGCAACATCAAAAAAGCCGAAGCCGAGCTTGCAGTCAGCACGGAGGGAGCCTTTGACGAATTTTATCGCCTCAACCGCCTGAGTTTTCAGCGGCAGGGCAAGGAGCCGACCTACTCCCGTACTTTGTTGGAGCGGCATATCCATTCCTTACAACAAAATCAATCCGTTCAGATATTCTTTGCCCGTGATGCACAAAAACGCCTGCATAGTACCGCCGCTCTCACCTGGGACACAGGCCGCGCCTATTACCACCTCAGCGGCGACGACCCCGAACTGCGCAACAGCGGAGCAGGCATCTTGCTCGTGAAACACGCCATGCAATGGGCTGCGCGGGAACTACAGGTTCCGGTATTCGATTTCGAGGGCAGTATGATGCCGCAGGTGGAGGCCATTCGCCGGCAATTCGGAGCCGAGCCTATGCCTTATCACAGGGTCTGGAAGGGGCTTTAATTCTGCATGGGCGCTCTCAGGCCTGCAACGTATTCCGAAGAAAGCCCCAACTTGTGGGCAATATCTTCGACAGACATACCCAGTTTAAGCAGCCGTTACCTCAAAAAGCACTCAATACCCCGCCACCTCCGAGTTTTCGCCGATGTAAAGCGTCTCCGCGTGCAGCAGTTTTTCGCTGCCCTGATATTCTGCCATGAGTTTCACTTTGTATGTTCCCGAACGGCGATACACATAGTCGGTTTGCGGTTCTGTCATTTCGCGGCGAACACCGTTGCCCAACTCCAGTACATACCGCACCTGCTCATTGTAGGCAGGAATGGTAAACCGAACCGGAATGCCCCGCTCCATAGCGCCGTCAATGAACAGGTAGGAATCGGAGGGGGTCGGCGTTTCAGCGGTAAGAGCAAGAGCAGTGTATTCGCTCTGAGAAGAGCTTGAGGACAGCTCGGAAGGTTGGCGGAGAAAGTAAAAAGCGCCGAGCAGGCCGGCGATGAAAAGAATGGAAAGCATGCTGTTTTCGATGCCGCTGCTTTTTTTGGATATAGAGTTGGAAATTGCGCTCATGGCCGTTTTGATTTGAAAAATTGATGAGGGAAAAAGCTCCGCCAAGCCGTGCAGGGCACAGCCAACGGAAATGATAAAAAGTGCATGATGCGGACAGGCAAACGAATCCCCGGAAAAGCCGTGCAGCTTTTCAGAACCTCAGCAAAAGACAGACATGCTGCTGCCTTGAGGAACAATGGTTGTTCCTCGCGCTGAAAGTTGTATTACCAAAATGTAATCGGAAAACCCGCCTTGCCTGAAGCTACCTTACGGCGAGCGGTGGACGGTGGTAGAAGTGTTTTTCATGTTTGTATAGTGTTTCATTAGTAAAAAAATAAGAACCCGGCGCAAACATATAACAAATTATCATATATCAATGCCCGGCCCTCTCTGTTTTTATGAAAAACATTATCTTTTTTCATAATGCGTTTCATGTTCTTTTAAAACCAAGAATCGTGCCAAAAAATGCCGGGACGGATATTGCTTGTCCTCCTTTGCTGAGGTTTTGCCACATCTTACAAACGCTGTAATGCCCGTATTTTCTTGGATTAATCGGCATTTTATTCCTAACTTGCGGCGTCATTTAACTTCATCAGCAATGAACATCACCAAAGAAAACCGCCAAATGTGGCTTGATCTCTACCGTGCAGCGGAAGTCTATCGCGACCTCAAGCCCTGGGAATGGATGTACGATTCCGATCTCTTCGGCGTGCAGGACCCTGTGACCGGCAAAATAGGCTACTGCTGTGTGCTGGGCAATTTGGGCGAGCATTTGGCCCTCAATGTTTACATGGGCGCCGAGGGGCTGAACTCCTACTACGAACTTCTGGAATTCGGCGAAGACGACCCCATGATGGCCGGCTTGCGCCAAAGTTGCATTTCCGTTTCGTTTGAAGACAGGGAAATACTCTCAGATAAAGACCGCAAATTCATCAAAGACCTGGGGCTGAAATATCGCGGCAGCGGCCAGTGGGTCATGGCCCGCGATTATGCGCCCAGTTGGCTGCCCTGGTACATCAACGAAGAGCAGGCCGCCTTTCTCGTCCATGCCCTACAACAGGCGGTGGCGGTTTCTATCCGTGCCGAAGAAAACCCCGAACTGCTGCAGTTCGACGAAGAGCAAGTATTAGTGCGCGTACCCCGCCAAACGCCGGAGGGCCTCATCTGGGAAGACCAGATTATGGATATGCCCGACGCCGACGTGAGCATTGCCATACCGCCCGACGCAGCCTTGATGAAAAAGGCCAAAAAGCTGAAAAAACAGCAGGGCGCCATGTTCTTGTGCCTTACTTATGCTCCTGGTCCCACGCGTGAAGATGCCCAAAGCCGCCCCTTCTTTCCCATGATCGGTCTGGTCATGGACAAGCAAAGCGGCATGATTGTAGCGCACGAAATTTTCTCTCCCGACGACATAGAGGCCAAGCTGCAACACTGGTTGGTTTGGATTTTGGAAAACATTTATGAGTGCCGCCCCCAACAAATAATCTTGTCCAGTGGTATTGCTGCCGATATGCTGGACGACATCGCCGACGAACTCGACATAGACCTGATGGTCAATCCTGAAGAGCCTGTTTTTGAAGATGCCCTGGAAATGATGTTCCGGTTTATGGGGTAGGGTAGGGGAATGAGAGGTCAATACCTCAACAAAAACTGCGTCAGATTTGCATCAGGTTGCAAACCTAATTTCTTCCTCAGCCGGTAGCGGTTGGTTTCCACGCTGCGAATGGAAATATTCATCAGCGCGGCAATTTCTTTGGAGGTCAGATTCATTCTCAGGTAGATACACATTTTGTAGTCATTGGGGCTGAGGTGGTGAAACTCCTGGGTGAGGCGTTTGAAAAAATCGGAGTGTACCTGATCGAAATTTTGCATAAAATTGTCCCAGTCGGCATCTGCATCTGCGTTTTGCTCAATGAGTTGGAGGATGTGCCGGTATTCTTTTTTCAACTCTTTGTCGTGTTCAAACTTAGGTTCCAGCTTATTGAGCGCCCGTTTGATCTCGCTGATCAACTCGTTTTTATTGACCAAGTGATAGGTATATGAAATCAACTCCTGATTTTTGAAATTCAACTCCGCTTCCAATTTTTCATTTTTCAACAGGTTGATTTCTTCCCGGCTGATTTCTGCATCCAGCAGGTAGCCTTTTTCTTTTTCTAAGTTTTCAGCTATGATGTCCTTTTTTTCCAGATGATGCCGTTTTTTCAGCCTGCGTATGCGCAACCACACGGCCAAAACTACTGCCATGACATACAAAAACAAGGCGAACGAATGCAAATACCAGGGCGGACGAATGCAGATGGTCACTACAATTGGCCGGCTTTCCACCCCGTTTGGACTTTTCGCTTTGATGGCTACCTGATACTTCCCCGGCGATAACTGGCTGAGATTGAACTCCGGAGCCGCCGACCATTCTGCCCATTCCGCTTGTGCCCCGCCTATGCGATGACTGAACAACATGGCGTTGATTTCGGGGGCATTTCTGACCGAATATCTGATGAGCAGATTATTTTGCCGATGAGACAGATCAAAGTCATACAGACTTTTTTGATTGTTCATGGCGCCGCTGAGGATGACGCTGTCTTTTCCACCGGAAATGAGTACTTCGGAAAGAAACAGCATGGGGGCAATAGTGTCGTGCAGATAAGAGGATGGATTGAAAAGAATAAATCCTTTGTCGGTAGGAAAAACGACGTTGTAAGGATCAATGGTGAATACCGATTGAAAGCCCTCCGGCAGCCGGTTGTTGAGCGCGTTGATCACATATTTGTCGTAGCCCTTCTGAAAAGTTTGCCGGGGTACTAATAGACCGGTTTCGTTGCGGGTAGCATACCATATATTGTGATAATCGTCTTCCGTCATAAATTTCAGGTCTCCTGCTACGGGAATGTGCGCATTCAACCAGGCGAGCGGACGTAAGCTCAGATGATCGGGGTGGACGGCATAAAACTGTTCGGCATCGCTGACCACAATTTCACCCTCTATTTTATAAATCTGATGTAGCAACGGCTTGGCCGGGCGGGGAACCGGCACAAAAACGGGGTCTTTTTTCACACGGAGTTCAGACAACTCGCCGGCAGAAATCCTGAAAATGCCCCGGTATGGGTGGGCTATCCAGAGATGCCTGCTTTTGTCGGTTTCCAAAATGCGGGCGCTCTCGCTGAAGCCCTGCAATTGGGCGGTCTGTTTCCAGCCGGAATTGTCTTTTCGCAAGGAAATAAGCCCTTCGTAATAGCCCGCCAAAAGGGCGCCGTCGGGAAGGGGCACAAATTTCCAGATGCCGTTGGCCGCCGTGATTTTGCGTGCTTTGAGTCCATCTATGACAAAACCGCCCTCGTGATGGCCCATCAGCAGTTCGCCGTTCAGTTCCTGGAGTTTCCAGACCTGCCCCCTGGCGCCTTCGACCGTATGGAAATGGTGCTTCTCGGTGGGCGAGTAGTAGGATTTCCAGGGTATGGCGTACAAGCCGGTATTGGTGCCGAGATACAGATGCTGCCGGTGAATGACTGCGCTGTAGCCTGCGCCCTGCAACTCGCCGTCGGGGTAGAACTCGCGGAAAGCGGAAGTGAGTTTAACCAAATCAATTCCATTGTCTAAACCCAGCCAGACATTGCCTTTGCGGGTAGCGGCAACACCCAGCACCGTGTTGTTTTGAAGACCGTTTTTCTTGTTGAGATGGGTTTCGATTTTCCTGTCCTGATTGATGATCAGCAGGCCGTCATACGAGGTGCCTAAGATGATGCGCTGGTCGGCCATCATGCCGGCACAATACACCACCCGCGACCGAATGTACTCGTCCTGATCTGTTTCCCAGGGGATGAACCCAGTCGGTGTTTCCTCAAAAATGCCGTTGTGCAGGGTGACGATGAGCGTGGAGGCGCCGGGGCGATTCAGCACGGCCGAGATGCGGCCGAGGGAGAAATAGCCATTGCGCGACCGGGGAGTAAAAGACTGTCCGTCAAAGGTGTAGAATTGGCTTTTATCGTCCTGAAGTATAATTTCACTGCCCCACTGAGACAGAAAATTGAACGATTTTTCTTCATTAAAAAGTGGTCGTACTCGTTTTTGGTGGTAGCGAAACACCTGATGGTCGGCTCTGAAAAACACCCCCTGTTCTGTAACGACGGTGTGCCACACATCTCCAAAGTCTTGATGTGGCTCATCCAGCGTAGCTGAGAGCGAAGTGTATTGAAAAACGCCTCTTGCATCTGGGCTGAAGTACCCGAATTCACCTTGCCCGCCCACATAAACTTTGTGTTCGGCGGCGTCGCAAGCCAAAGACCGCACGATGGTTTTATTGGCAATGGGCAGCAGTTCCCAACGGTAGCCATCAAATTGGAGTACGCCCTGGTTGTTGGCAAACCAAGTGTATCCGAACCCGTCTTCCTCAATGGCCCAGGTTTGCGTGCCTGCTAAAGTCTGGCTTTTGGGATAGTTCACAACAGGCGGATTGCCCAGATTGGAGGCTTGGCCATACACAGGGAAGGGCGCTGTCAGGCAAGTCAACGCTCCCAGTAGGAGTGCTATGTATGGCATCATTTTATACATCAGGCTGCTTTCGTACAGCAAAACTATGGAAAGCCCGGATATCAGCGAAAAAAAAGACCAAACAAGCACAATCTGTTGATACTCTTAGAAATGTTGCCGGGGTAAAAAATTATGGTTGAATTATTGTAGTACGCCGTTGCTTAGCTTGTAGTAGCAATGTAGTAGTGGAAAAAACGAGTATCGGCGGGCGCTTGGGTACATTTGCCAAAGTTCTACACTCACCAAATTATTACAACTTAAATCTACATGCTTATGACATTTTCTAAAACACTTTTGTTCGGGCTGTTGATGTTGGCCGGTTCATGGACATTCGCTCAGCGGAATGTCGGTGGCACGGTAACAGACGCCAAGAGCAAAGAGCCTTTGATCGGGGCCAATGTACTCGTCAAAGGCACCAGCATCGGAACCATCACCGAGGTGGATGGTTCGTGGACATTATCGGTTCCGGCCGGTTCCGACGTTTTGATTTTTTCCTATACAGGATATGGGGAGAAAGAGGTCAGATTAGGCGCCGATAACGTCATCAACGTAGCAATGGAAGAAGGTACCCTGCTTGACGAAGTGATCGTGGTAGGCTACGGCATTCAGAAAAAAAGCGTCGTGACAGGCGTGATTTCGAGTTTGAAAACCAAAGACCTGGAAAAAGTGCCCAGTGCCCGCGTTGAGCAATCGCTGCAAGGCCGCGTCTCCGGGGTAACCATCGCGCAGAACTCCGGCCAGCCCGGCTCGCCCTCTACCATTCGCATCAGAGGTATTACTACGTTTGGCGGTGGCGGCAACAACCCGCTTTGGGTAGTGGACGGCGTGGTGGTGGACGCAGGCGGCATCGGCTACCTCAATCAATCCGATATCGAATCCATCGAAGTGCTCAAGGATGCTGCTTCGGCGGCCATCTACGGCACACGCGCAGCTACCGGCGTTATCTTAGTGACTACGAAAAAAGGCAAAGAAGGCAAGTTCAATGTGAGCTACAACGGCTTTATGGGTACTTCCGCGCCTGAAAAAGTATTGAAATTGCTGAATGCCTCTCAGTACGCGGCCCTGCTCAATGAGCGCTCGGTGGCCGGCGGCGGCGGGCTGTTGTTTCCCAGTATCAATTTGGGGACCGGCACCGACTGGCAAAAAGAGGTTTTCAACTACGGCGCGCAGAGATACTCGCACGAGTTGAGCCTCAGCGGCGGCAACAACCGCTCTACGTTTTATGTGTCGGCAGGTATCCAGGATCAACAGGGCATCGTGGCCACGGAAATTTCCAACTTCAACCGCACCAGTTTCAGGTTGAATTCCACCCACAAAATTTCCAAAATATTCACCTTCGGGCAAACGCTGGGCTACTCGCACCAAAAGGCTACCGGCATTGGCGCTACCGATGAGTACGGCGGCGTTTTGAGTTCGGCCATCAACCTCGACCCCATCACTCCGGTGGTGGTCACCGACCCGGCAGTTGCCAACACGGCGCCATACAGTGTGAACCCCGTCATCAGAGACGCCAACGGCAATCCCTACGGCATCTCCTCGCTGGTGGGCCAGGAAATGCGCAACCCAACTGCTTTCATTCAAACGAGATTGGGCTCTTACGACTGGGCCGACGACATCGTAGGCAATGCCTACCTGCAAGCCGACATCACCAAAGACATCTCGGTGAAGTCTTCCGTCGGCATCAAGCGCGCCTACTGGGGCGGCGTAGGTTTCACGCCTGTTTTTTATCTGAGCGCCACCAGCAGCACCTCGCAAAACAGCTACGGCAAGAGCGAAAACAAGGTGTTCAACTGGAACGTGGAGAATACCATTTCGTACAACAAAGCCTTCAACGAGCACCAGATTTCTGTATTGCTGGGCCAGGGCGCTTATGTAGAAAACATCGGCGGCGGCTTGGGCACCACGCTCTTCAACCTGCCGGTGAAGGACTACACAACCGCTTCCTTCGCGTTCGACATTCCGGCATCCAGCCGCACCACCTCCTCTTATGATATGGTGCAGCACAAAGTATCTTCGCTGTTTGCAAGACTCAATTACAATTTCAGCGACAAATACCTGCTCACCGGTATCATCAGAAGAGACGGCTCATCGAGGTTCGGCGCCAATAATAAATATGGTGTGTTCCCGTCTGTTTCGGCAGGTTGGGTGCTCAGCAATGAAGACTTCTGGCAAAGCGGCAAAACCATTTCTCACCTCAAAATCAGAGGCGGTTACGGCGTAGTGGGCAACGATGCCATCCGCGACTTCGGTTATCTGGCAACGGTGGCCGGCGGTTTCAACTATACGCTGGGCAATTCCGGTATCATCACCACCGGTTACGCACCTACATCGTTGGACAACCCCGACCTCCGTTGGGAAGAGACCAGCCAAGCCAATATTGGTTTCGAGGCAGAGTTGTTCAGCAGCCTCACGCTCAATGTGGACCTGTTTGACAAAACTACTACCGGCATCCTGCGTCCCATCAACATTCCGGGTTATGTGGGCGTATCCTCGCAGCCTGTGGGCAACGTGGCCGACATGAAAAACCGCGGCGTGGAATTAGAATTGGGCTACCGCAAAAAAGTGGGCGACCTGAACATCAGCGCCAACGGCAGTTTCTCCTACCTCAAAAACGAGGTCACCTATGTGGCTTCTGATGCCGACTTCATCGTAGGCGACGCATCCTTCCAGTCTATGGGCGTCGTTACCCGTACCGCAGTGGGGCAGTCTTACAACTCGTTCTACGGCTTCCAGACCAACGGCATTTTCCAAAACGAGGCCGACATTGCGGCTTACGCCAATTCCGACGGCGCTCCCATACAGCCCAATGCGCGCCCCGGCGATTTCAGATGGACAGACACCAACGGCGACGGTCGCATTACGGATGCCGACAAAACCTTCCTCGGCACCAACCTGCCCAAATACACGTTCGGCCTCACGGTCAATCTCGATTACAAAGGCTTTGATTTGATGGTCTTTGCACAGGGTGCAGGCGGCAACAAAATCTTCCAGGGATTGCGTCGCTTAGACATCGGCAACTCCAACTACCAAACCGTAGCACTGAGCCGCTGGACGGGCGAGGGCAGCTCCAATACCTTCCCGCGACTGACCAGCAACGACAGCAACGGCAACTTCGGCCGCATGTCCGACTTCTACCTCGAAGACGGTACCTATGCGCGCATCAAGCTCGTTCAGTTGGGCTACTCTTTGCCCAAAAGTATTGCGGATAAAATCTCCGCAGGCCGCATCCGACTGTATATTACCGGCGAAAACCTGCTGACCCTGACCAAATACACCGGCTACGATCCTGAAATCGGCGGCGGCGTGTTCGGTATAGACAAGGGCTTCTACCCGCAGGCCAGGTCTTTCATCGGCGGCATTCAGGTACAGTTTTAATCCACACTAAAAATTCATTTCTCTATGAAATTGCATAATTTATTGATCGCAGGGCTGATCCTCTTTTTCACGGCCTGCACCAAAGACTTTATAGAGGTTTCTCCTGCCGGCCAGTTCCTCACCGAAAACTACTACGCCGACGAAAGCCAGGCTTTTTCTGCATTGGTAGGCGTTTACGACGTGCTGAGGAAAAATTCCGGCGGTTTTGAGAACATGATTTCCATGATGAACGCCGGTTCCGACGACCACTTTGCAGGTGGCGGCGGCGCTACCGACGGCGCGGGCATTCAGGGGTTTTCCAATTATACCCTCAATCCTACCATCATGCCCGCCAGCTTCTGGAACGACCACTACCAAGGCATCTTCAGAGCCAACGCGCTGATGCAAAAACTGCCGCAAACGAGCATGGACGCCGTCCGCAAGGCACGGTTTGAAGGCGAGGCCAAGGCATTGAGAGCCATTTATTATTTCAATTTGGTACGCCTTTTCAAAAACGTGCCTTTGATTCTGGAACCGCTCACCGCCGGCAACATGTACAGCGTGAAGCAGTCCACGCCCGCTGAGGTGTATGCGCAAATTGAGAAGGACCTCGCCGAGGCCATTCCCGTTTTGCCGCCCACCGTCAACATAGCCACTGATGCAGGCCGCCTCACCAAGGGCGCCGCGCAGGCCATGCTGGGCAAAGCCTTGTTGTATCAGGGTAAAGGCGCCCAGGCGGCCGCACAGTTGGCCGAAGTGAACGGGCAACCCGGCGGAACCAGCCAGTACGGTTATCGCCTGTTGTCCAATTTTGGCGACCTGTGGGTGACCGACAACAAGTTCAATTCCGAATTTATTTTGGAATGCACACACACCAGCGCCGGCAATTCCGACTGGGGCTGGTGGGGCAGCTCTGCCGATGAAGGCAACAGCCTCAACGTGATGGTAGGCCCCCGCAGCTATTCCCGGCCTGCCGGTTCCAATGCGCCCGACCTGCCCAGCGGCTGGAGCTTCAACGTGTTTACACAGGATTTTTATGACGCCATCAAAACCGACCCGCGCTTTGAAGCCACCGTTTTCGACCTCAAAACATTGAGCGAAGCAGGCGAGGCAGCCTACATTGCCGGCTACCAAAACACGGGCTACTTCCTGAACAAATTCCTCCCACGCCGCTCTGACGTCAGAACCGGTGGCGGCGCTCTGGAATTGAACTACCGGCAAAACACACCCATCATTCGCTTGGCCGACACCTACCTGCTGGAGGCCGAGGCATTGGGAGGTACCGGAACGCGGGCACAGGCCTTGTTGGACGCAGTGCGCGCACGCGTGGGGCTTCCCTCCGTACCCGTTTCCTTGGCCGCTATCAAAGCCGAACGCAGGCTGGAATTGGCCGGCGAAGGCCACCGCTTCTTCGACTTGGTGAGGTGGGGCGACGCTGCTGCCAAGCTGGGGTCCAGAGGCTTTACAGCCAATAAAAACGAAGTATTCCCGATACCGGAAAGAGAGCTGTTGGGCACTCAATTAGTTCAAAATCAAGGGTATTAATCACCGCTTAAAATCTTAACTACGATGAAAATAAGCAAGATTCAAGCAATATGGGTATTGTTGCTGACCCTCAGTTTCGGTTGTACGGAATTTGACGGCATAGATTTGGACACCACTTTTGTGGACAGCGCCACGAGCGCCAATTTGTCTAAAATCTTCCAAATCAGCAACGACAACTCCGGCAACGTGACCATCACGCCGCTTGGCGACGGGTTCACTTCAGCAGTCGTCAACTTTGGTCACGGCACAGGCGCCGCAGCTTCCGCAACGCTCAGTCCGGGCCGAAACGTGACGCACTCCTACCCGGAGGGCAGCTACACGGTAAAGATTGATTATGTGGACATTGCAGGCAAAGTCACCTCTCAGACCTACCCGCTGCAAGTCACTTACCGCGCACCGGAAAACCTGACGGTAACCCTGTCGGGCGAAACCAAAGTGAAAGCTACGGCGCTGTATGCCAAGTCGTTTCTGGTGTTTTATGGCGACGTAGCCAACGAAACCGGCACGCCGATGGCCATCGGTGAGGAACTGCCGGCGCATACCTATCCGGCTACGGGCGGCCCGTTCACATTGCGGGTGGTAGCCCTCAGCGGCGGCGCAGCCACGGCCACTTACACCAAAACTTTGTTCAGCGTACCCATTGATTTCGAGCATCCGCAGGTGGATTACTTCTTCGGCACTTTCGGCGACGGGCAGCAGTTTGAAAAAACGGCCAATCCCAATGCTGCGGGTCTGAATACCAGCGCTACGGTGGGTAAGTTTACACGTGGCAACCAAGGCTGGAGCGGCACTTACAGCCCGCTGAACATTCCGATCAATTTTGCTTACGGTAAAAAAATCAAGGTCTTGGCGTACAATCCCAACCCGGCCAACGTAGGCAAATCGCTCAATGTAGAATTGGAATGGTCTATAGACGGCCCGGCCAACGGCGTCGCTGTGTTGAAGGTACCGTTTACCACTTCCAATGCCTGGGAAGAATTGGTGTTCGATTTCGGCACGATCAGCGCCATCCCGGCAGGTACCAAGTTCACGCAGTTGGTGCTGCGTTTCAACGACTCGCAGGACGGAGGCGGTAGTGTTATCTACGTTGACAATTTCAGATTAACCAATTAAAAAACATTGACCATGCTCAATCGCATCATCATACTCGCGGCTGTTGTAGGAATGGCTTTGGGCTGCAATCCCAACGAAGACTACACACTGGGCGACCTCACGCCGCCAACCAACATTGCCATCAATGCCGAAATTGTCGGACAAACTGCCGCAACGCCCAACGGCGACGGCTCCGGCGATGTGAAATTTACCATTACTGCCGACGGCGCGCTCAATTACAGAATTGATTACGATGCAGCCGACGGTATTTCTTTAGACAACCTGCCAACGGGCAAAGCCACTCGGAAATACACCAAATTGGGTACCAACACCTACCTCGTTACGGTAGTGGCGTATGGCAAAGGCGGCTCCTCTTCTACGGCTACCAAAGAGATTACGGTGCAAAGTAATTTCACGCCCGACGCTTCCATCATCAACAACCTTACGGGCGGCAGTTCAAAGACATGGGTGGTGGACCAAAGCGTACCCGGCCATTTCGGCGTAGGCCCCTGGAGCGACGGCAGCAGTGGCCCCGATTGGTGGTCGGCAGCCATTGACGAAAAAGTGGCTTGTTGCAACTGTTTTTACACGACTACTTTCAAGTTCAGTAAAATCCCCGGCGGCTACTCTTTGGAGGTAAACTCTCCCGACGGCGCGTTCACCAAAACGGGCAGTCTGGCCGGCGGTTTACCTGGCATTCCGGGCAGCGGCGACGAAGGTTGCTACGCTTACGGCGGCGGCTCGGGCAGTTTCAGCTTTGTGCCTTCTTCTACGGGTATCCCCGCATCGGCGCCTTCTACCAAGACGGCCATACTCCTATCGGGATCCAATACCTTTATCGGATACGGTGCTCTGCAGAAAGAGTTCGAGATCATGGTACTAACTTCGAATTATATGTATTTGAGAGCGCAGGGCACAGAAACCGGCAATGCCTGGTATCTGAAACTCAAAGCGCTCTGATTAGGCTGGTTTTGAAGGGCAGGAGTTGGCAACGGCACCTGCCCTTTTTATTTCTTTAGTGCGTTGTATACCCGATGAAAAATGGTTTGCGAAAAAATATAAACCATTTTTCATCGGGATAACTGATAACCAGTGGTTTGCAAAACTAAAATTCGCAAACCACTGGCTATCGAGTATAAATCAGAAATTGATGAAAAAATTCCTCCACTTCCTGCTGTTGTTGTGTGCCGTTGTTTTTACGATGGGTTCCAACGTTTCTTGTGAAAAAGAAGCCCCGCAGCCCGAACCCGCGTTGCCTGCTTTGTCGGTTGCCGATGCGCAGGCCGAAAGATTGCCGGTTAATACTTCGGCTTTCTTTTTTGTCACTTTGAGTGAAAAATCCACCCAAAACGTGTCGGTGGCTTATCGGCTGAAAGCGGGCACGGCGCAGATAAATACTGATTTTTTGGACAAAACAGGAAGCATCACCATTCCTGCGGGGCAGTTGTCGGTCAGTTTGGAAGTGGTTGTCATCGGCAGCGATCTGCGGCAACCGAACAGCGATTTTTCGATAGAATTGTTCCAGCCGACGGGCTGCAAACTAACGGACTCGGTAGCAGTGTGTACCCTCATCAATGAAAACGGCACGCGGCTGCCTACGAACAACGCCGGCTACAGCACGCCGCAAACCTACCCCGATTACACATTGGTTTGGGCAGATGAATTTGACGGCAATGCCCTTCAGACGAGTTCCTGGAACTACGAAATCGGGAACGGCAGCAACGGCTGGGGCAACAACGAGCACCAATATTACACCTCCAACCCCAAAAACGTATTTGTTTCGGAAGGCAATCTCATCATCGAAGCCCGGCGAGAGCGCATCGAGACCTTCCCTTACACCTCGGCACGACTCACCACCAAAGGCAAGCGCGAGTTTCAGTTTGGCAGAATAGACATTCGCGCCAAGCTGCCCAAAGGCAAGGGCGTTTGGCCGGCGCTGTGGATGCTGGGCGCCAACATCAGTCAGGTGGGCTGGCCCCGCTGTGGCGAAATTGACATCATGGAACTCATTGGCCATGAGCCGAATAAAGTACACGGCACCCTGCACTGGAACGGCACGAACGGGGCAACGCATCAAGGCGGCAGTAAGACGCTTGCATCGGGTGATTTTTCAGACCGTTTCCATGTGTTTTCTATTCTTTGGCAAGAAGACACCATTTCCTGGTATGTGGACGACGCGTTGTTTTACAGCATGTCGAGGGCCAATTTCGGCGAGGCGGTTTACCCGTTCAATGCCCCGCAGTTTTTCCTTTTCAATGTGGCCGTGGGCGGCAATTGGCCGGGCTATCCCGACGAGAGCACCGTATTGCCGCAAAGGATGTTTGTTGATTATATCAGAATTTTTCAATGACCATATTTCGCACCGCCATGTTACAAATGCTGTTCAAATCCGCTTTTTTGCTGGCCTCTTTGTGGCTACCCATGACATCTTGCAATAAAAGCATGCAGGACACGCCCCAGCCGCCAGGCCCTACACCCGTGCAAAACGACATAGATGTGTGGATCACCAAGGCCGACGGCAGTGCGCTGTTGGAAAAACAAAGTTCTGTGCTCGGCTTCACGACCACCATCAACAACTACCCGGTCATCACCATAGACACAACGGTGTCCTATCAGGCAGTGGAGGGCTTTGGCTACACCCTCACCGGCGGCAGCGCCATGCTCATCAACCGGATGGACGGCAGTTCCCGGCGGCAACTTCTTGATGAACTGTTTCGCTGTGACAATCCCAAAATGTGTGTCAGCTATCTCCGCGTGAGTCTGGGCGCCTCCGACCTCGACGAGCAGGTGTTCAGCTACAACGACATCCCCGCCGATCAGCAAGACCTCAGCCTCCAGCAATTCAGTCTCTCTAAAGACACCCTGCACCTCATTCCGGTGCTGAAATCAGTGTTGCAAATCAATCCCGACATCAAAATCATGGCATCGCCCTGGAGCGCGCCGCTTTGGATGAAAAGCAACCGCAATTCGGTGGGCGGCAGTCTGTTGCCGCAGTATTACGCCGTATATGCCCAGTATTTTGTGAAGTACATACAGGCCATGAGCGCGCAGGGCATTCGCATAGACGCCGTCACGGTGCAAAACGAACCGCAGCATGGCGGCAACAATCCCAGCATGGTAATGAGCGCCGCCGAACAGGCCCAGTTTGTGCGCGATCATCTGGGGCCGGCATTCCAGGCCGCCGGTCTCGACACCAAAATCGTGATCTGGGACCACAACTGCGACAATCCGCAATATCCCATTTCCATCCTCAATGACGCCAATGCCCGCAGGTTTGTGCATGGCAGCGCCTTCCATTTGTACAACGGCGACATCTCCGCGCTGAGCACGGTGCATCAGGCGCATTCTGATAAAAAGCTCTATTTTACAGAGCAATGGACCGGCTCGAACGGCACTTTCCGCGGCGATTTTCTCTGGCATGTCAAAAATGTAGTCATCGGCAGTATGCGCAACTGGTCGGTCAATGCACTGGAATGGAACTTGGCCAACGACCCCGGTTTCAGGCCACACACGCCCGGCGGCTGTACCATGTGCAAAGGCGCGCTCACCGTCAGCGGCAATGTTGTGAACCGAAATGTAGGGTACTACATCATCGCACAGGCATCGGTGTTTGTGCCGCCTGGCTCGGTACGCATACAAAGCGAGGGCGCCGAACGGCTGCACCATGTCGCCTTCAAACGGGCCGACGGCAAAAGGGTGATGATCGTACTGAACGACAGCGCCAATGCCGAACTCTTCAACATCGAATTCAATGGCAAAAAGGCACTGACTTATCTGCCGGCAGAATCGGCGGGGACTTTTGTGTGGTGAGAGGGAAACAGAAATGTCCAGAAAAAGGCCATACTTATAAAAGCGACGCCTATTGCCAGAGCAATCCAGGCCAGCTTTTGCTCTTTTAGCATTAGCTTTTTGACAATATTCTTATGGATCAATGCTGTTTCGTTGTGAATCAACTGATAAACAACAATTTGCTTCCATCCGTGGTGTTGAGTCCAAAATGAGGGGGGTATGGATTTTTTTAGCTTAGTCTCTACATCGCTGGACTGTATGCCTACCATAATGGTGTCTCCTTTTTCTAATGAAGTTATGGTGGTTCTTTCGCAGCTTTTATATCGAAACCCATTGATATTGAATTCAAATTCGGGGTATTCTTTGGCAAAAAATCGTAAGTAATTTCTGACTTTTTTGCCCCCTACTTTGATATGTGGTTGTTCTGAAAGCGTAAGCGGGACCAATTCGACATCTTTGTCCCATTGAGCGATATCTAAAGACCTGTTATGAAAAAAAACATAAGTGAACATCGTACCTGCTACTATAAAGAGTAACCGAATTCCAATAGAGCGAATAAAATAGTATCTTCTGAAATGGTCGTCGCTTAGTTCTCTATAATGCTCTCGTACAAACTTCACTATGCCCAAGTAGTTGAGACAAGAAGCCCCTTCGATTACATAATAGCGATTGTTCGCTTTGAAGATCAATTGAGCTTGACCACCTATCCGGGGTATAAATTTCTCTTCTTTATAACCCTGAATATCTTTGGCTGGAATCACTTTCTTTCCGAATCTATTTTTCAAGGTAAGAGACCTGCTGGTCACTTCTATCTCTTTGTCTCTCAAGGATAAAATGATACACAGCAATAATAACCCTATTACTATCACAAGGGCAATTACATCGGCAATATCCCAATATTCATTCCCAATTATCTCTTTAGCCAAGAGCAAAGCGATGAAGATCAATACCGGGAGAATCCAGATCGACCAACGTCGTATTTCGTTGATGCATTGAGACTTGATGCTTGACGCTTTCTTCATTCGTGTAGTGTCGGGGATATGCCACCTTCAACGAAGGCAATATAACGCCATCGCCCCCTTACCGGCAAGTATTGTCAAGAAAAAAATATCGAATTGTATGTATTTACTTAGGAATGGAGCATTAAAAAATCACAATGAACCGGATAAACAAAGCGGGGACGTTTTTTGAATCAGGCTCTCCCTGCAAAATTATGAAAAATTGAGCGCGGCCTTCAAATACCCGCAGATTGTAAGTTAATTTGCGTATTCATTACACATTAGCTTCTACATGAACATTCAACAAAACATCAGAGTAGCCGTGGACGCCATCGTTTTCGGCTACAGCCGCCGGCAACTGCACGTCTTGCTCATTCGCCAAAAATTCGGCCTGCTCAAAGACCGCTGGGCGCTGGTGGGCGGCTTCGTGCAAGACCATGAACCCCTCTCGGAGGCTGTACAACGCGAACTCCGCGAAGAGGCCGGCATTTCGGTGGACTACCTCGAACAGCTCTACACCTTTGGCGACGATGTTCACCGCGACCCCAGAATGCGCGTCGTTTCGGTGGCCTATTTCGCGCTGGTTCATACCGAAAAATACCAGCTCATCGCCGATTCCGACGCCGAAGACGCCCGCTGGTTTCCCATTGATGAACTGCCGCCTTTGGCCTTCGATCATGCCCGCATCATCCAAACGGCTTACCGGCGCCTTCAGGGCAAACTCAGCTATCAGCCCATCGGCTTCGATTTGCTGCCCGAACACTTCCCTTTCTCCGATCTGGAAAACCTCTATTGCACCATTCTGAACACAGAAATAGACCGCCGCAACTTCCGGAAAAAGATGCTCAGTTTCGGCATTCTAGAGGAAACAGAGCACTCGGCGATACAAAAAAGCGGTCGCCCCGGAAAATTATTTAAATTCAATAGTCTGAAATACAACGACTTGAAAGAAAAGGGTTTTGTTTTTGAAATAAAATTTGCGTAAAAATTACACAAAATAAAAATTTCGCCCTTATATTTGCGTCATTATTACGCAAATAAAAAACTCATGCTGTTACATCTTGATCCAAATTTCAAACCTGTTGCCGGCGAGGAACTCGCTTTCGAGCACTTTTTTTTCTCCGGTGGAGAGCCGCACATCAAAATCCACAACGCACCGACCGAAGGCAAAGTGCTGATTACCCACCGCATCCGTTCTTTCAACGATCTCGGCCTGCTGTGTATGGCTGTGGATGCGCTGCGCAGATCGGAGGTACAACACATAGAGTTGTTCATTCCTTATTTTCCGGGAGCGCGGCAAGATCGGGTGATGGTTCCGGGCGAGCCGCTCAGCGTCAAGGTATATGCCGACCTCATCAACAGCTTGGACCTCCGCCGCGTCTATGTTTTCGATCCTCATTCCGATGTTGCGCCGGCACTGTTGCAGCGTTGCGCGGTCATTCGCAACCACGATTTCATTCGGCAGGTGCTGCAACACATCGGCAGCCCGGCAGCCTTGGTCTCGCCCGACGGAGGCGCACTCAAAAAAATATTTGCATTATCTGCTGCATTGCAAATCCCGGAAGTCGTCACCTGTGGGAAAAGCCGGGATGTATCTACCGGACAACTCACTCATTTTCAGGTTTTTGCCGATGACCTTCATGGCGCGGACTGCCTCATTGTGGACGATATCTGTGATGGCGGGAGCACCTTCATCGGCCTGGCGGAGGCACTTCGCCGGCACAACGCAGGTCGCCTTTTTTTAGCGGTCAGTCATGGCATTTTCAGTCGGGGCACAGAGTCGCTTCGTACGCATTTCGATACCATTTTTTGTACCAATGCTTTTCGCGATATGAGTGCGGAGGGCGTAGTTCAAATTCCCATTCATCTCTAAAACAGTCATTTATGAATCCTATCCTCCTCACTGACGGATACAAGCTCGACCACCGACGCCAGTATCCGAAGGGCACTACTATGGTGTATTCCAACTGGACGCCCCGCCGCAGCCGCATAGAGGGCGTGGAAGAAGTTGTGTTTTTCGGCTTGCAGTATTTTCTAAAGAAGTACGTTTTGGAAGACTTCGAGCGCCATTTTTTTCAACAGCCCAAAGAGCGGGTACTGGCCCAATATCAACGCCGCGTCAATTGCTACCTCGGTGAAAACTCGGTGGGTATCCAGCACATTGCCGACCTGCACGACCTGGGGTATATACCTATGGTATTCAAGGCCATACCCGAAGGTTGCAGCGTGCCTTTGCGCGTGCCTATGTTCACGATGTACAACACCCTGCCAGAATTTTTCTGGCTCACCAACTACTTTGAAACCCTGCTTTCGGCGATGGTTTGGCTGCCCTGTAACTCAGCTACCATTGCCCGGCAATACCGGCTGCTGCTGGATCGCTACGCTGCTGAAACTTCTACCCAGCCCGATTTTGTGGACTGGCAGGCCCACGATTTTTCCATGCGCGGCATGGGCGGTATAGAAGGCGCCCTGCTTTCCGGCGCGGCACATTTGCTCAGTTTCACCGGCACAGATACCATTCCCGCCATTGATTTGCTGGAGCAATACTACGGCGCCGATGCAGAAAGAGAGCTTATCGGTGGGTCGGTGCCGGCTACCGAGCACTCGGTGATGTGTATGGGCACCGCCACAGGCGAGCAGGAAACCTTTCGCCGGCTTATTTCGGAGGTGTATCCCACGGGCATTGTTTCCATCGTTTCCGATACCTGGGATTTGTGGAAAGTACTGACGGAGTTCCTGCCTGCGCTTCGGGAGGACATTGCCGGCCGCAACGGCAAGGTCGTGATCCGGCCCGACAGCGGCGATCCCGTGCTCATTCTGTGCGGCAACCCGGACGGCGCTACCGAACCCGAACGCAAGGGCGTGGTGGAATTGCTGTGGGATACTTTCGGCGGGCAGATCAACAGCAAGGGATACAAAGAGCTTGCCTCCTGCATTGGTACTATTTATGGAGACAGCATTACATTGGAGCGTGCGGAACAAATATGTGAACGACTGAAAATCAAGGGCTTTGCATCTACCAATGTAGTGCTGGGTATCGGTTCTTTTACCTATCAGTACAATACGCGAGACACTTTCGGTTTTGCCATGAAGGCCACTTATGGAGAAGTGAATGGTGAGGGAAGGGCTATTTTTAAAGACCCCGTGACGGACGACGGTACTAAAAAATCGGCCAAAGGGCTGATGCAGCTACGGAAGGAAAACGGCCGGTATCATCTGTTGGATGAAGTGAGCCGGGAGGAGGAAAAGGAAGGTGAATTGAAGGAAGTCTTTCGTGACGGGAAGCTGCTGACAGAATTCAG
Organism: Saprospiraceae bacterium UBA2329; assembly: GCA_002344975.1. Classification (GTDB taxonomy): domain Bacteria; phylum Bacteroidota; class Bacteroidia; order Chitinophagales; family Saprospiraceae; genus UBA2329. The sequence continues at coordinate 9,209 of DDUV01000118.1, read as the reverse complement.
CTTAGCTGAAATCAGAAAGAACATACGGCATCAGGGGGTATAAAAAAAAGAAGTCGCACAGGTTGTGTGCGACTTGCTGCAATAATTATAATTCCACGAATATGAAAAAAAAAGAAAATCCACAATTTGAAAGTCTGATCTAAGAACGTAATCAACCGCTAATATAGTGCGAAAACTCGTATATAAAAGCTGATTATTCTTTGATGACTTCAATCTTTTTGTTGAGCCGCCCTTCCGGAGTCACTACGCTGAGTACATAGATGCCGTTGGCCAACTGGCTTGTGCCGATTTGTGCGTTGCGAGCCTTCATGCTGCCGGAATTGTAAACTTCCTGCCCCATGAGGTTATACAGCACGATGCGTTCAAACTCTTTACCTCCGTTGAGGTGGATATTCAGGAAGTCGCTGGTCGGATTCGGCCATGCTTTAAGCAGGTCTTCGGTAAGGGGCGCTTCCGGTTTTTGCAGGCTGATTTTGATGTTCAATTTTTCAATTTCCACACCATAAGTTTGCCCGTCGCTGCCCATAACGGTGGAGACGCCGCCGCCCACTTCTACGGAAAGTTCTTCCTCGCTGAGGCGGATGCCGGCGATGTCGTCGCGGATAATGAAGCGTACCGTTCCAATCTCGCCATGGCCGCTGGCTGCACGAGCAGTGGTGCGCGTAAAGCCGCTTTCCAAACGCCCTTCCATATTATTATGGTTCATAAACAAAATGGGCGAGTTGTAAGCAAGCCAACCTCTGTGTGAGAAGGAAGTTTGCACGCTTGCGGGCGAGAAAATATTAGGATTGTACAAGAACGGGAAGGTAAATCCATATACGTTCACAGCCGGTTTGGCGGAGGTGCCTAATATCATTTTCAATTCGACCACATCGCCGGGGCCAGCAAAGATGTTGCCGCTCAGGTGAATTGTCTGGTCGGTGAGCGGGGCTTTCGAAACAGTGATAGAGTGTGTACGGCCATAAAAATTATGGATGGCGGCAGTATCTAAGGCAGAGACATAACCATTGCCGTCGGCATCCAAATGTTTGAGATCCACATTATAATTGACAAACGGGTTGTCCCAGTTTTCACTGTGTTTGCCATACCAAAGCGCCGGGCTGTTATCGGGGCGCGGCAGGCCGGCTTCGCCCATGAACAAGCCAATAGGCAGGAGGTCTTCCATGTTGACAACGCCGTCGAAGTTGGCATCGCCGGCCCAGATACAATCGCCGAAACACATAGGCTCATTTCCAGCGCCAATGTCGAGGATGTCAATTTCAATTTTTACAGTGCGCATGAAAGAACAGCCGGCTGAACCGTTGCTGTTGGGAATGCAATAGGCAATTTCGAATTCATCTTCGCCTGCATTCACAGTAGCGTGGGGGACATACACCACCATGTTGTAGCCTTTGATGGAACGCCCCAAAATGACCGTGTCCACTTCGCCTTGCAGGAGTAGAACGCTGCCGTTGTCCGGCTGATCTGTGACGAAAAACTGGAAGTTCGGAACAGGAACATTGTTGCCAATGACCAAAGGAGTCGCTTTGGGCGTCACCATTCGATAAGTGGCGGCAGAAGGAGCAAAATTGCTTACAAAAACTTTTGCAGTGGCAGTCTCCAAATTGGATGCGCCAAAAGGACGACGGGAAGAATATTTGAAAGAATCCGTACCGTAATAGCCGGGATTGGGCGTGTAAGTAACCAAGCCATTTTCGGGGCCGAGTACGAGCGTACCGTTGGCAGGAGACGTCACGATGGTAAACATAGTAGCTGCCGTTCCAAAAGCATCGTTTTCCAATACATTGAATTCTACCGGTACGCCGGGGGTGGTATAGGCTGCATCGTCTTTGGCAAACTGATTCAACACCACATTCAACACATTGACGATCACTACTATCTGACGGGTGCCATCAGAGAAGCGGATGTAATCAAGGCCGGTAAATGTAGCGCCCGGCGTGTATTCCGGCAATTCGGGGCCACTGTCGGAATACACACCGGAAGAGGGACCTGAAATGCGCTGGAACCCCGGAGGTATCAATATCACCTGGGGAGTAGCTTTGCGTGTGAAGACGAGGACGGTATCGGATGCAGTCGTATTTTCTCCATTGACCACATGGACGCTTACGTTGCCGTTGTCGCAATTGTTTTCGTCGTCGCAAACGATGTAGTTGAGCAAAGCGACGCCTTCGAAGCCCGGAGCGGGTGTGAATTGAATATTGGGCGTACCTGGCACGAAAGTTGCAGTACCGTTATTGACCGATGAAATGCTGTTTAGGATAAGTATGCCGCGGCTGCTGAAATCGTTGCTTAAAACATTGAAAGTCACAGGCGTATTCACACTCGTACTTACGTTGTCCTGCCGGGCATCCACTCTTGCAGGTACTACGGTTATGTAGAAATCAAGGTATTGAAAGCAGGTTGGGATGGGGCAGGTCCACCGACTGACGCGCACAAAGTCCTGCCCGATAAAATTGAGTTGAGGAGTGTACGTCAAACGATAACCATTGAGCGTACCGGAGGGCGCCAATACGGCTGTGCCGTGCTGGGCTTGTACCACAACGCCCGGCGCATTGGGAGAAGAATTGAAAACATACTCCGCCGGAGTGTTTTCAACGGTTTCCAGCAAAATACTCGTCTGCCCCTGAAGTATCAAAGGGACGGATAGTATAAGTAGCTGATAAAGAATCCTTTGTAAAAATACATTCATGGTTCGTGGATTTTCTTCATTGCAGAATTAAAACAGTTTCTCTAGTATGCAGTAAATTTGGTGCAAGTTAGCGAAAAAAGATTCAAATGCGCAACACCAAATTGTATTCAATTTTAGAACATTTTGACAAATATGAGCAGAATCGCCTGCGGAAATATTTGCAATCTCCCTATTTTAATAGAAATCAAACACTTATAGATCTGTTCGATCTGTTGGTGGAGGATGCCAATTCTGAAAAAAAGAAAGAGATTGAAAAAGAAGACGTGTGGACATTGTTGAGACTAAAGTCGCCTTACGATGATGTTCGTTTCCGAAAGTACTATTCCGATTTGTTGAAACTCGTGGAGGGCTTTCTTGCGCAGCAGGTATATGAGGCCGACCCGGTGCGGCAAGCCACCGATTTGCTTAAAGCGGTGGGCAAGAAAAAAATGGAAAAGCTATACAACAGCTCGGTCAAAACGGCTCGCCATCTTTCCCAAAACCAACCCTGGCGCCATGCACAGCACTATCTTCAGCAGTATCAGATAGAGGTCAATTTTTACGACATCATGGCCTTTGAAACCAAGCGGGGCGCGCGCACCAATCTGGAAGAAATTGCCAACAATTTAGACTCCTTCTATTTGGCTGAAAAACTCCGTATTTACGCTTCCGTACTTACACAGCAAACCTTTGTCTCTCAGGAATATAAGGTGAGGTTGATTGATGAAATCATGGCCTACCTGCATGCCCATAAAGACCATGAGGAGACGCCTGCAGTTGCTGTTTATTTTCAGGTATTGCGCACCGTCACCGACCAAGACAATCTGGAGCATTATTACAGACTGAAGGAGCTGTTGGATCAGTACGGCCTGTTGTTTCCCAAACATGAGGCGATGGAGTTGTACGGGTCGGCTTTGAACTACTGCATTCGTCAGATCAACCACGGTAATCAAGGCTTTCTGGAAGAACTCTTTATTTTGTATAATCAGTTGATAGACAAGGAGATCATCTTCCTGAACGACGAGTTTTCGCCCTGGGACTTCCGCAATATCGTCGTTATCGCGCTGCGTTTGGGACGCTACGAATGGGTGGAGAAATTTATCCATGACTTCAACCACAAAATCCCGGAATTGAACCGCGACAACACCGTAACATATACGCTGGCTCAGTTGTATTTCTACCAAAAAAAATACGACAAAGTCATCGAGCAGTTGCGCAACGTGGAATACGACGACGTTTCATACAACCTCAACTCCAAAACCATGCTCCTGATGACCTATTTTGAAACCGATGAGTACGAACCCCTGTACTCTCTGTTCGAGAGTTTCCGCACTTATCTGAATCGTCAAAAAGAGTTGTCTTCCGACAGAAAAGCACTGTATAAAAACCTTATCAAATTCACCAAAAAACTCACCAAAATCATGCCGGGCGACAAGGCGGAGGTCAAGCGGCTCAAGGAGGAAATAGCCGCTACCGGCAATGTGGCCAGCCTCAACTGGATACAAGAAAAAATTGAGGAATTGGTATAGGAATGGGGCCGAATAGCGCTCAGCCGACATATTTCCGCTGGCCCGTTTGCCGGAAAGGCGCTATCTTGGCCGTCCAAAACCAACATTCGATGACTCGGACCATCCTTATCTCCATGCTCGCTTTAGCGATGCAAATGGCTATTGCACAGCCTGTTATTCAATTGCAAACTTTCGCTACCGGCTTCACGCGCCCGGTGGATATTGCTTCCGCCGGAGACGAACGCCTCTTTATTGCCGAACAGCGCGGCATCATCCACATCCTCAATGCGCAGGGCCAACGCCTGCCGACCGCGTTTTTGAACATCCAAAGCCGCGTCAACTCCGCCTCCAATGAGCGCGGCCTGCTGGGCTTGGTTTTTCATCCCAACTACGCCCAAAACGGCTACTTCTACGTCAATTACACCAACAGCGCCGGCCATACGCGCATCTCCCGGTTCAGCGTCAGCGCGGCCGATCCCAATGTGGCCGACCCCGACAGCGAACTGATGATCCTAGGCGTCAATCAGCCCTATTCCAACCACAATGCCGGCGACCTCAACTTCGGCCCCGACGGCTACCTGTACTTCGGCCTCGGTGACGGCGGTTCGGGCGGCGACCCACAGAACTACAGCCAAAACAGACAGTCTTACCTCGGCAAGATGATGCGCATAGATGTCAACAGCGGTAGCCCGTATGCGATACCGGCCACCAATCCGTTTGTGAACGATCCTTCTACGCTCAATGAAATTTGGGCTATCGGCTTGCGCAATCCCTGGAAATTCAGCTTCGACCGGCTGACGGGCGACATGTGGATCGGCGATGTGGGCCAGAATGCCTGGGAGGAAATTGATTTCCAACCGGCGGCGAGCATCGGCGGTGAAAATTATGGTTGGCGCTGCTACGAGGGCAATGCTACCTACAACACGGCGGGCTGCCAGCCTGCTACGGCTTATAAGTTTCCCATTCATGTTTATGTCAACGGATTAAACTCCGGCTGCTCGGTTACCGGTGGCTTTGTGTATCGGGGCAGCGAGTTCCCCGACTTGTACGGACACTATTTATACACCGATTATTGCGGCGGTAAAATCTGGTCGTTGACGCCCGATGGAAACGGCGGCTGGACGAACCGCCAACTGCTGCAAGGTGCTGCCAATCAATATGTTTCATTTGGTGAAAACCAAAACGGCGAGTTGTTTCTGGCGGCAATCGGGGTGGGTACTATTTTGAGAATCAGAGAAATTTGCTCCACTTTTCAGGTGGCAGGCACGGCGACCGACGAAACTTGCGCAGGTACTGCCAACGGAAGCATCCAACTCAATATCACCAATCCGGGCGCTACGCAAACCATCGCCTGGTCGAACGGGGCCAATACCGGCACCATCAGCAACCTCGCTGCCGGAACTTATACCGTGACGGTGACGAGTTCCAACACCTGTGCGCGCACGCTGACTTATACGCTGACAAATGGCTCGCCTGCCGCGCCGAATTTGTCGTTGGCTCCCGTAGAAATATGCACCGGTGCATCTGCTTCACTCGAAGCGCCCGCAGCGCCTGCCGGGCTGGGCTATCAGTGGTATCGCAATGGCCAACCGGTTCCTGGAGCTACACAGCGAATCCTCTTGGTCACAGAAGCGGGCAGTTACACGGTAGCATTTACGGTCACGGGAGGTTGCGCTTCGGCACAGTCCAATCCCGTTGTCGTCACCGTGTCGGTTTTTCCGACATTGCCGCCCATCACCGCAGAAGGAAATGTATTGACGGCGCCCGACCTCGACGTATTTATTCTTTACCAATGGCTGCTCAACGGCCAACCCATCGCTAATGCCAACGGCCTGATTTACACGGCGCTTGAATCGGGTGAGTACTCGGTTCAGGCTACGACCCTGAACGGCTGCACCTACACCTGGCCCGCTGTGACGGTGGTGGTGAGCAGCACAGCCGAAATTCGGGGCTTGCAGCGCTTTGTCGTATCTCCCAATCCGGTGCGCGATATGCTGGCCATAGAGCTTCAGTTGGAATCTTCCGCCCCAATGACGCTCCGGCTCACCAATGCGGCTGGCAAAGTAGTGTGGGAACAGCGGGAACGCATAGGCGGTCTGTGGCGTACTGAGTTGGATATGAGCCGTTTACCTGCCGGTATGTATTCACTGACACTGAGCCGCAGCCGCCGCGAGCAGGCCGCGGTACAGTTGGTGAAACAGTAAGGGGCGATAAAAAAATAAAGTGATCATTTTCGCCAAAGGATTAGATAAGTAAACGTTTCATTTTAAGTGTCTTATCTA
>DDUV01000118.1:0-2555 GCA_002344975.1 Saprospiraceae bacterium UBA2329 | reverse complement strand
TCCTTTGGCCTAAAGAAAATGAGCATTTATTTTTGCCCCACTACTAAGAGGGGGTGGGTGTTTTTTTTGTGTAAAAAATAATTGGCTATGACTGACATCAATGCTGTTAAATCCAGAATCATCCAGAGGATTCAAGAGACAGATGAATACTGGGTGATCAGAAGTATTCAAAAATTATTGGATGTGGATGACGAGGACTCCGAATGGCACTTGCAGGCTTCGCAGTCTCTCAATCGTGCTTATGGCGAAGAAGAGCCTGACTATGAATCTATTGTAGTAAGGGAACCCAATCCTGAATACCGATGAAAGGAGGCGAGATCGTATTTGAACAAACTCCTGAGAAGACTCGCGGATTACATCTCAAAATCAGCATACTGAAATAGAAGTCAAAAGTGTGGCCTGCCGCCTACAACAGGCGAGTAGTCATCAATTAATCAACTCAACTCATGTTTGCACCCAATCTGTTTGAAAATCAAATCGCCCTCGTCACCGGCGGGGGCAGCGGCATCGGATACGCCATTGCAGAGCAACTACTCCGTTTGGGGGCCAAGGTTTACATCGCTTCCCGCAAGCAGGACCGCATAGACAAAGCCGCCGAGCAATTGCGCGCCATCGGCCCCTGCGAGGGCTTGGTCTGCGATATCCGCAACACCGAAGACCTGCAACGCGCCGCCGAAACCATCAGAGCCAATGAGGGCCGCTTGGACATACTCATCAACAACGCGGGCGGTCAGTTTCCATCCCCTGCCGAAGACATCAGCGAAAAGGGCTGGTTGGCTGTGGTAAACAACAACCTCAACGGCACCTGGAACGCTACCCACACCATGGCCAAAGCGTTTTTTATACCGCAGCAATCGGGGAGCATTGTCAACATCATCGTCAATTTTTACAGGGGTGTGCCGGGCATGGCGCACACCGGAGCCGCCCGCGCCGGCGTGGACAACCTCACCAAATCACTGTCGGTAGAGTGGAGCAAGTACAACATCCGAGTGAACGCCGTGGCGCCGGGTATCATACAAAGCAGCGGCCTGGAAAACTACCCGCCGCAATTGTTGCAGGGCATAGCCGATAAGATTCCGATGAAGCGCCTCGGCAGCGTGCAGGAAACCGCCTGGCCAGTGGTATTCCTCGTGTCGCCCATGGCCTCGTACATCACCGGCGAAACGCTGTATGTGGACGGCGGCAGCCGCCTGTGGGGAGACTTTTTTCCGCTTTAGTCCACCTTTTTTAGCGCCACGCCATTGATGCAATAGCGCAGGCCGCTCGGCTCAGGACCATCGGGGAACACATGCCCCAGGTGAGCGTCGCAGACATTGCATTGCGTTTCAATGCGCACCATGCCGAAGGAGCTGTCTTTGATGTACTTCACGCTGTTTTCCTGATAAGGCGTGGTAAAACTGGGCCATCCGGTGCCGGAATCGAACTTCACATTGGCGTCAAACAGCAGGCTGCCGCAGCAAATACAGGCGTACAAACCCGGATCGTGTTTGTAACACAACTCATTGCTGAACGGCGATTCTGTGCCGTGCTCGCGGGTGACGTAATACTGCTCTTTGGTGAGTTGTTGCTGCCACTCGGCCTTGGTTTTTTCTACCCGTTTGTCGGGCGCAGGATTGCCGTTGGAGGCGTAATTCAGGACGTCTTTCCAGGTCATCATGGTTTGTTTTGTTTTGTCCGTCTTTTCAGAAGATGTGCTGTCGGGCCGCGCAGATGCTGCTGTTCGGGAATTGCAGGCAGGCAAGGCCGTCAGCGAGCAAGTCAAAAGAACAAGCCCCGCAGGCAGGCGGCCGGCAGAAATCTTCGCGAGCGTTTTTTTTACAAAATTCATCATATCGGCAGGCATTTTTATACCACGCTTTAAACCTGATGAGGCTTAAAAAGTTGATTCTTTGACAAAATAGTGTGCTTAAAGGAACAGATTTAGCGAAAATCATGCCTCCTTACAGTCGTCCTGCCTTCCGCTAAATCTGTTCCCACACGATTTGTCAAAGAAGGGAAAAGTTTAGGCGCGGGTTCAAATTTTACACCAGCGCACATGACGTCTGACTCCTGTTGTCTCTCTGATTTCCATCCAATATACGCCCGGCCTCAGCTTGGAAACATCGAGCGAAGCGCGGGCGCCGGCTTGGAAAACGCCCGAAGCAAGCAGCCTGCCCGATAAGTCGTACAGCGCATATTTTCGATGGCCGCCTTCCTCTCCGAACTGAATATCAAGCGATTCGCCGGCGGGATTGGGGAAAACCAAGAGGGGGGCAGGGCCGTCTTTTTCGTTCGTACCCGACAGGACAACGCGTGGGCATATATCGAAGGGAAACCCAAACCAATCGTCCACTTGCGGCAGTTCGTTCAACATCACATCGTATTGCCCCAGCCAGGGATCGGGCAACCCCGTGCTGTAATGCGAGGTGTAAGCAACAGAAAATTTAAACACTTCGCCCGGAATGAACGTCCCGATTTTGGTACTGCCCAACATTTGCATATTGCCTGACTGCAACGCTTCCTCCAGCATAGACCACTGCCCCGGTACCCCCCAGGGCCGACGCATCAAATTCGCA
>DDUV01000019.1 GCA_002344975.1 Saprospiraceae bacterium UBA2329 | reverse complement strand
ATACAGTTTCAGCGGTTGTTTGAGCTCCACTTCCAACACGGTGAGGTACTTGTCGTGCAAATGCGCGGGCACCTTGGCATACACCAAACCCGGCACGCTGCTCCAGGATATTTTGCCTACTATTTTCCAGTCCAAAGGCGCCTCGCTGCCCACTACCGAGATGCGTTCAATGTCGGAAGCCAGCCCTTTGAGGATGATGTCCTGGCCCGGATTGCCCGTCAGGAACAGGTACAGGCGGGTACTGTCTTTGGAGAGGGTGCTGGGGCCGTAAAAATGACCTTGCGGCAAGCCTGCCACCGTACTGAAGACAGCCCGCTCGTGCTTGCGATTCCAATCGCCTAAGGCTTCCAACACCTGCACCTGTTGTGGCGGGATGGTTCCGTCCTCCATCGGCCCGATGTCGAGCAGGAGGTTGCCGCCGTTGGCTATGGCATCTGCAAAAATGGTGATGATTTGATAAGGCGATTTCCATGCGGTGTCGCGGTGCTGAAAACCCCAGTTGTTGTTGATGGTCATGCACAATTCCCACCATTGGTGAGGGGGGCGTGTCACGGGAAAATTCTGCTCCGGCGTGGCGTAGTCTCCGTAGCCCCGCAGCCGCCCGTTGATTATGGCGTCAGGATTGCGAGCCAGAATGGAGCGGCGAATTTTGGAGGCTTCCCATTCCTGCGCGCTGTGTTCCCAGTCGCCGTCGAACCACCAGAGATCGGGTTGAAAACGCTCGCCGATTTCGTCAATTTGCCCCTGAAAAAAGCGCCGGAAGCGGTTCCAGCGGGCCGGGTCGTTTTTGATTTCGTAGCGGTTGCTGTCTTTGAGAAAGCCCGGATAATCGGGGTGCGTCCAGTCAATGAGCGAGTAGTACGCGCCGGTTTTGATGCTGCGGCGGCGGAGTTCGTCAAACAGGGGCGCTATCATATCTCGGCGGGCGGGCGTAGCATGTACACTGCTGAGGCGGTTCATGCGGGTGTCGTACATGGCCACGCCATCGTGGTGTTTGGTGGTGATGATGGCATAGCGGGCGCCCGATTGCTGAATGAGATCGGCCCAGGCGGCGGGGTCGTACTTACTGAGGGTGAAGCCATTGAGTTGCTGCATGTACTCGGCATGGCTGATTTTTTTGTTGTAAAAACTCCATGATTCATCCACGCCTTTGACAGAATAAATGCCGGCATGGATGAAAATACCGAGTTTGGCATCGGCGAACCATTGCATTTTGCGGTCGTCGGAGGGCTGTTGGGCGCTCGCAGGCAGGGCGGCGGCGAGGAGGAGGGCGAAGAGGATGTGTCGCATGTTGGTAGTGTTTACAGAGGGCCAAGATAGGAAAAAACCTTACCTCGGCGGCCCCAGCGGCTTCAAATCCTTGAGGCGTTTTCTCAGTTGGCGCATGAATTTTTTGCCGGGGTCCACCTTATTGGTAAAATAATTCGGATCGGTTTCTTTCCACAAGTCGGTGGTTTTGAAACGCAGGTACTCGTGGTGACCGATGAGGTACTCGATGGGATATCGCCCAAACAACTGCCTGATGAGCAGCACATTGGCTTCAAGCTGAGCCTTCGTGAGTTTGTGTTTGCGGCCGTCGCCCACGTTTTCGATGCCGATGGACATGTAGTTCAGCCCGATGCAATGCCTGCCGAACAGCGAGTCGGGCATGAGGCGATACACCGTGCCGTCGCGGTCAACGAGGTAAGGCACCGAGACATTGAGCGTACTGGCATTGACGAGTTCGGGGCGAGCGCGCAGTTCCACCGGATCGAACGCGCGGAAGGAGCCTTCCAGCGTAGGGATGGCCGTCCAATGCACCACTACCATGCGCGGCGCGATGACCGGTTCGGGCTGAACGATGCCGTGCCGTTTTTCCAAATATTCCAACGACAGTCGGGCGCGGGTGCTGTCCCAGACAATGGGGCGGTCCACGATGCGAAGTTCCTGGCCGAGGAGCGGCCCTGCGACGATCAAAAACAGGGTAAAAAGAAAAAGTGCGCGCATATCTCGAATTTTTGAAGGATATTACCGGCAAATTTGGCAAAAACATCCATGAGTTTCCTCAAACGCCTGTTCAAAAGTACCGATTCGCAGCCCGCCGTACCCGAAGTGCGTTTCGGCCGCTATTCCGATTCTTACAAAGAAACCGAAAACTACAAGGCTTGGGACCAGTCGGTAGAAGCCTTTGAAGAAAAGCAGTACTTAGATTCACTGCGGGCTTTCCTGCGCTATCTCCGCGACGAACACCAGGACAATGTGCATTGGCAAGATCATGGCGACCGCATTGAGTTTGAAATCTGCCAAGGATCGAAACTCATTTCGGGACTGGCAGATGCGTTGCACTTTAAAGCCGAATCCAAGGTGGCAAAGGCCAAAGATTTGGACGTGGCCTTCATGCGTCGTCTGGTGGAGCAGAATTTCGACAACCTTTACTCCCGATACGCGCTGGACCCCGACAACAACATCACCGTAGTGTTCGACACTTTTACGCTCGACGGGTCGCCGTACAAAATTTACCACGCACTGAAGGAAATGGCCACCCATGCCGACAAACAGGACGACCTCCTGCTGGATGAGTTCGACAGCTTGGAGCCGATTTCCTCCCCTGCGCTCATGCCTGTGCCGGACGCGGAAAAACAGACCAAGTACGACTACATTTGCCGGGAAATTGACGCGGCCCTGCGCGTGATGGAAGATGGCCGTTTAGACAAAAACCAGTATCCCGGCGGCGTGGGCTACCTGCTGTTGTGTTTGGTTTATAAATTGGACTACCTCACACAGCCTCAAGGCTTTATGATGGAAACATTGGAGCGGGCGCACCGGCTGTATTTCACCAACGACGGCAAAACTACCGCACAGAAGAACCTGGCTTTGGCCAAAGAATTGCAAACCCTCCGGCAGCGCTCTCAGACCCTGTTTTACAAAGAAATGTACCGCGCATCGGCCACTTTCGGGATTACATCGCCGGTCAATCACCGCCACATCGCGGGCTTCATCGAGTCGGAATTGCCCAATATGGACTGGTACTGTGAGAACGGGCATACCGAAGTGGCTTTGTCGGTGCCGGGCTACATTGCGGGGTATTGTTTGTTCAATTATGCTCCGCCCAGGCCAGTGAAAGACCTGCTTCATTTGTACTTTCAGATCACGGAGGCGGGCTTTTTCAAACATCTGGGTTTTCCGGCTGCCATGTTTGAGCCTGAAACGGGCGTATTTCACAAAAAAGCCATCCGCCAGGCCATTGAGGGCATTGTGGAAAAAAACCGGGAGCGCTTTCATTTGCAACCCGACCTGTCGCTGCTGCAATGGAACGACCTGCCCACTTTCGCGCGCTCTTTACTGGCTATGCTGGCACGCATGGAGGTGGAAACGCGGTTTTGAGCGGTGGGCGGTGGGCTGTTGGCGGCGTCTCACGAGAAGCAACCGCCTACCGGACACCTCGCGCTTACCGCGCCACGGCGCAGTACCGCCCACTGCCTATCTTAAATCCGATTCTGATTGATCAAATCCAGCAGCTCGTCGCGGTAGTTTTTGCCGATGGGCAAGTGCTTGGCCTGGCCTTTTTCCATCACCTCTACCATATTGCCTACGATGGCGTGTACCTTGTTCAGGTTGACGATGAAGGAGCGGTGAATGCGTTTAAAAATAGCTGTCGGCAGCTTGTCTTCCAAACTTTTCATGGTCTGGAGCGTGATGACGCGGCTGGCATCGAGCTTGATGATGACGTAATCTTTCAGCCCTTCGATATAGACCACATCGTCGAAATTGATCTTTACCAATTTTTTGTCGGCCTTTACAAAAATGAACTCATGCGCGGGATCGTGCGCGGCCTCGGTGAGCGCCGTTGCGGGCGATTCGCGGCGTTTGGGGGCCAATTGTTCGGAGGCTTTGTTGACGGCCTTCATGAAGCGTTCCAGCGAGATGGGTTTGAGCAGGTAATCCAGCGCATTCAGCTCGAATCCCTCCACCGCGAAGTTGGGGTACGCCGTTGTAAACACCACCAATGGCGGGTCGGAGAGGGTTTTCAAAAAATCAATCCCCGTGAGTTGTGGCATCTGAATATCGAGGAACATCAGGTCAATCTCGTGGTTTTTGAGCGCTTCGTTGGCTTCAAAAGCGTTGTTGCACTTTTGCACGAGATGCAGGCCGGGCACTCTGCCGATGTAGGTTTCGAGCACGTCCTGCGCCAGCGGTTCGTCGTCAACAATGATTACGTTTATCATGACTTTTCGATTTTATGAATGTAAAATAAGTATTTTCAGTTCAGGTCCATTTCCAAAGAAACGGCATAAGTGTTCGGATTGTCTTTGACGCTGAGTTCGTACTTGCCCGGATAGAGCAGTTGCAGCCTGCGCCGCACGTTCACCAACCCGATGCCGCCGCTGCGTTTGCGGTCTTGTACGGGCTTGGTGTCTGGTTTGGTGTTTTCGATAAAAAAGGAAATATGCCGCCCTTCCACCTGCAAATAAATGTGTACAAAGCCCTGTGCCAGCGCGTTGGTAAGGCCGTGTTTGAAGCTGTTTTCCAAAAACGGAATGAACATCAGCGGCGCAATTTGCTGATCGGCCACCATGCCCGACACCTCGAAGCGAATGTCGGCATTTTTGCTTTGCCGCAGCTTTTCCAGATCGAGATAATTGTGAATGTAGCTGATTTCCTTGCTCAGCGGCACCTGCTTTTCATTGCAATCGTAGAGCATGTAGCGCATCATTTCGGAGAGCTTGATGACGATTTCGGGCGCGTCGTCCGATTTTTTGAGCGTGAGCGCGTAGAGGTTGTTCAGCGTATTGAACAAAAAATGCGGGTTGATCTGGCTTTTGAGAAAACGAAGCTCCGACTGCATCGTCTGGTTTTCCAATTCCTGCCGTTCGCGGAGTTGCTTGGCCCAGTCGGCTACGATTTTTACAATAGAAGAAGCCCCGGCCACGAAGAAATGCACCAGAAAATACCAGTTGAGATTTTCGATCAGTTCGCCGCGGGTGAGCGGGTGAGCGGCAAACTTGACATAAAAAACGATGGCCTTGATGGGCGTAATGATGACGGCAGCCAGGATGAGCAGGGCCGCGTAGGTGAGGAATTTGTTTTTGGTTAAATAATTGGGGATGAGATAGTTGAAATTGAAATAAACCAAAATACCGTAGAAAAAAACATTGATGGACTCGTTGGTAAAAGCAAACCAAAAGCCATTGTGCGCCCCCTCCAGCAAAGTGAGTAAAATGGCCACAAACAGCCAAAACAGGATGTGCCGACTCGAAGTACGGTACAATACCCTGTTGAACGATGCTCGCCAATGTGCCGGCAGTGGATTTTGCATGGCGCAAATGTGTTGATTCAACGGTTGAGTGTCGAAAAATTTTAGACCAAAAGCGGATTGAACCCCGATAATACACAAAACTTGCCGCAAGTGCCTTAGTTTTGCACATCCGGCAGAGCGGCCATCCCTGTCAACCCGGTAGTTCTGTTTTTTACAAACAAGATAAAGCGCTATGGATCAACAGGAAAGCCCTGAATTCGACAGTAAAGTTACCCAAAACCTGATGAATGCATACACACAAATTTTGGGACAACTCAATGATGACGCCCAACGCGAAGGACTGCTCAAAACGCCGGAGCGCGCCGCCAAGGCCATGCAATACCTCACCAAAGGCTATGAGGAAGACGGCGAGGCCATTTTGCGCTCGGCTATGTTTAAGGAATCTTACAGCGAAATGGTCATCGTGAAGGACATAGAATTGTACTCGCTGTGCGAACACCACCTGCTGCCGTTTTTCGGCAAGGCGCACATTGCGTACATCCCCGACGGCTATATTGTGGGACTGAGCAAAATCCCTCGCATTGTGGAGGTGTATGCCCGCCGCCTGCAAGTACAGGAACGCCTCACCGACGAGATTTTACACTGCATCCAAAACACCCTGAAACCCATGGGCGTGGCCATCGTCATCGAGGCGCAGCACATGTGCATGATGATGCGCGGCGTGCAAAAGCAAAGCTCGCTCACCACCACCTCGGCCTTCACCGGCGCATTCCGGCGCGTAGAAACCCGCACCGAATTTCTCAACCTGATCGGCAACAGATTGCATTAGTTTACACATTACCATGATCTTCTCCATACAACCCTACGAACGCGAAATCTTCCGCATCATCAGCCAGACGGCGGCCCGCCTCGGCTATCCGGCTTATGTGGTGGGCGGCTATGTGCGCGACCGGCTTCTGGCCCGCCCCTCCAAAGACATGGACATCGTGTGCGTGGGCAGCGGTATCCAGCTGGCCGAAGAAGTGGCCGGGCAATTGCGCCCCATCCCAAGAGTAGCTGTGTATCAACGCTTTGGAACAGCCATGCTGCGGCACGGCGACCTGGAAATTGAGTTTGTGGGCGCCCGCAAGGAATCCTACCGGCACGATTCGCGCAAGCCCAGCGTGGAAGAAGGCAGCCTGGAAGACGATCAGAATCGCCGCGATTTTACTATCAACGCCCTCGCCGTGAGCCTGAACGAAGTGGATTTCGGTACGATCATTGACCCCTTCAACGGGCTGCAACACCTCGAACTCAAAAGCATACAAACGCCCCTGGAGCCGGGCCGCACCTTCTCCGACGATCCGCTCCGCATGATGCGCGCCATCCGTTTTGCCACACAGTTGGATTTCAACATTGAGGAGCAAACGCTGCAAGCCATCGGCCGCTACAAAGACCGCATCAAAATTGTGAGCATGGAGCGCATCGCCATCGAACTCAATAAAATCATTGATTCTAAAGTGCCCTCGGTGGGTTTCAAACTGCTGTTCGACACCGGGCTGCTGCACCTCATCTTCCCGGAAATGACGGCCCTGCACGGCGTGGAAAAACGGCAGGGCAAGTCGCACAAAGACAATTTTTACCACACCCTCGAAGTGCTCGACAATCTGGCCCGCAGCACCGACTCGCTCTGGCTGCGCTGGGCTGCCGTGCTGCACGACATCGCCAAGCCTCCCACCAAGCGCTTCGAACCCGAACACGGCTGGACCTTCCACGGGCACGAGGTGCTGGGGGCCAACATGGTGCCGCGCATTTTCGGCCGCCTCAAACTGCCTTTGGACCAAAAAATGAAGTATGTGCAGAAGCTCGTCCTGCTGCACCTGCGCCCCATCAGCCTCACCAAAGAAAACATCACCGACTCGGCCATCCGCCGCCTGTTGGTGGACGCCGGCGACGATCTGGAAGACCTCATGCTGCTGTGCCGCGCCGACATCACTTCTAAAAATCCGGCCAAGGTGCAGCGCTACTTGGAAAACTACGAATTGGTGCAGCAGCGCCTGGCCGAGGTGGAAGCCAAAGACCACCTGCGCAACTGGCAGCCGCCCATCACCGGCGAGATCATCATGGAAACCTTCGGGCTGGAGCCTTCGCGCGAGGTGGGCGCCATCAAAAACGCGGTGCGCGAGGCCATCCTCGACGGCATTGTCGCCAATGACTACGAGGCGGCTTTTGAATACATGCTGGAACGCGGAAAGGAGATGGGGCTGGAGCGGGTGTGACCAATGGAATTTCACGACTCCCTCGCGCCAAGTTTTATGAGCTGCCCGCGACATCCTCTGCATCCCGTGAATCCTGTCTAAAAAATAAAGAGGCCGGATTTCGTACAGGCCTTAATTTGACAAATCTCGAAGATTTGTCAAATTTCTCCTCCACCTCGGAGGGTAGTGAAGGGGGTGACTGGGCGAGTTTCAGCGGGGGTAGTCACCCCTTCACTAAACTGGAGAGCCGTACCATTGCTTTTGCCGAAATCATTCGTACTTTTGCAACGCATCGCGCCAGGGACGGACGCGGATGCAGCCCTCCTGCCATAGCGCTGCGGGCTGCATGGAGCAGACGGCCCGACCCGCCGCCCTGATGGTGCAGAGGCTATCGAGGGAGGTGGCCTGTGGCGGGGGGCGCCCAAAAAGAAAAAAAGACTCAAAATATGCGCATTTCATCTTACTTCGTGTTGACGATCCTGCTGACCATCGCCGCTGTTGCGAATGTGTCGGCTCAGAAGAAAACTTTTACGCCGGAAGCCCTGTGGAAACTGGGGCGCGTGTCGCTGCAAGATGTTTCGCCCGACGGCGCGACGGCGCTCTATACCGTGACCTACTACGATATGGCGGCCAACAAAGGCAATACCGATATCTATGCCGTAGCCACCGACGGCAGCCGCCCGGCGCGCAAACTCACGGCTTTTCCCGGCAGCGAAAACAATGCCCGGTTCCGCCCAGACGGCCAACGCATCGGTTTTCTGGCGGGCGGCATCCTGTGGGAAATGAATCCCGACGGCTCCGATCAGATGCAGGTGGGCAGCAGCCCCATCGGCGGCTTTTGTTACAGCCCGAAAGGCGACTACATTGCCTTCATTCAGGATGTGAAGTACCGGAAATCGGTGCAGGACATCTACCCCGATCTCCCTCATGCCAAGGGCCGCATCATAGACCAACTGATGTACCGGCACTGGAACTACTGGGATGACTACAGCGATCCCAATGTGTTCATTCAGGCGTACGGCAACGGCCAACTGAAGGGCGAGGCGATGAACATAGTGGGCCAGGCCATAGAGGCGCCGGTGGAGCCTTTTGACGGCATTGAGGAGGTGGTGTGGCATCCGGGCGGGCGCAAATTGGCCTACAGCGCCAAACGCCAAACAGGTACCGAGTATGCCAAAGGCACGAATACGGATGTGTTTTTGTACGACTTAGACGCCAAAACGACGACCAACCTGACGGAGGGCATGCCTGGCTACGACAAGCATCACGCGTTTTCACCCGATGGCCGCTACTTAGCCTGGCTGAGCATGGCGACGCCCGGCTACGAGGCCGACAAAAACCGCTTGTTTGTGCTTGATTTTCAGACGGGTAAAAAAGAAGACCTGACGGAAAAATGGGACGAGAGCATAGACGCCATGCAGTGGGCGCCCGACGGGCAGAGCCTCTATTTCGGTGCGGGTGTGAACGCTACGAAGCAGTTGTTTCAGATAGACATGGCAAAAAAACGCGTGCGCCAGGTGACCAAAGGCCAGTGGGATGTGGGCGCTTTTGTGGCAGGAAAGCGCCACATCATAGCCGCCAGAAACGACATGAACACGCCGGCGGAACTATTCCGCATAGACCCGGCTACCGGCGATATGCAGCCGCTGACCTTCACCAACCGCGATATGCTGGCGCAGTTTGACGACATCAGCGTGCGCAAGCGCATGGTGAAAACTACCGACAAAAAAGACATGCACGTTTGGGTGGCGTATCCGCCGAATTTTGATCCCAATAAAAAGTACCCGGCGCTGCTCTTGTGTCAGGGCGGGCCGCAGAGCTTGGTGAGCCAATTTTTCTCTTACCGCTGGAACGTGAAACTGATGGCCTCGCAGGGCTACATCGTGGTGGCGCCCTGCCGGCGGGGTATGCCGGGATTTGGTACGGAGTGGAATCGCCAGATCAGCGGCGACTGGGGCGGGCAGGCCATGCAGGACCTGCTGTCGGCCATAGACGACGTGAAAAAAGAACCGTATGTGGATGCGGAAAGATTGGGCGCAGTAGGCGCCAGCTACGGCGGCTTCTCTGTGTATTGGCTGGCCGGCAATCACCAGAAACGCTTCAAAACCTTCATTTCGCACTGCGGCACCTTCAATTTTGAGAGTTGGTACGGCGCTACAGAGGAGGTGTTTTTTGCCAATTTCGATCTGGGCGGGGCGTACTGGCAGGAACCGAAGCCGGTGTCTTATGACAAATTTTCACCGCATTTGTTTGTCAAAAACTGGGACACGCCCATCCTCGTTATTCACGACGAAAAGGACTTCCGGGTGCCGATCGGCGAAGGTTTGCAGGCATTTCAGGCGGCGCAGTTGAGGGGCATTCCGAGCCGGTTTTTGTACCTGCCGGAGGAGGGTCACTGGGTGTTGACGCCACAAACGAGCCTGCTGTGGCAGCGGGTGTATTTTGAATGGTTGGAGCAGTGGTTGAAGGGTTAGATCACCCCTTCCTTCCAAAATCCGCCGGAATTTCGCCCCAACGGTCGGTTTCCCATTTCAGCAGCGGATTGCTCCAACTGTGCTGATGGAGCCAGCTTTCGGCGCGGCGGATGACCTCGTATAGTTCTTCGGTTTGGGCGTTGTGATCGAGTTGGGTTTTGCAATGCTTTTTGCGTACCCAGCCCATCGCGGTTTGCGAGTCGCTGTAAATGGGCGTGTTCAGTCCTTGTTTTTTGGTGAGGGCCAGCGCGTGTACGATGGCTAAGAACTCGCCGATGTTGTTGGTACCCAGCGGAAATTTTTTGTAAAACAACTGCTCGCCGGTACGGGTATTCACGCCCTGATATTCCATGACGCCGGGGTTGCCGCTACAGGCCGCATCCACCGAAAGGCTGTCCCAGATAACGGAGGCGTTGGAAGGCATGCCGGCGGGCTTGGGCGAGGACTTGGACTTTGCACCTGCGGGGCTTCCGCCAATGTGCCGGGCCGGACCATCAAGGAAGGCTTTGCGGGCTTCGGCTTCGGAGTCGAAAGATTTGTACAATGCTTTGGCGAATCCCATGGTCTGAGCCTGACATTCGTTCCAAGAACCATATACGCCGGGCTGGTGTCCTTTCCAGACAACGTAGAACTTCTGCTTTTTAGCCATTCAGATGAATTGGTATAGTTTATTTTAAGTTTCTGTGAGTAGCGAAGAGATGACTAAAGGTGTAAATCCTTGCAGAGTCACCCCTTCGCTCATCTTCACCATGCCCTCAATTCCAGTTGGCGGTATCCGGCATGGTAGCGATGACGGAATACACATCGCCTTTGTTGTGCATCACCTGCTGCCAAAGCTCGTCCGCCTGGGTTTTGAACACATAGTTGGGGTGCATATCGGCGGTGACCCAGGAACCGGTGGCCATTTCGTCCATGAGTTGGCCCTCGTCCCAGCCGGAGTATCCCACAAAAAAGCGGATGTTGTCGGGTGTGACCAATCCTGAATTTATGAGGAATTTGAGCTTATCAAAATCTCCGCCCCAATACACGCCTTCCGTTACCTTGACGCAATCTTCCAGCAGATCGCCCAGATTGTGGAGGTAGTGAATGGTGTTCATTTCCACCGGCCCACCCTGATAAACGATGCTGTTGAATTCGGGAAAATCCTCCAGTAATTCATCAATTCTATACTCTGTAGGCCGATTGATGACGAATCCCACGCTGCCTTCCGGGCTGTGTTCGCATAGGAGTACGGTTGCTCTGCGGAAGTTGGGGTCCAACATGAAAGGCTCTGCCAGTAGTATGATGCCGTTTTTGATTTCGTAATTTACCATTGATCGGATGCTTTGCTCCAAAAGTGCAGTATTTTTCTCATACCGCGCAAGTTTTTGTATATAAATTTCTTCCTGCCGCAGCGCTGTCGGCTTGGGCTTTGAATGACAGCCGTAAAGCCGACAGCTCCGCGACTTACAGCGCGGAAGTGGCAAAGGCCCTGTCCAAGCGCTTCATCATCCCTTGCAGGACTTTGCCCGTACCGCCCGATTCGATCATTTCGGTGAAGCCGTGGCGGATGAAGTGCTGCATGGTTTGCGTCCAGCGCACAGGGGCGGTCAGTTGGTTGATGAGATTGGCTTTGATGACCTCCGGATCGGTGGCAGGCAATGCGTTTACATTTTGATACACCGGGCAACGGGGCGCCTGAAAAGGCGTGGCGGCAATAGCGGCCTCCAACTCCTCCTGCGCGGGCTGCATGAGGGGCGAGTGGAAAGCGCCGCCTACGGCCAACATGGTTACTTTTCCGCCGGCTTCCTTGCACTTTTCGGCGGCAGCCTCTACGCCGGCCTGGCTGCCCGAAATGACCAATTGGCCGGGGCAGTTGTAGTTGGCCGGCACCACGATGTCGCTCACCGAGGCGCAAATTTCCTCCACTGCGTCGTCGCTCAGCATCAGTACCGCCGCCATTGTTCCGGGCACGGCTTCGCAGGCTTTTTGCATGGCAAATGCGCGCTGCTGCACCAAACGCAAACCATCGGCAAACGACAAAGCGCCGGCTGCCGTGAGCGCCGAAAACTCGCCCAGAGAGTGCCCGGCTACTGCGTCGGGTTGGAAATTGTCTCCCAATATGAGCGCTTTCACCACGCCGTGAACGAACAGTGCCGGCTGCGTGATTTTAGTCTGGCGCAAGTCTTCGCTCGTGCCTTCAAACATCACATCGGTGAGGCGATAGCCCAGCACCTCGTTGGCCTGTTCCATCAGTTCGCGGGCCTGGGCCGAGCTTTCATAGAGGTCTTTCCCCATGCCTTCAAATTGGGCGCCTTGCCCTGCAAAAACATACGCTTTCATGTTGTAGATTTTTTTTGTTTCGTGTTTCGGGTCTCATCCGCCGAAGCCTTGGCGAAGGCGGGTCTCGGGTTCCGCGTTTCCTCGCGCTTACCGCGCCACGGCCCGCGCAAGGCGCGGCTACCGCCTACTGGCTCTTGGTTGGAAGCTGTTTTGTGGTTATTCCGTGAAATCGAAATACTCGATTTTTTTGACAATGGTGTTGTAAATTTTCCAAAGACCGCCGGCCTTTCTGAACAGATAAATCTGCGTGGTTTCGTTCTCGCGGAACGGCACCCCTTCGATGGCGTTGCGGGTAAACTGCACGACCTCCGCGCCGGCCATCTCGTCGGTTTTTGACAGCAGACGAATGGAGCGGACTTCGGGCAGGGCGTCAATTTGCTGAAAAATTTGCAGGTAGGTTTCCTGCGTTTGCTCCCGGCCCGGCATATCGGGATGGAAGGTCTTCATAATGCCGTCAATGTCTTTTTCCAGCATGGCGTGCATGTGTGCATACACCAAACTCTCTATGGCCGGATCGCGCATATTGGCCTGCTGTTGCTGCCACTCTTTTTCTAAAGCTTTCACCTCTTTGGTGATGTTGAGCAGGGAAAATCCGAGTTCGTTGTGCGTTTTGCGAGCGTCCTCTTCGCTCAGAATTTGCAGCACATAGTAGTCGTTGGCCAGCTTGTTCAACTGCATGATGACCATCGTGATCTGGTCGTCCAGATCGGGACGATTTTTGTCTTTTAGAAACTCCTGAATGGTAGCGGCGGCCTCCTGCAACTGTGCCTTGGCCAGCAAATCGGAAATGATGAATGAGATGCCCTGCGTCATAATAATATGGATTGTTTAGACCAATATTTCCTGGCCTGCATAGCTGTGTTCAATTTCATCCAAAACAGCCATCAGTTCTGCCGGATCGGAGATGGAAACGAGCCGGGTGCGAAACGGTTTGATTCCGTGAAAACCATGAAAATAAGGACTGTAATGGCGCCGCATTTCCAATACGCCGAGTTTGACGCCTTTCCAGGCAATGCTGTCGCGGAGGTGTTGGCGCACGGCCTCCACGCGCTCGGCAATATCGGGGGCGGGCAGCAGTTCGCCGGTGGCAAAATAATGCTTGATTTGCTGAAAAACCCAGGGACTCCCGATGGCGCCCCTGCCGATCATAATGCCGTCGGCGCCATAGCGGTTGCGGTATTCGAGGGCGCGTTGCGGGGTATCCACGTCGCCGTTGCCGAAGATGGGAATGTGCATGCGCGGATTGTCTTTTACTTTGGCAATCCAGGTCCAGTCGGCCTCGCCCTTGTACATCTGCTTGCGGGTGCGGGCGTGTATGGTGAGAGCCTGAATGCCGGCATCCTGCAAGCGCTCGGCCACATCGAGGATGTTGATGCTTTTTTCATCCCAGCCGAGGCGGGTTTTGACGGTTACTGGCTTGGAGGTGCTTTTTACGACGGCGGAGGTGAGTTCTATCATTTTGGGCACGTCTTGCAGCAGACCCGCGCCCGCCATTTTGCAGGCTACTTTGGCCACCGGACAACCGAAATTGATGTCTATCACATCGGGGTTGGCTGCTTCCACGAAGTGTGCAGCGCGGATCATGCTGTCCAACTGCCCGCCGAAGTATTGTATGCCGATGGGGCGCTCGTAGTCAAAGATTTCGAGCTTTTGGAAGCTCTTGTCCGATTCATACACCAGGCCGTCGGCGCTGATGAACTCGGTGTACATCATATCGGCGCCGTAACGCTTGCACAAAGCGCGGAAAGGCGGATCGCTGACGTCTTCCATAGGCGCCAGCAGCAGCGGATATTCGCCGAGTTCTACGTTTCCAATTTTAACCATGCCGCAAAGGTACGCTGAAAGTCACAACTCCAAAAGCCCCAGTGGCAAATCCATGACCAACTCGCCGACGTCTTCCCGGATGTCCACGATGAGGTGATGGTGTAGGGGGACTAGTACTTCCCGGTCCTGATAACGCACGCCGGCCAGCGATTGAGTGCCGAGGTCGTAAACAGCCTCAATGGGGCCGATGGGACCGGCTTCGTTGTCTATGAGATGGTATCCTACAAAGAGTTCGTAGTCGGGTTCGGCGTCAGGGTCGGCGGCTTCGGGAGGCAGCAGGTCGGACTGTCGCAGGAAAATGCCCTTGCCGGAAATGCTGAGGGCGTGTTCGCGGGAGTCCACGTCTTCCAATTTGACGATCCAGGCATTGCCGATGCTGAGGTCTTCCACAAAAAAAGGCACCGGACTGCCTTTGAGGTCTAAAAAAAGGACATTGGCCTGCAGTGCGTCGCGCTCGTAGCGTTCTTTGACGACGATTTTCAATTCGCCGGCAATGCCGTGCGGTTTGCCGGTATGGCCTATTTGGATGTAGCTGTCGTTCATATCGGGCCTTATTGCCAATGAATCAATCGTTGTTTGATAATGAAGCCCTTTTCGGCTTTTTGAGTCCAGGGCAGGCTGCTGCACCGTGCAAAGTCGGCATTGCAACAAGCCTGGCATTGGGTATCAAGGATGCGCATTTCGTTGTATATCAATCCGATATTGCGGGCGTAAGCCTCTTGCACAAATCGGTACTCGATGAGGTTTTCGCTGTCGGCATGGACAATCATCGCCACATCGTCAAAAGAAAGGACGCCGTTCGACCATGCGCCGGATTGATCTAACACTTCCGATTGCCAATCCTTAAAAATGTGTATCACCTCGCCGGCTACCGTTATCCGCAGCGCGTCGTCAATGTATTGATTGCCGTTCCAGCGGGCGCCTGTTTTCAGCGGGAAGACCATTTTCACAAAACGCAGGTTGTCCTCCGTCCGGGTGGCCTGCCGGGTGTTTTGACTCAGGGCTAATACTTTGGAAATCTGCCAGTTGTGTGTGGTATCGCTGCGCACATATCGCTCGGTTTGAAAAACGGTATCTCCGGCGGCGTCCACATACAGAGCGATGATTTCTTCCCGCAGCCAGGAACGCGTGCTGTCCACCGCTACGCTGTTGCCCACCGGATCGAAGATGATAGAGTCCACCTGATATTCCCAAACCCGGCCCACCTGCAAGGGAAAATACTCCCGACCGAGGTCGGTTTCAATGGTTTCCGTCTCGCGGGTGCAGGCGAGGATCGCGGAAAGCAGGATCAGGAGGAAAAAAAATCGCGTCATGGCATCCGCTTAATCATTCCACTTATAACTCTCGCCGGCCACTTTGGCCTTTTCCAGCATACCGGCTGCTTTCACCACGCGGGTACGGGCGCCTTTGGCATCAAGAGTGAAGGCTTCGCCGGCCATTTTGACGAGGCCGAAATCGCGGGCATACCACTCTTTGATCTCGTAGCCCCTGCGCACGCCGTCGGTATCGGTTCGGGTGGAAGTAGTGATGATGACCAAGCACTCGCCGAAATTGCGCAGCGGCGTGCGGCTCGTGTCGTGGCCTTGTACTTTAATCTCGTAGTTTTGAATTCCCGCGCCGAGTTTGCGCCCCGAAGAAAAAACGGAAAACGGCGAAGACGAGCGATATACAGCGCCGTGCTCTACCTCGGCGGGTAACAAGAGCAGCGGTTTTTCAAAAATCATGTCCATGCCTTTCTGAAATCCGACGAGGAACAACTTCCAACCCTCCGCAGGGTCCAGCAGTTCCAATCGCCGGCCACCGGTGCTTTCGGTGCGCTCCAATACGGTTTGTCCTTTAAAAGTGGCCGTATCGGGCCAGGCAATGAGGATCGGCTCCTTGACGGCGGGATTGAGGTTTTGGAACAACAGGCTGTCACCGGCGTGATTGGGCATGTAGTCGGCGAGACGATATTTGGCTTGCGCCTGCGCGGCTGTTGTCAGTAAGCCGAACGCGATGCAGAAAAAGCAACGGATAAAAATGTTCATGGAATCAGAAATTGACCAACTCGATATCGAATACGAGCACGGAGTTTTTGGGGATGCCCGGCAACGCCGCGTCTCCGTATCCTAACGCAGAAGGAATCCAGAACGTGCCTTTGCCGCCTTTTTTAAGCAGCGGAATGGCAATTTGCCAGCCTTCGATGAGGTTTTGAAGCGGGAAGGTAGCTGTGTTGGGATCCACCGTTTGGTCAAAAACGTTTCCATTGAGCAAAGTACCGCGGTATTTTACCGTCACAGTAGAGGCGAGACTCGGGTGGCCGCCTGTTCCCTCTGTGGTGATGACGTAAAAAATGCCGGATTCGTGTTCCTCCGCCGTGATGCCTTTTTCGGCTAAGTTTTCGAGGATCAGTTCGCGATCAATCTTGAGTTGATCTTTTTCGCAATGGGAAAAGAGCAATACAGCGACGGCCATTGCGGCCATTGTCCATAGTTTTTTCATGTTTGAGTATTTTTTTGAGGGGCAAAGGTAATGGTTTTTTATTGGGCGTCGTCGGGGGTACACAAGGATCGTTTCGACAGTACCTTGCATCGCTCCCTGTTCTGCCCCCAAAAATAAAAAGAGGCAGCACTCCAAGAGTACTACCTCAGCCCTAACCAAATAAAACCAAATTATTTCAAACCCTTTCGGGTAATTGTATTGAAACGGTCGTTGACTTGCTTATTTCGATCCTCGTTTGGATGCTTTAGCAAAAGCGACGCTGCAAAGATACGCACTTTGTGTACAACATACAATTACAAAGGCCAAAAAAAATTTCACTTTTTTTTAGAAACCTGTCGAAATACCCCCATGATTGTTAAAATGTATCAAATTGGATGAGCCGCAAGTGCCATGAAATCGCCGCCGGATTCTGCTGTGTGCGAGCCGTATCCATACGCCGTCAGATGTTTATGTCGCCCAAGCCGCGCTTCGCATCCTGATAATATCGTATCTTTGCATGCTTTTTTTCACGGCAAACAAAGTTTCGGCATGAGCAGAACATACAACATCGGCGATAAAGCCTCTTTTTCCCGGCAGTTTGACGCGCAGGACGTAGAAACCTTCGCCCGCATCAGCGCCGATGACAATCCCATCCACACAGATGAGGACTTTGCCGCCGCTTCCATTTTCGGCAAGCGAGTGGTGCATGGCATTTTTACGGTGTCTATGTTTTCCAAAATATTCGGCACCATTTATCCCGGCAACGGAGGCATCTATCTGAGCCAAAACACCCGGTTTCTGCGGCCCGTTTTTGTGGGTGACAGCGTGACGGCAGAAGTGGAATTAATTGATTTTCAAGAAGAAAAGAGAATTGGCACGTTCAGTACCCGCTGCATCAACGGAGAAGGCAAGATCGTTGCCGACGGTGAGGCCAAAATAAAAATGCCATGATGCAAGGGAAAGTATGCGTCGTCACCGGGGCTACGGCGGGCATCGGCTATGAAACGGCGCTGGCCCTGGCAGGCAAAGGTGCTCAGGTGGTAGTCGTGGGACGAAGTGCCGAAAAAGGCGCTGCGACAGTGGCACAAATACAGCAAGCGACCGGCAATACCAGCGTACATTTTGTCAAAGCTGACATGGCCTCGCAAGCCTCCATCCGCGAAGCTGCCGCCGACATTTTGCGCCGCTTCCCTGTGGTGGATGTGCTGGTGAACAACGCCGGCACCTGGGTATCTGATTTCACTACTACATCGGACGGCGTGGAAACGGTTTTTGCCGTCAATCATCTGGCGTATTTTTTGTTCACACACTTGTTATATCCGGCTTTGCGCCAAGCCCCCGACGCCCGCGTGGTGAATGTAGCTTCTGATTCTCATTTTCAAACCGACCTGCATTTAGACGACTTGAACCTGAGCAAAAACTACTCCGGGCTTCGCTCGTATGCGCAATCCAAGCTGGCCAATGTGATGTTTACTTACGAGTTTGAGCGGCGCAAATCCGATGCACAGGTTTCGATCTATGCCGTTCAGCCCGGTTTGGTACACACCGACATCGGACTGAAACACACCACCTGGCTGCATGCGCTGGCTTGGAAAGTGCGCCGTACTTTCTGGAAAAGCAAAACGCCGGCCGAGGGCGCCGAGACTTCCGTTTTTCTGGCTTCCTCGGATGAAGCGCGCGGACAGAGCGGCCTTTACTGGGACTTGTGCCGCCCGAAACGGTCTTCAGACGCCTCTTACAACGAAGCCAATGCCGCCCGTTTGTGGGACATCAGCTTAGAGTGGTCAGGAATCGGGAAGTATTTTGGGAGGTAGTTTTTGTTTTTCTATTGGTTAGTGAAGGGGTGACTACGGGCTTATGATCGCGGCGGAGTCACCCCTTCACTAACCGCCAAATATTTCAGGTTTTATGAACACACCAACCATCACAGACATCATCCGCCGTCGCCGCTCGGTTTATCCAAAGATGTACGCAGATCGGCCCCTTTCGGAAGACATCATCCGGGAGGTATTGGAAAACGCCAACTGGGCGCCTACGCACCGCCTCACCCAACCCTGGAGGTTTCGCGTGTTTCGCGGGGATGCGCTCCGTCGTCTCGGCGAGTTTTTATCGGGGCAGTACCGGGCCGGCACGTCCGAAGCCGAGTTTTCTGACCTGAAATATAAAAAAATGCTGGATGCGCCACAACGTTCGGGCGCCGTCATCGCTGTTTGTATGCAGCGCGACCCCGAAAACAGGGTGCGTGAGTGGGAAGAAATAGCCGCCGTAGCCTGTGCCGTGCAAAATATGTGGCTCACCTGTACGTCTTATGGCATAGGTTCGTATTGGAGTACGCCGGGATACATTCTGCAAGCAGACGAATGGCTCGGCCTTCAACCGGGCGAACGTTGCCTGGGCCTGTTTTATATGGGCTGGTACGATGAGGTGGAACTGCCGGCCAAGCGTGGCAGTATAGAAGATAAAACATTGTGGATCAACGAATAAAATTAAAATAATGATACCTGTAGATCGTCAGGCCCTGTATTTGGCGCCCAAAAAACCACTCACGGATTGGGTCAACTACGTCTTTCCCGATGAAGAAAAAGTCAGCCCCGAAGAGCCATTAGCCAATGACTGGGGCACGGTGTATCTCGTTCCGATATTCAATTCCGAAGAGGAGTATGAAGCCTGGATGCAGGAAAATTTTCAGGCGTTTTTTGAAACGGAGCTATACGACTGGTGCGAAGACGAAACGCAGTGGCCCAGCCCGCTGACGATGGAGCTTTTTCAGGAATGGTTTCACGTCTCGTTTCAGTCGGTGGTGTTGGATACCATTGATTTGCCCATTACCAAAGACGACGACGAAGAGGACGACTGGGATTTTTGAGATAAAAGTCAATCCTTACGGTGATTTATATCACCATAGCGGGTTCTGCGCAAGTATTAGTTTTGCCCAAACAACAAAAAACAGCAATTATGTATCTGGTTGACTGGCTGCAAGCTAATTTATTGATGGTATTCACCACGCTGGTATTGATTGGCATACCCGCCATCATCGGTATCGTTGTATTCAACAACATGTCTAAGAAAAAAGGTGGAGACACCGACGCGACTGAGTAATTCCTGCAATGGCATTCTGCTAAGTAGTGGGGCAAAATAAATATTCATTTTCTTTAGGCCAAAGGATTCTCTAAGACACTTAAAATGAAGCGTTTACTTAGCGAATCCTTTGGCGAAAATGAAGATTTATTTTTTCTCGCCCCTTATGCTCTTTGATTCCGCATGTTTCATCAGGTTGCATCGTGGAGGGAAGGGTGTTTTTGTGCAAAGTTTCCTACCTTTGTCTAAAATTCCCAAAACATGAAGCGTCTGTTGCTGATGATCTTTTTGTGGCTGACGACCCTCGCCGCCGCTCATGCCCAGTGCAAAGTTGCCGTAGAAACCATTGATGAATTTGACAGCACCCGCTTGGTCGTTTCCCAACCGGTGAATATCGGCAATATGATTCCCAGCAACCATCGCAATGCCGACGGGATGTTGATGGTGGAGGAAGCTAAAGTGCTGTTTAGCTTTACTGAAAACGACACCCTCGGCGCGTTTTTCCTCACCATAGCCGCCGCAGAACGCGAATATTACACCACTGAAGAAGGCTATAATATTTATCTCATCATGGCCGACGGCACCTTGTTGGAAATGATGAACTACCCCGACAAAGGAGCCATGGACGACAAGACGCTCATGCGCATCTATACGCATACCTGCGTGGCGCCTGTGCAATACTTTTTCATCATGGCCGATACCTATATAGACCGCATCCGAATACTCTATAAAGGGCACAAACGCACCATCAAACTCACGCCGGAACAGCAGGAGGAAGCGCGCAAAGCCATTCGATGCGTAGGGGAAAAGCTGTATTTTTATCCAATAAAGCCCTGATCATAATTATTCTTAAAACTCCTGCACAATCATTCCATTTTTCATGCGAGGTTCAAACCAGGTGGACTTGGGCGGCAGCATTTGTTCCGCATCTGCCAGGCGAAACAGGTCGGGCATTTGAATGGGAAACAGACAAAACGCTACCGTCTGCTCGTTTTTCATGGCCTTTTTGCGCAAGCCATCCAGTCCTTTCGGCCCCTCTACATACTCTACCCGGAGGTCGTGCCGTACATCTGTAATGCCGACTATCTCTTTCAAAACCAGTTCGTTCAGCAATGCGGCATCTAAGCAATCGGCGCCCTGCCGGGTTAAAATTTCAGGTCTCCAACGCAGCCTGTACCACTCGCGGCGCAGGTACATGGTCAGTTCGTGTTTTTGACTGGGCTTTTCGGGGGCGCTCATCAGTTCTATTTCGCATATCTGCGACAAGCGGGCCATGAACTGCGTAGGCGAAATGTCTTCAAATGCCTCTATCACCCGGTTGAAGTCCAATATTTCCAGCTCTTCCGACGAAAAAAAGGCCGACAACAAAGTGCCGTAGTGGCGTTGGCCTTCGGGCGTTTCCAATTTTTCGTGCATCAGAGCTGTGGTGGCAATGCGGTGGTGCCCGTCGGCAATGTAAGAGCAGCACACTTTTTCCAAAAAAAGTTGCCTGATGGACTCCATGTCATCGGCTTCGCTCACAGCCCACAAGCGGTGATGCTGGGCGTCTTCTTCAAAATGCACTGCCAGAGCCGGTTCGCGGTCGAGGGTGTGTTGCCGAAGCCAGTTCTGAATATCGGGCACCTCCGGGTAGGTGAGCAATACCGGTTTTACACCCGCTTTGCGCTTGAGGGCCAACTGCATCTGCTTCTGCTCATTTTCGGCAATCGTTTGCTCGTGCTTTTTGATGGCGCCCTCCCGGTAATCGCGCAAGTCCACACAAGCGGCCAATCCGAGGTAGTTTCGCCGGGGTGTTTGGATTTCATACACAAAAAAGGCCTCCTTTTCGATGCTCCAAAAAAAGCCGTTGTCGTAGTATTGAGGAAATTCTTCGCGCACGGTGGCAAAAAAATAATCGGGCGAAGGAATGTATTCCATGTTGGGAAACAGCGCTTTAAAGGGAAGTATGTGCATGGCCGGCATTTTTATTTTAAAAAAGGGAACTCAAAAACTTGCATAAGTCATTTAAGTCGTCGTACATTTGTGCCGCTTTCAAAAAAAGCGATCAATTCTTTGAATGGTGCGGTAGCTCAGTCGGTAGAGCAAAGGACTGAAAATCCTTGTGTCGGCGGTTCGATTCCGTCTCGCACCACTCTTTTTTCTTCACCCCGTTTCCCTTTCATTCATTATCTCAAGTTCACTTTAGATTGCCCGAAGCGATCTAACCTGTTGATGGCTTCGGGCAGTCTCGAAATGTCATTAAACTGCTTTATTGCGTTTGGCTTGCCTCCAGGTCACAATGCCCAGCGTTAGTATGGTAATTGGTACGGCAAACCAAAGAATGGCGTGGCTGTACGCCTCCAAAGACGAGCTGTTTTGGCTGGCTAAGATGAGGTAAGCTGTGTAGGCAATGTAATACAACAAGAATACAGCGCCCTCCCATCTGTCGAGCTTACTTCCTGTGAAAAAGATGGGCAAACAGGCAAACGCTACCACCGTCATCACCGGCAGATCGAAACGAATGGCCGAGTCTGCTACGCCGATGCCGCCGCCGCTTACGGCAGCTATTCCCAAAATAAAGAAGATATTAAACAGGTTGCTGCCTACCACATTGCCCACTGCAATATCGCGCTCGCCGCGCAAGGCTGCGATGATGGAGGTGGCCACTTCAGGCAAGGATGTACCTGCTGCGATGATCGTAAGGCCGATAACCAAATCACTGACGCCGAGGCTTTTGGCAATATAAACGGCTCCGTCCACCAACCATCTGGAGCCTAATACCAGCAAAGCCAGGCCGGCGAGTACAAAAAGTGCCGACATCCAGATTTTGCCGGATTTGCCCTTTTGCTCTCCGAAGGCTTCGTCGTACTCCTGTTCTATCGCTTTTTTTTCCTTTTTACTCATGCGGATGAGCAGGAGCATGTAAGCGATTCCCAGCAAAATCAATATACTGCCTTCCCAAACCTGAATATTGCCGTCGGAGGCCATCCACCAAGTCAGCAGCGAAAGGCCGATGAGAATGGGTACATCCATTTTGATGATTTGCTGGTGCACAGCCAATGGAATGATGAGCGCAGAGATGCCCAGAATAAACAATACATTGAAAATATTACTGCCCACCACATTGCCCAAAGCAATATCGGAAGCACCTGACAAGGAAGACATTACACTCACGGCCAGCTCCGGCGAACTCGTACCGAATGCTACCACAGTGAGGCCGATAACAAGCGGGGTAATTCCAAATGATGCGGCTATTCTGGAGGCGCCCCTGACTAACGCTTCCGCGCCGACAACGAGCAAAATTAAACCTACAATGAGTTTAAGTACGATCATAATATCAATGAATTGGCAATGACAAAATGTTGAAGATCAATTGTTGCGTCGTTTGATGGAATCCGGCAGCAAGGGTTTTACCTCCAATGAATCCACAGAGGCGCCCGGCCCCGGGTTGTCCGGCCTGAACGGCTTGTAAGGCCTGCCGCGAAGGGTATCCAAGGCCCATCGGGCTTCTTCTAAGCGAATGGAATCAACGATGACCAGAGCGGAATCGGCCAATTGCCGCATGCACTCTTCCCGACGCGTGACGCGCCCCATTTCCAAGCGTTCCAGCAGTCGGCTTTGCAGGAGCGCTTCCTCCTGGGCTTTTTGTTTGGCCGAGTCATCACAGGAGACGGCAACAACCGACAGTGCGGCAAAGAGGAGGAAGATGTAACTATACCGGCTCATTGTTTGGGCATTCTTTGACGCAGGCGGGCTTCTTCTTCGCGGCGAATGACGAGCATGGAATCCACCATACGGCGCAGTTTTTTATCAAAATCCGCCTTGCAGATGCTGTCTTCCTCCTGCCGTACCAATGGCATTTGCACCGTGACCAAGGAATCGAGCAATTGCAGTTGATCAGAACTGAGCCGGGTGGGAGCGTCGTCGGTGCAGCCTCCGTACAGGAGAGCGGCACACACAAAAATCGGCAGCAGATATGGTCGCGAGCGCATTATACATGTATGACTTTACGGCGCAATTCGAAATGCTGGCCGAGATACACCTTGCGCACCATTTCGTCTTCGGCCAATTCTTCGGCGGTGCCGGCACGCAGGATTCCGCCTTCAAACATGAGGTAGGCCCGGTCGGTGATGGAGAGGGTTTCCTGCACGTTGTGGTCGGTGATGAGAATCCCGATGTTTTTGGTTTTCAGTTTGGCCACGATGTACTGAATGTCTTCTACTGCAATGGGGTCAATACCGGCGAAAGGCTCGTCCAACAGAATGAAACTGGGATCGGTGGCCAATGCGCGGGCTATTTCGGTACGTCTTCGCTCGCCGCCGGAGAGGGTATCGCCCCGGCTGCGGCGCACTTTTTCGAGGCCGAACTCTTCGATGAGCGATTCCAACTTTTCTTTTTGCTGACTTTTATTCAGATGAGTCATTTCCAAAACAGCCCGCACGTTGTCTTCCACGCTCAGTTTTCTAAAAACAGAAGCTTCCTGCGGCAGATAACCAATGCCGTGTTGTGCGCGGCGATACATGGGCATATCGGTAATATCTTGATTATCAAGAAAGACACGCCCCTCATTGGGTTTAATAAATCCTACCGTCATATAAAAGGTAGTGGTTTTGCCTGCGCCGTTGGGCCCCAGCAAACCAACGATTTCGCCTTTGTTGACATGCAGAGAAACATCATGCACCACCTGCCGGCGTCCGTACAATTTTTTCAGATTTTCGCAACGTAGGATCATACTTGTAGGCGGGTCGTTTTAGTCAATGTATTCAATTTTGCGCAAGAACCGGAAGGCGGCGGTAACCTCCAGCGTGAGGTTGCGGATGCGGCGTTCGGGCAGGCTGCGCAGTTCGCCCGTCCAGGGATCGCGTACGTTGGGAATGGCCGGCTGTGTGTATTGATTGGAAAAATCGGGGTTGATGGTAAATTCCAACGAAGCGCCGAGAAACTCCGAGAACTGCCACTCCAAACCCGCGCCGCCTGAAAAACCATAATTGATGCGCCGGATACCCAACAGGCCATTGTCTTCAAAATAGGCATTGATAGGATAAACCGCAGCAATACTTGGATTGAGTTCCAAAAAAGCATCGTACCTGTCCAAATTCGTATCTATGGTATATTCACCGCGCACGCCGAAGGTGTAAAACCATTTGCTGCTCAGACCCAGATCGAATTTTTGCTTGGCGCCCAGCACAATGGCTGCATTGTGAAAGAGAAACACATCGGCCGGCGGGCGGAAGAAATTGCCGTTGAGAGGGTTGATGAAATTGCGATTTCTGATGGCGCTGCCCCGCGCATGGTAGCCTGCCTGCGCAAACAAAGACCATTGGTTGCTTTCGGGCAGAGACTCGATGAATACGTCTCCGTGGTAGCGAATCAAGGGATCTCGCTGGAATGAATTGCCCCAGTTTTGAAGCCCGAAAGTAGGCCCGCCTTTAATACCGAACACATAGCCCTGCGCCCACAGCCCCTGAGCGGCCATGATGATTGCGACAAATACGAGAAGTTTTTTCATGCCGAACGTATTGAGCGCATCAGCGCTGCGATGAAAATGGAGCGCCGATACTGAGCGGCAAAGATAGCGAACAAATTCTACTTCACACGCAGGCGCTGGCCCAATTGAATACTATCGTTGGTCATGTTGTTCAGTTGCCGGATGGCGGCCACGGTGGTCTGGTAGCGCTGCGAGATGTTCCACAACGTATCGCCCTTTTCTACCGTGTGATATACCGGCGCAGTGGCCGGCGGCGGCGTTGTGACTGGGGTAGAGGGCGCAGGCTGTACAACGGGCGTACTTGGGCGCGGCTCTTCCGGTTTCACAGGGGCCAGCGGCGGTGTGTCGGCAGGCTGAGTATTGGCGGGTGTTGTGGGCGTAGGAGCCGGCGTCACCGGTCGGATGCCGGATTCCCGTTCGGGCTGTACGGTGGGGGGCGGTGTGGGGGCGGCAGGAGGCGGTGCGGGCGCTTCCTCCATTTCTATGCGCACTCCGTTGACGGGCTTGTCCAGGGTGGCTTCCCCGCGAAGGGCAGGGCGTTGTTTTACTTTGCCGCCGCGCAGTTTAATATTCTGACCGACAGCGGGTTCCATGCCTTTTTCCATACGGTTGCGTTGGAGGAGTTTGGCCAATTTGATGCCGTAGGTTTGAGAAATATCAAACATGGTTTCGCCTTCTTTTACCAAATGGCTTTCTGCGCGCCCCCGGAAGGCGTTGCGTTTGGGTTGCAGATATACCATGGTGCCCTCGGCCAAACGCTGCTCGCCGTCGTTGAGTTGCTCGTTGTACTTAATGAGCTGTCCCAGAGACACATCGGTGCGGCGAGAAATAGTAGAGACGGTTTCGTTGTTGGCCGAAAGGACGAACCGAACGTCGTTGTTGTAACCAAATGCGGGGGCGCCGGGCTGATTGGGCACAGTGACATCCACAACGGGCGCCTGGCCGAGGCGGTCGTACTCATGCAATTTGTAGGTTTCGATGAGGTTGATGAGGCGCTCATGGTAGTTGGCGGCAGTAGCGTATCCGGCGCGTTTGAGTCCATTGGCCCAACTCCGATAGTCGGTAGGATCGAGCCGGAACAGGAAGCCGTAGCGAAAATCTTTGGCCGGGTCGCGCAGGAATTCAGAGTGTGCAATGAACGAGGCTTCGGGGCTGCGATATACTCTAAAACAGGATTTGACGAGCTTGCCGTTGTCATCGTAGTCATCGTCTTCTTTGTAAAATTCGCGGCCATCCCAATTCACGCCGCATTTGATACCGAAATGGTTGTTGGCACGGCGGGCCAGATCGCTGCGGCCGAAATCGGATTCCAGAATGGCCTGCGCCAGCTTGATACTGGCCGGCACGCCGGCGCGCTCCATTTCCTGTATGGCAATACTCTTATATTGCTCAATGTAGGCGAGGCGGAAGTCTTGTGCGGTCAATATGTAGCCCACAGTGATGAGCAGCGCCAAAACAATAGAGAAACGGACTTTCATCGGATGAAAATACAACATGATATTGGGAGTGATTTTGGTATAATTGCCAAACGACCGGCCACCGGAAAATACGCTGCAACGGAGGTTTTTTTTATGCTTTTATTAACGAAGCCCCAACCTCCCGCCGTAGCCGGGTTAAACTTATCTTAATCGTCGGCGCCCTCGTTGACTTATCGAACACAGACCTGTTATTTTGTCTGCATAAGCTATGCAAACTGTCGTTGCCGCGTACGGGCAACGGAAAGCAGTACCGCCGGCGGCAACCGCTCATTATGGTTTCACCCGTAATTACCCAAGGCTCAGGGAGGCTGCCCCGGCGGATACGGCTTTGTCGGAATTTATCTCATCTTCGGGCGGCGGCGTTTGCCTCCCGGCTGCATCATGCCCGCTGCGCCGGGATTGCCCATGCGCATGGCCGCTTTCATCTGACCCCGGCTTTCTAATGCTTTTTCAAACTGCTTCACCTGATCCTTGATGGCTGTTTCGGTGATTTTAAGGTCTTTGAGATTCCTGAAGTGCAATTGTGCCTGGCTCCACTTGCCTTTGGAGGCAGCAATATTGGCCAACTGCAATTCCAGCATGGCTTTTTCATTGTCGGAAGGCAGTTTGACCTCCTGCGCTTTGCGGAGCCACATTTCGCCGGCCTCGGTATCCTTTTTGCTCAATGCAATATTGCCTTTAATCATGTAATAGTACGAGCGGTTGGCGACATACAGCAATTGGGGCCAGAAGGTAAGCGCTAAGCGTTTTTCCGCCTCGTCTATTTTACCTTGTTGCAGCAAGAGCGCCGTAGAATTGATGGTGCCCAACAGGAAATAACCTGCCAGCAAGATCAAACCGACCAGAATAAACGGAAATCCCCACCAAAAACTAAGCCCGTTGATAAAGGCCGGAACGATACCGCCGATGAGAAACAGCGCGATCAATGCGAAACGCAGATAGATATTGATTTGAAACATGGTTTACTTTACTTGATTTTGGCGCAAAAGTAGGAAATAAGGATGATAATTCAGTGTATGTATAGGCTACGAGCGGCGGGCCTCTTTTTTTTGATAGAAAAAATTCCTTTTTGCGATTTGCAAAACAAAAAATTTATCTTTGCGGCTGTTTGTAACGAAGACCTGTCAAAGGAATCAAAAGAAGCGCCCGGTCAACTTTCTCTGCGGAAGCGGTAATAATGAACACCCGCTCCATAGACCCAGCCGACCTGCCCGCGCTTATTTTTGACTTTGATCCAGGGTTCATTGTAAGTAACGCCGCCCAGGTTGACTTCCTGTTTGAATTCAGTGACCTCGTTGAGATACACCAGTTCGTCATAAAGTTTGAGGCGAGCTACGAGGCGCCCATCGAGTTTGGGTTCGCCGCGCATGTTCAGTTCGTCGAGAACAACATATAAAGGCGTCACTTGCTCTTTGATGACCTGCGGCGCGGCAGGGGTGGCTGATGCCGCCGGCGTGGTATCTTTGGGTGGCAACATGCGGGCCATGGCAGCGGCGCGGTCAATAGAATCCTGACGGCGTTCGTCCATAGCTTCGGCCTCCATTTGGCGGCGCATTTCAGCTCGTTTGTTGTTACAACGGGACAGCGCCCAAAAGCTGAATAAAATGAAGAATACGCTGATGACGACTAATTCGAGACGAGAGTTTTTTCTGCCGGTACTCATTATCTTGGGTAAGGTTGTTGAAAAATTAATGCAAAAATAGCACCATTTGCCATGACGGGAACAAAAAGTCCGCGCTCATTTGCGCAAAACCATGCAAAAAGCAGTGAACAGTACCTTCACGGGAAAGACCCCGAGTTGTTGTACAAGGTAGCCATCACACAGATTCCGATGGTGGGCGCCGTTACGGCCCGAACGCTCATCAGCTATTGCGGCGGTGTGGAGGCAGTGTTTCGCGCCAAAAAAAAGGAACTGTGCAAGATTCCCGGCGTTGGCGATCTCGTAGCCGATTACGTCATCAACCAGGACGTATTGGGCCATGCCGAGCAGGAGTTGGAATTTATGGAACAGCACGGCATCCGGCCTTTATTTTATTTGGACAAGGACTACCCGGCCCGCCTCAAACCTTTTCGAGACAGCCCGGTAATGCTTTACTACCGCGGCAATGCCGACCTCAACGCAGCGCGCACCGTGGGCATCGTAGGCACCCGCACCCCGACTCATTATGGAACGGCGTTTTGTGAAGAATTGGTGGACGGGCTGAAGGCTTATGATGCGACCATCATCAGCGGCCTGGCATTCGGCATTGATGTGACGGCCCATCGCAGGTGTTTGGAAAACGGCATGCCCACCATTGCTGCATTGGGGCATGGCCTCGACCGGATATACCCGCCTCAGCACCGCCACACGGCCCTGCGCATGACGGAAAACGGCGGCTTGCTGGCAGAGTATCCCAGCCGCACCCAACCCGACCGCGAGCACTTTCCCATGCGCAACCGCATCATTGCCGGCCTCAGCGATGCGGTGGTGGTAGTAGAATCCGGCATCAGCGGAGGCTCCATCATCACGGCGAAAATAGCCAATGGTTACAACAAAGACGTGTTTGCCCTGCCGGGCCGCCTCCACGATAAAATGTCTTTAGGGTGCAATCATCTCATCAAAACCAATCAGGCCAATTTGCTGGAAAGCGCCGCCGATCTGGGCTACATC
Organism: Saprospiraceae bacterium UBA2329; assembly: GCA_002344975.1. Lineage (GTDB taxonomy): Bacteria > Bacteroidota > Bacteroidia > Chitinophagales > Saprospiraceae > UBA2329. The sequence goes on along the minus strand of DDUV01000019.1, from coordinate 15,534 downwards.
ATGCAATGGGAAGAGCGTAGTAAAAGCCGCAATATACAGCCGCAGCTCTTTGTAGAACTCAGCGATCAGGAACAAATTATTGTTAATTTGCTCCGCGAGCGCTCCGAACTGAGCATTGATGCGCTTACCTTTGAAGCCGGCATCACCCATAGCGAGATGGCTGCGCTGCTGCTTGATCTGGAGTTTAAAGGCGTCATTCGTTCTCTACCCGGCAAGCGCTATGTGCCTGCCCGGTGAGCCGAAAGACTGCTCATAATACATTGAAAAACAAAAGTTTGCCATGCGCATTTACCGCCTGTTCGTTTTTGCATTATTCTCATTGGCAGCCTGCTCGGCGCCCAAGCCTGCTTCCGAAACTGCCCCTTCCGGCGCGGGAAGTATAGAGCTTCAAAAACGCCCCCAAAACATCATCCTGCTCATCGGCGACGGCATGGGGTTGGGGCAAATCAGCGCCGGCTTGTATGCCAATGGCAATCAACTGAACTTAGAGCGCTGCACGGTCACGGGCTTGCACAAGTCTTATGCTTCCAACGACCTCATCACCGATTCTGCTGCCGGCGCTACGGCCTTTGCCTGCGGCGTAAAAACCTACAACGGCGCCATAGGCGTGGACGCCGCCGGAAAGCCCGCAAAAACCATCCTCGAAGAAGCGCAGCAACGGGGCTTGGCCACGGGGCTTATTGCCACCTCCAGTATCACCCATGCAACGCCGGCCTCTTTCATTGCCCATGTTGCCAACAGAGGCGAAGAGGAAGCCATTGCCACCTTTTTCCCCGATTCCGGCATTGACCTGTTCATCGGCGGGGGTAAAAAATTCTTTGACCGCCGGGAAACCGACGAGCGCGACCTGTTGCAGCAACTTCGCAAAAAAGGCTACGTCATCTCGCATTATGCAGAAAAAGACCTGGCGCAAATCACCCCTGACCCCGCGCATCCGTTCGGATACCTGAGTGCCGATAACAGCCCGCTCACCGCCGAAAGCGGACGCGACTATCTGGAACCTGCGGCACGCATGGCGCCGCCTTTTTTGGCAAAACGGAGCAACAAAGGCTTCTTTTTGATGATTGAAGGCTCTCAGATAGATTGGGGCGGTCATGCCAAAGACGCACAGTACATCGTCAATGAAATGCTCGATTTTGATAAGGCAATAGGCGTCGCCCTCGATTTTGCCAAGGCCGACGGCCGCACGCTCGTTATCATCACTGCCGACCACGAAACCGGCGGTTTTTCCATCAACCCCGGCTCGGTTATGGGTTCTATCAAAGGAGCATTTACCACCGACCAGCACACGGGTACGCTGATTCCTGTGTTTGCGTATGGGCCGGGCGCGGAATTGTTCGGGGGCGTTTATGAAAATACGGCCATTTATCACAAAATGCGCCGGGCGTTGGGTTTCGACAAATAAAATTCCCGGTTTACTTTTCTTTTTGGCAGCATTTATAGTTTTTTGTGCGCCGGTTTGAAACACAGGCAGCACCCTGACATTTTTATGCGTCTATGTGCGCACAAGAATGATAGACAAAATGCCCTTATTCATTTTGTCTCCCGCACCTGAAAGCCAGTCCACACGAAACTTTGCTCCCCAAAGCCGATGAAAACCATGCTTTGCTGCCGAAAGAGGCCGCCAAAGAAGCCATTTTTGTTTCATTAAGAAAGACAACCGATTGAAAATGATGAGAATTCTACTTGCGACGATCTTGCTGTTTGCCACAGCGACCATCTCACACGCACAATTGCCGGATTTGTGCCCGCCCAACACCATTGCACTATCCAACACTTGTGCGCTTTCCTGTGTGCTGTGCGACTTTACCACTTTTTCCAGTTCGAACAATACAACGACGGCCGGCCAGCAGGTGCCGCCCACTTTTTGCCCAGGACAGGCCATTTTGCCACACAACGTGCAATGGATTGGTTTTGTAGCGGGAAGTTCCAATATTACCATGAGCATTACTCCGGTCAATTGCAACTTAGGCAACAACAACGGCCTTCAGGTGGGGATATGGGGCACCACCGATTGCAGCAGCTTCTCGTTGGTTTCCAACTGCGTGTATCAGGCGCCCCCCAACCAGGCTACAACGCTGACTATGACCGGTCTCACCGTTGGCGGTACTTACTTTTTTGTGGTGGACGGGCACAGCAACGACGTGTGCCAGTTTACGGTGAATGTGACTTCGGGCAGTACCGTGGCTCCGCCGGTAACGGCAGCACCCACTATTGCAGCCCCTCCAACCCCGTACTGCCCTGGAGCCATGTACACTTTTTCGACTCCCGGAGTACCCAATGCCGGTGTTTACAACTGGACAGTTAACGGCAGTCCGGCGGGCAGCTCACAGACCGCAGAAATCACGTTTCCTACAAACGGGACATATACTATCTGCGTAACGCCGTCTAATGTATGCCACGGAGATGGCCCTCAAACATGCACTACTGTCAATGTTGGCAATTTGGCTTTGATTACAGACCCCGCAGTCAATATTTGTGAAGGCGAGTCTTATTCTGCCGGAGGTATGGTGTTCACATCGCCGGGGACTTATGACTACAACGATGTCTCACCGCAAGGATGTGTTCAACCTCGTCGTTTTACGCTGAATGTTCGCCCGCACAAAGTCACCAACCTGCCTACCTATGAGTTTTGCAGCAACGTACCCCAACTCGTAACGGTCGGCGGGCAGATATTCAGCGCTCCCGGCAGCTACAGTGTGCCCTTACAAACTTCATTCGGCTGCGACAGCATCGTCAACTTCCAAATAAATGTCAACAACCCCGACCTTACCCTTCTGAACGAAGAAATTTGTAGTCCGGCAGGATTCACTATTGGCAATCAGACTTTTTTTTCCAGCAGTCCGCCCGGTAATCCCCACATGGTAACCTTACCTAATCAGTATGGCTGCGACAGCCTCGTCGTTCTCAATCTCACCGTGTACAGCCCGCAAAACATCACCGTCCGCGACACCATTTGTCAGGGGCAATTTTATCAATTGGGCAATGTTTTTTACAATGCCACCGGCGTATATCAACAGAATATAACGGGGCCGGGGGGCTGCACGAACAACACCACGCTGTACCTCACGGTATCCAACCCCATGCGAACCCTGAGAGATACCATCTGCAACGGGCAGTCGGTGACGGTAGGAGGTACAAGCTACAACACCACAGGTACTTACACCCGCGTGCTGCCGGGGGCTTCCTCGCTGGGCTGCGACAGTACCGTGATACTGCATCTGACGGTGCGCGCCGCCATCACCAGAACGCTGAATCAAAGTGTTTGTGCCGGCGACGGGTTTTCGGTGGGATCCAACACCTATTTCAATGCGGGTACTTATGTCAATGTGTTGACGGCTTCCAATGGCTGCGACAGTACCGTGACCCTCAACCTGACCGTCTTGCCGGAACCGGTGACCAACCTGAATGTGTCTATTTGCGCGGAAGACACTTATACTTTTGGCGGCACTAATTATAATACATCGGGTGCGTATCAACGCGTTTTCAGCGCCGCCAACGGTTGCGACAGTACGGTGAATCTCAACCTGACGGTGCGCCCGGCCATTACCACTACCCTTAACCGAAGCATCTGCGACGGTGAATCGTTCAGCGTAGGCGGCAATTCATATTCCACCGCAGGCACTTATACCAATGTGCTGACGGCGGCCAATGGCTGCGACAGTACCGTGACCTTGAACCTGAATATTCTGAACGTACCGGTAACCAACCTGAACATCACCCGCTGTTTCGGCCAATCCTATACCGTTGGAACGAACACCTACACCGCTACCGGCATGTACAGCGACACCCTGACGGCGGTCAACGGCTGCGACAGCATCATCAATCTGAACCTTACCATCAGAGACAGAATAGAAACCACTCTGAACGTGGAAATTTGTACCGGCCAGACTTACACGCTGGGCAGCAATACTTATGATGCGGAGGGCAGCTATCAGGCGGTGTTTACTTCAGTGGCCACTGGCTGCGACAGTACGGTTTATCTCAATCTCAGCCTGACCGACCTGCTGACAAGCTCTCTCGATGTATCTATTTGCAATGGCGAAAGCTATACGGTAGGAACCAACACCTACACGGCTACGGGTTCTTACGACAACTTTTTTGTGACGCCGGCCGGCTGCGACAGCCTCCTGACGCTGAACCTGACGGTGCTGCCCACGCCGCAAACCACACTCACACAGAACATTTGCAACGGCGAGAGCTTTACGGTAGGAACCTCTACCTACTCCGCAACGGGCATTTACACCGATGTACTCACGGCGGCCAACGGCTGCGACAGCACCGTGACCCTGAACCTGACGGTATTGCCCACGCCGCAAACCACACTTACTATTTCCATCTGTGACAACGAGACGTATTCCGTCGGCACATCCACATACAACTTGTCCGGCACATACACAGACGTGTTGACAGCCTCCAATGGTTGCGACAGCACCGTGACACTGAATCTGACCGTATTGCCCACGTTCCAAACCACCCTCACCGAGAGCATTTGCAACGGCGAGAGCTTTACGGTAGGAACTTCTGCCTACTCGGCAACAGGCGTTTATACCGACCTTCTCACCGCCTCCAACGGCTGCGACAGCACCGTGACCCTGAACCTGACCGTGCTGCCTACTCCTCAGGTTACGCTCACCGAGGCGATATGCGCCGGCGAGACTTTCAGCGTGGGAAGCTCCAACTACACCACATCAGGCGTTTATACCAATGTGCTGACGGCGACCAACGGCTGCGACAGCACCGTGACCCTGAACCTGACGGTGCATCCCATTCCGGTGACGAATATTGTGACGAGCGTCTGTACCGGGGCTTCTTACACTGTCGGCACCTCCGTTTACACCGTTGGCGGCAGCTACCGCGATACCCTTGTGGCCGTCACCGGCTGCGACAGTATCGTGAACCTCACGCTTACAATCACTTCGTTTTATGAAACCAACCTGACGCGCAGCATCTGCGAGGGCGAAAGTGTAACAATAGGCAGTTCAACTTACACAATTTCAGGCAGTTATCAGGATGTATTTATTGCACAGGACGGCTGCGACAGCCTTGTCAATCTGGCTCTGACAGTGTTCCCCATTCCGGTGACAAACTTGGTGCAGGTGATCTGCCAGGGCGAATCGTTCTCGGTGGGAAGTTCCACTTATACCACCAGCGGCATGTATCAGGATGTGTTGACCGCCGTGACCGGTTGCGACAGCATTGTGAATCTGAACCTGACCGTGAATCCCACCTTCACCACCACCCTCACTGAGGCGATCTGCGACGGCGAGAGTTTCACGGTGGGCACTTCCACTTACACCACATCAGGTACCTACACCGATGTACTCACCGCTTCCAACGGCTGCGACAGTACGGTGACGTTGAACCTGACGGTGCATCCCATCCCGATGACCAACTTGGTGCGCACCATCTGCGCGGGCGAGTCCTTTACGGTGGGAAGCTCTGCATTCAATACCAGCGGCACCTTCCAGACCATCCTCACAGCGGCTACCGGCTGCGACAGTATTGTGAATCTGAACCTGACCGTGCGCGCTCCGATTGCCACCACGCTCACCCGCGCGATCTGCGACGGTGAGAATTTCACGGTAGGAACATCCTCTTACACAACGTCCGGCACCTTCACCGACGTGCTTACCTCCGTGACCGGCTGCGACAGCACCGTGACGCTGAACCTGACGGTGCATCCCATTCCGATGACCAACCTGGTGCGCACCATCTGCGCGGGCGAGTCCTTTACGGTGGGCAGCTCTACATTCAACACCAGCGGTACCTTCCAGACCATCCTCACGGCGGCTACCGGCTGCGACAGTATTGTGAATCTGAACCTGACCGTGCGCGCTCCGATTGCCACCACGCTCACTCGCGCGATCTGCAACGGCGAGAGCTTCACGGTGGGAACCTCCTCTTACACCACTTCCGGCACCTTCAGCAATGTGCTTACTTCTGTGACCGGCTGCGACAGTACGGTGACGCTGAACCTGACCGTGCATCCCATCCCGATGACCAACTTGGTGCGCACCATCTGCGCGGGCGAGTCCTTTACGGTGGGAAGCTCCTCATTCAACACCAGCGGTACCTTCCAGACCATCCTCACGGCGGCTACCGGCTGCGACAGTATTGTGAATCTGAACCTAACCGTGCGCGCTCCCATTGCCACCACTTTGAACCGGGCGATCTGTCAGGGGCAGAGTTTCAGCGTGGGCAGCTCCGTTTATACCACAGCCGGCAGCTTCACAGATGTACTCACTTCCGTGACCGGCTGCGACAGTACCGTGACTTTGAATTTGGTGGTCAATCCGGTGTATGAGATCACCCTCACGGAGCGTATATGCGATGACCAGACTTTCCGCGTGGGCAATATGAACTTCTCAGCCACAGGTACTTACCAAGTGCGGCTTACCTCCGTGGCCGGCTGTGACAGCATCGTCAATCTCATTTTGACCGCCCACCCGTGTACGCTGCAATTCAGTTCCAGTTCCGGCGCAGCCAACTGTTTCGGCGCTTCTACCGGCTCCGTTCAGTTCTCTATGACGGTGGGAACGCCTCCATACAGCTACCAATGGCAGGCGGTGGGCGGCGCCCTGAACGGCATGGGCAACGTAGCAACCAATAACTCGTCCGTGAACATTCCCAACCTCCCGGCAGGCAGCTATCGCATCGTAGTCACTGATTTCTACGGCATTGTGCAAACCATCAACGTTGCAGTGACGCAGCCCACGCCGGTAACGGTGTCGTTGGCCGGCTCCAACTACAATGGTTTTAACGTCAGTTGCCCCGGCGCCGACGACGGCGAAGTAACGGTGACAGTGGCTGGCGGCAATGCTCCTTATTCGTACCAATGGAGCACGGGTAGCGCTCAGGCTACCTTGCGCAACGTACCCGCCGGACAATATCAACTCACGCTCACCGATGCCAACGGCTGCACTTCTACGCCTGCCGTGCCGAGCATTACCCTCAACGGTCCGCCGCCCATCGTAGTAAGTGCAACGGCTACCGATCCGCCGTGTTTCGGGCAGGTGCAGGGCAGCATTTCTATAGGCGAAGTATCGGGTGGCGTGGGGCCGTATTTGTACGCCTTAGACAATGATCCGTTCAGCAGTCGCTCTTTGTTTGGAGGGCTGCCGGTAGGGCCATACATCGTGCGGGTGCAGGATGCCAATGGTTGTACCCAACAAACCAGCGTGACGGTGAACCAGCCGCAGGAATTGATTGTGGATTTGGGTACAGACCTGAGTATCAAGCTCGGAGAAGACGTTCAGTTGGAAGCGCTGGCCTCTTATCCGGTGGAAATGTTCAGTTGGCAGGGAGATTCGCTGTCGTGCTACGATTGTTTCAATCCGATGGCCCGCCCGCTCTCCACCACCACTTACAGCGTGACGGTGACCGACCGCAACGGCTGCAAAGACAGCGACATCATTACCGTGTTTGTGGACAAAGCCCGCGACGTATATTTCCCGACGGCTTTCTCGCCCAACGACGACGGGGTGAACGACCGTTTCTATCCGTTCTCCGGCAGCAATGTGGCCATGGTGAAGTCATTTTATGTGTTCAACCGTTGGGGCGAATCCATGTTTGAACTCTTCAATTTCCAGTCCAACAACCCCTCTTACGGTTGGGACGGCACGCACCGCGCCCAAAGGCTCAATACCGGGGTGTATGTGTATGTAGCCGAGGTGGAATTTATTGATGGAGAGGTTGTTATCTTCAAAGGAGATGTGACCTTGATTCGATGAGCATCGTTCGGCTATTGGCGGAATATTATCAGGAATTGGACCGGGGCTTCCACCTGTACTGGATGGAGGTGCTGCGCGATTACGGACCGGAAACGGTGCATGGCCTGCGGGTCAATCTCAAGCAGCAGCGCGCTTTCTTCTACATGTTGGAAGCCCTGGCTCCTTCATTTTCTGCCGGCGAAGCAATGGATGTTTTTGAAGGCGTGTATCGCAAAGCCGGCAAAGTGCGCGACCGGCAAGTGGAACGCGCCCTGTTGGAAAAAAACGAACGCAGGCTGCACATAGAGCACCGGTTTTCGGCCTGGCTGGAAGAACAGGAAGGACGTCGGGCCTTGCTGTTGCAGCAATACGAAAGCGGGCATTCCATGTTGCCGGTGAGGAAATTGTCGGAGCAGGTTTTCCAAATCATCAGGGAACTGCCGGAGCAAGGAGCAGAAGCGCGTTTGCAGGCGTATTATGTAAAAATCATTCGGGGCGTCATTGCCTTTATACGCGGCGACAAAGCTGCCGGCGACGACCTGCACGATTTGCGCAAATTCATCAAAGAACTCTTTTACAACCTCCGTTTCCTACAGCGGCATACCGGCCCGGAAGCCTTGCAGTGCGGGGCTTTGGCACGTTTAGACGACTTACAGCGTGCCCTCGGCAAGTGGCATGATTTCGACTTTACGGTGGTTCATTTGCAAGAAAAGAAAAAAGCCCTGAATGCCGGTCTTCTCGCTCATTTGGAAGCAGAGCGACAGGCTTCGAAGGCGGAGGCCCGCGCCATGTTTGAGGGCTTGGAGGCAGCTTTGGAGGAGTTGGAGCGGAGGGTAGAAAGGCAGTTGGGGGTGTCCGCAGCGTAGTAAAGGGATGACAGGCCAAGACCACCGCCCCGGATTCAGGTCTTCACTATGTACATACTACAATTAGCGCTTCTTCAGTCTTTCCCACATTTCTACATCCGTTTTGGTGACGATGCCCGTGAGTTTGCGCCCATGCACCACCAACACACTGCCCACCCCGTGTTGTATCATCAAATCTTTCATGGCATCCAGCGGAGCGTCTTCGGCTACCGTGAGCAGTTCGCACACCATGAAATTTTTGATGGGCTGTTGTTCCCAGCCATCGCCGGAGTTTTCAAATTCGCTCAAATTGGTGGCCGTCACCAGGCCCGTGAGATCGCCCTCGGCATTTTCTACCGGCAGGTGGCGAATGTTTTTCCACTCCATAATAGATTTGACGAGGCAAAGCGGCTCTTCTTCCTGCACAGTATAGACATCCGTAATCATCATTTTACCGACCGGGCAGCGCTCGCAATCAAAAATATAGGTACTCCCCCACTCCATGTCGGGCCATTCATGCACAGGTTGTTCGGTTTGCTGATGCTCGTACATCATTTTGGTCAGTTCGGTGAGCGCGACGGCTGATCCGAAATGGTCCTGCAATTTTCTGAAATTCCTGATTTGCCACCTCGCGCCGGTTTGGCATTTGTGAATACGTTGCGCCACGACGCCCAGCAGGCGGTCTGCATCCTGGTCATTTACGCCCGATCTGGAAAGCCCCTCGCGAGCCGCCGGCAACAGTTCTTTTTCAAACAGCCGGGCGGGCGAAACAGCCTCACCAAACCAATCCATCATGGCGTTGATGCCGATGCGGGCAGCGCGCATGAAGTTGTCTTTGGCGGAGCGGAACGACACCCGCCGGTGGAAGTCTTTATACTTTTCGGGCATGCCCTGCATGAGGCCCAGCCAGAGGGCAAAGTTGGCCATTTCGTCGAGGGCGGTGGGGCCGGAGGGGATGTAGCGGCACTCGATGCGGAGGTGTGCCTGGCCGTCGAGGATGCCGTAGCAGGGGCGGTTCCAGTTGTAAACGGTGCTGTTGTGAAGTCGGAGGGCTGCCAGCGAGGGCGCCTGTCCGCTGAGAAACTGGGCCATGCTGCTGTCGGGTACCTCTTTGGTGAGGATGACCGGGAAGCGGGCGATGTTGTCTTTAAAAAGCTCGGCGATGGAGTGCTGAATCCAGCGATTGCCGAAGAAGACGCGCGGCTGTTGGTTGCGGAGTTGGTTGGCGCTGGTGCGGGTTTCGACGGCCTGCTGAAACAGGGCAATGCGGGTTTCACTCCAGAGTTCTCGCCCGAAGAGCAGCGGCGAGTTGGCGCAGATGGCCAGCATCGGCCCGGAGATCATTTGCGCCCAGTTGTAGCGCTCGGTAAACTCCTCCGTGGGAATTTGCAAATGCGTTTGAAAACTGGTGTTGCAAGACTCGAACACGAGGCTGTCCATCGCCGTAATCATGTCGTCCACACCGGTGAGAAACACCTCGAAATCGCGGCCCCGCATGGCGTGTATGGCATCGCTGAGGGCGTAGTAGCGGGGATTGGGCGTCATGGCGTCGCGGCCGAGGTGCCTGTAGGTGAGCGTGGGCATGATGCCGCAGAGGAGGATGCGTGCATCGAGGGCGTGTGCAGCCGCATTGCCGGTGCGCAGCATTTCGGCGAGTTGTTGCTCCATGCGGTGCAGACAATCGTGGCTCAGCGGAAAGGGATCGAGATTGATTTCGAGATTGAAGCGCCCGATTTCGGTGGTGAAATGCGGGTCGGTCATCGTCTCCAATATTTGCGGCCCCAGAAAAGCGGGGTCGCAATCGGGGTTGAGCAACGCCAGTTCCTGCTCGGCGCCGATGCGTTGTATTTTCTGTTCAAATGCTGATTCCTGCAGCATGGCCTCCAGCGTGGCCACGTCTTCAATGAGGCGGGGCATGAATCGCGCCCTGTCTTCAAAATGTTGAACATGCCTGACTTTGTGCTCTCCCATGACAAAACCGGTTTTGGGTGAAAGCCTCAAATTGCAGGCCTTTGGGCTTGTATGTCAATGAGGTATATCAACAAAGGAGGTGATTTTTGTGGAAACGAAAATGAAGCGGCCACTTCGGCTTGTGTGGCAAAATTTGACTTCCATAAGCCAAAAGTTCGCATCTTGCAGAAAGAAAACGAGCGCTGCATGGAACCGCTGCAATTTTATCTCACCGTTTGCCTCATGCTGGGACTGTACTGGATGGCCCGGCATCCGGCATGGCTGGCGGGCTGCACCGACACCTTGCTCACCGATCCTATATCGGGAACGATCCTGGCCACTTTGCGAAGACCCTGCTTTGTCGAACCAAACATACCAACTCAATGAGCAGCAATTCCCAATCCCTCTACCGCCAACACGCCGCGCAACTCCGCCTGCCGCTCTATTTCCAGCCTTTCTGGCTCGACGCAGTCGCCGGCTCCGACGGCTGGGATGCAGCCTTAGCCTTCGACCGCGGAGGGCACGTTACCGGGCTGTGGGTGTATTGTCTGTCAAGGTATTATGGCTTTCAGGTAGTCAAAATGCCGCCCCTTACGGCCTACTCCGGGCCGCTGCTGTTTTATCCGGCCAACATGACGGCGCAGGAAAGCCGCTATGCTTTTGACAAAAAAGTACTCGGCGAACTCATCGAACAACTGCCGCCCACTGCTTTTTTTTATCAGGAATGGCACCCCGATCTGCGCAACTGGCTGCCGGCACACTGGAAAGGCTTTCGCCAAACCACCCGCTACACCTACCTGCTGCCCGATTTGCAGGACTGGAACGCCGTGTTCGACGGCTTCCGCAGCAATGTACGCACCCACATCCGCAAAGCCGAAGACCTCCGTGTTTTTGAATCGGACGATGTGGAAGCCGTCTTTCGATTATACGCCTTATCGCTTGAAAAACAAGGACTTTCCGCCCCCGCCACGCTGCCGGTACTGCAACGCATAGACGAGGTGCTGCACGCCCGCCATCAACGCCTCCTCCTGCTGGCCGAAGACGAGCAGGGCCGCCGCCACGCCGGTATCTATGTGGTATGGGACGAGCAAAGTGCGTACTATCTCCTCAGCGGCGCCGATCCCGGCCTGCGCAGCAGCGGCGCACTGTACCGCTTGGTGTGGGAGGCGCTGCAATGGGCAGGCCGCAAGCGCCTCTCCTTCGATTTTGAAGGCTCCATGCTCGAACCCGTGGAGGAGGTTTTCCGGGGCTTCGGGGCGCAACTGACGCCGCACCACAAGGTGTTCCGGCCCGGCAACCGGCTGTTTGGGCTGCTGTGGGAGTGGAAGGGCTGGGGGCGGTGAGGAAAAAATTCCTATCTTTACCCCGCCACAAAGCCATTTCTACTGATAATGAACACGTTGGACAACCCGATAGAATACCTCAAAGGCGTAGGCCCGCTGCGGGGAGATATGCTGAAAAAAGAACTTCAGATTTTCACCCAGGGCGACCTGCTTTTCCAATTCCCCTACCGGTATGTGGACAAAACCCAGTTTCACCGCATCGCCGACCTTGACGACAACAGCGGATATGTGCAACTCCGAGGCATACTCCGCAGCTTGGACACCCTGGGCGAGGGCCGCAAAAAACGCATGACCGGCCGCTTTCGCGATGAATCGGGCGTCATCGAATTGGTGTGGTTCACCGGCATTCAATGGTTGCAAAATCACTTGGTCGTCGGTACGGAATACGTCGTGTATGGCCGCGTGAATGCGTTCCGGGATCAGCTCAACATCCCGCATCCGGAGATGGAGGCCGTCGGCGCCGATCAGAGTCAGCCCGCCGTCAGTTTCGACCCCGTGTATGCCTCCACCGAAAAGCTCAACAACAAAGGCTTGGACGTGAAGGCACGCCGCCGTTTGGTGAAAGCCGTTTTGGAAAAAATCAGCGAGCGCGACCTGCCCGAAAACCTGCCGCCCGACTGGATGCAGAAGTTCCGCTTCCCCAGTCGCTACGACGCCGTGCGGCAAATTCATTTTCCCGCCAATCAGCAGGAACTCGACGCGGCCCGCAATCGCCTCAAATTCGAGGAGTTGTTCTTCCTCCAACTGCGCATCCTCCAGCTCAAGCGCCGCCGCCACATTGCCTCGCGGGGTTTTGTTTTTGATAAAATCGGCGATTATTTCAACACTTTTTATCACCAGCACCTGCCCTTTCAACTCACCGGCGCACAAAAGCGCGTCATCAAAGAAATCCGCCACGACCTCGGCACCGGCAAACAAATGAACCGCCTGTTGCAAGGCGATGTGGGCAGCGGAAAAACCATGGCAGCACTGCTGTGTATGCTCATGGCCTTAGACAACGGCTTCCAGGCCTGCATGATGGCGCCCACCGAAATCCTGGCGCAGCAGCATTACAGTTCGCTCAGCGGCTCACTGCAAAATATGGACGTGGAAGTGGCCCTGCTCACCGGTACCGTCAAGGGCAAAAAGCGCGAGGCCATCCTCGAACGGCTCCGCAACGGCGACATTCACATCCTCGTGGGCACCCACGCCATCCTCGAAGACCCCGTGGTGTTTCAGCGCCTCGGCCTCGCCATCACCGACGAGCAGCACCGCTTCGGGGTGGCCCAACGCGCCAAACTCTGGGCCAAAAGCAACCCACACCCACCGCACATCCTCGTGATGACCGCCACGCCCATTCCGCGCACCTTGGCCATGACCCTCTACGGCGACCTCGACGTGTCGGTGATAGACGAACTGCCACCGGGCCGCAAACCCATCCAAACCATCCACCGCACCGAGGGACACCGCCTGCGGGTGTTTGGCTTTATCAAGGAGGAAATAGCCAAAGGCAGACAAATATACATCGTGTATCCGCTCATTGAGGAATCGGAAACGCTTGATTTACAAAACCTTCAGGAAGGATACGAGGCCGTGAGCCGCGAGTTTCCGCCGCCGCAATACCAGATCAGCATCGTGCATGGCCGCATGAAACCCGCCGACAAAGACTTTGAAATGCAGCGCTTTCTCAAAGGCGAAACGCAGATCATGGTGGCCACCACCGTCATTGAAGTGGGGGTGAACGTGCCTAATGCCAGCGTGATGATTGTAGAAAACACCGACCGTTTCGGCTTGTCGCAATTGCATCAGTTGCGGGGCCGGGTAGGGCGCGGCGCCGAGCAATCGTACTGCATCCTGATGACGAATTACAACCTCACCAACGAGGCCCGCGAACGCATCCAAACAATGGTGCGCACCAACGATGGTTTTGAAATTGCGGAAGCCGACCTCAAACTGCGCGGCCCCGGCGACATAGAAGGCACGCGCCAAAGCGGCATTCTCAACCTCCGCATCGCCGACCTGGCCCGCGACGGCCGCATCCTGCAAACCGCCCGCGAAGTAGCCGCTCAAGTCTTGGACAAAGACCCCGACCTGACCCTGCCCGAACACCTGCCGCTGCGCCTGCAATTGGAGGCCGACCGACAGGGAGCGAAACAATGGGTGAAGATCAGTTGAAGGAGGGCTTAGCAGATTCTTTTTCAGAGTAATAGGAGTGTATGTCACAGGCAGCCGGCTATTAGCTGCCAACTGTTAGCTTCTGGCTTCAGTTTCCCAAACTATAAGCTAACGGCTAAAAGCTAATAGCCTCTGTCTGCTGGCTGTTGGCTTGATGTTCCGTAAAGAAATCAGGTTTCCCATTGGGGGCGATTTTAAAAAAAGGTTTATGTAAATTTAAAATAGCGCCTATGCAAATTTCAAAAATGGTTCATGTAAATTTCAAAAATAACTCATGCAAATTTCAAATCATACACTACCTCCCCACTCCCGCCTGCCGCTCCTGCTTCATGGCCCATTGCAAAACGGCCTCTAAGCGATCCTCCAAATCCCAGGTATTGCCAGCGATGTACTCGGCGATGTACCCTTCTTTGTCAATGACCACTGTGGTGGGATAGGCCCTCACCCGGTAGCTGCCTGCGATGTCGTAGCCGTACGGAAGGATGCTGTACTGAAGTTTCAATCTATATAAAAGTCTCGAAATCAGGTAGTCCGATTCAGGCATCACCGCCAGAAATACAAAGTTGTCGCGCCCGGCATAACGTGCGGCCATGCGTTCCATGATCGGAATTTGTTCCAAACAGGCCATACTTTCGGAGTACCAAAAACTCAGCACCACCACCTTGCCGGCCAGCATTTTGGGCTTGATGGGCGATCTATTGACGGGCGTACCGGAAATGGAGGCGGCCCTTCGTCCCGACATTTTCTGTTCGAGGGCATCCAGATCAAGCGGGCGGCCCGGCCTGAACCGTTTAATATTTAGTTTGGACAGATCAAACCACTCGGACGGCAGGGTACAGGCCTGAAATCGCTGCGCCTGATACAATACCGGAATGCCCTGAATGACGCGGGTAAACAGCATGGCAAAGCCCCGGATTTCGGCAGTGGGGCAGAAGTCCACGCCAAAAGAAGTGGTATAATATATATCGCTGGTATCTTTTCCGATGATGGATACTGCCCGCCGGCAAAGCAAACCCGCAATTTGCACCGGCGGATCATCAGGGTAGAAGACCTGTGTGGCCCGGCTGTAGGGCTGCTGAATGGCCCGATTGCCTTCGCATTGGTACCAATATGGTTTTCCAACCGGATACAAATTGTACGAATGGGCGTCCTCAGATGGCTTTTCGCCGCGAACCACTACGTCCCCGCGGGTGTTGATGCCCACAAGAATGCGTTGCGGCAATAAGAAGTGCAATACCTGCGGAAGCTGTTTGTCTGGAACGACGGCGTATTCGATTTCTACGTCGGCGCGGCCCGGAAATGCGAGCGCAAGCAAGAGAAAAAGTACAAAAACAGTGCGCATGAGGATTTTTTTTTCAAAAATAAAATTCATATTCATTTGAAAAACAATTTTTTATAAATATCAGCCATTTTTTTTTGAATTTTCAAATGTTAAAATGTTGCCACCATTACACAAATGTATTTAGATTTGCCGGCACAAAGGCTACACTACTTATACCAAGTGTTCGTTTCCGGTTTTATGTTGCTTGT
>DDUV01000014.1 GCA_002344975.1 Saprospiraceae bacterium UBA2329 | reverse complement strand
ACGCAGCAAATCACAGAAGCCCGCGACCGCTCGCAGCGCGAATTGGATACCCTGCGCAATACGGTGGCCCGCCAGCGCACCCAGTATGTGCAGGATGTGGAAGCGGCACGCAAACAATCATTGGAAGAAGTGACGGAAGCGCGCAAAACAGCCTCTGAATCAGTGTATCAGGCGCGGCAACAAGCTACGGATCAGGTGACGAAAGTGAAATCTGATGCCGCCGTCGCCATCGCCGCCGAGCAAAAAAAGGTGGAAGAGGCCCGCAAACAATTGGCCACTGAAAAAGAACGCATAGAGCGCGAAACCGCCGCCCTCGAAGCCGCCGAAAAGCAACGAATAGAAGCCATTCGCACCGAGTCGGCCAAACAGGAAAAGCAATTGATGGAATTGAAAAACCAGGTGAAACAGGCCGAAGAAGCGCTCAAAAAGCTGAAGGAGGAAATGGAACGGCAGCGAAATGGGGGGAATTGAGCGCCGTCTGTCTCAAATCATAAACACAGCCGCTACTACCTCATCGCGGCGCTCGCGGCTGATGGGGATTTTGTGCGCGCCGATGTGCAACACATTGCCCTCTACCGATTGCACTTTGTCTTTGGCCACGATGTAAGACTTGTGTACGCGCAAAAAAAATTCGGCAGGCAGGATGCTCTCCTCCAGATTTTTCAGGCTTTCCAATGTGACGTGCCGCCCGTCTCGGCACACAATACGCACATATTCTTTCAGGCCTTCAATGTACAGGATGTCGTCAAAAGCCACCTTGATGAGCTTGCCGTCAGCTTTGATGCTGAAAAAATCTTTGTGCGCCTGATACGCGTCCACTTTTACGGCAGGCGGCAACAGCAGAGTGCGGGCTTTGTTGACGGCCTGCAAAAAGCGCTCGAAAGAAAAGGGTTTGAGCAGATAATCCACGGCATTGAGGTTGAAAGCCGTCAGCGCGTGCTCCGAATATGCGGTAGTAAAAATCGTTACCGGTGGGCGCTGCAGCGTTGAAAGCAATTGCAAACCGCTCAAACCCGGCATTTGAATGTCCAAAAACAACAGGTCCACTTCGCCCGTTCGGAGTACGTCCAATGCCTGCACCGGCGATTTGTATTTGCCCACAACGACCAGTTGCTCTACCTGCCGGACATAATTCTCCAACAGGTTCAGCGCCAGATATTCATCATCGAGAAGGAGCGTTTTTATACTTTCCATTTGAGTGAAATGTTAGTGTGAAGAGGTTTTCTAAAAACATATTATTCCGCTGCATCAGGCACTCGTCGGCATCTCAAGCTCCACCCTGAAAATATCTCGGATGGTGGCAGTTTGCAACCTGGCGGATTCTCCAAATCGCAATTGCAACCGTTTGATAATATTCTCCAGGCCCACTCCTCCTATCTGGTCCTTTTGCACATGCTGCGGATCAAAAGAGTTTTCAGCGACAAAATGCAGTATTCCCTCCGCTTTTACCTGCAAAGAAAAGCGAATCAACGCCTTCGGGTTGGAGTGGTAGTCGCCGTGTTTGAAACAGTTCTCTACGATAGGTAATAAAATAGCAGGTTCAACGCGACAATTGGTCTGACCCTCAACGGATAAGCCCACCGGCACCGGTTCTTCCATGCTCATGCGAAGCAGTTCAATGTAAGCCTGCACATGCTCGATTTCGGAGGCCAGCGGCGACAAGGCTTCGCGGGTTTCGTAGGTGACGTATCGCAACAACTGGCTCAGACGCAATAACATAGGCGCGGTTTTGTCGGAGCCGGCTACTGCCAGACTGTAGATGTTGTTGAGGTTGTTGAACAAAAAATGTGGATTGATCTGCGAGCGCAACAGGCGGAGCTGGGCTTCCCGCTCTTTCGACAGCAGCTCCCAATGGCGCTTTTCCTGTATGGCTCTCAATTGCCGGGTGCGCAATAAAACGGCCATAAGCGCCACTCCAATGCTGGTGATGAGCGCCCCAAATCGCGCGTTGTTGACGTCGTCGCCGGTGATAACGATCTCGCGCAGATTTTCGCTGGGAAACAGAAGGTTGATTTGCGTGCGAAACACCACGGCCATCAAGATGCACAGCGTTATGAATATGCCGAACACCAGATGCCGCCGCTGTTCTAAATAGCGATCTACCAAAAATATGGCGACATAGTACACCAACATCATGCCCGCTACATTGGCGGCACTGCGTACAATGCTGATTGTCAGAGGAAAAAATACGCTGAACACACCTGCGTGTATGATCCATATCACTATCCAGATGGCGGCTGCCGTGTAATAGGTGTGATGTTTCATCTTTTTTCTCGTTTGCCACACAAATATATATCTCGCGATGGAAGTCGCGTACGCTTTTCAACGACCGGTAAGGAACAGCCTACCAACGGTAAAAAAGCAGCCTGAGCGGGGCCAAATATCCTCTTTCAAACAGGTCATTGAAGATTTGGCGCCATTGGTTGAAACGATTTGCAGTCCCCGGTTTCGAGTCGGCATCTTTGCCCCGTCAATTAATTCATCACCAAAATCTTTTACCAAAATGAAAAACATGTTTGTAAAAAACACCATCATGATGACGTTCGCTTTGTTCTTCGGCGCCTTGGCGCTCACCGCCTGTGAAAAAGATCAGTCTGTCATCACGCCCGATGAAGTGGCCGTAATCATTGAGGGCGCACTGATGACGGATTCGGAAGGCGCTGCTGCCGGTATTTCGGAAGTGGTGAGCATAGCCGAAAAATTCACCCTCGATGCGCCTTCCCTGAGCTGCGGGCAGACCGCCGACACCACCTTCAGTCGCAGCCTGAGCAATACCCGGATCACCGCAGATTACACAGCATCAGCCAATTGGACGCTCCAGTGCAATCAGTTCAACGTTCCGCAGCGCATCGTCATGAACCTCCAATCCTCCGGGACTTACACAACGCCCAGAGTAAGTTCGAATGACAATGGCACGGGGAGCCTCACGGTTTCCAACCTCGTGACCGGCCCCAACTTCCTCATCAATGGCTCCTGCACCCGCAACGGCAGCCAGACTCGCCTGCTGCGCAACGGCAACGGCGCTACCAGCACGGTAGCCATCACCCTGACCAATGTGGCCGTGAGCAAAACCACTCGCAAAATACAGAGTGGCAGCGCCGAAGTTTTGATCACCGGACAAGGCTCCGATGGCCAAACCATCAACTCGACCGGCAGCATCGTTTTTAACGGAGACGGCACGGCTACGCTCAGCATCAACGGCCGGACATACACCATTACACTGGGATAACTCGCTGAAAAATATCATTTTATGAACAAGCCGCAAGCCTCGAAAAGGGTGCTTGCGGCTTGCAATTTACATGCGCCTCATCCAGTTCTTATGAATCGGTGCAGAAAAAACGCGCCAGTTGCAGCGAACTGCCTATTTTAGCCCGGCAAAACCAATGCCGGATGAAATCAAACTTACTTTTTCTTTTCAACAGCATCACTGCACTGGCGTTCTGTGCTGCGCTTCAAGCCCAAACCGGCATTGCGCCCGCTGCCGGCGCCCGCGGCATAGGCATGGGGAACACCGGCGTGGTTTTCACCGATGTACACAGCGCCCTGTCCAATCAGGCCGGATTGGGCATGCTCGA
>DDUV01000078.1 GCA_002344975.1 Saprospiraceae bacterium UBA2329 | reverse complement strand
TGTGCGGATAGAGGTGTACAGCATTGAAGGCAAGTTGTTGCAGTTCAGAGAGATAGAGGAGGTGCAGACAACGATGGAGAACCTGAATCTGTCGCAGTATGCCGGCGGGATGTATTTTGTAAAAATCAAATCGCACGATCTGCCGGACGCGACGCGGCGGGTGGTATTGCAACGGGAATAACAGGTCGGCTATCGTTGAGGGTAGCCCGTTGGGGCAACCCTCGTGGTTGCCCTGTAAATTCTGATAAGTATTGGAGGATAATAGTAATGCCGCGAAGGGAATGCCTTCGCGGCTTTTTTTTGTGAGGGGCCGAATCGCGTGGGGTTGCGCCAGGGGCAGTAGCGGAATGGCGGCGGTCGGAGATAGAGCTGTTAGCTTTAACAATGCAATAGCCGGATAAAGCTAACAGCTCTGCGGGAAGCCGCCATGCAGCGGATGACCCCTGCCTGCCGGCAGGCACGGCGCCCGCCTGCCTGTGGCCGACCCTTGCCGGATGGAGGCAGAGGGGGCGGCCTGCGAGTGGCGGGGGCGCCCAAAACACTGAAGAAAGTGAGGCAAAAACTAATTTTCATCGCTCCTCAAAAATGGACGCGATTTTGGAGCGCATAGTTTTTAATACATTTGCCTGAAATTGCGCAAGAATATCCTCCAAAACGCATGTATCTCAAGATACGCTTCTGCCTCATTCTTCTCTTTGGCTTTGCAGCTTTGCATGCCCAAATTCCTCTTATAGAGCGCATTACCATTGAGCAGGGTTTATCCCAGGGCATGATTTTCGATATTTTGCAAACCCGAGACGGCTTCCTGTGGATTG
Source organism: Saprospiraceae bacterium UBA2329 (assembly GCA_002344975.1). Lineage (GTDB taxonomy): Bacteria > Bacteroidota > Bacteroidia > Chitinophagales > Saprospiraceae > UBA2329. The sequence goes on along the minus strand of DDUV01000078.1, from coordinate 6,184 downwards.
CCACCAAAGCGGGTTTGAATCGTTATGACGGCTACAATTTCAAAGTTTTCAACAACAACCCCTTCGACCCCTACTCTTTGGCAGAGAACACCGTCACGAAACTTTTTGAGGACAGCCGGGGCCTGCTGTGGGTGGGTACGGAGGGCAAAGGCGTGGACGTGTATGACCCCGTCACGGGAAAGTTTCACCATTTTGAATTGAACTTTGGGCGGCGCAATGTAAAGGGCATTGAGTTCATTGTGTCCTGGATTTCTGAGGCTGCCGACGGCTCTATTTACCTGCTTCAACATGGCAATGGTTTGGTTCGCATCGTCTTGCCCAAAACAAAAGAAGGCAGATTACCCGCTATTCCTTCACTCAGCCATGAGGCCGACATCACGCTGTTTCCTCCAGAGCAGTTCAGGGCGCCGAAAGAGCCTGCCGATATTGGGTTTACTGCATTAAAGACTCTGCCCGACGGAAGAGTATGGGTATATACCGGCATGGCGGCGTATCAAGTGCTGCCGGACAAAGGCTTTGTGCAGGCTGTTGATTGGTCGAAGGAGCGCGGGCCGCATCAAGACGTGTGGGGTACGCTGCGCAATCAATTGGTGCATTTCAGAGGGGCCGATCGTTTCCTGCTTTCCAATGTTGAGGGGGCCTCCATTGTAAGACTGTCGGCAGAAGCCATTGCCGACGGCGGGTACTGGATTTCGGTCAACAACCATCTGTGGCGTCTGCATCCGGGCGAGGCGCTGGACTTATCCCGCCCTGACTGGACGATGGATGCGCGCGTCACGGCAGTAACCAATGACCGCAACGGCAATATCTGGATAGGTACGCAGGGCTACGGCTTGCGCAAAATAAACCCGCGCAAACAACTTTTTAATAGTGGAGCTAAAGGCGTCAGTATCTGGGGTTTATGGCGCAGTTTAGAGGGGGATTACTTTTGCAAAATCGTGAATGAAATTTATCCTTATGACCCTGTTTCCGGCGCGGTGGCTGCACAAAGAGCCTTTGGCGGAGCACCTCGGCGGATATTGGACATGAGTTTTGCGCCGAACGGCGACTATTGGTTATTGGGCAGGGCTGAAGCGGAGGACGGCGATGTTGAAATCAGACGATACAACCCCAGAAGCGGGCAAGGCTGGTCGTATCCATTTTCCAAACAACTCAATATCAAGGGTAAAACCCAGCCATTCAAAGTGTATCCTCATGCCAGGCTTATACCAACACGCGATGACAAACTGCTGGCCAGCGGCGCCGACTGCCTTTTGGCGCAACTTGACCCGCGTACCGGCCAATATGAGTATTTCGATTATGCCCCTGTTTTTAAGGCCAAATCTGAAACGGTGCGCGTCTTCGCATTGGCCGAAAGCCCGGATGGCACCTGGTGGATCGGCACCCAGCAGGGCTTGATAAAAGGAGTGCAGGACGGCGGGGCGCGGCGTTTTGAACTGAAGCAGGCGGAACCCGGCAATGCCCAGGGGCTGAACAACAACTCCATTGCCTGCCTGCTGCCCGACCCCGAACGCCCCAATGAGGTACTTTGGATCGGCACCAAAGGCGGCGGCATCAACCGCATGGAAATCGGAACCGGCCGTGTGGTCCATTTCAGCGTTGAGCAGGGCCTGCCCGATAACGTAGTGTATGGCATCTTGCCCGGCCAGCCCAATGAACTCTGGTGCAGCACCAACCGGGGCCTGGCTCGCATACGACTCAACGAGCAACGTATGCCTCAAAATATTACTGCCTTTACAGCCGCCCAAGGCTTGCAAGACAACGAGTTCAACACCCAGGCGTTTTTCAAAGCGGCCAACGGCGAACTCCTTTTTGGAGGAATCAATGGCCTTAATCACTTTTTTCCCGAAAAGGTATTGCCCGATACCACCCCGCCGCCCGTATATCTGGTGGGGCTGCGCATCAACCAGCAAGCCGCCGCAGAGGTACTGGCCGACGAAAACGAACTACCCGCATTAGACCTGCTCAAAGAACTGAAAATCAGGCACAACCAAAATAACCTGTCTTTTGAATTTGCCGTATTGGACTTCACCGACCCTGCCAAAAACCGGTACCGATACCGCCTCGTGGGCGCCGACCGCCACTGGGTAGAAACCGGCACCTATCGCTTTGCGCACTTCACGCACCTGGCGCCGGGGCGATATACCCTGCTGGCTGAAGGCAGCAACGGAGAAGGCAACTGGCAGCCCATCCGGCAGCCTGTTTACATCGTCATTCGCCCGCCCTGGTGGCGCTCCTGGCCTGCTTATGCCGGCTATTTTCTGCTCATCGCCGTGTTAGCGTGGCAGGCCTATCTTTTTCAGGTGAGGCGAGTAAAAGAACGCGAGCAATTGGCCTTCGAGCACCGCGAGGCCGAGCGCATCCGGGCCTTGGAGCAGATGAAAACCAATTTCTTCTCCAATGTAACCCACGAGTTCCGCACGCCGCTCACGCTCATCATGGAACCGCTGAGGCAGTTGATGAAAAACCCCGAAGCTCCCGACCGGCAGGAAAAAATCAGGCTGGCCGAAAACAACAGCCGCAAATTGCTCGGCCTCGTCAACCAACTCTTGGACATGGCCAAACTCGAAAGCGGCGCCATGAGCCTCGACCTGCGCGGAACCGACCCCTGCACAGTGATACGAGACGTGTTTGAGTCCTTTTTGCCCCTGGCCGAAAAACGAGGCATTCATCTGAGCCTGCGGGATACGCCGCTACGGGAAGCCGCGCAAGGCGCACTGTACCTCTTCGATGCGGGAAAATTGGAATTGATTCTCAACAACTTAGTTTCCAATGCCTTGAAATTCACCCCCTCCGGCGGGCGGGTTGTCATTCAGGCAGGTTTACTAAACCTCGGAGCTTTAGTAAACCTGGAGATCAGCGTCGGCGATACGGGCATAGGCATACCGGCAGCGGCGCTCGGCAAGATATTCGACCGCTTTTATCAGGTGGACGGCACGCATACCCGCAGCGGTGAAGGCACGGGCATAGGGCTGGCATTGAGCAAAGAACTGGCCGAACTCATGGGCGGCAGTATCCGCGTGGAAAGCGAGCCGGGAAGAGGTTCTACCTTCACATTCAGAATACCTGTGCAGCCCGATCAGCCGGTTGTCGCCACCGAAGAGCAAGCACCCGATGACCGCATGGCAATGCCGCCAATATCTGAGCTGCAAGGCGAATGGCCCGTAGTGCTGGTGGTGGAAGACAATGCCGATTTGCGGGGATTTATCAAAAATTCCATCGGAGCAGCCTGTCAGGTAGTGGAAGCCTCGGACGGCGAGGAGGGGCTGCAAAAAGCCCTTGAATTGTTGCCCGACCTCGTCATTTCGGATGTGATGATGCCCCGCAAGGACGGATACGACCTGTGTGATACATTGAAAACCAACGAACTAACCGCGCATATCCCTGTCATCCTGCTCACGGCCAAGTCAACGATGGATGCCAAACTGAAGGGCCTGCGCAGGGGCGCCGACGACTACCTGACCAAGCCGTTCAGCACCGAGGAATTGCTGGCCCGTATGTACAACCTCATGGCGCTGCGCCGCAAGCTGATGGAGCGTTGGGGGAAAAGGCCATCAGATGCGCCGACTGATACTGAAGACGGACTGTCAGGCCCCGACCGGGAGTTTTTGAAAAAACTTACCCTGCTGATAGAGCAGCACCTCTCCGACGAGACTTTGGGCGTGGAAGACTTTGCCGGTAAAATGTACATCAGCCGGGTGCAATTGCATCGAAAATTGAAGGCCATCACCGGCAGCACCGCCACCGATTTTATTAAAAACTACCGCCTCGACCGGGCCTATTCCATGCTCCGCAACAGGGAGGGCCTGGTAGGCGAAATTGCCCTGCGGGTGGGTTTCGGCAACGAGAAGTATTTTTCCACCGTGTTCAAAGAGAAATTCGGCCTGCCCCCCAGTCAGGTGTAAGCTACTGTGCAGCAGTACACATGTAACGAGATCAAACCCCGATGTAACGAGATCAAACCCCGCTTCAAAATGTAACGAAAGTAAACCTTTTGGTAACAGGAACGAACCCGGCAGCCCTGCTTCCGGCTGCAACTTTGCGCAATCCGGAAGGCGTCTATGCTCTTTCCGGACGGTAAACTACATCTATTTTTCAGCCACATGAATAAACCATTTGTCATGACTTACAGAAGCCTGCCTGCCATCTACCCTTCCCTCCGTAAATTCAAGGTTTGGATGATGTATTTGTTACTGCTTGTCGGCGCAAACGCACAACATCTGAGCGCACAAGTATTCACAGCAAGTAATCTCCCCGCAGCTATACCCGATGGCGGTTTTGCCTGTTGGGCGTTACCTGGCCAAACATCCAGCACCATCAACGTGACGGGCATTCCTGGAAACATCATCAACCCCGGCGACGTAACCATTCATTTTCGACTGGCACATGCGTGGGCCGGCGACATTGAAGTGAGCATAGTGCCTCCCGGCGGCTCGGCCATTGTACTTATCAGCCGGCTGGGTAGCACTCAATGCGGCAGCAACAATGACTATGATCAAGCCAATACGCTGTCTTTTAATGCAGCCAATGCCAACACCATCCCATTGGTAAATCCCATACCCGCAGGTAATTATCTGCCCACGGGCAGCTCATACTCAGGCGCCGAACCGGCAGGTAATCTAAATAATTTGACAGGCCGGCCTTTCAATGGAAATTGGATGCTTAGAGTAAAGGACGGATCGAGTGGCAACGTTGGCGAGTTAATTTTTTTTAGTATCGAGATGAACGTCACCAATTGCCCGGCTGCCGGCTCCATCTGGTATGTGGATGCCTCGGCAGCGAGCGGCGGCAACGGCACTTCATGGAACTGCGCTTTCCAAAACTTACAGGATGCCATCAATGCAGCAAGCAGCGGGCATGAAGTGTGGGTGAAAGCGGGAACCTATAAACCCACCGCATATCCGGCAGGGTGTACCGGATGCAGTTCCAGCAGGGACTATACTTTTCACCTGAAAAACGGCGTAAAAATCTACGGAGGCTTCAATGGCATGGAGACCATGCTCAGCCAGCGTAACTGGACGGCCAATGTGACCACCCTCAGCGGCGACATCGGCACGGCGAACGATGCCTCCGACAACTGCCACCATGTTGTCGTATCAATCAGCGATGCCAACATGACCCAGTTGGACGGTTTTACTGTTTCGGGTGGCAATGCGAACGAGCCGGGCACGGTTTCAGTCGAATCGAAAACTATTGAGCGCTACAACGGCGGAGGAATGTATGCTGCCAGTTCGCCCCTGACAATAGCCAATTGCATTTTCGACAACAACTCATCTACCGTCTATGCCGGTGGTACATATTTCTTTTCGAGCAATGCCAGCCTGAGCAACTGCACGTTTTCCAACAATTCGGCAAACTATGGAGGCGGAGCAGCCGTTGGTCTTGGTTCACCCACCTTTACCAATTGCACCTTTTCCACGAATAACGCCACCAACAATGGTGGCGGAATGCACGTCATCAGTTCGAGTCCCAGCACCTCCCCAATACTAGTTAACTGCGCATTTGTCAACAACTCGGCGTATGAGGGCGGGGGGTACCATACCATATCTTCCGGTACGTACCTGACAAATTGCACTTTCACCGGAAATACCGCTACCGGAGGGGGCGGAGGGATGTACAACTACAGTACTTCTCTCCCCGTATTGGACAACTGTGTGTTTTCCGGCAACAGCGCAGGATTCGGCGGCGGAGTTTATACCAGTAACAGCTCATCAGCCCCTGAATTTAACAACTGCCTGTTCTCCGGCAATAAGGCAAGTACTGTTGGCGGTGGCATGCTTAATTCCAATTCGACCCCCGCCAAGTTGAACAACTGTACCTTTTCCGGCAACCTTTCCAACAACAATGGCGGCGCAGTGTACAACAGCAACACTTCCAATGCCGTTTTTACCAACTGCACCATCTGGAACAACCGGTCAGGCACGACGACTGGTTCGGCAGACGCCAGTCTTTTCAACAACAATTCCACACCCGTCATCACCTACTCCCTCATCCAGAACCACAACCCCTCCGGCGCGGGCAACCTCAACGGCATTACCAATGCCACCAATTCCAACTACCCCAACTTCCTCACCCCACTCGATCCGACCACAGCGCCTTCAACGAGCGGCAACTTCCGCCTGTCGGATTGCTCTCCAGTTGCCAATCTGGGCAATAACGCGGGCGTATCGGCCACCGACTTAGA
>DDUV01000024.1 GCA_002344975.1 Saprospiraceae bacterium UBA2329 | reverse complement strand
GAACCCGCCTTCGCCAAGGCTTCGGCGGATGAAACCCGAAACCTTGAACCCGCCTTCGCCAAGGCTTCGGCGGATGAAACCCGAAACCTTGAACCCGCCTTCGCCAAGGCTTAGGCGGATGAAACCCGAAACCTTGAACCCCAAACAAAATTCCCCGCGCAGGTTAGCCCGCGAAAGCCTATATTTGCCGCTCGCATCATCAAAAACGCGCCGCTATGCTGCTTTCCATGACCGGTTATGGCCGGGAAACTCAAACGTATTTAGACAAAAATATTTCGGTAGAAATACGCTCGCTCAACAGCAAATTCACCGACATCAAAATGAGACTGCCCCAGAAATACAAAGACCGTGAGAACGATCTGCGCCGTCTGCTGGCCGAGCGCGCCGAGCGGGGGAAAATTGAATTTGCGCTGGAAATCAAGTCTTTACAAGGCGACGACGACTTTGCACTGAATGTGCCCCTGTTCAAACGCTATGTAGTGGAATTGCGCAAATTGGCCGACGAACTGCAAATGCCTTCCGGCGACATCATTCCCGCCGTACTGCGCCTGCCCAATGTGGTCTCCACCGAAGCAGCCAACTTAGACGAAGCCGAATGGGCCGCCGTCATGGAGGTGACGAACAAGGCCGTGCAACAATTCGACGCTTTCCGCCTCGCCGAAGGGCAGGCCATGGAAAGCGACCTCCGCCTGCGCGTGAGCAACATCATGACGGCCCTGCCTCTGGTGGACCCGCATCAGGAAGAGCGCGTGGTGCGCGTGCGGCAGCGCATGTATCAGAATCTGGAAGAGTACCTCGGCAAAGAAAAAATTGACGAGAATCGCTTCGAGCAGGAAATCATTTTTTACCTCGAAAAAATGGACATCACCGAGGAAAAAGTGAGGCTCGAACAACATTGCAACTACTTTTTGGAAGAACTCAACTCGCCCGATACCGCCAAAGGACGCAAACTCAGCTTCATCAGTCAGGAGATGGGCCGCGAGATCAACACGCTGGGCGCCAAGGCTTATTCTTCCGAAATCCAGCGTTTGGTGGTCAATATGAAGGACGAATTGGAGAAAATTAAAGAGCTGGTAGCCAATACGATATGAATAAGATGCTCATTTTCGCAGCGCCATCGGGGTCGGGTAAAACCACCATCGTGCGGCATCTGCTCAGTGTGTTTCCGCAGCTTTCCTTTTCCGTATCGGCGGCTACCCGCGAGCGCCGGGCACACGAAGTTCATGGACGCGATTATTACTTCATCTCGCAGGAAGAGTTCAGGCAACGCATTGACAATAAAGAATTTGCAGAGTGGGAGGAAGTGTATCCCGGCCAGTTTTACGGCACTTTGCACAGCGAGTTGGAGCGACTGTGGAGCGAAGGCAAAGACATCATTTTCGATATTGATGTGTATGGAGCCGTGCGCCTCAAAAAGAAATACCCGGAGCAGGCGCTCACCGTTTTTGTGAAGCCGCCTTCGCGGGATGTACTCGTCGAACGCCTCAAGGGCCGGGGTACGGAAAGCGAAGAAACCTTCCGGAAACGCATCGTGAAAGCGGAGGAGGAACTGGCGTTTGAAAACAAATTCGATGTGGTTTTAGTTAACGATGTGCTGGAAGCGGCCTTTGCCCGCGCAGAGGAGATTGCCCGGAGTTTTTTATCGGAACAATAGCGGCGTGTGGCCGAAATTATAAAAATACTTCGCAATGGACACCCTGATTACCAACGATGTACGCATCAGTGTAGAGGCGTTTTACCAACCCAACTACTCCAAACCCGATGTCGGGGAGTTCGTCTTTGCCTATCGCATCACCATCGAAAATCTCAACTCGTTTACCGTGCAGCTCCTGCGCCGTCACTGGCATATTTTCGACTCTGCCGGCGAGCGCCGCGAGGTAGAAGGCGAGGGCGTCATCGGCAAGCAGCCCATTTTGCAGCCCGGCGGCGTGCATCAGTATGTGTCCTGGTCGAATCTCAGTTCCGAAATCGGCAGCATGCAGGGTACTTATCAGTTCCGGCGCACCGACACCGACGAAATGTTCGACGTGGACATTCCCCAATTCCGACTCATCACTCCTTACCGCCTCAATTGATCCGCCGTGTTGAAAATTGACATGCACACCCATATCCTGCCCGAACGGTTGCCCAATTTTGCAGAAAAGTTCGGCTACGGAGACTTCATTCACCTCGTTCATCATCAACCCGGACGCGCCCAAATGATGAAGGGCGACACCTTCTTCCGCGAAATTGAGGCCAACTGCTGGGACCCCGAACTCCGCATCCGCGAATACGCCCAACACCGCACGCAGGTGCAGGTAGTGTGTACCATTCCGGTCATGTTTTCCTATTGGGCCGAACCCGACGACTGTCTCGATCTCTCGCGCTTTCTCAACGACCACATCGCCCAACTCGTACACGACTACCCCAAAAACTACATCGGCCTCGGCACCGTGCCCATGCAGGATGCCGATACCGCCATCCGCGAATTGCAGCGGCTGAAAGACATGGGTATTGTGGGCATTCAGATTGGTTCCAACATCAACGACCGCAACCTGAACGAACCCGAATTCTTCCCCATTTTTCAGGCTTGCCAAGACCTGAGTCTGGCCGTCATGGTACACCCCTGGAACATGATGGGCGAGGCCGATATGCGCCGCTATTGGTTGCCCTGGTTGGTAGGAATGCCCGCCGAAACCTCCCGCGCCGCTTGTTCCATGATCTTCGGCGGCGTGCTGGAACGCCTGCCCGAACTGCGGGTTTGCTTCTCTCACGCCGGCGGCTCGTTTTTGCCCACCATCGGGCGCATACAACACGGCTACAACTGCCGCCCCGACTTGGTGGCCATTGACAATCCCAAACCGCCGACCGACTACCTCGGCAAGTTTTGGGTGGACAGCATCACGCACGACCCGGTCATGCTGCGCTATGTCCTCGACATGGTGGGCGAAGACAAAGTGACGCTGGGTTCCGACTATCCCTTCCCCCTCGGCGACCTCGAAATCGGCGCTTTCATCGAAGAGATGGGCCTGCCGGAAACCACCGTTCAAAAAATATTTTGCGAAAATTCGCTAAATTGGCTCGGTTTGCAAAAAAATGCCCAACTTTACAGCGTCTGAGCGAGTAACGAACAGGCATTTTTATCCAAAGCAATACCATTTATCCCATCATGGAAGCATACATTGTAAAAGCCTATCGCAGCGCCGTAGGCAAAGCCAAAAAAGGCGGATTCCGCAACTACCGCTCCGACGACCTCGCCGTGGACGTCGTCAAATACCTCTTCGACCACACGCCCGAACTCGACCCCGCTATGGTGGACGACGTGATCGTGGGTTGCGCCAATCCCGAAGGTGAACAGGGGCTTCAGATCGGACGCCAGATTTCGCTCCGCGCTCTGGGCAAAGAAGTACCCGGCATGACGGTCAACCGCTACTGCGCTTCCGGTTTGGAAACCATTTCCATTGCCGTAGCCAAAATCCGCGCCGGCATGGGCCATGTGTATGTGGCCGGCGGCACCGAAAACATGAGTATGATTCCCATGACGGGCTACAAATTGGCGCCCAGCTATGCCGTAGCCGCCAACACGCCCGACTATCTGGTAGGCATGGGCCTCACTGCCGAAGCGGTGGCCAACAAATACGGCATCAGCCGCCAGGCCGCCGATGAGTTTTCGTATCAATCGCACCTCAAAGCGGCCCGCGCCATTGAGGAAGGCCGTTTCAGCGAGCAAATTGTGCCGGTGAAGGTCAAGGAGGTGTTTGTAAAAGACAACAAGCGCGTAGAAACCGAGAGCGTGGTGGCTATGGACGAAGGCGTTCGCCGCGATACGACGGTGGAAGGGCTGGCTCAATTGCGCCCGGCTTTTGCCGCCAACGGCATCATCACAGCCGGCAACGCCTCCCAAACCTCCGACGGCGCCGCTTTTGTGCTGGTGGTGAGCGAAGACATTGTAAAACAATACAATCTGCAACCCATCGCCCGCATGGTTTCCTGCGCCGTGGCCGGCGTGGAGGCGCTCTACATGGGCATCGGACCGGTGGCGGCTATTCCCAAAGCGCTGGCTCAGGGCGGCCTGAAACTCTCCGATATCCAGCAAATAGAACTCAACGAAGCCTTTGCCGCTCAGGCATTGGCCGTCATCCAGGAAGCCGGCCTTGATCCCGAGATCGTGAACGTCAACGGCGGGGCCATCGCATTGGGGCATCCGCTCGGCTGCACGGGCGCCAAGCTCTCCACGCAGCTCTTCCACGAAATGCGCCGCCGGGGCCAGAAATACGGCATGGTCACGGCCTGCGTAGGCGGCGGACAGGGCATTGCGGGCATCTACGAGTTGCTCAACTGAGGGCGCGGCTGCGGCGGTGATTTCCGTTCTCATTCCGGTTTACAATTTCGATGTGCGGCCTTTGGTAGAATCTTTGGCCGGGCAGTGCCTTGCGCTGGAATCGCCCTGGGAAATCCTTTGTCTGGACGACGGCTCTACGGCCGAATTTCGCGCATTGAATCGCGCTTTGCAGGCCATTCCCGGCGTTCGCTATGAGGAACTGCCGCAAAACCTAGGCCGCTCGGCCATACGCAACCGCTTGGCCGAAATGGCTTCCTTTCCATATTTGCTGTTTATGGACTGCGATTCGGCGGTAGTGCGCCCCGACTACATGGCGCAGTACGCGGCCCATTGCCGGCCCGATGCGGTGCTGTGCGGCGGCAGGGTATATGCGTCCGATCCGCCGGAAAACGCCGCTTTTTTGTTGCATTGGACGGTGGGCAAATCCCGCGAAGAATGGTCGGCAGCGCGCCGGTCGGTGCAGCCCTGGCACGGTTTTATGACCAATAACTTCCTCATTCCCCAAAAAATACTATTGTCCATCCGCTTCGATGAGCGACTGCGCGAGTACGGCCACGAAGACACGCTGTTCGGCCTCGAATTGGAGCGGCGGCAGATTCCGGTACTGCATTTGGACAACCCGCTGGAGCATATCGGGCTGGAGCCGGCCGCAGTGTTTTTGCAAAAATCGGAGCAGGCGGTACAAAACCTGCGCCGCTTGCGCGAATTGGGCATTGTTGTACCCACCCGCTTGGTGAGCATCAGCGCCGCCGTCGAGCGGGCGGGCATGAGGCGGCTTGTGCTGTTTTTGTTGAGGCGTCTGGAGGCGCGCTCCCGTCGAAACCTGCTGTCGGAGCGCCCTGTGCCGGCATATTTGGATGCGCTGAAACTGAGGTGGATGCTGGGGAAATGAGTGCCTCGGAATATTTTTCCCGCCGATATTGCTTTACCCAAACAAAGCCCCTATCTTTGCTGTCATTCAAGGTTTTATATGAATCCCTGATGGAGGAAAGAAGCATGAAAAAGAAACAATTGAAAATAGAGGATTTCAGCCCTTCGCTGTTCTGGGACGTGGACAAGACGACGCTGGACTTTGAGAAAAATGCTATTCATGTCGTAGAAAAGGCTTTGAGTCGTGGAAGTTGGCAAGATTTTAAAACTGCCCTTAATTACTACGGCCGGGGCAGAATGACAGAGTTGATTCAAAAAATTCGTTATCTGGACGAAAGGACTACTCAATTCGTTAGCGTATATTTCCAAATTCCTTTAACTGAATTGCGATGCTACACCTGGAGTCGGTCGAACCCTTCACATTGGGATTATTGAAATCTTTGATGTCCCGAAAATATCTGGATCAATTTGTTTTAGTCGGCGGCACGGCATTGGCGCTACAAATCGGGCATCGGAAATCTGTTGATCTGGATATGTTTACGGTGTCGGACATAGACACAGACGCTCTGTTGGAAAATTTACAACAGGACTATTCCGTTCAGCCTAAAGTGCGAACCCAAGGTAGCCTCATCAGCGATATAGAAGGCATAAAGGTGGATTTCATCCGATTCAAGTATGCCTTTACATACCCGATCGAGGAGATAGATGGTATTCGGCTGTTGTCAGTAAAAGATATTGCTCCTATGAAATTGGATGCCATCACTGGGCGGGGAAGCAAAAAAGACTTTTATGACCTTTATTTTCTGTTAGAACGGTTCACATTGCCGGAAATTCTGGAACTATACCTCCAAAAGTATCCACATTCCACACTTTTTCATGTAATTAAAAGCCTCACATGGTTTGAAGATGCAGATCCGCAGGCTCTTCCCGATGTGTTGGAAAAAAAAAATACTTGGGCGCGGGTGAAAAAGCGTATTGAAAAAGCAGTAGCAAAACTTTAATTTAGGAGGGTGAAAGTTTTCAAATTCCTTTACGAGCAATTGCGATAAAAAATACAGCCGGAAAGGCACATCACGTTATGATACGTGCGGATAGTGGATTTCGGTATCGGGCAGTGTCTTAATAGAAATATTTTTCCCGCCGATATTGCTTTACCCAAACAAAGCCCCTATCTTTGTTGTCGTTCAAGGTTTTATATGAATCCCTGATGGAGAAAAGACGAGCGTCTGAAAAAGTCGTTGGAGGTATGGGTAGGGTATAAAGCGGGAATGAGTGAGATTGGTTGTAGAGGGGATTGCAGGAAATGGGCGTTAATGCCAAATATAATAAAAAAATAGAAAATGAATAACCTAATAAAAATCGTCATATTAAACCTGATTTCAGTTTCACTTTCGGGGCAAATTATATCTGATTTCAACCTACCTAAAACAATATCATCGACTGTACAAGATACGATATTAATTGATCCGATTTCTTGTATTCCTCTTTATATAGAGGGGGTCAAAAAAATATATGGAAGGGATGAAATTGTAGAAAGCGCAACGGGATTTATTTTGGAGGATAATTCTAAATTTTATCTAATAACTAACTGGCATGTCATAGCAAATAGAAACCCTACCGATAGCACCGCAAATAAAATAAAAGTCAAAAATGCAGTTGGAAATGAATTAGAAATTGATGTTTCTGACCCTGAAAAATTACTTATTTATTTTCATGGCAAGACACTTGGAGAATGGATACCGATCACAATCGACCTTTACGATAAAGGAAGAAAAAAGTGGTTAGAACATCCTTTTGGGAAAAAAGTTGATGTAGTTGCACTGCCAATAAATCTGACTGATGAACAAAAGAATAAGATTAACTTATACTCACTAAAATTTGATGAATACAACGATGAAATAGTAAAATATCCATCTATAAATCTCAGCATTATTGGATTCCCTTTCGGTTTTTCCAGTTATGGACGATTTCCTATTTGGAAAACAGGTCAATTGTCGTCAGACTTTGATTTAAACTTTGACGACCTTCCCATTTTTTTGATTGATGCTTCCACAAGAAGTGGTATGTCAGGTTCTCCTGTTATTTTGAGGCAAGTGGGCGCGATTTATACAAAACAAGTGGTTGGGATGGGAGGTTATGTACAAGAGTTCTTAGGAATTTATTCTGGAAGAATAGGCAATGACTCTGATATTGGAATAGTTTGGAAAATAGAGTGTTTGAAAGAAATAATAAAATAACAATCGCCACTACCTGCCGCCCCGCACCCTCCCCTCCTTACACAAATTTCTCATTATCAGCTAAATAATTTTAAAAAACACCCATCATCGCCTACCACCCTCCGGCCTCTTTTCCCACATTTTTTTACTACCCAGCTTGCCGGGAGTTTGTATTTCGCCTCCCGAATCAGGGTTGGAGTAGCGGCGGATGCGGGGGCTGTTGGTTCGACGAGACAATAAGTCATTCACCATTTTTCACTCACCATTTTCAATTATGCGCACCAAATTGAACATTTCAATCTTTCAAAACGGCTTGCTCCTCTTGGCTTTAAGCATTTTTTTGCTTTCATCCTGCGGCAATAAAAGCCAATCCGCCGACGCAGCAGCACAGCCGGAGGTAAGAATCAGCGAAACGTCGGCCATTCTTACCAAATTTAACTTTGAGCATTTCGGCAGCTACGACCTTTCTACCTGGAAGCTGATGCCAAAGGTTCACCAGGGTGATGTTGTGCTTGAGGTTACGACTTACACAAAGGACGGCAGTAAAATGGATGTTAAAGAATCGGACATGGGAGAAGGCATGTATTTTTTGACCTACGAGCTTACTGGTCCCGACGGCAAGGTCTTGAAGACGCGTGATTTGTCATTAACAACCGAATCGGATGCTGAATCGGAAAAACTGCCTGTTACCATAACAGAAACCGTCAGGGACTACACTGTAAATCCTCCAAAACAGTTTGAAAGGATACAAAAAACCGGCAAGCTTCACCGTGAACTGAAACCGTTGCCGACGGCGGCAACCGGAGCTTGGGTGGAAAGCACTGCTGAGGCATATTTTTACCCCGAGGATAATAATTAATCGCCGGCACACCGTCGCTCCTCCTGCGTCGTCACTACCCTCGGCCCCCTCACGCAACCGGGCAGCACCTATTCGCGCGCCGAAGAAGAACGATTATTGACAGTGGGCCGGGGCGCTATGGGCACAGACGGCGCGGGCAGGGCGCGTTTGCAAACGGGCGTGAACAAGTCGTCCAAAACCATCGGGCGGCAGGGCTTGATATCGTCCCAAATAAAACCCTCCAAACGCAGCGTCTGATGATCGGCCTGTTGCATGGGGGCCATTTTCGATTTGGGTTCGGCTAAGAATTTGATGCGTTTGATCTGGTTGTTGCCGAAATGCAGCACCATGTCGCTGCACTCCGTTTTATTGGCCCCGATGTAGGCTCCGGCATCGTCGCGGGCATAATAAATAGACTGCGCGTTGCCCGATACATCCATCACGCGGAGTTCCTTTTCCTCAAAACGGGCGGTGATATTGCGCCCTTTGATCTGATTGAAAAAACGCTCATCGGGCGAGTTGATAATCAGTCCGTTGCCGAACAGGAAGATGCGGTTGATCTTATTGTCCACGAGTTCCAAGTGCATGGTATCTGCGCTGAACTGCGTCGTGGTATCCGACCAAATAAAAGGCGCTTTGTAGAGCCTGAAAATGCTGTCGACGCTACTGTAACTGAGTGAATCGCAAATGACCTGGAGGTCGTTTTTGAGGATGCGCACATCATTGTAGGCAAACAGGGCGCGGCTGCTGTCGCCTTGCAGCGTGTCCAAGCGCAGCGAGAGCAGGGTGTCGGCGGTCATGTAGAGGGTGTCGCCTTCGAGGAGAGAGCGGAGCAGGGGGCGATTGGCTCTGCCGCCGGATGCTTTGATGAAGCCGGTTTCGCGGTTGTAGGCGGCGCGTTCGCAAACGATGTTCAGGTTGGCGCTGGTGTCTTGCCACGACACGTTGCCCGTAGCGATGCCCAAACCTTGCTCCTCATCGAAATCCACCTCATCGGCTTCCAGAATCTGCGGCGGATCGGCAATGCGGCTGCGCCCGCGGGTGGCGTAGGTTTTCTTTTTGCCGTCGTAGATGATTTCTTCGGAGCGGATGTCCTGATCGGCATCCACGAGATGGGCCTTGCCTTTGAGGAACGTTTTGTCGGCTTTTTGATCGTATTGAATGAGGTCGGCGGTAGCGCGGCGGGCGCCTTCTTCAAACCAGGCATTGCTTTGCAGGGTATAAACGTCGAATTTGCCGTCGTATCGGATGGTGTCGGCGGTGGCTTTTTGTTCGGCTTTGACAAACTGCGCGTTTTGGTTGAATTCGGCGAAGTTGGTTTGCGTATTGTAAAAACCGCTTTCGGTATAAACCTTTGATTCGCCGGTAGCTATGATGGTGGGGCCGAGGAAAAAGGCCGTTTTGGTCTCCACGTTGAATTTGAGCGTGTCGGACTTGAGTGTAAAATCGGGGTCGTTGACCTCTACTTTTTCTTTGAAATAGACCTCTTTTTGTTGCACAAAGTAGGTTCCTCGCCGGCTTTTGAGTTTGCTTTTGCCATTGGTGAGCAGGGCGCCATCCACATAAGTGGCCACTTTGGTATTGAGGTCGTAGTGGAGTTTATCGGTGAATAATTTCTGTTCGCCATTGACCAACACCACGTTTCCGAAGAGTTCCGCTTGCCGCAACTCGCTGAGATACACCAAAGAATCGGCAAAAATAACTGCCGTATCGCCCTGCTGAATGCTGACTTTGCCGACAGCAATGACGCGCACCCTGTCTTCGATGGTGGCCGAATCGCAATACATATATACGCTGTCCTGATGGAGTTGCACCTCTCCAACAAGCTTCTGCAAGACCTTGCCGCGCTGCTGAAGGAGGCTCCACTGACGCGCAAAGTCAATGTCCACTGGTTTGTTGCTTTTCTTTTCCTGTCCGAAAAGCATGGCGGGCATCACAACAGCCCAGATGAAAATGAATAAAAAGCGATACACGATGCGTTGTCTGGTTTTGATAATCAATTGTTTCGGGTTCCGGGTTCAAGGTTCCGGGTTCAAGGTTTCGGGTTGCTCACCCCTCACCCACTCACCCACTCACCCCTGAAAATTGCAAACGACGGAGGCCTGCCTCATGTTTCTTGCGCAAAGGAAAACAATATTTTGTCGGCTAACTGGTTTAATTTATGGCGATTATGAACGAAACAGCTCCAATGAGCGTTGCGGGAAGTAGGTCGGATTCTCGATAAAGCAAGTGAAGCGGCATTGAAAAGTGAGTTTTTCCAAATAAAATTTGAAAAAATCTTCCCAATGTCGTTAATGTTTCGTTCTTTTGCACTCGGAAAGTCATTCTTCACAAATTCTCATTCAAAATGTCTGACAAATTAGATAAAATTGACCTGAAAATCCTTCGCATTTTGCAGGAAAACAGCAAGATCACCAATCTTGACCTGTCCAAAAAAATCGGACTCTCTCCTGCACCCACGCTCGAACGCGTGAAAAAATTGGAGCAAACCGACGTGATCGAAAGCTATCACGCCAAGGTGACCCCCCAATCTATCGGCCTCAATGTGAAGACCTTTGTGCTGGTTTCCTTGGCTTGGAAAAAGGAAAACGCACTGAACCAGTTCCTGGAAAAAATCATGGAAATTGATGAAGTGACCGAGTGTTACATCATTACCGGCGAAGCCGACTTCCTGATGAAAGTGGTGTGCAAAGACATTCCCACTTACGAGCAACTGCTGTTCAAAACACTGTCTCAAATTGACGAAATCGAGCGCCTCCGCACGCTGATGACGCTCTCTACCGTCAAAGATTCCAAGATTTTGCCTTATAAGTACGAATAATCGGCTGTAACTTCGTTTCGGCATTATTCGCAAAAAACCGCTTCCCGACTTTCGGAGAGCGGTTTTTTATTTACTTCGCCTTTATGAAAACAACTGCTCTGCTCTGGGAATGCCGACACGCCGAAGCGCCCGGCACATCGTTTTTGTTCGGCTCCATGCACGTTCGCGACAGCCGGGCATTCGCCGGTTTGCCGCCCGTTTATGTCGCTATGGAGCAGTGCGAGGCGTTCGCAGCGGAGTTCAACCTCGATGAGGCGCCGCAGGAAGATATTGGCTTTGCCTTGCAACTGCCTGAAGGACAAACGCTTCGGGATTTGCTTGGAGACAGGAAATACGAAAAATTGGGCCGGGTTTTCAGGCGTTCCCTCGGACTTCCTTTGGATGCTTTTTCGGGCGTATTGCCCTTCGCATTATCCAATATGATAGACTCCGGCCTGCTGTCGGCGCAGCAAAACATGCCTTTGGACGAGTACCTGTGGCAGTATGCAAAGCAGGCGGGCAAAACCATGTACGGCATTGAGACGCTGGAGGATCAGTTGGGCGTATTGGGCAGTATTGATCTGGCGCATCAGGCACACGGGCTGCTCCAATTGGCCCGCAACCTGCCCGGCCACCGGAAACAACTGAATCGCTTAGCCGACCTGTATGTGCAGGGCAATGTGTCGCAATTGTACCGCGCTTCGCGCAAAAGCCTCGGCAAGTACCGAAAAACCATGCTGTTCGACAGAAATCACAAGATGGCCCTGCGTTTTGATGAAATTGCGAAGACAACCACGCTGCTCGCAGCCGTCGGCGCGGCGCATCTCTGGGGCGGTTACGGCCTCATTCGCCTGCTCAAAGCCAAGGGCTGGAAATGCAAACCTGTAATCCGATAGCTTGCCCGCTGATTTCGGGTTCGAGGTTTCGGGTTCAAGCGGTCGTTTCGCGTAAGCGAAAGGTAAGTTCAGCGCCAATAATGATCAAAGAAGTGGCGAATGAAGGATTTTTTATAGCTATCTGCCTCTCGCACGCCTCGCGGGCAACCGCCAACGGCGGTTGAATGTGATTAGCCCCGCGTCACGAAGTGAACGCGGGGTTTGAATGTCGCGAGAGGAAGAACCCCTGAACAGGGGTTCAATGTTATGATTCACACCCGCTCATCAGACATTCAACCCCCGTTGGGGGTTGCGCTCATTGCGACCGCTACCCCGCGTTCCTCCTTACGTCGGACGCGGGGCTATTCAAATTGAACTGCCGTTGGCAGTTCCCACCTCGCGGCACGAGTTGCCCGAACTCCGCTTTCGCTTACACGAAATGACCGTTCAAGGTTCCGGATCCCCTCGCGCTGAGCACCGCCTACCGAGCACCGCCCACCGCCTACCGAGCACCGCCTACCGCCCACCACACTCCTCCAGTCGCTTCCTGATCTCCGGCACCGACACATAGCCCAGTTCATTGCCCCAAGCCGAATTGATGTAATTGATGATGTTGGCAATCTGAAAATCGCTCAATTGCGGAATGGCCGCCATGGGTTCTTTGTAGGTAATGCCGTTGACGATAATCTCCCCCTGCAATCCATTCCGAATGATGCAGGCTGTACGCGTCGGATCGCGGGCCAAATAATCGGAGCCGGCCAAAGGTGGAATGACACCCCGAAGCCCCAGTCCGTCGTCTATATGGCAGGAGGCGCAGTGGGTTTTGTACAAACTCTCGCCCTGGCGATACGAGCGCCGGTTTTCGCAGGCCCACAGCAATGCCCCCACAAGGAGCAAAATAACCAATGCAAATGTTGTGCGGCGCATAACTTACTTTTGTCGGCTAAACCATTTTTGCACTTCATTGGTTTGAAAACGCTCAATCTCTTCACCATGAAAATAGACATCCTTGCCATAGGCGTTCACCCCGACGATGTGGAACTCAGCGCCTCCGGAACCCTCCTGCGTCACATTGACCAAGGCAAAACGGCGGGCTTGCTCGACCTCACGCGTGGCGAACTGGGTACCCGCGGCAATGCCGATATACGCGACCGCGAAGCCGCCGAATCGGCCCGACTTATGGGCGCTGCTTTTCGCAAAAATATATGCCTGCAAGACGGATTCTTCAGCTACACGCAGGAAGCCCTGCTGCAAATCATCCGCGTCATTCGGCAACACCAACCCGAAATCGTGCTCGCCAATGCCTTAGACGACCGCCATCCCGATCATGGCCGCGCCGCCAAACTCACCGCCGATGCCTGTTTTTACTCAGGTCTGGCCAAAATCGCCACCTTCGACGAATCGGGAGCCGCGCAGGAACGCTGGCGCCCCAAAGCCGTTTACCACTATATTCAGGACCGAAATCTGAAGCCTGATTTTGTGGTGGACATCGCGCCCTACATCGAACGCAAAATAGAACTCATCCAGGCATTCCGCTCTCAGTTCTTCTTGTCTGCTGCTGAAGCGGAGTACGCCGGCGAGCTTTCCACGCCCATTTCCGGCGCTGATTTTATGGAGTTCATTTATGCCAAAGGCCGTTCGTATGGCCGGGATGCAGGGTATGAATTTGCCGAGGGCTTCAATGTGGCGCGCACGCCGGGGTTAGAGGATTTATTCTCACTCCATTAATGGAGGCAATGTTGGCGGAAGATACAATATCCTCTTTTTTCCCGACGCAGCAGCCTGCAACTTTGGCGAAGGCCCTGTTGTTTTTACGGGCAATATCGCGACATAACTTTATCAACCAAGAACATTTATGAAATCATTCGTTTCGGCCATTGTCGCCGCCTTTCTGTTTGCTTCGGCAATGCAAGCCCAGCAGCCCCTCACGGTGGCCGATATGACCCTGCGCTTGTCGGGTAAAGAAACCAAAGAACTGTTTTACAGCTTTGCCGCCGACGACGAAATCCTGTTTTCCTTTTTTGAAACCGAAAATCGGCTGCTTCAGGAAGTACAAATCACTACCTGGCCCGAACAGGTGCGCTATGCCGCCCGAGACATTGCCGATACCCGCGATCAAAAAATCAGGGTGCCCGCTACCGGTGTGTATCGCTTTCGGTTCAGCAATGCTTCCGGCGAAAGGCTCTGTCGCATTGCCATACAGCGCCGCCCGGCCTCCGATGACCTGCGCCTGTTTGATACCGCTGTGAGATGGGAGGAGCGCATTGACACCTTTTATATGAAAGGCAAAACGGAGCGGCCCGCCTGGACCGATGTGCCCGAAGTGAAAAACCGCCGCGTATTGGCCAAAACAGATACTTCTGCCGTCACGGTATTGGAAAAAACCGAACGCATTTTTTCCCGTTCGGGCAAGGTTTACGGCAGCAATATGTCGGAAACCAAATTCAAACTGCCCGAAAACCGCTACCTGCCCAACCGCCAAAATCCCGCATCGGTGAGCGAAGTGACGAGCTGGGCCTACTGGATCGGCGTCGGCGACGAAGCCGACCGCAGTTTTCAGGACGCCAACATCAAGGCGGTGAGCAAAGTAGCCGATGCCGCTTCGGGGCTGGGCCTCATGTCGGGCGGATACGGCGCGCTGGCATTGCTGGCAGTGAAAGGCGTGGCGATGTTCAGCAATCCGCCGAAAGGCGACAATGTGAGGTTTACCCTCTGGAACGACAGCGGCAAACAAATAGACAGCGGCAACAGCATCGTGGCGTATCGTCGCATGGAGGCGCCTTTGCAGGGGCATTTTACCTTCCAACTGTCCAATGACAATATGGTGGACGGCATCAATGTGACCATCAAAATATTGGCCATCGTACAAACTCAGACGTACCGCGACGAGGCATACACGGAATACCGCCGCGTGCCGCTGCCGGAGTCGGAGCGCCAGGGCAAAATGGAGTTGCGCACCATTCGCATACCGCACCCGGCTTCTTTTTGATCGGGAAATTTATACCTTTGTCGCGACACTTGCCTGACAGTAAGGCGACAGACCGTTGCCCGCCCATCAGGCGCCGACAGATCACTAAATAGACTCGCTTTGAGACAGCATTTCTCGCGTTGCCATCTTTTGTTGCCGGCTTTCTTTGGCTTGGCTTTGCTCCTTTTGACCGGATGCGGAGAGCAACCGGCGTCCGCTTCCGGCGATACCGTACAGGAAATCCGCATGCCCAAAGGCAGCAGCAATGCCGACCTGATTCGCAATCCGATCAGCGCCGACGCGCCCGCCGATGCAGGCCAAATGGCGAGCATCAATTTCTCCCAACCTGTTTTTGACTTCGGCGATATAGATGACAAAAACATCGTAAGCCACACATTTGAGTTTACCAATACCGGTAAAGCGCCTTTGGTCATAGCGCATGTGCGGGGCAACTGCGGATGTACCGTGCCGCACTGGCCCAAAGACCCGATAGCGCCCGGCGCCGGCGGCAAAATAGAAGTGCGCTTCGATCCATCAGGGAAAGAAGGTCCTCAAAACAAACCAATCGTCGTGACGGCCAATACGTACCCGAATGCCACGAATATTACCATCATGGCGAATGTGAAGGCGAGCGGGGAGAGCGGGAGCGGGGAGCAGTAGGCGGTGCGAAGCTTAGGATGGCACAGCTTGCAGCTTGCGGCTAAAAGCCAGCAGCCGTTCCTACCCGAAACAAAAACATTCATCAATCAATACGTTCATGTTCAACACATTCCAACCCGTTTTTCTTCAGGCAGGAGGTTTCGACACCGGCAGCCTTTTGTTTTTTGGAGCTATGATGCTCGTTTTCTGGTTCTTCTTGTTGCGCCCGCAGGCCAAGCGCCAAAAGGAACAGCGCACGTTTATGGAGAGCCTGCAAAAAGGCGACGACATCGTGACTACGAGCGGTTTTCTGGGCCGTATCAACAAAATGGACGGCGACATTGTGACCGTAGAATTGGCCAACAAACTCTTCGTGCGGGTGACCAAAAACTCGATTTCTAAAGAAATGACCGATGCCGTCTATGCCGGAGGAAAAAACAAGCCAAAAGAGGAAGAGAAGGAGTCTAATTGAGTTTCCGACCGGAGAAGACCGCAAAATACTCGGCATTTGCATGGGCATTGCGCTCGTGTTTTGGCTCTTGGTAAAACTGTCAGGCACTTACCGTTCGGAAAAAACCGTAGAATTGTACTTCTCATTGCCGGAGGGCAAAGTGTTTTCGGCCTTGCCTCCAAAAGACATCACCGCCACCATAGAAGGCACGGGATGGGAATTGCTCTTTGACTTTTTGCGGAGTTCTCAGGTGTCGCTCAGCTACGATTTGCGCGGCGTAAAAGATCGGTTTGTACTCAGCCGGGGGCAGTTGCGCAGCGAAATCCTGAGCCGCCTCGGTTCCGGCAGCATGAGCATTGTGGAACTGAACTACGACGACATTGTGCTGCTGTTGGAGGAAAAATCGTCCAAACGCGTACCGGTAGGATTTCGGCATCGGTTCAGTTTTGTGCCGGGCTACCAGCTACAACGCGATCCGGAAATCAGCCCCGACAGCGTGACCTTGACCGGCCCGGAGTCTCAATTGGCCGGGGTAGGGGAGTGGCCTACCGATTCGGTGGTGCTGGAACAACTGAAAAAGACGGTGGATCAAACGGTTGATCTCCGCCCGCCTCCCAAGGGGGTATATATCAGCGCCGACAAGGTGAAAGTGAAAATTTCGGTAGAGCAATTGTCGGAAAAAACATTTTGGGTGCCCGTCACGGTATTGCACGATGCCGACAGTGTTCGGGTTTTCCCCAAAAACATTCAGATCACCTGCACGCTGGGGCTGAGCCGATACGACAGCACGATTGCTGAGGACTTTGAAATAACTGCCGATCTGAGGGGCGCTGCTTTGCCAAAAGACCAGCGCAACACCGCACTGCTGCAATTGACCCGCCGGCCCGATCATGCAGACAATATTCGATTCTCGCCGAAATCCGTTGAGTTCTTTTTGATCCGATGATAACTCAAAAAAGCGTTCAGGAAATCCTCGATACCGTCAAAATCGAGGATGTGGTGCAAGACTTCGTTTCGCTGCGGCGCAGGGGTACGAACCTGATCGGCCTGTGCCCTTTTCATCACGAAAAAACGCCCTCCTTCAACGTCTCGCCGGCGCGCAACATTTTCAAGTGTTTCGGCTGTGGCAAAGGCGGCAATGCCGTGCAGTTTTTGATGGAGTTGGAGCGCTTCACCTTCCCGGAGGCGCTCAAATACATTGCCAAAAAATACGGCATCCAGATAGAGGAAATTGAGAGTTCCCGCGAGGCTGCCGAGGAGCGCCGGGTAGCCGACAGCCTGTACATCATCAATCAGTATGCGCTGGAATTCTTTCAAAATCAGCTTGTCAATACCGACCGAGGCCGCAGCGTGGGTTTGAGCTACTTCCGTGAACGCGGCTTCCGGGAAGAAACCATTCAGAAATTCGGACTGGGCTATGCGCCCGAAAAGCGCGATCAGTTCCTCACCACCGCCACTGCCGCCGGCTACGATCAGCAGATGTTGTTCAATCTCGGCCTGTGCAGCCCCCCCGATGCAAGCCGCAACCTGCCGCCCCGCGATTTCTTTCGCGACCGGGTCATCTTTCCCATTCACGGCATGAGCGGCAAGGTCATCGCCTTTGCCGGGCGCATCATGGCCAAAGACGTCAAAGCGCCCAAATACATCAATTCGCCGGAAACCGACATCTACCTGAAAAGCAAGGTGTTGTACGGCGCCTACCAGGCCCGGAAAGCCATCCGCGAAAAAGACGAGTGCATCCTCGTGGAGGGTTATACCGACGTTATTTCCCTGCATCAGGCCGGTATCGAAAACGTGGTGGCCTCTTCCGGCACCGCCCTCACGGTAGAGCAGATCGGCCTCATCAAACGCAATACCAACAACATTAAAATCCTGTACGACGGCGACCCGGCGGGTATCAAGGCGGCGCTGCGGGGATTGGATTTGGTGCTGGAGCAGGACCTCAATGTGCGCATCGTGCTGCTGCCCGACCGCGAAGACCCCGATTCCTACCTCGCCAGAGTGGGCGCCACGGCATTTACAGAATACATTGCCCGGCAGGCCAAAGACTTCATTCTGTTTAAAGCAGATTTGTTGATGCAGGAGGCCGGCTCCGACCCGGTGAAACGCAGCGGCGTGGTGCGCGATATTGTGACGAGCATTGCCAAAATACCCGATCCGGTGAAGCGCTCGCTGTTCGTACAGGAGTGTGCCCGCGTGGCGCAGGTGGACGAGGCCATTCTGATGAGCGAGACCAACAAATTGGTACTTGCCCAAATGCAAAAAAGACACGCACCGGGCAGAGAAGGAGAGCGCTCGCCTGCCGACGTCAGCAGCGATACAGATGCCGTACCCGTACCTGCGGGGCAAGCGCCGGAGCAGGAGGCAGCGAGGAAGGCCAATGTAGTAGGCGACGAATTTCAGGAAAAAGACATAGCCCGCATACTCATTGCTTTCAGTCACGAGGAGTTTGACAAAGACGACCATCTATCTGTGGCTGAGTACATTATCAGCAATATAGAGGATGTATTGGACGAGTTTGACAACCCCTTGTACGCCAAAGTGGCCCGCGAGGTGCTGGCCTGTCTGGCAAACCGCCGCTCGCAACTGAACACCAATTATTTCCTGCACCATTCCGACCCGGAGATCAGTCTGCTGGCCGTAAACCTGTTGAGCGAGCCTTACGAATACAGTGAAAACTGGGCCAATCGCTGGGAGATATACCTGCGCATGCAAAAGATGCCCGACGACAATTTTCAGGAAGACAGCCTGCAAGCGCTGAAACGGTTCAAGTTGCGCAAAATCATGCGCATGTCGGAGCGCAATCACACCCGCATCAAAGAACTCACCGCTGCCGGAGACATGGAGCGCTTAGCGGCCCACCTCAAAGTACACCAACGCCTGCTGGAAATCAGAAACGAGCTGGCGCTGGAATTGGGTACCGTGGTGTTGAAATGATGCGTACAGGCCCGGAAGGCTGGGTAATGTTGAAGAAAAAAGGTTGAAAAATTGTCATGAATGGTTGGGAAATCAACTTATCCGGTTTTTCAACAACCATTTCCTGCATTGGTGTAATTAACTTGCCTCTCAAAAAGCGACATGAAAATCATCCATACCGAGAGCATTGCAGCATGTTGTATATGCTTAGCAGTCGTTGTGAGCGCATGTATGAACGAGGCCGGTTTTTCATCGGCCGACAAAGCCGTGTCCCGAAAAGACGGCATGGTACTCGTTCCGTCCGGCATGTTGCAAATGGGCGGCGACAATGAGCAGGCCGACGCCAACGAGTTTCCCAAACACGATGTAGAAATCCATGCTTTTTGGATGGACGAGCATGAAGTTACCAATGCTCAGTTTGCTGAGTTTGTGAAAGCTACCGGTTATGTGACCGTGGCAGAACGCCCCATTGTTTGGGAGGAAATGCAAAAAGAATTGCCTCCCGGCACTCCCAAGCCGGCAGACAGCCTCCTGCAGCCGGGCGCATTGGTATTTCGGGCCTCCAAGCATCCCGTGCCTTTAGACGATCCCGGACGCTGGTGGGCCTGGACTTTGGGCGCACATTGGAAACAACCGGAAGGCCCTGGCAGCAGCATTGAAGACCGCATGAACCATCCGGTGGTACAAGTGGCCTGGGAAGATGCGACGGCTTATTGCAAGTGGGCGGGCAAGCGTTTGCCCACAGAGGCCGAATGGGAATGGGCCGCTCGTGGCGGATTGAGCAATATGGTTTATCCATGGGGAAATGAGCCTGTGGAAGCCGGCCAAGCCAAGGCAAATTTCTGGCAGGGCATGTTTCCTTATCTGAATGAAATGGGTTATTCTTTGCGTACGCAGCGCTACCGATATACGGCCTGGTACTCTTGCAAATATACGGAAGGCCAATCTCCGTTGGATGGACGCCTGCTGGCCGTAGAACTGTATGATTACCTTTCCGAACCTCAGGAAACCGTGAATCTGGCCGGAAAATTGGAAGTAGAGGCAGAACTGAGAGAAAAGTTGAGAACATATTTTCAAAACAATTCGAATAAGTAGGCTCAACAATAATCACAATCACACTACAATTCTGTGTTGCTTTCTGCTTGTGCAGGAATATGTACCTTTGCCCGCAGTCCAACCGAGCAAAAAATGAGTAAAAAGAACAAAAACCGCGACGGCGTCGTCTTCTCCACCGACCCTGATTTTGCCTATCGCTACGAAGAGCAGGAGGAAGCCGAGTTGTTGCCCGCCCAACAGCAAAAGCTGCGCGTATCTTTGGATCGCAAGCAGCGCGGCGGCAAAGAAGTCACTTTGGTAACCGGATTCGTCGGGCCGCAATCCGAATTGGAAGCCTTAGGCAAAATGCTCAAAACCAAGTGCGGCGTGGGCGGCGCGGCCAAAGACGGCGAGATCATGGTGCAGGGCGATCACCGCGAGCGGGTGTTGCAAATTTTATTGCAGGCGGGCTATTCCGGCTCCAAGCGCTCCGGTGGATAGCGCGCGCTTCGTAAGCCTGCCGACTGAAAAAAAGTTAAAAAACAGCCGATTTATAAATTATTCTCGCTCAGGTATAGAATTTTTGAGAAAGGCAGCGATATTTGCGTCCGCTTTTCAATCTCTTCAAAAGCTACTGTGAGAAAGCCCACGAATATCCGACACACGAAGCATTAACAACAGCCTCCTGTCGTGGGTGGCACAGAATATTTGAATCAATCATTTTGGGAATCTCAAAAACGCACTCGTCCCATGAACGTATTACGCACGCTTCTGCCTGTGGCGTTACTGCTATGTAGTATTGCATCGCATGGCCAACAGCTTTCTCTTTTCACGCAGTACCGTGAAAACGCCGTGATTATTAATCCGGCCGCTATGGAAAGCGATTTTCTCACCTTTGGCAACAACATGACCTTCGGCGCCTCTTACAGAGCGCAGTGGACCGGCATCAAATCTGCGCCCCGTACGCAGACTTTGCGCATGTCGTTTGTCAACAAACGTTATGCCGGTGTTACGCCCATGTTTGGCGGGCACATCGTCAATGACCAGACCGGGCCTACCGGATTCACCGGCATTTACGGTCGAATCGGCGGCGTCATTACCGGCGACGCCGAGTATGGCGGTCTGGCTCTGGCTCTTACTGCCGGCGCGGTACAATATCGGGTGAAAGCCTCCGAGTTGGTACTGCGCGACGACGGCGACGTATTGGGCAGCGCCGACCAGACGCGCATCTTCCCTGATGTGGGCCTGGGTCTGTATTATTACCAAATGGTGGGAGACGGCAACTTCTTCTATACCGGCTTGTCTATGCCGCAGGCATTGGGATTGGACCTCACGTTTAAAAACGAAAACGGCCAGTTTTTCACCAAACGCGTGCAGCACATCTACGGCTCCATAGGCTTTTACAAGTTTGTGGGCGACGATGGTTTCATCGAACCCTCCGTCCTGTTTAAGTATGCGCCCAACGCCCCGATCAACGTGGACGTGAATCTGCGCTACCAGATTCCGGGGAGCCTCTGGGTGGGCGCCGGCGCGTCTTCGGCCAAGGCCGTACATTTGGAAACCGGCTTCCTGCTGGGGCAGAACCTCGGCTTTGACAATATATTCCGCATCGGGTATGGTTTTGACTATTCGTTCAGTTCCTTCGGGCCGAGCATAGGCGCTACACATGAAATCAACCTGACGCTCTCTTTGGATCGCTGATCCGCTTTCCCATGACACTTGACAACTTTTTTTGTCCAAATCCAATCTGCGCATGAAAAAGATAATTTTATGGATAACATTGAGCCTCGCTACTACTGCCGGCTTGATGGCTCAACCTGGTTTTTATTTCAGCAACGAAACCGCCTGCGAGGGTGAAAACCTCTGTGTGGATGTTTCGGTGGTCAACTTTTCCAATATCACAGGAACCAGCTACCAAATTCGCTGGGACCCGACGATACTCCAATACGTCAACCTCACCATGCCTACTTTGCCGGGCTTTACGGTGGGTACCAACGTAGATGCCAGTGCTGCTGCGAGCGGCGTTCTGACGATCAGTTGGAGCGTGGCCAACTGCAACACTCCGGGTGCAACGGGCGTTACATTAGACGACTGCTTCGGGCAATGCCGACCTTCGATATTCAAGTTGTGCTTTACCATGCTTTCCGATACTTACGGAGAAAGCACAAACATTGGCGTAGGCCCCAATCCTTATGTGACCAAAGACAACAGCTCCTGCCTCAATGTCGGTCTTATCAACAATGACGGAATTGTAACCAATTGTGTGCGTCCGGTAGAACTGATTGCTTCGCAGGAACAGGGCAATTCGGGCGATTTGATTTGCGTGGACTACCGTCTTACCGGCTTCGACGATCTCAACAGCATGCAGTTTACAATTAATTACGACCCGGCAGTGTTGAGTTTCCAAAACGTAGTTATTCCCGGCAACCTGCCCAACTTCTCACAAGCCAACATGGGGCTTCCGCCCAACCTGCCCGAAGGCACCATCACGGTTTCGTGGTCTTATACGCCGCCGAATAATGCCGGTATCACGCTGTTGGACAGCACCTTGCTTTTTCAGGTGTGTTACCGAATCGTCGGTCCTTGCGAGTCGGCTTCGATGATTTCATTTGGAGAAACTCCAACTCCCATAGAGTTCGGCAATACCATTGTGCAAAATTTCGACATCATGGTTTTGCCTCGCAATGGTCGCGTTACGGCCTCTGATTGCGATCCTACCGGCATGCCCATCAACATCAGTTGCGGCCCGGCGCGCAACCTCGGCGAAACTTTTTGTGTGCAGGTCACCTCTCAGAATTTCTTCAACGTGGCGGCCTTCAACTACCTGATAGAATGGAATCCCGCTCTGCTTGAGTTTGTCAACGTATCCAACGTGACCACCAACGGCATTGCCAACTTCAACGTGGCCAATAGCTTTTCTACGGCCAATGTGCAGGCCGGCGTTTTGGGCGTCAATTGGGTACGCACCGGTAATAACAACGCCTTTATTCCCAACGGCACCGTGCATTACGAAATATGCTTCCGGGTGATAGGCGTGGGCGGCAATAGCCCGGTGACCGCCGGCGGACCGCTGCCGTTAGTGCAGGTGAACAACCTCAATGCGCCCAACATCGGCATCAATCCCAGCAACTGCGAAGTGGTCATCAACCAGCCCACCGGCATTACACTCACGGTGAGCGACGCCTCCGCGCAACTCAATCAGCAGGTATGCGTGGACATCACCGCCGCCAATTTTACCAACATCACCCGACTGAGATATTCCCTCAATTGGGATCCCCTCCATCTTCAATTTGTCTCCATCAATGCCCTCAACCTGCCGGGCGTAGTGCCTTTGGTCAACTTTGGTTTGCAGGGGCAGTCTTCCGGTACCGTTACATTTGACTGGAGTACCATGACGCCCGTGACGCGCCCCGACGGCACGGCTTTGTTCAGGGTTTGTTTTGTGGTAGTGGGCCAGCCCGGCGATTGCGAAGCCGTGCAAATCAACGACGATCCGCTCACGCGGGAGGCTGTTACGTCTTTCTCCAACGGCAACAACATCGGAATCACCTCTCAGGATGGCGAAGTGTGCTCCCTGTTCCCGGAAGGATTTTTTATGACGGTTGGAAACATCAATACAGCTTGGCGCGATACCGTTTGCGTGCCTTTCCGGGTGGCCAGTTTCGACAACATCACGGAGGCGCATTTTGAAGTGAGTTTCAATCCAAGCAATCTGCAATTTACAGGAGTCAACAACTTAGCTTCATTGCCGGGCCTCAGCGTTTCCTCCTTCACCACCACGTCGGCCGGCCTGGGTATCATAGAATTTGATTGGGTCAACTTTGCAGGCAGTATGCTCCCTGACAGCACGATTTTGTTTGAACTGTGTTTTGCGGCCATTGGAGAAGCCGACGGCGCCTGTCACAAAATTGACATCATACGCGATCCTGCGCCGACTGTACTTACCACCGCTGGAATCGGCAGTTTGGTGTGGCGCAACGGGGAAGTTTGTGTGGCCGATAAGCTCATCATCGTGAATGCTACCATCATCCCGGTGAGCTGTCCCGGCGGCCGTGACGGACGTATTGAACTGGAGGTCATTGGCGGAAAGCCGCCTTACGGCAATACCTGGGAGACCGAGCCGCTGCAATTTATGCCGCTGCTTGGCCGAAATCTCGCTGAAGGACAGATCATTGTGACCACACGCGACAACAATATTCCGGCCACGGTGCGGGTAGATACGTTCTATGTGCCGCTGGCTGCCGATGCACCGACGGTTGATGCTGGCCCGGATCGCCCCTTCCCCTGCGACGGATCGCCGGTGTTGGGCATACAAGGCCAGGCCAGCCAGGGAGCCAATTATGGATACAAATGGACCACACTGGGGGGCATGTTGGCTCAGCCGGATACCAATACGCTTGCTCTGGCGCTGCAACAGGGCATCTACATCTTGTCCGTCACCAACAGAGCCAGCGGTTGCGTAGTGAGCGACACGGTCAACATCAGCCAGCCCAACCTGCCCATTGCCGATGCCGGAGAAATACAATTGACAACCTGTACTTCGGATACCGTTACTCTCAACGGCAGCATGAGCAGCACCGGCGACACTGTAACTTACCTCTGGGCGGCCCTCAACGGAGGCAGCATCGTTGCCGGAGATCAGGCGCTCTCATCTCCGCGCGTAGTGGGCGCCGGAACTTACGCGCTTGAAGTGCGCTACCAACTGAGTGGATGTATTGCCAGAGATACGGTTGTGGTAGAAGACGGCGCCATTGCGCCTTTGGCAGTCGGTGGTTCAGACCCTGTTATTGGGTGTAGCGGGAGCATCATATTGGACGGCTCCTCTTCTTCGGGTACCAATGCGATTGATATTCGATGGACGACATTAGACAATACCGTGCTTTCGCCGACAGCCACCTACGAAACGAGCACACCGGGCAGCTATTTGCTGGTCGTTACCGACCTTGTCAATGGTTGTTCTGCCACAGATACCGTTACGGTAAGCCTGACGGCGGATGTGCCGGTAGTGAATGCCGGCCCTGATCTGGCTTTCACCTGTAATGACGACGAAGTAGTCATCAACGCCACAGTGACCAACTCCACCTCTTTTGAAGTATTGTGGACGCCTTTAGACGGCGGCTCTTTGTTTTTTGGGTCGGAAGCGACGCTCAATGCCATAGCCACCACGCCGGGCACTTTTCAGGTTTTTGTCAGAGACCTGTTTAACCTTTGTACGGCAATAGATACCGTTGTGATTGCAGACAGTACGGCGCTGCCCAACTTCGTGTTGGCTATGCCGGATTCTCTGAGTTGCGATTCTACGCAGATTCGGATTTTTGCAGAAGCGCCCTCCGGCGGTAATTACGATTTTCGCTGGTACTCCAACGGGGTAGAACTGAGCGAACAAACCTCGACGCTGACCGTAACGACGCCCGGATTCTACGCATTGGAAGTATTGAATGTGTTCACCGGCTGCTCCCGCATTGATTCGGTCGAAGTATTCATAGACACACTGGCGCCCATCGTGGGTGTTGTCCCGCCTCCAACCTGGACTTGCCTTTTCAATACCATCCCCATGACGGGTAATATTGTTACGGGAAGCGTACCGGGTATGTTGTTCAACTGGACCAACAGCTCCGGCGACACTACCGGCATCATCGGGCATTTGCTGCAAAATCCGGTGATGACGCTGCCGGGCGACTATACCTTCCGCGCTACCAATCCGAACAATGGTTGCTTCAGCGAGGCAACCGTGACGATACAAGCCGACTCCATACCGCCAACCGCCAATGCAGGCATGGATCAGACCATTGGCTGTGCCGGAGAATCAGCCTTGCTGAGAGGAACCGGGGTGTCGGGAGTCAATGGAGTTTCGTACGCATGGTTCGGCCCTGACGGTATGCAAGTGGCAACCACCGACACAGTAACGGTTTCTGTTTTAGGTAATTATGTACTGCGAGTGACCGATCAGGTCAACGGATGTTCTGCTACGGATACTTTGTCGGTTGGCGCCAGTAATGACGTGCCCACTGTGGCCATTGCATCGGATACCTTGCGCTTAGATTGTAATACCAACCGGGTTACCATTCCGGGATCGGTAACTTTCAACGGCGCTTTCAACTTTCAATGGCAAAGTGCGAACGGTGGTCAGTTGGTGGGAGGCACTGAAATGAGTCAGACTCCGCAAACGGAAACGGCCGGCACTTACATCCTCACGGCCACCAACCCGGCCAACCAATGTACCGCCTCAGATTCTGTAGTTGTGATTGTGGACAGAGAGCCGCCGGTTGCCGTTTCCGGCGATGACTTTACGCTCACCTGCGTGGCTGTTGCGTATTCCATTACGTCAACCGGTTCTACGCCCGGCGCCAACCTCAGATGGTACCTCGGTAGTGTGGGATCGCCGGTACTCGGAACGGACCCTGCGCTCATCGTGAATGCGCCTGGCACTTACATCTTGGAGGTCGTCAATCCAGTCAATGGCTGTACGGCTACCGATACAACGATCATTTCACAGGACGGCACTCCTCCCGCAGTAGCGGTACTCGGCCCGTCCATCGAACGCTTCATCACTTGCGACAGTACAACCATCACGGCGCACATTGCTTACACGCCCTTCAATCCTGATTTCAACATCGTTTGGAGCATCACCAGTCCTGCCGGCAATATCGTTTCCATTTCTCCCGACAGCCTTACCATTGTGGTCAGCGAGCAGGGCACTTACACGGTGCGTGTCACCAATCCGGCCAACGGATGTGTGGGTGAAAATGAAGTGGTGGTTGGTTTGGATCGCGATTTTCCCATCGCCACGATTTCCAGCCCCGATACGGTTGTGAGTTGTATTACTACGGTAGTGAGCCTCAATGGAAACGGCTCATCGGCCGGGCCGGAGTTTAGCTACCAATGGAATGCTGTTGCAGGCGGCCCACTCAATCAAATTGCGCCCTTGCAGGTGACGACCACCGCTGCGGGTACCTATGAATTGGTGGTGAGAGACAGTTCCAACGGTTGCGTCAGCCGCGATACCATTGGCGTGACGGTGAATCAGGCTGCTCCTACGGCCACCATCGCCGATCCGCAAGCGCTGACCTGTACGCTCACCCAGGTTTCCCTGAATGGCAACGGCTCTTCCAACGGCCCCAATTTCACCATCACCTGGAACGGCCTTGATGGAGGCACGGTGACGCCGACAGGCAACCCGCTGCAAGTGAACGCCACTACGGGCGGTCGCTACGAATTATTCATCAGAAACAACCAAAACGGCTGCGAAGCCAGAGATACCGTAACGGTAACGGCCAACAATACACCTCCCGTAGCCAATGCCGGCGCCGACCAGACGATCAACTGCAACGGCACCGATGTGACGCTGGATGGATCCGGTTCAACGCCGGCGGGCAGCTTAGGTTATTTGTGGAGCGCGATCAGCGGCGGCGGCCCCATCAACGGTACCACCATTGCCACGCCGGTAGTGAATACGGCCGGCACTTATCAGTTGATTGTGACCGACAATACCAATGGTTGCCGCGATACCGCTACCGTAATGGTAACGATACAAAACAACCTGCCCAGCGCCATGGCCGGAGAAGACTTCGGCGTGTGCGGCGGCGACATCATGCTGGATGCCATGTTGCCAAGCGGGGTGACGGGTATGTGGCGCAGCTTGGGTTCCGGCGTAGTGGTCAGCCCCAATACGGCGCAAACCAACGTGACCAATGCCCAACCCGGCGACAACCGCTTTGTGTGGACGCTCTCTACGGCAGCTTGCCAGAGCTACAGCGCAGACACGATTACTGTAAATGTGCAGCGGGGTCCGGTAGCAGGCAACGACATGTTGGCGCTGGCTTCGGGCGTGTTCAGCGGCTCTGTGAACATTGCAGCCAACGACCAGCTTTTCGGCGCTCCCGGCTTTACTATCACCGTTCTGACCCAACCGGAATTTGGTACGGTGGACAGCATCGTCAACGGCACCTTGTATTACAGCGTGCCGCGCGGAGCATTCGGGCAGACGCAGGTTCGTTATCAGATTTGCAATACGCAGTGCCCGGATTTGTGCGCCGAAGCTTTTGTGCAAATAGACGTGGAGCGCACCACCATCGTTTACAACCAGCCCAACGGCATCACGCCCAACGGAGACGGCCTCAATGAGGAGTTGATTTTCGATCAGTTGAGAGACAATCCGGATTTGTACCCCAACAACGAGTTGATTATTTTCAACCGTTGGAACGATCAGGTATTCCGCGCTGCTCCCTATCTCAACAACTGGCGCGGCGTCAACCAGTCGGGGCAGGAATTGCCGCAGGGTACATACTATTACATCCTGCGCCTGAACATCGCTGAGGGCGAGATCATTATGGGCGATATCACGATAGTGAAATAAGCGATTCAGTTTCAGATATATAACAAGAAAAAGGCTCTCTCGAAATCATCGGGAGGGCCTTTTTTCGGCTTAGTGAAGGGGTGACTGCCGGGCTGAAACTTGCCAAGTCGCCCCTTTACTATACCCTGACATTTTTGTAAAAAAAACACCCCCATTTCTTTCGCTTTTCCCACTCTGGTCATTACATTTGCCTGTGCTATTAAGTTTTACCCTGCGGAAAAGCCGCGTTCCCCTGTATTTTCGTTACTTTTTACCATAAAATAATTTGCCATGAAAACTGCCCTCCTTCTATCCCCTTCCAAGATTTTTGGAGCGTTTTTCACTGCGCCCTTTGCAGCCCAAACGGATGGAACAATTGCAATCTACAGGAGTATTTTCTGTGGCAGCATGCCGCAGGAGATACTCCTGTTTTTAATACCTCGGATAATGAGAATTCTACTCGTATTTCATTGCATGTTTTTTTTAATACTTACTGCTCAAGGACAAAAGCACGACTATGTTTGGTTACTGGGACAGAACAGTCAGACCAATCTTATATACTCTGGAACCGTAGTTGATTTCAATACGACGCCTCCCGATATTTATTATGAATTCAGAAGTATGTTTTTTAGCCAAGCCAATGCGAGTATGTGCGATACTGCCGGCAATTTGCTTTTTTACACCAATGGTATTTATGTCGCCAATGCGTTGAATGAGCCTATGGAAAATGGGATGGGGTTAAGTCCGGGTACTCATTCTCAACAAAATCAAAACTATGGATATATCTTAACTCAAGGAGCTATGATACTCCCTACTCCTGAAAGTGGAGGTCTGTATCACCTGTTTCACATGGATCGAGAACTGAATTCGCAACAAACAAGTACAGAGTCGCGCAATTTTTACTTCACATTAATTGATATGGACATGAATAATTATTTA
Organism: Saprospiraceae bacterium UBA2329; assembly: GCA_002344975.1. Lineage (GTDB taxonomy): Bacteria > Bacteroidota > Bacteroidia > Chitinophagales > Saprospiraceae > UBA2329. The sequence goes on along the minus strand of DDUV01000024.1, from coordinate 2,559 downwards.
GGAGGAGTCGTTCTGAAAAATCAAAAAATAATAGAAGGCTTATTTGATATTGGAAGAATAACAGCTTCTAAGCACGCCAATGGCCGCGACTGGTGGCTGCTAACGAGGAAATATGATACCAATGAATATTATAGAATACTCTTTGATATAGAAGGGTTGGTTGTGCAGGGAGTACAGGCAGTAGGAAGCCCTATCCCCTCAAATACAATTGGTCAATCTGTTTTTTCGCCCGGCGGCACAAAATACGCCTGTGTTCATGTATATGGTCTTGCCAACCCCATATATATCAGTATCTACGACTTCGACCGTTGCAACGGGACGTTGAGTAACCCCATACAGTTCACTTATACGGATACGGCCAGTTGTGCAGGTGTTGCGATCTCCCCCAATAACCGGTTTCTTTATGTATCTTCATACCGCTATGTATATCAATATGACCTTCATGCAGAGGATATTGAGGCATCTCGCATCATAGTGGCGGTATGGGATGGCTTCGGCAATCCTTTTTCTACCACCTTTTATCTGATGCAACTGGCTCCGGACGGCAAGATTTATATCAACAGCAACAACGGGGTAAGGTACCTGCATGTCATTAATCAGCCGGACTCTTTAGGTTTGGCCTGTGATGTATGCCAGCATTGTGTCGAGTTGCCGTCTATAAACGCACTCTCCCTTCCCAACTTCCCCAACTACCGCCTCCACCACTTGGAGGGCAGTCCCTGCGACACCCTGCGGCAGCCGCCGGTAGCAGAGTGGGTGCACGAGCCGCTGGGCTTGGAGGTGGCCTTTCAGGAAGCTGCCTACCACGACATCCGTACCTGGCACTGGAGCTTCGGCGATGGCGCCACAGACACCGTACCCAACCCCGTGCATAGCTACGCCGCCGAAGGAATGTACAACGTATGCCTCACAGTGAGCAATCCGCGCGGGGCGGATACCTTGTGCCGGGAGCTGCAGGTATTGGTGAGCAGTACGGGCGAGCCAACTGGCGGCGGGCTGAGGCTGGAGCTTTTCCCCAATCCCGCACCCCCCGATGTACCGGCGACGCTATTCGCCGAGGGACTTCCGGCGGCTGAAGTCGCCGGTACTGTACGCGACGCCCTCGGTCGCATCGTGCGGCGCTTTTCCGCCCCGGTAGTAAATGGCCGCCTCCGGCAGGAATTGGATATGCGGGGACTGCCCGCAGGGGTGTATTTTGTGGCATTGGTTTCGGAAAAGGGCGTAGCTTTGGGCAGCGGGAAGTTGGTGCTGAGGCCGCGTTGAGGGCGGGTAGTTCTCCTGCTTAGTGAAGGGGTGACTGCCCCGTTAAAACGCGCCGCGTCACCCCTTCACTACCCTCGGACACGAGGTCAGGCCGTAACTTCGGGTTACGCCCTGACTTGGAGTGAAATGATTTTTATCCACAATTGCACAATGAAACAAAACAGCAATAAGGGAATGTTGGCGGGTAGAACCCGCAGGATAGTCACGCGAGGTATGAACCTCGGCGCGAGCGGTATTCTTCCGCTACGAAGAATACCCTCTTTTAATTTATCAGGAATGAAGCGGATCATCATTATATTACTCAACTTCTTTGCCTTTACATCCATATTCAGCCAAAAACACGATGAAATCTGGCTATTAGGCTATAGCAGTAATCCAGTTAACACAACTTTTGGCGGCACTGTGATTGATTTTTCCACCACTCCGCCGGATATGTATTATGAGTTTCGCCCAATGAGCTTTAGCCAGGCCAACGCCAGTATATGCGACACCGCCGGCAATCTGCTATTTTACACCAACGGCATTTATATTGCGAATGTACTGCATGAGCCAATGGAGAATGGGACGGGACTGGCTGCCGGGCCTGCGGGCGTACACAATCAGGGCCTTTATGGATACATCTTAGATCAGGGGGCTATGGCATTGCCCTGGCCTGATCATGACAGTCTATACTGCTTAATTCTGATGGATAAGGAATTGACTCCGAACCAAAGCTCGTTTCAATCATCTCATTTGTATTATTCTGAAATAAATATGAACATGAGTGGCGGAATGGGTGCCGTGACAAAAAAAAATGAAGTGTTGATTTCGGATGCATTGAATATGGGTAAAATAACTGCTGTAAAGCATTCTAATGGCAGAGACTGGTGGGTTATAGTGAGAAAATATGATACGAACCAATATTATAAGATCACGTTAACACGAAGAGGATTCTACTCCATCGGCTCCCAGTCGATAGGGATGGCCATACCGTCACAGGCTATCGGCCAGGCAGTCTTTTCCCCCGACGGCTCGAAATACGCCAATGTACACCTGACGGGTTCAGCCGGCGACCCCATCTATGTGAGCATATATGATTTTGACCGCTGTAGTGGTGAACTGAGCAATCCGGTGCAATTCACCTATGCTGATACGGCCTGGGCCGGGGGCATCGCCATATCTCCCAACAGTCGCTTTCTGTATGTATCTTCTTTTCGCTATGCTTATCAATACGACCTTCATGCCCAGAACATCGAAGCATCACGCATAACGGTAGCAGAGTGGGACGGCTTTTATGACGGACACCCCAACCTTCCT
>DDUV01000023.1 GCA_002344975.1 Saprospiraceae bacterium UBA2329 | reverse complement strand
GCGCCAGGGGCAGTAGCGGAATGGCGGCGGTCGGCCGTAGGGACATTGCATGCAATGTCTCTGCTACGTTCGACCGCCGCCATGCAGCGGATGACCCGCCCGCCTGCTTGTGGCCGCCCCTTGCCGGATGAAGGCTGAAGGGGCGGCCTGCGAGTGGCGGGGGCGCCCAAAACAATTGTTAATCCTCTTCTTTCTTTTTCTTCTTGGCCGGATTGAGTTCGTCTTCTGTGGCGCGACGGATAACCATGCCCTGCTTGAGTTTGCGGGATACGGCGGTGTAGGGGCCGCTGATGACTTCGTCGCCGGCTTTGAGACCGGAAATGATGTAGATGTAAGAGTCGTCCTGGATGCCGGTTTTTACTTCCACGAGATGGGCAGTATCGCCTTTGGCAACGAAGACTACCTCGATGAGGTCGTCGAGAGTTTTTTCCGCTTCTACTTCTTCTCCATCTTCGTTGGTAGTGGTTTTTTTCTTCAGCCCTTCTTTTTCGCGGGTGGTGACGGCCTGGATAGGCACGCTGAGTACATCCTTGAGCGTCTGGGTGTTGATGTCAACGGAGGCGGACATACCTGGCCGGAAAGGATAGGGCTTTTTGGGTGTCACGAGGTCGGCATAGGAGGCCGGTTCGATGAGGATGCGCACTTCAAAGTTGGTCACCTGGTCGGTAGTGAGGGCGGCGCCTAAGCCGCCGGCGGAGTTGGCAGAGTTGGCAATTTGTGTGACGCGGCCCTTGAACTTGCGGCCAATGTAGGCGTCCACTTCGATGTCCACCAAATCGCCGATGGAGACGCGCGGGATATCGTTTTCACTCACGTCCACGCGCACTTCCATGGTGCTGAGGTCGGCAATGCGCATCATTTCGGTGCCGGCCATCTGGATGGTACCTACTACGCGCTCGCCTTTTTCGATGTTGAGCTTGGAGATGATGCCGCCTTTGGGTGCGTATTGCGTGGTGCGGCGGAGGCTGGTTTGCAGTTCGCGCAATCCTGCTTCGGCGCTCTGAATCTGAAACTCGGCGGCGCGCACGCTTTCCTGCGAGGCCTTGATACTGGCGTCGGAAGAGCGAAGATTGGCTTCGAGGGCACGGAGGTTGGACAGCGAATTGTCGAAATCGGCATCGGAGATAACGCCTTCTTTTTTCAGCTTCTCGTTGCGATTGTGAATTTCGCGGGCGTTGGTCAGTTGCGCCTCAATCTGCTCTTTTTGTGCGCGCAGCGTCTCAATTTGGCTGCGGGCGTTGGCGGCTTGTGCCTGTGCGCTGCGCACGCCTGCCTGGCCGCGCTCTACCTGCGACTGATAGGCATCTGGGTCAATACGCGCCAGCAGTTGACCGGCCACTACCGAGTCGCCTTCTTCCACATATAATTCGACCACCTCGCCTGATACGTCGGAGCTGATTTTGATTTCCGTGACCGGGAAAATCTTGCCGCTGGCGGCTACTTTTTCTTTGATGGTGCGCGTTTCCGCCTTTTCCACCATCACTTGCTCGCCCTTGGGCTTAGACTTTTGTTTCACTACGGCCACTACTACGAGCAGCGCCACTACGCCCAGAAGGCCGAAGAGAATCCAGTTGTTATTTTTGCGTTTTGCCATGACTTTCGTCTTTTATTTAAGTTGCTCGGAATGAAAGAATGATGCGTACAGTTTTGGGTGGCGTGCCGGGGCGCTGGTAGAAGCCTGTGGCCCCGTCGGGTGCTTCAGTCGCTCCTCAAGGTCGCTTCCTTCAGCCCCCTCACGCGCCGGCAGAGCGCTCAGCTTTTATCAGGCCATTTGCCGCACTAAAGCTGACCGCTCCTTCCGGTTATCAATTCAACTGCAAAGGTTTACCCATGTAAAACTCTACGTTTTTCAGGTTGAAGAGGTATTGATACTTGGCCCGGATGAGGTCCACCTGCGCCGAATCGAGGGTAATGCGGGCGGTGCTGTATTGCAACGCGTTGATGGCGCCCAGATCGAAGCGTTTCTGCGCATTGTCGAAAGCAGCCTGAGCCGCTTCTACTGCACGGCGCCCCGCCAACCAGGCTTCACGGGCGGCTCTGGTATCGTTGATGGCCTGCTGTACGGCGGTTTGGAGGAATTGCCGCTGTTGGCGATTTTGCAATTCCTGGGTGAGTACGCCCAACTGAGCGCGCTCTACGGCTATGCTGTTGCGGTGGTTATTATAGATCGGAATGGAAATATTGAGGCCGACCGACTGCCCGAAGTTGTTGCTCAACTGAGAAAAGTACGGAATTTTTTCAAATTCCGCCGAGGGTACGTCCGTTTCGATGGTAACCGTTTGGCCATTGATAAAGACAATCTGCGATTGCCGCACCGTATTGATCCCTGCAATTCGTTGTGCCACAGAGGAAAATGCGGTATTGAGGTTGCCGCCGAAGGTAATGGTAGGCAACATACCGGAGCGAGCGATGGTGATGTCGTGAGAAGCAGCGCGCAGGCGGATGTCGGCGGCTTTGATTTGAGGTTGGTTGCCCAATGCGGTGGAATACACCGTAGGAAAGGCGAAAGTAGCTTCGTCCACTACTTCGGGCACATTGATTTGAGGCCGCTCGATGACCAATGTTTCTTCGGCGGGCAATTCCATCAATTGGCGCAGAGTGAGATAAGCGCCGGTAACGGCATTGCGCACTTCGACGACCACCTGCTCATTGCGGGCTATTTGCGCCTCCACATCTAAGCGGTCGTTGGGCGGCAGGGCGCCGGCATTGATGAGCTTGGAAGTTTGATCCAATTGCTGCCGCGAGAGGGTAAGTTGGCGCTGGGCATTGTCCAATTGTTCCTGCGCAAGCAGAATGGTAAGATAAGCGCGGGCCACCTCCAGTGCGAGGGTATTGGAGGTGTTTTCCATGTCGTATTGGCGCGCTTCCAGTTCCAACTTGCTCCTGTTGATGCCGGCATTGACGCTGCCGCCGTTGTACAGCAATATGCCTGCGTTGAGGCCAAAGCTGTTGAAGGTAATGGAGCTGGTGGCAAAGGTGTTGGTGAAGGGGTCAATGGTGCGACCAAACTGCGCCCCCAGACCGCTGCTGGCGTTCACGGAAGGCAGGCGGCTCATTTGGCCTTGTTTTACAGAAAGCTCGCCGTCGCGCAGGGTGGCTTGCGCCTGCTTGATGCGAAGGGAGTTCTGCAACGCGTAGTTGACGCATTTTTCCAAAGACCAGAGGGTGGATTGTGCTACGGCCGCTGTGCTGATGAAAAAAGCAAGCAACAGGGTTCCGTACAGGTGAATCGGAGACTTCATCATGCAATGATTTTTGTCCCACAATAGTACGCCTGCATGGCGGCACAGGCCAAATTATTCTATCAATGAGCAGGGTATTTGGATGAAAGCCCGCTAAAGGGCGTGTTTTGTGAGGCGTGGCCGGTAAAGATTTCTACAAATACCGATTAGAGCGCATGATGACAAAATTGGCTACCCATTGGTAAACAAATACCCCGCCGATGTAAATAAGCGCTACGGTGTTCCACATTTCATTGACGGAAAAAGCAATGACAACCGCCCACAGTCCCAGTATTGCCAAAACGCCTGTATAAACAGGCAATATATAATTGGATTGCCGGGTCAGCATCGAACCTAAGGGAAGCATCATGGTAAGTCCGAATCCCCCCAGAGCCGCCCAGCCGAAATGGCCTGAAATGAGGTATCCCAGCCCCCCGACCAAACAAAGCAGCAGGCTCAGACCCACAAAATTGGTAGCCATTTTGCCCCGGTCGTTCAGCAGGTATTTTCCGAAGGGGTGGAATCTCAGCGTCAGGTTGCTCAATGGGCGCGTGATCCAGGTAGAAAAAGCCCAAATGGTTATGGCCACTACCACGGGATACAGGTACGGACGCAGTGTCTCATTGCGTTCGGCCAGATTGTTGAGGGCGTTCAATGCCAGGTACAAGCCAATGATCACCCCCCATTTGTACTTCTCGGTGAGGTTGCCCATCCAGAAGGCATATTTCATAAACATCCTGTAGGGCCAGTACTTGCTTTGCAGTGCGTCGGCCATGCCGTCACGGGCGTATTCCATATCGGGATCAAGGCGGAGGGCCTCCCTGAAGTGGATAAGCGCTTTTTGATGATCGCCTCTTTCCAATAAATTCCAACCATGATTGGCATGGGTGTAAGGGTTGTCGGGGTCTTCTTCAAGCGCGTTTTCTATGGTTTGAAAAGACTCTTCCTGCCTGTTAAGTTTCATCAGAGAGGTGCTTCTGATGTTAAGCCCCAGCAAGTTTTTCGGATCGGCTTCCAATGTTTTGTCGGCCCAGTAGAGCGCGCCTTCAAACTGTAAATTTGCTGCCATTATGAATGCCCGCAACCCATAATTGTCGGCATCCCAGGGCGACAGTTCAATGGCCCGGTCCAATACATCGTCGGCCTCCTTGAAGCGATCCATAGAAAGTAGAATATTAGCCTTCCGCTGGTACGCGTCTCCCGATTCCGGCTCTAAGCCAATGGCTGTATTGATCAATTCCAGTGCCTTGTCGTACTCCTTCAGATTTTGATACACTTCGGCTAATGCCATATAAATGAACCCGTCGTCGGGCGACTGTGGGAGCAAGTCTTCCAGGATGCGGCGGGCTTCTCTGTACTTTTCCTGCTGTATCAGTATCTCTACTTTTTGCAATACGTCTCGATTCATCATTTTTTGATTTTGAGGTAGCTCAGTACGTCGTCGTAAAGGCCGGAGTTATTGGCAAACAAGGCGTAATTTTTGGCGGTGGCCAACCACTCGGAAGTACTGGGTTTGTGTTTGGTAATGGCCGTCAGGAGGTCTTTGGTACGAAGGGCTTGTATTTGTCCTGTCTGAAAAGCATCCGTCAGTTTTTCTTCTACGGCCAAGTCAATGACGGCTTCGATGTCGGCGCCTGAATAATGCTCGGTTTTTTTTGCGAGTTGTTGAAAATCAATATTTTCGACGGGTTTGTCTTTGAGTTTTAAACGGAATATTGACTGCCGGGCCGACTCATCCGGTGGAGGAACAAAAATGATGCGATCAAACCTGCCGGGCCGCCTGAACGCCGCGTCTAAATGCCAGGGTGCATTGGTAGCGCCCAAGACGAGCATGCCGTCGTTGTTGTATTCAACGCCGTCGAGTTCCATCAAAAACTGATTGATGAGTTGCCGTCCGGCAGAGTGTCGCATGTCGTTTCGGCTGGCGCCCAGAGCGTCTATTTCATCAATAAAAAGCACGCAGGGTTTGTTGTCGCGGGCGGTTTCAAAAATATGGTGCAGGTTTTTTTCGCTGCTCCCGACCCACATATCTAAAATATCTTCCAGCCCCACGCTGAGAAACAGGTTGTTGATCTGGCCGGCCGTAGCCCTGGCAATGAAGGTTTTGCCGCAGCCCGGAGGCCCGTACAGCAGGATACCGCCTCCTGTTTTTTTGCCGTAAGCCTTGTACAATTCCGGGTGCTGCAGCGGCTTGACGATTTTAAGATCAATTTCTTTTTTCACGCCCTCCATACCACCTACATCATCGAAGTTGATTTCGGGTTTAAAAATAAGATTGTCGTCTCCCAGTATTTCGTCCAGCAGGTCGTCGGAAGCTGCCGGGAGCCTCAATGCCTGATCTAATTCTTCATCTGTAAATCCGGGGTCGAGTTCCAGCACTTTGCGGTATGCTTCGCGGGCGGCCTCCGGTTGTTGTTCGCGCAGGAGGGCTTTGGCGTGCAGCAGCCGGGCATCCATATCGTCGTAGTTGCTGTTCAACAGTGCTTCGAGCAGCACGTTGCATTTGGAGTATTCGCCGCGGGCAAAAAATATGCGGGCCAATGCGGTTTTGTAACTGTCCTCCTCGGAAATGGCCAGTAACTCCGAATACTCCTGCTCGGCTTCGTCCCAGAGGCCTGCCCGCAGAAGGGTTTCGGCCAGCATTTGTTTCAAGGGAATATTGTGCGGCGACTCGCGCAGCGCTACTCTGAGGTTTTCGATTGCTTGGTGGTCCATGTGGGAATTTTTACAGTTTTGTAGTGGGGCAAATTTATTTTTTATTGCCCCTTAGACAGGCGACAAAGGTAAGAAATGTAATTTCAGTCTCCCATCGCTTGCGCCAGAAAATCGCACAAAGGCTTGCCGGCCAGATAGTAAGTCATAGCTCTGTCCAATGCCTGTGCGCCCAATGCTGCTTCGGGTTCCAATTCGGCCATGAAGTAAAATTGCTTGTTGGCAATGAGCGGCATTTGGGTTGCAATCGTCTGAAATTCAGGTGTGAGGCGTTTGTTTTTTTCGCCCAGCACTTCGCCGTAGTGTTGCACAAAATCAGGGTGTTGAACGATGTCGGTCAGTTCTTCGCCGTTTTCAGCAATGGTTTCCCTGATTTTTAGCAAACTCTCTTTTTCTAAAAAATAAGCGCCGCCACCCAGCCACAACTTATCTGCCGATACCTGCACATAAAACCCCGGATACTCCTTGTGCCGCGTACCGAAGGGCGAAATGATGGCCGATACATGCGTTTTATACGGCTCTTTGTTGGCCGAAAAGCGCGTATCCCGATGGATGCGGAAAATGGCCTGCCGAGGCGTAATCAATATGGCCGGGTCGAGTGCCTGCGCCCGTTCGATGAGCGCCGCCACAAAGGCTTCAAACGGCTTTTTGACGTCTTTTTCATAGCGGGCCTTGTTGGCATGAAACCAGTCGCGGTCATTGTTGAGCGACAGGTCGGAAAGAAATCGGAGGGCATTTTCGGTCAGCATGACGCATGGTTTTTTTATTGTGTAGAAAAGGCGTTGCAAGATAAGACAGATACCAACATTTTACACCCATTTATTCCGGCCGCGTTCCATACCTTCGCCCGACAAACCAAGCCAAAGCGAACATGAAGCGAGCATTTCAGTTGGAAGATTTCATCTCCCGGCACGTCACTCAGCGAGATAAAAGCCTGACTTACTACGACATGGTAGCCAACGACCCCGTGTTGCGGAGCCGCATTGAAGGCCGCCGCGTATTGGTCATCGGAGGCGCAGGCAGCATCGGCAGCGCGTTCATCAAAGCCATGTTGCCATACCGACCCGCCGCTTTGGTGGTCGTGGACATCAACGAAAACGGCCTTACCGAACTGACCCGCGACCTGCGCAGCACCCACGAGCTGCCCGTGCCGCCTGTTTTTCTCACTTACCCCATGTCGTTTGAGGCGCCGGTATTTGAGCGCATGTTCCGGCAGGAAGGGCCGTTTCAGATCGTGGCCAATTTCGCGGCGCACAAACACGTCCGTTCCGAAAAAGATCGCTTCGCCATAGAAGCTATGCTGGAAAACAATGTGTTGCAGGCCAAAACCCTGCTCGATTTACTGGTTCAATTTCCGCCGGAGCGCTTCTTTTGCGTCAGTACCGACAAAGCCGCCAACCCTGCCAATGTGATGGGCGCGGGTAAAAAACTGATGGAAAACCTGTTGCTGGCTTACGCCGACCGACTGCCGGTGACGACTGCCCGCTTTGCCAATGTGGCGTTTTCCAACGGCAGCCTGCCCGACGGATTTCTGCAACGGATGGCCAAAAACCAGCCGCTGTCGGCGCCCAAAGACATCCGCCGCTATTTCGTATCGCCCCGCGAAGCCGGTGAAATCTGCCTGCTGGCCTGCATAGCCGGCGAACCCGGCAATATCTTCTTCCCGAAATTGGACGAAAGTCAACTCACCGCTTTTACCGACATCGCGAAAGCACTCTTGCACGAATTGGGCTACAAAATTGACTATTGCGCCTCTGAAGACGATGCCCGCGAAAAGGCGGCTCGCTACCTGCCCGGCGCCGATTATTACCCCGTGTATTTTTTCGATTCCGATACATCGGGCGAAAAGCCGTTCGAGGAGTTTGTGACGGAAGGCGAGGCAGTCCGCATGGATTTGTTTCAATCGCTGGGGGTCATTGCCGCCACGGCGCCACATTCGCTGCCGGAAATGGAGGCGCAATTGCAACGCCTGCGGGAGGTCTTCCGCTCTGAGGATACCGACAAAGGTGATTTGGTGACGCTGATGCGGGAGTTGATTCCTACTTTCAGCCACATCGAAACTGGAAAAGGGTTGGATCAGAAGATGTAAAAAGGGCGGGTATGGCAGGCGGGTAGAACCCGCGTGATAATCCGCACAAGGTAGAACCTTGCGCGAGCGGATTGGATCAGAAGATGTAAGCTTTTACACCACATTCTGCGGCGCTCCATCCAGAAAAGCCCGCACATTCTGCACACAAATATCCATCAATCGCTGCCGGGCCTGCACCGAAGCCCAAGCTACATGCGGCGTCACAATGCAGTTGGGCGCCCCGATGAGCGGGTGATCTGCGGCCGGCGGCTCTATGGATAGTACGTCCAAACCGGCGCCCGCCAAATTGCCTTTTTGCAATGCTTCCAACAGGTCTTCCTCGTTTACCAAACCGCCGCGCCCCGTGTTGATGAGCAGGGCCGAGGGTTTCATGCGCGACAGCAAGGCAGCGTTGACGATGCCTGTATTGGCCGCGCTGAGCGGCGCGTGCAGCGAAATGACGTCGCTTTCTTCAAAAAGCTGTTCGATGGGTACAAAGCGCACACCGGGCCGGGCGTCGCGTTCGGGATGTTTGTGTGTGGCCAATACCCGCATTCCGAAAGCCAGCGCCACTTCTCCTACCCGGCGGCCGATGTTGCCGAAGCCGTAAATGCCCATCGTTTTGCCGGCAATTTCGTGGATGGGCTGCAAGGTGTAGCAAAAACTCCGTTGCGCGGCCCAGTCGCCTGCCTGCACCGAATCATGGTGGCGACCTACGGCGTTGCTCAGTTCCAACAGCAACGCAAAAACGTGCTGCACCACTGCCTCCGAACTGTACCCCACGGCATTGCACACGGTAATGCCCCGTTCGCGGGCAGCGGCGACGTCTATGTTGTTGTATCCGGTGGCAGTGACTACAATGCACTGCAAATCAGGCAATAATTGCATAATTTGCCGATGGATGACGGCTTTGTTGACCAACAAAATCGCTGCTCCTTCCGAACGTTCAACGATCCCCTCCGGGGTGGTAAAATCATAAATCATCACCTCGCCAAGGGCTTGCAACGCGGCCCAACTCAGGTCGCCGGGATTGAGGTTGTAGCCGTCCAAAACCACAATTTTCGGCAGGGTATTCTTGGTATTCGTGCTCATTTCACTACTTTTGAAGCCTCAAAAATACAGCAATGAAAGACAATAAAATATCTACTCTGATAAAAGACTGGCGCACGGCAGCCGTATTGTGTCTCACGTTGGGCCTGGCGCCTTTTTTCCCCGAACCGCACATTCTGGGCAAGGTTCGCTGGATTGCCGGCGGCGCGGTAGGCATGGGACTCATAGACTGGTTGGATTTCTTTATGCACGGGTTGCCCTGGGTGTATTTGCTTTATTTGTTGAATAAGAAATTATTCTGATGGCTTTCGCTTATGGAAATCTGGAACAACAACCACTCAAAATGATGAAGCAAGCTAAAATACCACGTATCACTTCCATCAACCACATTGATGGTTTCATTCTGATTTGCACCTTCAACACAGGAGAGCAAAGGAAACTCGATATGCTGACCTTTTTTTTAAGGAACCATTATTCGGAGGATTCATTTAGGTCGGCAGCGTTGGATGTAAACAAGTTTAATACGGTATCTCTTCGTGACGGCACGCTCTGCTGGCCAGGCATCGTTCGTACTACACGGCTTTCAAATGGCATGGAGTTTGAAGAATATTTTGATCTGGATCCTCTGGTTCTATACGACATCAGCACTCCTGTAGAATTGACGGCAGACCATATCGCAGTCCTTACAGTTTCTTGAATTTCAAACTTTTTCCATGCTCTCTTACTGGGAAACCTTCCTCAAAAGCTACAAAGGCTACGCCAATTACTTCTGGCACGAAATCACGCAGCCGGGCTGGAACAACTACTTCTACTGGCTCATTTTAGTGTCCTTGTTTTTCCTCATCCTTGAATGGCTCAGCCCCTGGCGCAAAGAGCAGCCGCGCTTTCGCAAAGACTTCTGGTTAGATGCCTTTTACATGTTTTTCAATTTTTTCCTCTTTTCACTCATCATTTACAATGCGGCTTCCGATGTCGTGGTGCGCTTTTTCAACGAAAGCATCCTGCACCTCACGGGCTTCAACCTCAAAGCCTCCAATCCCATGCAATACTGGCCTGCCTGGGCGGTGCTGCTCACCGGCTTCGTGGTGCGCGATTTTGTACAATGGTGGGTTCACCGCCTGCTGCACCGTTCCGACCGGCTATGGGAATACCACAAAGTACACCACTCGGTAGAGCAAATGGGCTTCGCTGCGCACCTCCGCTACCACTGGATGGAAACGCTGGTATATCGCAGCATTGAGTACATTCCGCTGGCGCTGCTCGGCATCGGCCTGCACGATTTCTTTGTCATTCACATCTTTACCTTGGCCATTGGTCATTACAACCACGCCAACATCAGCGTGCCCGGCTATGTCACCGGGGCTGTGCTCGGTTTGTTGATCGGCATTGTAGCGGCGAACGGCTTGTATGATGTCAACCTCTTTGGCCCCCTGAGTGTATTGGGCAAAACCGGAGTCATGGCCGGTTTCGCACTGGGAGGCGCGCTGCTGTTGGGACCGCTGATGAAACGCATCTTCAACCACCCGGAAATGCACATTTGGCACCACGCCCATGACCTGCCGGAAGAGCGTCGCTATGGAGTCAATTTCGGCATCAGTCTGGCGCTGTGGGACTACCTTTTCGGCACCGCATACATTCCCAAAGACGGCCGCGACGCGCGTCTTGGCTTCCCCGGTTTAGCCCGCTTTCCGCACAACTTTTGGGGGCAGATAACGCATGGTTTCCGCAAGAAAAAAGAGGCGTAAGGTTGGGAAAACGCTTACAGTAAAGCGCACAGCAGCCCGCCCATCAGCGCAAAAGACACCATCCAGTAGCCAGCGTTGATGGCAATGTATTTGAAGCCTTTTCTTTCAAACATTGCGTTGACGGCTAATATCGGCATGGCGAAAAACAAACCCGTGAAAAAGCCGTGGAATGCGCCGTGCTTGAAGGTGCGGAAATTGCTGCCGTACTTGTCCATGAAGTCTTTGACATACAAATTCAGTTCGCTTCCTTCTTCCATCAGGCTGGGTTCATTCATCAATGTTGAATAAATATGGCCCTGATGAACGACCAACATGCTGATGATAAAAGCCGCCATCACGCTCAGTACATAAGTGAGGCCGAAAATGACCAGCATGTTACCGCTGTTGATTTTTGCTTCGGACATGTCGGCAGCTTTGGCCCAGGCATTTCCGAATACTTTGGGATGATACCATACGGCGCCGATCACGAGGGGAATCAAGGCAGCCACAAATAAGTAGGCGAGATTGTAATCCATAATCCGTAGTTTTGTGCAAATGTAATCGGTTTTTTTGTTTTTATAAAAAAATTAAAAAAAAAGTTTTAAAGTTGCCTCCACACCGCACATACCACATCCACCTGCAAGGTCAGGTACAAGGCGTCGGCTTTCGGCCGTTCGTGTATCAATTGGCGAACCGGTTTGGATTGTGCGGCTGGGTGAACAACACATTGGACGGCGTACACATTGAGTTCAATGCAGGGCCGGAGACGGCGGCTTCTTTTTATCAAGCTGTTCAAAATGAGGCGCCTGCGCTCGCCGTCATCACGGAGGCAACGATGGAGGAGATGGCTTTTCAGTCTTACAGCGATTTCCAGATCGTTCACAGCGATGCAGCCGGAGAAGCCTCGCTATTGCTCACGCCCGATGTAGCGCTTTGCGCCGATTGCCGCGCGGAGTTGCACGCACCTTCCAACCGGCGTTTCGGCTACCCGTTCATCACCTGCACCCTCTGCGGGCCGCGCTATTCCATCATCCAAAAACTGCCTTACGACCGCCCCTTCACCACCATGCAGCCCTTCCCGATGTGCCCGGATTGCGCGGCGGAGTACGAAAATCCATTGGACCGGCGCTACTATTCTCAAACCAATTCCTGTGCCGACTGCGGCATTTCCCTGCAATGGCAGCCGGGACACGGAATACCTCTGACAGGCGCGCCGGATGAACTGATCGGTCTCGCGGCAGAAGCGATTTTGGAAGGTAAAATTTTGGCCGTCAAAGGCATAGGCGGCTTTTTGTTGTGCTGCGATGCCGGCAACGAAACGGCCATTCAAACCCTGCGCCGCCGCAAACATCGCCCCTCGAAGCCCTTCGCGCTGATGTACCCCTCGCTGGAATCGCTCCGGGAAGATGCGCAGCTCGGCCCGGAACAGGCAGAGGAATTGCTCGGCATTGCGGCGCCTATCGTGCTGGTGGATTTGTTGCCAAACGGCCATAAAAAGCTGGCTGTCAAAGACATTGCGCCGGGTTTGAATCAGGTGGGTGTCATGTTGCCCTACGCTCCGCTGCTCGAATTGCTGTTGCGCCGAATATGTCGCCCCATCGTGGCTACGAGCGGCAATCCCACGCAGCATCCCATCGTATTCGACAACGAAACCGCCCTGTGCGAACTGCCCTCCATCGCCGACGTGCTGCTGCTGCACAACCGGGATATTGCCACTCCGCAAGACGATTCCGTAGTTCGGTTCAGTCCGTTTTTACATGAGCGCATCGTTTTGCGGCGCTCTCGTGGACTGGCCCCAACCTTCATCCTGCCGGGACGGAAGGCTGCTCCGGGTACTGTGCTGGCTATGGGCGCCATGCTGAAAAGCGCTTTCGGATTGCGCCATCAGGGCAATTATTACCTCAGTCAGTACCTCGGCGATCTTCAGAATTTCGATACAGAACGCAGTTTCCAATGGGCGCTGCGGCATCTGCTCGGCCTGCTTTCGGCCCGGCCGGAGGCGGTGCTGACCGACCTGCACCCGGATTATTATTCCACCCGGCTGGGCGAGATATTGGCCGGGGAATGGCAGGTTCCGGTGTTCAGGTATCAGCATCACGAGGCGCATTTCGCGGCGGCGCTGGCGGAGCATCCCGAACTGCCTGCCGATGCGGCGGTTTTGGGGCTGATATGGGATGGAACGGGCTTGGGCAGCGATGGGCAGGTTTGGGGCGGCGAGATGTTTCGTTTTGAAAACGGGCAAATGAATCGCGTTGGGCATCTCGAATATTTCCCCTTCATTTTGGGAGATAAAATGCCGCGAGAGCCGCGCATTTCCGCTCTCGCAGCCTGCCATCACCTGCCGCAGTGCCACGACTTGTTGGAACCGATGTTCAGCGAGACGGAATGGCGGGTGTATCGGCAGTTGCTGCAACAACCGGCGCGGCTGACTACTTCCAGTATGGGGCGCTTGTTCGATGGGGCGGCGGCACTGCTGGGCTTGTCTTTGCGTTCGTCTTATGAGGGAGAGGCGGCTATGTTGCTGGAAAACAGTGCATTGGAAGCATTTAAAAAATATGGCATAGGAGAAAACTTCGGCATTGAGGCAGCTGCTTCGGTCGGGCTGTCGGCGGAGGATGTGCTGTTGCCTTTGGCCGAGGGGCTGCGATTGGGCGAAAGCCGGGAAGTATTGGCGGCTCAGTTTCATTTGCGATTGGTTCGCTGGGCGGAACGGATGGCTGCGGAGCAAAAGGTGCGCTACGTCGTTTGCTCCGGCGGGGTTTTCCAAAATGGCCTGCTGGCGGATTTGATTTCAGATAGATTAAGTCATCATCATACCGTGTTGTTTCACAGGCAGTTGTCACCCAATGATGAGAGCATTGCATTGGGGCAGTTGATGTTGCATCAAAGCCACAAGGGCAACAACAACCCCATCAAAATAATCAGTTTGGCGAGATGACTCAGGCGTCGGTAATCGGCGGCTGTTCGGGCGCGGAACAGCAACAGGATGGAAACCAGAATCGGCAGTAAAACCGATAGCCCGTAGCCAATCTGTTTCCATGCGTGCAGCTCAGTTTGCAATTGCCACAGCATGACTCCGACAACAAGAGCCGATACCAGCGCAAAAACAACCGCCAAATACCGCGTCGCCGAAACGCCCCATATCACCGGCAGGGTGCGCAAACCGGTAGCTGAATCGCCCTTCACATCTTCCATGTCTTTCACCAATTCCCGGTAGAGCGTGAGTACAAACGCCGAGGCCATGTACCATAGAAACACAATTTTTAACCTTTGGCCGGCTGCTACATCCGTTGCAAATAATTGCACAAATGCCTGTTGCTCAAGCAACCACACCATTCCAGGTACGGCGGCGCAGAGCAAAGCAATGAGCACATTTCCAAGCAAAGGCAGGCGTTTGAGGTACAGCGAGTACAGGGCCAGTCCGCCGATCAGAAGAGGAAAAACGCTCAGCAGCGGGATGCGGCGCACATAAAACACAAGATACAACCACAAGGTGAAGCCCACGATTTGAAACATGAAGTACAACCAGTAGGCCGTTTGGTGAGAGAGGTGTTTGCTGATGACGACGCGGGCAGGGCGGTTGATTTCGTCGGTTCTGACATCCGCGATGTCATTGACGATGTAGCCGCCGGCAGCGACGCACAAAGTCATAACCACCAGCATGGAAAGCCGGAGTAGGTCTAATGAATGTGAAATGCCGAACTGAGCCAAAACCGGCTGCAATACCTTGAAATACAGCAGATACTGTACCAAACCAGCTATCAACAGATTGGGCCATCTGATGAGGGAAAAGACCGATGTGTTGAGTACCCGCCGCGACATGCCTCAGTCGTTTTGTATGGGCCAGTCTCCCCGCAGCCGCAGCGTTTTTTCAATAACGTCGCGCACGCAGCCGCGGCCGCCCGGAACCGGCGAGATGTACCGGGCCAATTCCAGAATTTCCTGCGCGGCATCGGCGGGGCAGGCCGGCATGCCCACTTTGCGCATCACCTTATAGTCGGGCAGGTCGTCGCCCATGTACAGGGTTTGGTCGGGATTGAGGCCGTATTTGGCTACCAAACCGTCGAACGCGGCTACTTTGTCTTCCTGGCCCATGAGCACGTCCTCAATTCCGAGTGCTTCGAGCCTGATTTTTACGCCTTCGGATTTGCCGGCGGAGATGATGGCCACCCGGTAGCCTTTGTTCACGGCGGTGCGCATGGCCAACCCGTCGCGGACGTGCATGGTGCGCAGGAGGCGGCCGTCTTCTTCGATAAAAACCGTGCCGTCGGTCAGCACGCCGTCCACGTCAAAAATGAAAGTCGTGATGTCTCTGAATGCGTCTAAATGGTTCATAACGAAAGCCTTGAGTGGGAAAGAGGCTGTATTTTCGGGCGGACATTAATCCTGATTATCCCTCCATTCATACACCCATTTGGCCTGAATCTGCTCCAGATGGCCTTCGGTACACTCTTCCCGTTTTCCGGCAAAGGTAGGAATTTCGAGCACCCATTCGATGAGGTCGGTGAAACGGATGCGGTAAATTTTACTCTCCGAGAACTCATCGCCGAAACGCTCGTACAGTTTCATGGCAATGTCTTCGTGGTCGGCCCAATGAATGGGCAAATCTTCGAGGTCTTTGAAAGGCATATCTTTGTTATTTTTTTGGTAATTATTCAGCATCGCACCAAAAGCCGCGAGCTTCGAGTTTCGAGCCGCGAGTTCGAGCATCCCAAAGTAAAAAATCACTCCTTTTCAAAAGTGCGTTTTGAAATTTCCCCATGACGAAAAATTATTTTCCGAACGGCAAACAGGCTAACAGCTTGTAGCTCATGGCTCGCAGCTTTAGGAGTCGTGTTAAAAAGCACATTCACTCAATGCTCATGTCCAATGATGCGCCTTTGGTCGGGTATCTGGATGTGAATTTCGGCGTCGTCTTCCAAAATAACGCATTGGCAACCAAGCCGGGATTCTAATCGGGGATTGATGGCGCGATCAATAAAATCCTCTTCCTTATCGGAAATTTCTTCCAGGAACTCCTCGCCCAATTCCACATACACATGGCAGGTGCTGCACGCGCAAACCCCGCCGCAATTGTGGTTGAGATGCACGTCGTTGTCTTCGGCTATTTCGAGTATAGAGTAGCCTTCCTCCGCATTTTGCACGGTTTTGGAAGGGATGGAATCGTCTTCAAAAGTAAAAATTACGGTTGCCATTGTTGATTTATGGTTCAAGATCGTTTTGTGAGTAGTCGCGAGCTTCGGGCCTTGAGCCGGATGCTCCGCGATTGAAAAAAGCAAAGTCCGAGTACAAACACCGTCGAGATGGGATGGTTCAAAGGGTTTCGGGTTCAAGGTTTCGGGTTCCAGATTTCGGGTTGCTCACCCCTCACACACTCACCCCTCACCCCTGAACCCCTCCCACCGCCTTCATCCCGCAATACAACAACAACTGCATCTCCGGCACCGTCGTCTGCATATCGTTGATAAGGCCCGAGCGCACATCCGACAGGAGTTTGAACTGGTCATACTCTCGTATGATTTCCAGCCGCTCCATGTCTGTACGGGCGTCGTTTGATTGCCCGGCATCCTGAATGGAAAGCAAAATGGGAATACCGCTATCGTGCGGCGAATTGAAGAGGTGAATGCCCGCTTCCGGTTTCAGTATGGTCGTCAGCCCAAACCCCGTAGCCTCTATCTTTCCGGCGTTTTTGAATACCCGAAAAGCAACATCCCAATGGCGGAAGAGCGCCTCGTAGCATTCCAGGAGATACTGCGCCTCATCGCGACCGGCGCCGTTGGCCATTGATGAGACGCGGAGTTCGATCTTGTCTTTACCCCGGCCTTCGAGGAACGCATATAATTGAATTTGAAGAAATTCCAACCGAATCAGCAAGTCGGTAAAAATGGTTTTTGCACTGTTGAAATGAGGCAGCCCAAAGCGATACGACTCGCGTACTTCCTGCACCATCTCGTCGCGGGAGGTCTTTTCTTGGTGGAAATTCCGGGAGCTGTTGGCGAAAGCCGGCTGCTTGGTGCGCAGCGGCGATACCGGCTTGTGCAAGGTCAGATATTCGCCTTTGTAAGACAAGTGCAGGTGCTGAATTTCCTCCAGCAACGACTCGACGTTTTCTTTGAGTTCAAAATAATCCACATCGTTGGTGGTTATTTTGTTGCTGTGGACGGCGGCTCGTTTGGCGCTGTCTGCCAGGCGTTTGCGGAAGGCGTCCACTCGGCGTTGCAATTGCTGCAAAAAAGATTTCCCCTTGGCCTCATCCGGTACTTCTGGCAACAGCCCGGACATGGACAGGGCATACCTGATGCTGCGGATGCGCGGTTGCAGACGCTCGTTTACCAACGAGATATCTAAGATGATGGAATCGCCGGGCGGGATGGTAATCAATTGATCGGCAGAGAGTTCGGTGAGGTCGCTTTCGATTTGCCGCTTGAGCGCCCTGCCGCCCATTTTTTTGTCGTACCCTCTGGCTGATACCCAGCGCAGGGCGTTTTGGTCAACATTGAGGATGGAGTTGCGGCGCACAAAACCGTCTCGTTGCAATATCTCGCGCAGTTGCAGCCGCGCGATCTGATAGATTTGCTCTTCGTCTAAGGATCGGAACGGAATGATGTTGTCTATGCGATTGACAAATTCCGGCCTGAAAAACTTCTCCACCGCCCGCACATACACCGTGCTGATGTCTTCCTCGCTGTGCCCGAAACTGATGACGGAGGTAGCATCCGCCGCGCCGAGGTTGGAGGTCATAACCACCACCACATTGGAAAAATCAACGGTGCGGCCTAAGCTGTCAGTGAGGCGCCCGTCGTCTAGCAGTTGCAACAGGAGGTCGTGTACTTTGGGGTTGGCTTTCTCAATTTCGTCTAACAGCAATACCCCGAAAGGATTGTGCCGCACGGTCGAGGTGAGCTGGCCTTCGGGCTGTGCAAAACTGCCGATGAGGCGCTGCACGGCGCTGCCGTCTATGTACTCGTTCATATCGAAGCGCATCAGGGCCGATTCGCTGCCGGTGAGCATCCTGCACAAAGCCTTGGCTGCCTGTGTTTTACCTACGCCGGTAGGGCCGGCCAGCAACATAGACGCTACGGGCTTGGTTTTGTCAGCCAATTTTGATTTGATCAGCATCACTACGCCGGCGAGTACATCCAACGCTTCGGGTTGGCCCACCAACATGCTCTCCAAACCCGCGCGCACCTCTTCTTCCGAGAGCATCTGCGTGTCGTCCAAGAAGACTTCCGACAGGCCGCTGGCGTTTTGAAATTCGCGGAGCACATCGGGCGCATCTATGGTCTGATGCCTGAATTTGACCGACAAGCGTTCCATCATTTTGGCCACACTTCCCGGCAAAACCCTGCTGCTGAGGTAATTGCGATGTATGTTGATCAATTGATCTACCGCCTCTATGCGAAATGCGCTGCCGTACTCGCGCTCCAGCGATTTTCTTTTTTCCAACAACATTCGGAGGGCGTCGTCGCGGGGCGCTTCGTCTATACGAATGACCTGAAACAGGCTGCTGAATCGCCGGTCTTGCTCCTGCAAAATGCTCCATTCTTCGGGTGTAGCCAGCAGCAGAAAGGGAAACCGGCGCGCTTCGAGGTAGGGTTTGAGCACGTCGGCCAAGGCCAGATTGCCCCCCGAATAGCGGCCAATGCGCAACAGAGCCACGGGGTTGTCCACCACCATCACATCGGGTTTGTCGGTCCACTCGGCCGGGCCGATGATGTGCCGGATGATGGACTCAAAACGCTTTTGCCACATGCCCACCACGCTCATGCCGGTGATGATGCGCACGGGATCGAGCAGCCACACCGCTTTGGGGCTGATGGAAATATCGGCGTCGCGGTGTTGTTGCAAATAGCGATGTACCGTCTCTTCAAGCAAAGTATGGCGGCCCACGCCTTCGGGCCCCACCAAGGCCAGCGGGACATGATCGGGTGAAAACAGGCGATGATAGAGCATGTCGGCCCAGTCGTCGCGGTAGTGAGCGCGTTTGAGTTCGGAGGGAAAGCGATTGTTCAGTTCAGTGCTTGTTTTCAACAGTTCTTCGCCGCCCTCGAAATCAAAACTGCTGTTCATGCGCATAAAAAAGTCGGCATAATCAGCACGTTCGAATGAAAATGGTCCCGTTTTCAATTGCACACTCACGTCTATGGAGGTGATGTACTGCCGCCGGGGCGACTGGAAGACCGCCGGATCGAACTCTGACCCCCAATCGCTTTTCATTTGTGTAAACAATTGCCGGAGCGCTTTTTCGGCAGTAGCATCTACCCGTACTTTGCCGCGCTCGTCGGGTTCGGCCATGCACATATAATTGTCTGCATCAGGGAGCAATACAAACGTGTAGCCGCCCACTTCGAAGTGAGCAATGGTAAACATGCCGGAGACAATGCTTTTTCCGGTGCGGATATGAAGCGTCTTTTTTGCAAAATGGACTTTGGGCTGAAACATGAGCCAGAAGAGCATGTCTTCGTTGGCCCGACTGAGCCGGTATTCTTTGAATACGTTGTCTAAATCCTTTTTGTACAATTCCACCGCCCGCTCGTAGCGCGCATGGGTGGCCACCGGCTGTTGTAAAAACAAGGGCCGGATGGTAAAAACGGAGCCTTGTTCGGCAGACTCGCTACTGACCAATGAAAGAATGCTGAGGTGAACGACTGCCATGATAAATCCTGCTGTTTGCGGTCGAGTTGAAAAATAGGCGTTTTTTTGTCGCCGGTTTCGGGCCTCAAGATAGGGCAGTTTTTATATTTTTGTCAAAATCGTTGAAAAGAAACTCCATACGCTACTCAATCGTCCTTTTCGGCTGTCTCCATTGCGACAAGAAGAGCAGTTTTTTTGAATAGTATTACTATTGTCAAATTACTTTTGCCCAAAATCTGAACAATGACACGTTTGATTCCAATGGCGTTCTGCTCTCTCCTTTTTTCTGCCACCCTTTGCGCACAAGGCCCCATTGACGGCTATCTGAAAGGCAAAGGCAATCTTGACATTGCCGTTTCTTTGAGCAACAACTCCGCTCAGGACTTCTTCGGAAAGGACGGGGCCGTTTACAACGAGCCGTTCCGGGGCCGATTTTTAGCCTTATTTGCAGAATATGGGTTTACCGACGATTTGGACATCGTTGCCACCCTGCCCTATGTCTTCACTTCTACGCAGAGCGGTTTTCAGGATGGCAGTTTGCACCTGAAATTCAGGCCCTTGCGCATCAAAACCGGCGATGGAGGTTTTTTCAATGCCGTGGCTGCGGCCGGTATCAGCGCGCCTTTGTCGAACTACGAACCCCTGGCTGCCGGGGCTATCGGCCAACGCGCTACGGTGCTGCAACCTCGTTTGGTATTGCAATGGGATTCGGGGTTCGGGCCGTTTTTCAACCTGACCGGAGGCTACAATGTGCGATTGGATGCCCTGCGCGAGGAAGACATCGCCGGCGTACGGCTCCTGCGGCCGGATTACAACCCCGAACAGCCCAAAAATTTCACCAACTGGCTCATCAAAGCGGGATTACCGGCAGCCAATTACTATCTGGATGTCTGGCTCGAACGGCAGTTCACGCAGGGCGGCGCAGATTACGCTCCAATGGTACCCGATCTCCCTCAGGCTTACGGCGTCACTTATACCCAAATCGGCGGAACGGCTTATTATTCCGAAAATGGAAAAGTGGGTTTTTACCTCAGCGGGGCGCACATCCTCAGCGGCAGAAACACCAGCGGCATCACGCGCATTACGGCGGGCGTAGTGCTGAAGTTAAGTACTCAATCCACAAACTGAAATTTTATCCCATCGCCCAATGCGCCTTCGTATCGTACCGTGCGCGCTTCGCCCGGCAGCAAGTCGAAGAAATTGTCGGAGAAACGGCAATCGCCAGACGCCGAGTACAGGAAAAGGCTGCGAACTAATGTTTTAGACGACACGGTGACGGTGCGGGTATCCTCATCTACGGCAATATCAAGTTCGGGTTTTTCGAGCGGCATCAGCTTAGCCGGCGCGAAATAGTGCATGGTCGAAGCCAGTTCTCCGGAGGCGTCCATGAAGCGGATGCGGGCAAAAACCTGCTGCGGTTTGGCGTGCTTGAGGAGGGTTTTGAGCGGCAGCGCGAGGTATTGGCCGGCGGAATTGGCCGGCACATCCAGATCGAACATGAGGCTGGAAACCCGGCGCCCGTCCAAGCGAAATACTTCGATGAGGAGATTGCCTTTCACGGGTTTGAGCTGATCTGAAACTAAGTTGACGTTCAGGCGGCTTTGGTCGTTGTCGGCCACGATGAGCAGATCGGCGTACAACTCGCGGAGGGTGTAGTGCAATGCTTTCCAACGCCCGAAATAGTCTATGCCCGACCAGGAAGGCCCCGGCCAGCAGTCGTTGAGTTGCCAGTACATGGTGCCCATGCAGTGCCCTTTGCGGGCGCGGTGGCTGCTGATGGCGGCACGCATACCGTCGGCCTGAGTGAGTTGACTTTTGTACACAAAATCCTGAAAATCAGTAGGCGTTTTGTAGTGTTTGTTGGTAAACTTGGCAATCACCCCATTGCCGATATAGCTTTTCTGGTGGCGTTTCATCACCTCCGATTCGAGGCTCCAGTCGGTGGGTTGCGAAAAGGCACGGATGGTCGTCCATTCCGGGAAGGACTGAAATCCGTACTCGTTCATATAGCGGCCCACGTTGCGTTTGTAGCCCTCAAAGTCGTCGGGGCCGTGCCACACGCCCCAGTAGTGCATGGTGCCGAAGTTGAAGTTTTCGGCTTTGCCCCAGTTGCTTTGCGGCGAAGAGCTGACGTAAGTGCGGCCGGGGTCTTCGTTTTGGATGATGGCCGGGAAAAGCCGGTGGAAGAGCGCTTGATAGGCATCCCACATTTTGGCGGCCTTGCCCGGCGCAATGAGGTAGCGCACCTGCCAGCCCCAGTGATGCCAGGCCATGTCAATTTCGTTGTTGCCGCACCAGATGGCTATGCTGGGATGGTGGCGAAGGCGGCGGGCGTTGTAGGTCACTTCGCGGCGCACGTTTTCAAAAAATTCCGGGTCGTCGCCGGGGTACATGCTGCACGCGAACATGAGGTCTTGCCACACCAAAAGCCCCATTTCATCACAGAGATCGTAAAACAGGTCTTCTTCGTAAATACCGCCGCCCCAAACGCGTATCATGTTCATATTCACGTCTTTGGCCGATTGTAGCAGTCGCCTGAAGTCATCGGGCGTGCGGCGGGGCAGGAGGGCATCGCCGGGAATGTAATTGGCGCCTTTCATAAACACCGGCACGCCGTTGAGTTTGAAATAAAACGCCCGCCCGATGCTGTCTTCCTCCTGTATGACCTCGATGGTACGCAGGCCGAACCGGATTTCGCGGCGGTCGAGGACGGCATCGCCCTGCATAAGCAAAGCCTCGAAGCGGTAGAGGTACGGTTCGCCGAGGTTGTGCGTCCACCAGCGGCGGGGATTGCGGATGTTGAATTTCAATTCGGCAGCGGTATCACCGGCGGCTGTGCGGCCATATTCTGCTCCTGTAACGGCATCGCGCAGCACCCACTGAGCGCCTGCGGGCGCGGCGCCGGAGAGCCGGAAAGCAGCGCGGAGATCGGCGCGTTCGTCGCTGAGTTGTTCCTGAAAAATCTGCACATCCTCTACGCGCGCATCTTGCCAGGACAGCAGGTAAACCGGCCGCCAGATGCCGCAACTGACCATGCGCGGCCCCCAGTCCCAGCCGAATTGGAAGGGCGCTTTGCGGGTGTAAACGCTGACTTTGTCTTTGTGGGCGTCGTTTTCTGCGGTGACGTGGTAGGGCAGCGGCCGGCTGAGTTTGGGTTCGTTGACCGTCATGGGGGATCGGAAATAGACCATCAGCGTGTTGATGCCGGGCCGGAGCCAGGGTTTCACGTCAATGACCCAGCGGAGGTACATATTGTCGGCGGAGAGGATTTTTTCGCCATTGAGAAAGACGGAGGCGTAGGTGTCCAGGCCTTCAAAAACGAGTTCGTAATGGGTTGATTCGCTGATGTTTGCAATGTTGAAAGTCGTTTCATACATCCAATCTTCGCGCTCTATCCATTGCACGCTGTCCTCATTGGTGCCGTAGTACGGATCGGGAATGAGGCCGTGACGCAGCAGGTCGAGGTGAACAACGCCGGGAACGCGGGCATCGAGCCATTGGGTTTCGCCGGCGCGGCGGAATTTCCAGTTTTGAGAGATGTCTATTTTTTCCACAGAGCCGAAAGCGTTGATGATGGTAATGAAAAGCGCAACGAGTACTGCGCTGTATTTGAGATACCGCATGGATGGATGAATTTTGGAAGGCGTAAAGATAGAAACTTTTGCGGTCGCTTTACGGGTGGTTTTTTGCTTCAAACCCTTTTTATCCGAGCAGGATAAAAAGAGAGACAATTATGGAAAATACCCCTAAAATAAATCCCGGGGCTGCCAGGAACAAGTATAGTACAGACCATCCGTTTATGTTTTTTGGGAGCCGGATCCATTTTACCAGCACAATACTTGATAGAATTAAGCAAATCAAAATGACGGGAAAAATAAAGGCAAGGGCGAATTGCAATTCATGAGGGGCATAGCCGGGCTTTAATGCAAAGATTTCTTTTTTGAATGCGTTTATTATCAATGGTTCGTGAAGAATCGCC
>DDUV01000097.1:671-9444 GCA_002344975.1 Saprospiraceae bacterium UBA2329 | reverse complement strand
GAGGCCGGGGCGCCCCGAAATCAGTATCAGATCAGAACCTCAATTGACTGAGCGGCACTGTATATTCTATGCGGGAATTGCCGCTTATGTCTATGATTTCCATGCGGATGAGCGGGTCGGCGGGTTTCCAGTCAATGCTGAGCAGGCCGAAGTGATTTTCCATCACCGGCCCCTCAATGCGGTGGGCGTTGGGGGTGGGGAAATGCCAGGTGGAGGTGATGCCGCTGGAGGTGACGTCGTAGATGGGGTAGGCGCCGGAGGGCTGTATTTTGGAGATTTCGGCGTAGTGTACGTCGCCGCTGATGAAGAGGACGCCCTCGGCGCGGGTTTTTTGGATGAGGTCCATCATGCGCTGCTGTTCGTGCGGGAAATTGGCCCAGGCTTCGTAGCCATTGAATTCGATGCCAAACTGCGTGCTGGAGCCGATGATGCGCAGATCGGCGGGGCGGCGCAGTTCGGTTTCGAGCCAGCGCCATTGTTGTTCGCCGAGGAGGGTGGAATCGGAGGTTTGGTGGGGGAAGTAGTCGAGCGGGTAGAAGTAGCGGCTCTGGTTGTGCAGTTCGCCGCGGTAGTTGCGGAGGTTGTCGCGAAAAGTGCGGGTATCGAGGAGGATGATCTGGAGTTTTTTGCCGCCATAATGATATAGGTAGGAGGTGTAGATGCCCTCCCGTTTTCTCCGGTCGGAATCGGCAGGTTCCTCGAAGAAGTCGAGGAAGATTTCTTTGGATGCTTTGGCGAAAGGGTAGTGGCGGCCTGCGTCGTTCCAGCCGAAGTCGTGGTCGTCCCAGGTGGCGAGTACGGTGGTGGCGCGGCGGAGGGCTTGGTATTCGGGCTTGGCAGCCAATTGGGCATACTTGGCGCGGAGCACGTTCATGTCGTAGGTGTCGCCATATATATTATCGCCGAGATAGACGAAGAAATCGGGGCGCAGATCGGCTACCTGTTGGAGGATGGGCTGCGGTTTGGCTTCCTGAGCGCAGGAACCGAAGGCAATGAGGGTGCGCGTGGCGCCGGCGGGCTGTGCCATCTGGGCGGCGCCGGCGCAGCTATACAGTGCGAAGGCAGAGAGGAGGACGAGGAATTTGCTCATGATGCGGGAGGTGAATGAAGGGGTGAAGGTAGGGAACTTCCCGTTTCAGATGAAAACAAATCCTGCCCAGAAATATGGATGCTGAAACTCTTTTGACTTGCGCATTTTCTCTTGTGCTGCCCGCAGTGCCTGCGCTGCATCCATTTTTTTGACAAGCCAGAAGTGATAAAACAATTGCATCAGTTGGTTGGTGGCCTGGTCGTCCACTTGCCAGAGGCTCACTAAAACATGGCGCGCGCCGGCCATGCGAAAAGCGCGTTGAAGTCCGAAAACGCCCTCGGTGCTTTGGGTCTCGCCCAATCCGCTCACACAGGCGCTGAGTACGACGAGTTGGGTTTGGGGTAAAAAAAGTTGGGAAACCTCATAAGCCGTCAATTCGCCGTCTTCCTGATGCGGAGGCAATGGCCGGTTGCTTGCTTTTCGGTTGTAGGCTGCCAGGGCCAGACTTGAGTACAACAAAGGATTGGGCGCAATGTCTGAGTTTTTATTGAGTTCGGGAACGGCGAGTACCGGCGGACGACAGAACAGGCCATGTGTAGGGAGGTGAATCAAAGAAAACCCGCCTTTTTTGTTTCGGCAAGCGTACTTAAAGTAGTCTTCGGAGGCTTCGCAGCCCTTTTGGGAAACCGTCTCAATGCGATTGTTTTTCAATAATGAGTTGATGAAATCGCTCTCTGCATCTGTTCCGGCAAGATAAGGCAGTCGAGTGCCGCAACCGCTGTTGCGGAGAGCGGAGGCGAGTTGGCGCGCATCGTTTTTTGGAATTTTTGACTCCATACAATCAGACAATTCCTCGCTCACATCGTATTGGATGGCGCCATATACCAGGGCGTCGTTGATGCGGTCCAGCTCCAAAAGCTCGTAATGGAGGATGTCTCGCGGGCTGCCCAGCATTTGCAACCTGTACTTTTGCCCTGCAAAACGCCCATTGGGAAGGGGAATACCGGCAAAAGCGATCTTGTGCAGGGCGCCTTCCGGGCACAGCCATAGGGTGGAGGCGCCTTGCAAATACGGTTCCAAAGGCTGCCAGAGTATTTGGTACAAATGGCGATCATATATGCTGGAAATGACGTTTTGAGCCGAACCCAGCGGTTCGTCGGCCAAGGCGAGGCGTTGCAACAATTGCTTTTCTTCAAACAGCGGCACCAGCCGGGGCGCGGCCCAATCGCGTCTTCCCACTAAGGCGCAATACAGCACAGAATCGGCCTGCGTGTCTGAGCTCGCATCATACAGCCGGAAACTGAAAAAGTCTATGAGGACTTCGTTGGGGCGGAGTTTGTTTTTTATGGTATTCCAGTCGGATGATTTACCGGCAAATGCTTTTCTGAAGGCTGCGGAGGCATCGGAAAGCTGTTGTTCCAATTTTTGGAAGCGATTTTGGAGGCTGTCTAATATTTGGGCATCTTTGATGGTGCGTTGGTCGATAGGCAAGGCGTATTGTTTGGCCAAGGCTTGCCCGATGTTGGTCCATTCCTTTTGCAATACGACGGTGGCGCTGTCCGAGTTTTGGAGCAGCCAGGCCCGGCGGGCTTTGGAGTCGTCGAGGAGGGCGCCTTTGAGCGAGGAGTTGCTGTTGAACAAGGTTGTAGCAAGCTCCGGATTGCGGTTCGAATTCAAATAGACGTACTGTTCAATAAATTCTAAATTAGTCTGGGAGAGTGCAAGGTAATTGAGCTGTTCTTTGGGTGCAAAAAAACTGTAAAATCTGAGCAGGTTGGATTGTATCAGAGCGGTGAGGCGAACAAAATGTGCGTCGGCTTCGGCAGTTTCACCCGACAAGTAGAGTGTATTGACAAATAAAGCGAGATAAGCCAGGTACTGCGGATGCTGCTCTCCGAAAATGGCATCGGCACGGCGGAGGCTGTTTCGCGCTGAAGTCAGGGCTTTGTCTAATTGAGCGGTTGAAGCATAGCATTTCGCCAAAACCGCTTCCTGCCCGGCAGATAGCGGAGCGAGATCTCCGAGCGCAGAGATAACATTTAACAGGTTGGGTTCTCCTACGGCAATGGCCTCCTCTGTACGCCCACTGAGGAAAAGTAATTGAGCATATACTGACTTCAGCCCCAGACTGTAATAGGAACTTTCACCAGTGTTTTTTTGGACAATTTCAATGGCCTTTTCTATGAGGGGAATCGCTTTTTCCGGTCGGTTGGAGAATAAATAAGCGCTGGCCAATTTCTCCATCAGCAAAGCCTTGGTCAAGTTATCACCATCAGAAGACGTTAGTTCATTCAGATGGCGTCCGTATAACTTCTCCACCTCTTCAAATTGGCCTGTAAGTACCAGCATCGTCAATTTTGTGTTTAAAAAGTATTGATAAAGAGGATGTTGGGTTAATTTTCGATTTTCTAAAAAAGAAAGATAATTGTCGCAATGCTTCAGCGCTGCTTCATACTGCCCGCTTATGTGATAGAATAAACCAAGCGTTTGCATGGTAGTGAGGTATTGCAAAGAGAGCGTATCTCCTTGTTGCCGGAACAGAGCAATTGACTGATGGAGCAGAGGGATTGCCCTTTCCTGTTCACCCTTCAGCAAATAAATTGTGCTGATATTGTGGAGTCGGTTGGCATAAATGGAAGACAGTTTATTATTGATCTTTCCTTCCAGTTCCAATGCGGCTGTTGTCGCTTCAATTGATTTGTCAAAATATCCAATGGAGCCGTAAGCAATGCCCAAGGAATTAAAAAGAGTTCCATAGTAAGGATGCCGGGGGTCTAATGTTGATTGAAAAATATTTTCGACCTGATGAAGATACTCCAATACGTCAACGAAATGCCCCAGGTAATAAGAATTCTGCGCTTTGGCCATCACCAAAAGGCCGTACTCTATACTGTTTTCCCCACAGTGCCGGCGATAGAGTTCTTCGGCAATTATTCTTAAAGAATCTCCTTGCTTTTTGTCTAACGCGACGTAGCGGGATATATACAAATTATTGTGAATCCATGCACTTTCATCGCTTTCAAAGCCATGTTCCTCCATGCAAACCCGATACGCCTCCTCCAAAAGAGGGGCGGCTTCTTTCCACTTGGAGCGTCCCATGAGCGTATCGCTTTTCAGCAACAGCGCATAACAATTGGGCTGTGCGGCGGCCTGAATCGTCGCGAGGCAAAGCGCGAACATCAGTGGGCGGCATATTTGGGTAATCATAGCGGTGTGATTTAACGTGGTAAATAAGTCATCACAAAAGACCATTCCAGCATGGAGGCCAACTGAGCATGAGGCACCAGCGCCAGTCCGTTGCAGCCCCAGCGACAACCTTTGCTGTTGAGTATCTGAAAATGATGCTCGTCGTAGCCGGTAATGACAACGGCGTGCCAATAAGTACTTTCCTTGCCCTGTGCCTGCCACCTGCACTCGCCCTCCGGCAATTCCGCCAGGCTTTTGGGTATCTGGATACAGGCTATGACGGGGTTGGAGTAAACTATGGCATTTTTCAGTGCATTAATAATGACCGAGTCGGGTTTGGCCTTCATATCGGGCGTTGTCACCTTCTCGAAGCCGGCAATTTTGTAGCCGGCAGCAACTTTCCAGTGTTGTTTTTGGGGCAGATCGCCGCAAGTGTAGGGGGAATGCGGGAATGTGTCGGCGGGGCAAATACCTTTGGCGGTCAATAGTTTCAGTCCGCTGCTGATGCGGGCACCCTGGCGACAGTCTCCGGGTTGTTTGATCTGGTTATATACAAAGGAGCCTGAAAATTTGAGCCAGCTCGGCTTCCTGTTTTTCTGTTTAGTCCAAAAGGCATAGTGTATAGAGTATGCCTGTGCAATGGCGCAGCCTGCACAAGAGGCGCAGCGCCCCTGATCGAGAGGAAAGCCGTTGCAAAAAAACTTCTCAGGAGAGATGGCTAATTTGTCGAACAAAAAAAAAGAAGGATACTGTCCAGAACGTTCAGTGGCGCGGAACTGCCGCACTGATTTCATTTCGCGTTCGTCTTCGGGTAAAACGCCCGAATCATCCTGCGCGCCGGCGGGGACAAGGAAGCTCATAAATATTGCCAAGAACATCAAAAGACCGACGTATCGAAACATCTGGCTTTATTTTAGTTGTGAGAGAATAGAGACATCCTCAACAGGTAGCAAAATTTGCTCGCGTTGCTCATCCGTGCGGAGTGGGTACCACCCGCCTCCCATACCGATATAGACGCGCCCGTCCAGCCTGCGCAAGCGGATGTCGTCGGGAGCTTCCGAAGTCGGGAGTACCAGCGTTAGTTGCCGGCCGGAAAGGATGGCGACAGATTCGGGGCGGAGGTTTTTCTCCACCCTCACCAGCCAGATTTCAGCATTGGTATCAGGACGGTACTCCTGTCTTGTCTGAATGGACACCACCGGCAGCTCCATTTGACGGAGCAAGATGACATCATCTCCCCGGCCTGTCTCTGGGTCGGTGTTGTTTCCCAATCTCCAACCTAGAAAAAAGACGATGACCATTATTGCGGCTGCCGAAATGTATCGGAATATCGGGAGCGCGCGCTTGCCGGAAGAGGCGCCCGACTCTCCGGCAGCGGCTTTTTGTTGCGCTTTCCAGATGTCCATCAGCGTTGGCTGTTTCCCGGCTGCCGGTTTTTCATCATCGGCTTTGCCATGCGCCTCGTTGTACCAGGTTTCAAGCATTTGTCGGCGCCCATACTCGCGTACGCCCTGCGTGAGGATGCAAAACTCCTGCCACTGAGCCGCATGTTCGGGGTGGCTTTGCAGCAGGGCTTCAAACTCAGACTTGTCGGCCTCCGACATGGCTCCGTGCAGGTAATCATCGCACAGCAGGTCGAAATCTTTATTCTGACTGTCCATCCCTTTCAGCTTATGTTTTTATAAATCTCGCGCAGCTTTTTTATGGCTCTCGACTTGATCTCCTTAGACACGTCCGGCGAAGCGTACCCGGCTGCCAGCGCAATTTCGGCATGGCTGAGTTCGCCGTATTCGTGCAGTACCAATACTCCCCGGTAAGGCTGCTCCAAGCGGGAAACGGCCGCGCTGACCATCGCCAGTTTTTCGCGATGAATCAGATCGTGGTCGGAGGACGATGATGCAGGAGGGTCGGGCATATCTCCGCCGGAAAAACGCCCTCTGATTTTGCACTCTCGTATCCACATGCGCTCGCAAATGGTGAAAAGCAGCCCGTTGAGATTGCTGTTTTCGCGCAGTTGATACTCCGGCGCTTCGAGTATGTGGAAGAAGTCGGTCAGTGCCGTCAGGAAAAAAGTGCGTATGTCATTTTCCGACGGGTTGCCTCTGTGTTTCATCATCGTCTGGATGCCGGGCAACACTTTAGAGTCGGCCCATTGGAAGACCCGTTGATGCATTTTTCTGTTTTTTACAAATTCCAGAATCTGCTCGTCGGTAAAGCTCAAGTCTTGTTTTTCCATACCTCGTCGGCTCTGATGCGTTTGCCTGAAATAAGATTCAGACAAATCAGATTAATTTGCACGAAGGTAAGGAAAGTAAATTATTCTGCGAGAATTGTATTTGACATAAGTTACTGATTATGTGTGGTTGTTCCGGCGGTTTCAGTAATCCACAAAGAGAACCTTGCCTGTTGCAGAAACAGTCCCGCGGTTGTCTATAATCCGAATCAAGTACCAACCCGCCGGCAGCCCGTTTCTTGGCACTCTGACTACCTGTCCCGTCACCTCTTTTTTATCGAAACAAAGCCGGCCGTATGCGTCGAACACCAAACAGCGGGCAGAAATGACGCGGTCGGGAATCTCCGCCTCAAACCATTCCGAGCAGGGGTTGGGTGTCACTTTGAGTCTGCCTGCTTTCGCCGGCTCATGCACAGATGTTATCAGGAACGGAACAGACGGCTGGCTTTCACAGCCGTTGGCGCCCACCGCAGTCACGGTATAGCTGCCTCCCGCCGTGAATGGTAGCGAGTTTCCGTTGGCGCCCGCAATGAGTTGCCCGTTCAGATACCATCTCCACGAAGAAGCATCGCCTACTGCGAGCAGCACATTGGCATCAAATTGGACAATAAAAGGCGGGAAAGGAGCCGGCAGTTCCAGTATTGTTACCGACCCGCTTTGTTGTGTGCCGCCTTGTGTAATGACTACATTGTAAAGGCCCGGCGTCGAAACGGTTATACATCTGGTGGTGGCGCCGTTGGACCACAGGTAGGCATCTGCCGTCGGAGCGCAAAGCTGGGTGCTGCTGCCCTGACAATAACTCGTGCTGCCGCTGATGATCAGGACACCGGGTTGCGTTACTGTAATGCTCCGGGTTATTCCGCAGCCGCTTAACGTCAAAGTAGCCGTGCGGGTCACCCCGCTGTTGTTGGCAGTATAGAGCAACGTGGCTGTTGCCGGCAGTGCGTTGCCCGACAAACTTACCGTAAGCCAGTCTGGAGCGCCCGTGATGTTCCAGTTGTGGCAGGTGCCGCTGAGATTGCAAACGACTGACCCGGCCGCGCTGCCTGATATGGTGAAGTTGAACGGAGTAGCGTTCAAAGTAGCTCCTGATTGAACGACGGAGATACTCCGGGTCAGGTCGCAAGCTGAAAATTCTACTGTTCCGGAACGGGCTATCGGCGCGTCATTGGGGGATACCCGTATCACTACATTGCCGCTGCCATTGCCGAATACGGGGAGCACTTCTATCCAAATGCCGGCAGATGGCGCAACGGACGAAATCCAATTCAATGGGCAATTGGTACTCAGTGTTACATTATAATCGCCGCCGGCCCCGGTTGGGTTGATATTGCCGGGAGTACATGCCAGGGTAGCTGCCGGTTGCACTACGTTTATGGTCACGTTGATACCGCAGCCGCTGAAGGTGATTACTGCATTTCGGCCCAAGCCCGTTGTGTTGGCGCTGCACATTATGCTCAGGCTTTGGGAGCCACTGCCGGCACTGACCGACGGCGTGGCCCAGTCTTGAGAACTGCTCACCGTCCATTGAATACAAGTACTTGTCACATTCACCGAATAAGCTCCTCCAGCTATTCCTGCATTGATGGAGGAGGGGCTTACCGAAAGTGTGGCGCCTGATTGAAACAGGTTGACAAACGTAGAATCACAACACCCCACTAATAACAATTGAGCAGAACGAGAGGCCGTCGTCTG
Organism: Saprospiraceae bacterium UBA2329; assembly: GCA_002344975.1. Lineage (GTDB taxonomy): Bacteria > Bacteroidota > Bacteroidia > Chitinophagales > Saprospiraceae > UBA2329. The sequence goes on along the minus strand of DDUV01000097.1, from coordinate 1,300 downwards.
ATTGGGGCCGAACGTCACAACAACCGGGCCGCTGCCCGAACCGGTATTCGGATTGGCCGTCGCCCAATTGGCAGAACCGGCAATAGACCAACTGGGGCAGGGGCCCGATACATTCAATGTCTGGTTCCCTCCTAATGCATTGATATTCATGCTCGCAGGAGCGACGTTCAATGAGCTGCGCAGGCAGGACAACGATAGGGTGTAATTGGTAAAGGTAAGGCTATTGCCTTCTTTTTCATACACAGCCACAAGGTAGTACCCATAACCATACGCCGACAAAGGTACTTGCAATATGGCCGGGTCGCTGCTATTGACGGCCTCATACTGACCTATCAAGGCGCCGTTGGGAGCATACAGGCTGATGGCTTCGTAAAAGGAGGGATCAACTGCCGAAAACAACAGGCGTGCTGTGTCACATGGTTCTGCGTAGAAATAGTGTAAGTCTATTTCCGGTCTGTACAATATAGAACCCGACACGCTTCCCCCGCAATTTAATGCAGTTGCACAGGATGTTTTCAATAATCGGAATGAATAGTGATAAGTACGCGTGGTATTGGCCTCGTCTCCATCCTCGTCGTATAGGTAAAAAAACCAGTTGCCGGCGGCGGGCAAGAGCATGGTGGTATCTA
>DDUV01000097.1:0-294 GCA_002344975.1 Saprospiraceae bacterium UBA2329 | reverse complement strand
ACTGCTCTCATTGCACGAGACCTGTGAGGAGCAGGTGGTTTTGTTCAGAATCTGAAACGCGTAGTTGTAGTTGTGCGTGGTATTGGCCTCGTCTCCATCCTTGTCGTAGAGGTAGAAGAACCAGTTGCCGGCGGCGGGCAAGAGCATGGTGGTATCTATCAATCCGCTGCCGTTTTGGGCCAACAACGCGTGCAGCGTGCCGTCGGGTCGGCGTACTTCGAGCCGCCATTCAGGGTTGGGGTCAACAAAAAAGTAGCGCAGGCGCAGAACATCGCCGGCCGAGGCTACACGGGA
>DDUV01000079.1 GCA_002344975.1 Saprospiraceae bacterium UBA2329 | reverse complement strand
CGGCGGGAGGCAAAGTTGTAGGCTGCACCGCAGAGCTAACAGGTCTGCAATGCAATAGCCGGATAGACCTCTTCCCGTATCGTGTTGTCCGGGGATAGTGGTAGCAGATCGTGAGACCCGTTACCAGCGATTGTGTTTTTTTGTTTTTTGGATGAGAGAAGACTCTGGCAAGGTCAGTCCAATACATTAATGCCAAAATCGTGATTCACACTAAAATTTGTACTTATGCCCTTTCTATTTTGTTGTAACTTCATATGGACGTTTTTGATCTCTATGGGGGGCTCATCAAGATAGTTTTGGTAGTTGAAGATAGCAAATAACCCTGAACGGGATACGTTCATTTTTGTTAGTTCTATCCTGTCAATCAATTCATTAGATAAAGACTTATTCAATGTTGGAATTTCAACTTTTGAAACCTTTTGAAAAGTATTATTTTCCATTACCCAGATACTCCCAAAGTTCAAATCCTTTCTGCTACAGTAGTCGTATTGATACAATCTTTGTCCCAACGTATCACAGACCATAGATACCTGAAAAGTGTCAGATACGTCATGGACCAGCATCCATGATACTTCGTGAGTGCGAGAAGTATAAATGATCAATTTTGTTCTATAGTCACTGGGCGTACTAATCCTGAAAAAAGAAACTCCGCTAACCGGCATAACTGTCTCAATTAGACTGGTATCAAAAGGAAAGTCGCCATAATCCGGCGCTTCAAAACGAAAAACTCCATCAGGGTTTTCAATAATCAGATTTTGAACCTTGAGCAATTTCAACATCTCTTTTGAATCCATTGCATTAGTTTGCGATTTAGGGCTACATTCAAAGAGTGATGATGAAATCAGCAGAAAGATTACAAGCAGTAGATAGGCACGATTCTTATCATTGTACATTCCCTCAAAATGTTTTATCCGCAAAAATAAGGAACTTCCACCACTCCCTTCGTGTTCCATGCCCGCAAAACACGCAGCACCAATGGGCAAATCAGCCATCAAATCGAAACAACTCAAGCGCATGGGTTTCCCCGAATCGCGCGGCATATTGAGCATGATGACGGCTGTATTGGACCGGCACTACCCTGGAAAAAATATGTCGCAAATGGAGCAGGAACTCCAGTCGCTGCTTGATGATCCGGGCGCGTTTGCCGAGCATCCTAACTGGAGCGAAGTGGCGCATCGCCTGCTGCCGCCCCCTGCTACTGCGGTCCTGTCGGAGAATAAAAGTCCCGCTTCCCTTTCCATTTTCGGCGCCGAGTACATAGATGCCGGCGCGCTCAATCAAATGTACACGGCTTTGCGCCTTCCCGTCAGCGTAGCGGGCGCGCTGATGCCCGATGCGCACTCCGGCTACGGCCTGCCCATCGGCGGCGTATTGGCCACCGAGAATGCAGTGATTCCCTACGGCGTCGGGGTGGATATTGGCTGCCGTATGTGCCTGTCCATCTATGATCTTCCGACCGACATGGTACTCCGCGACAAAGACAAACTCACCCAGGCCCTGATGGACCATACGGTATTCGGCGCGGGCGGCGAGTGTGCCAAAAATCGTCGCAGCGACCATGAAATACTCAGCGATTCGCGATTCGGAGATTTGCCCATGTTAAAGCAGCTCAAAGACTTGGCTTACAAGCAATTGGGCACTTCCGGTTCCGGGAATCACTTCGTGGAGTTTGGAGTACTGGAGGTAAGCGGCGAACATCTGGGCGCAAAAGTACCGCCGGGAACCTATCTCGCGCTGCTTTCTCATTCCGGCTCGCGGGGTTTGGGCGCAACTATTGCCGGCCATTACACCGCTTTAGCCATCAAGCGCTGCCCCCTACCCGACAAGGCGAAACACTTGGCCTGGCTGCCCTTAGATACCGACGAAGGCCGCGAATACTGGTTGGCCATGAATTTGGCGGGTGATTATGCCTCGGCTTGCCACGACCTGATACACCGTCGCATTGCCGCCGCCTTGCGCACACAACCGCTCCTGCGCGTGGAAAATCACCACAATTTTGCGTGGAAGGAAATACACGACGACCGCGAACTGATTGTACATCGGAAAGGTGCTACCCCTGCTGGCCAAGGCGTGCTGGGCATCATACCGGGGTCTATGGCTGCTCCGGGCTATCTCGTTGCAGGACGGGGTCAATCCAATTCCCTCAACTCAGCAGCACACGGAGCGGGGCGGCAAATGTCGCGCAGCGAGGCCAAGAACCGCATCACACCCAAAATGATGGCCCAAACGCTGGCGGCCAAAGGCATCACGCTCATCGGCGGCGCAGTGGACGAGGCGCCCGAAGCATACAAGGACATCGGGCAAGTGATGCAGGCGCAGGCAGATTTGGTGGATGTGGTAGGGCGCTTTCAGCCCAAATTGGTGCGCATGGCGTAAACAGAAGCGACAAAAAAACGGATTTTCAACGGAGCACGGTACCTTTGTCGCACAAAACGGCAAAGTATGTCCAACTCAATTTTTGAAACCAATTACTCCTTCCCCGGGCAAACCGCATTTTACAGAGGCAAAGTACGCGATGTCTATTCCATCGGCGATCTGTTGGTCATGATCGCTTCTGATCGCATTTCCGCTTTTGATCATATTTTGCCGCGCCCCATTCTGCACAAAGGGCAGGTGCTGAATCAAACAGCGGTGCATTTTCTGGAAGCTACCCGCGACATTGTTCCCAACTGGCTGTTGGCCTCCCCCGATCCTGTAGCTGCCGTGGGTATTCGCTGCGAGCCGGTACGGGTGGAAATGGTCATTCGGGGCTATTTGTCGGGGCACGCATGGCGGGAGTACAAGGCCGGGAAACGGGTGTTGTGCGGTGTAGCAATGCCGGATGGATTGCGCGAAAGCGACCCTTTTCCGGCGCCGATCATCACGCCGGCTACCAAAGCCGAAGAAGGCCACGACGAAGACATCAGTCGGGAAGAAATCCTTCGGCAGGGCATTGTTTCAGAGGAGGATTACCTCCAAATGGAGGCTTACACCCGGGCTTTGTTCCAGAGAGGTACGGAAATGGCTGCTTCGCATGGATTGATTCTGGTGGATACCAAGTATGAATTCGGGAAAAAGGACGGAAAAATTTACCTCATAGACGAGATACATACCCCCGACAGTTCCAGGTATTTTTATGCCGATGGTTTTGATGAAAGACAGGCGAGCGGCGAGCGGCAACAGCAGTTATCCAAAGAATTTGTGCGCGAATGGCTGATGGCCAACGGTTTTCAGGGGTTTGATAATCAGGAGATGCCCGCCATGCCGGACGCTTTTGTGGAGGAAGTGTCGGCTCGGTACATTGCTCTTTATGAGCGCGTTACAGGGCAGAATTTTGTAAAAGCCGACCTGACGAATGTGCAACAGCGCATACAGGACAATGTCTGCCGGTTTTTAGAAACTGTCTAATCGCCCTCCCCTACTCTACTTGTTTTTCAATACCTTTGAAGCCTTAGTAGTGGGGCCACAATACATGCTCATTTTCTTTAGGCCAAAGGATTAGATAAGACACTTAAAATGAACCGTTTACTTATCTAATCCTTTGACGAAAATGATCACTTTATTTTTTTATCGCCCTT
>DDUV01000119.1:1101-28662 GCA_002344975.1 Saprospiraceae bacterium UBA2329 | reverse complement strand
GATTGCCGTTTCCAACAGACCTAGTAGTGGGGCAAAAATAAATGTTCATGTTCTTTAGGCCGAAGGATTAGATAAGACACTTAAAATGAAATGTTTACTTATCTAATCCTTTGGCTAAAATGACTACTTTATTTTTTTATCGCCCCTTACTCGTGCTCCCGCCCCTTCTTTTCTTTTTTCTGCAAGCCGGCTTCTATGGCTTCTTTTTCCTCTTTTTCTTTTTGCGCCAGCCGATCTGTGCCAAACTTCGATAAATCAGGCTGCCCGGCGTCCACCCAGGCCGTAAACCAGGCGCTTCCGATGGCGTGTACGGCATCCCGCATTCGCTTCTCTACCTGCCCATCCAATCGGGTATGATATGCGGCGGCGTATTCCTCGCATTGCGTGCGCACCAGCACATCCAATCGCTCCTCATAGCAATATTGACGATCCTGCGGGAATAACCGGCTCAGGTCTTTTTCTACTGCCAGCACGCTGTCGAGCATGGCGTGGCTTTCCAAAACGAGATTCCAATAGAAGTCTTTCGGGTTGCGAATGTAATCGGCTTTTCCTACCAGAAAATCGTACTCCTTATCGGCAAACAATTCCGGCAAACGGCTTTCCCAAAAAGCGTGAATGCCCGTTTGGTTGGTCAGTTGCCCGTTGTAGTTTTCTGTAGTGTGCAGTGGCACGGTAGCATCGCCTATGTAGTGGCCTATTTCTGCCGAAAGGCGCAACACCGCGGATGTACTGCCTTGCCGGAAAGCCTCGGTGAGCCGCCGTTGCATCACCAGCAAATGATAGGGTAAAATGCCGTGCTCTGAAAAGCGATCCACTGCAAAAGCCGAAGCGCAAGTTCCGGGAGGCAACCCAAACAAAGCCGTCAGGGTGTCGCAGGGCATGGGCCACTCGTCGTCGTAATAGCGCGGCTGCACCGATTGGAAGAAAAAATCGCGGTAGGCTTTGACCGTGGGCGGCGTGGCGTTTACTTTTTGGCCGGCCTTGTATTGCCAGCGGTCTTCCGCAATTTCCGTGCAGCCCTCGCCCGCAATGCGCAGAGTATCGCCCCGGCTGTTCACCACATAAATGTCGGTGTATTTGGCCAGCGCATCCATCCAGTCGCGGGGCACTTCATGGAAGGGGTATTTGCCCCATTTGTCAATATCAATGTAGTGGCGAACGGCCTCGTGTTTGGTGGCATAGCGTCGCTTATCGGGGTCAACGGCATGCTCGGTGACGTACTCAATATTTTTTTTATAAAAACCGATCATTTCCAACGGCAAAGTGAACACCGCCAGCCGGTTGATGCGCCGGTGTCCGAAGAAGCCCCAACGTTCGGAAGCCGGCAGGGATGCGCACAAGCTCAATCCGATGATAATGAGCAAAGTAGAAGAGATAAGTTTGGTTGTCATGGTTCAAAAAATGAATCGTATGCCCAGAATATTTTTTGAAAAACCCTGTGTTGTACTAAAAAGAAATCGCCTCCCGACACAGCGTTGGCATAGTAGCGTTCGGCGCCGGAATGGGATGTGTAAGCTCCGGTTTTGGGGTCCTGATACACCCCGGAATTGAAAATGGGATGGAACCTTACCTCGGAAACCTGCTTTTGGTCGTCGGTCACTTTCACGACGGCAAAGGGAACCAGGGTAGAAATTGAATCGCGTTCGGGGAGTTGATTTTCAAATGCCTCTGCAACAAGACTTTCAAAACCAATGACATAAGTGTCGACGCTTCGTTCCCGGTAGGCGCGCGCTGAGGCGGGCGTAAAGTCGTAAAAGGGCTTGACGTTCCATTTATTACCTGTTCGTTCCAGCCGGAAACTCATGTTCTGCTGTTGCGGATACTCGATACTCACGGCCTGTATGCGCTCCGGGTCATAGGCAAAAACCGAGCGGTCGCGCCAGTCGTCTTCTTTCATGCTGTAGCGATAGCGGAGATTGCTTTGGCGGCCGGGCAGGTAGGTGACATAAGGTTGGTCGGCGCCCTCCAGAATCATGTAAGTGCCTGTTTCATCGGGAGTTGCACCGCCGACGTAATACGATTTGAGCAGCTTGTTTTTGCGGTCGTAAATTTCTACTTTGATACCTTCAGCGGCCAAGCTGGAAACCATGTTTTTTACGGCGGCATGTGGCGGTTTGAATTTCATTTCCACGCCGCCGATGGTTTGCAGGAGGTTGCCGATGGCGGTGGGCCGGGTGCGCCAGCGGCCATTGTAGAGCCAGTAGCCGTCTTTGCGCTCCAGCGTGGTTTTGTTGCCCTGGCGGTCGGCGATGAAAATCTTATAGACATCGTCGGTGTTTTTCACTGCGAAACGGCGGTCGGCGCCGGCAAGTGTGGTTTTGTCGTCTCCGCGCTGAAAATACAGGAAAGTGGCAGCGCCAAGCAAGAGTACGAGGATCAATAAAATGGATGTTCTGTTCATAATATGCAATGTCGGACGGCTTTTAAAAGCTTGGTTGTTAAGGAGAATCAGGCCGTCGCGGGGCGAAAATAGCGATTTTTCATCAGACGCGAACAACGCGTTGCAACGGAACAGCATACCCTTGTTGGGCAAAGCGTGTTCCGAGCCTCAAAACACCGAAAAATAAAATCATCCATCTCATTCTGCAAAGCTCGCCATTGAACTTGAGAAACGGCTGATTTCGTTTATTTTTGCTCAGCTGTTATTGGCAGGTATTTATGGGAGCATTGTCGTTCATTGTCCAAAAATTCCGATATTGCGCCCGCTTTCTTCCGTTTCACAACCTGAAAGGCGGTTATCGGAAATGAAAGCTAAGCCGCAGCATCATGGCGGCGCGATCCAAAAACATTGTCATGCAAAAAATAGAGCTTCACATTCTGGCCATTGCCAACAGTGAAAACCAACCGCAGAGCTTTGTCATCATTCTCAAAGAAGCGAAAGGCAAAAGGAAACTGCCCGTAGTCATCGGAGGCTTTGAGGCTCAGGCCATTGCGTTGGCTATAGAGAACATACAGCCCAGCCGCCCGATGACCCACGATCTGTTCAAAAACACGATGGAAAGCGCCGGGGCCGAGCTGCACGAAATCATCATATCCGATCTTTCGCAGGGTATTTTTTTCGCTACGATGGTGTGGGAGCTTTCTACCGGCGCGCTGGTCGAAGTGGATGCCCGTACCTCCGACGCGCTGGCCATGGCGGTGCGCTACAATTGCCCGATTTTCGTCAATGCTGAAATCCTCTACGAGGCCGGCATCGAAATGGAAAATCCTTTTTTCTCTTCGCCCGGACAGGCAGGCGGCCCACAGGAATCCAGTATCGAAGAATTGCAGGAAAAATTGGACGAGGCGCTCGCTCAGGAAAACTACGAACTGGCGGCTTCTATCCGCGATGAAATCAAACGGAAATTGGAGCAGCAGTAGGGCCAGTCAACGAGCCGCTTGGCTTTTAGCCCTTAGCTATTTGCTGCTGGCCGGATATTCCTCAATAGAGGCAGTTTTTTCATGTGGGGAAAAATATCAAAGCTCGATTTTGAAAGAAAAACATCTGAATATTTGAAAGCAAAGCTAATAGCCAGCAGCCAACAGCTAATGGCCTACTTCTCGCTCCATTGAGGAATAACCAAAATAAAACCAACTCATGTTTCAAGCAGCCACTTACCAATCCCGCCGCAGCCGACTGACACAACAGCTTCAGGGCCGGGGCATCGTGCTTTTGATGGGCAATGAAGAATCGCCGATCAACTACGCCGGCAATGTATATCGCTTTCGGCAAGACAGCAACTTCCTCTATTTCATAGGTTTAGACCAGGCGCATCTGGCCGCAGTCATTGATCTGGACGAAGGTGTGACCACGCTTTTCGGCAATGACCTCAGCATTGAAGACGTCGTTTGGGAAGGGCCGCAACCCACCATGTTGCAATTGGCCGCTCGCTCCGGCATCGAAAAAACAGCCCCTTATGCAGCCTTGGAGGAGGTATTGGTCAAAGCCAAAACTGCCGGTCGCGCCATCCATTTTACGCCGCCATACCGGGCCGAAAACAAAATACGCATGAGCCAATGGCTCGGCATTGCCATAGACGAACTGAAATCTGCCGCCTCCGAAGCGCTCATCAAAGCCATTGTGGAGCAACGCGCCCACAAAACCGAGGAGGAAGTAGCCGAAATGGAACTGGCGCTCGACATCACTTTCGATATGCACATGTCGGTCATGTTACAAGCCGAGCCGGGCCTTATGGAGTCCGATCTGGCCGGCATTGCAGAAGCCATCGCCATATCGCGCGGCGGCCGGCCGGCCTACGGAACCATCCTTTCGATGAACGGCCAAACGCTTCACAATCCCTACTATACCAATGTATTGGAAAGCGGTCGTATGATTTTGGGCGATTTCGGGGCGGAAACCGGTCGTCATTATGCCGGCGACATTACCCGCTCTTTTCCGGTGGATAAAACCTTCACACCCCGGCAGCGCGACATTTACAACATTGTGCTGGAAGCCGAAATGAAGGCCATCGAAGCCTGCGGCCCCGGCATTCGCTATGCCGATGTGCATCTGCTGGCGGCCCGCGTCATTGTAGAGGGCATGAAAGCCATCGGGCTGATGAAAGGCAATACCGACGACGCCGTAGCACAGGGCGCCCATGCGTTGTTTTTTCCGCACGGCCTGGGCCACATGATCGGCCTCGACGTACACGATATGGAAGACCTCGGCGAGCAATACGTCGGCTACGGCGATATGCAGCGCAGCACGCAGTTCGGCACCAAATACCTCCGCTTGGCGCGCGCATTGGAGCCGGGTTTTGTCTTTACCGTAGAGCCTGGCATTTATTTCATACCCGAATTGATTGACCTGTGGCGCAGCGAGGGCAAGTTTACCGACTTTGTCAATTACGATAAATTGGACGACTACCGTCAATTCGGCGGCATCCGCATCGAAGACAACGTACTCATCACCGACTCCGGCCATCGCGTACTGGGGCCTGTCGTTCCGAAAACGGTGGAAGAAATAGAGGAAATAAGGTCGTCTGAACCGGAATAGACCTTGCGGTTTCGCTCAAAAACCTAAATAGCCATGAAAGCACTCAATCCGAAAGAGCAGATCAAAGACCTCCTCTCGCGTGGAGACATTGAGGCGGCAATAGATTTGTTCAAGGAAGTGTTGCCCGGCGGGTCGCCGCTCATCAACGATCTTATCTTGTTGGAAGGTCGCTATCATACGCTTCAAAATCAATACCTTGCAGCCGTCATTGCGCCCGACGCATATCTCCTGCAATCCAACCAAATCACCGCGGGCCTGCTTCACCTTCTGGATCGCTGGCAAAACGACGCCGCCGAGCTGATCCAATTGGCTCTCAAGTCCAAAGCCAAATTCTTGGATCTCGGCAACTGCTCCCTCAGCGCCATTCCCGATGAAATTGAACAGTTGACGGAGTTGGAAGAACTCAATCTCGGCAGCGTGTATTGGGACGACACCCGCAATCAGTTTGCCGGCTCCCGCAATGAAGGCGCCGCCAACGACCTCTCTTCCGAGCGCTTCAAAGGATTGCTGAAACTCAAAAAACTGCGCAAACTCTCCGTCCGGGCCTGCAACATCCGAACGCTTGAGGGATTGGACCAACTCAAGCAACTCCACACGCTTTCCGTCGGTCAAAACGACATCAAAGACATTGCGCCCATTGCCGCGATGACCAACCTGAAGGTGCTGTCTTTGTTTGGCAACAACATCATAGACATCAAGCCGCTGGCTGCCCTGAAAAAAGTAGAGATGCTCTCCATCAACGACAATGCGGTGGTTGATCTGTCTCCTTTGAGCCAACTGCACGATCTGGAAGAACTCTACGCGTCGGGCAACCGCATCGAATCCATAGGCGAAATCTCGGCGCTGCCCAAACTAAAAACCCTCAACTTAGACGCCAACCTCGTCAAATATGTGGAGCCGCTGGCCTACATGGCCTCTCTGAAAACGATCAATCTCAACTCCAATCCCATTATTGACTGCCCTCCGGAAATTGCCTTCTCCGGCGATGTTCATCTGATCCAAACCTACTTTCAGGCCAAAGAACGCTCGCCCCAAAGCGGCGCTGCGCCCGACAGTGAACTCTTGGACATTGAGGTGGAACTGGAAGAAGATCAGCCGGTTCTGGAGGTAAAACTCATCCTCGTGGGCAACAGCAGCGCGGGCAAGACCTCCGTTTCCAAACTCCTGCGGGGCCTGGCATTCAACGCGGTGGAAAGCACCACGCACGGCATCAACGTGACGGAATGGATGGTGCGCGCTGAGGAAATTGCCGACTGGCGCTCTACCGATATGCCGCCCTATCGCATCAAAGTCAACCTCTGGGACTTCGGCGGGCAGGAGTATTACCACGGCACGCACCGGGTCTTTTTGGACAGCAACGCGGTGTATGTACTCGTGTGGAGCAACGACAAAAACTCCAATCTGGTGGAAATGACGCGTTTGTACAACGAAGAAGGCCAGATTATAGAAATGCCGCTCGAACATTTTCATTACCACTACTGGTTAGACAACATTCGTTTCCACGCGCCGGGCAACGTCACCGGAGACAAGCCGCCCATCGTTTTGCTGGAGAATAAAATTGACAAAAGCGACGGCCGCGAACACTGGTACGACCGCAAGATTCTGGAGCAATACAACGTGAACCTCACGGCTGCCATCAGTGCCTACTACGCCCAATCGGACGAGAACAACAAGCGCCGTTATCGCTATGCTTTCGATATTTTCCGCGAAGACCTGCTGCGTATTTTGGTAAAAAAAGCCGAGGCCAATGCCAAAATCGCCAACCTGCCGGCAGAATGGGTCACTGTCAGAGATCAAATCAGAAACATACGCTCGGCAACTGCTCAGGCGGGACTGGTCAACCCGTTTTCGGTCATGGCCAAAGAAAATGCCTGGCTCTCGTTCAGCGATTTTACGGCGGCCTGCCGGAAAGTACGCGCCGAACTGACGGATAATGAAATAGAAAAACTTGCTGATTTTTTAAATCAAACCGGCGTCGTGGTTTGGATGGCCCATATAGACCGGCAGAAAATTTACATTGATCCGGGTTGGCTCACCGAAAAAATGTACCGGGTGCTGAACGAGCGGGTGCGCCTGAAAAATGGTCGCTTCGGATTTGGAGACATCCTGCCCGCTCTGAACAGCGATACCGCAGAAACCACGCAGATGCTGAATCTGATGCAGGAATGGCGAATCATTTTCAGGGAAAGCAACAACACGCAAGACTGGATAGCGCCCCAATACCTGCCCGACGAGCACCCGATGGAAAACCTCTTCACCATTGCGCTGGCGGGTTTGCAGGAGAATTTTTACATGTTCCGGGCGCCGCTGTTTCATGTCCGCCGCATATTGAGGCATTTGGTACTGCATTTTGGCAAACACGATCAGGTAGAGGCCCGCGAATACTGGAAGTACGGCGTCCTGTTTGTAGTGCGCCCGCCGCTGAACGATACGGGCGCGGAGCACGAGCGGCTTCGCATTTTTATCAAAAGCCTGCCCGATGAAAAAGATTCTGCGCTCGGTAAGCTCATGGTGTGCATTGAGCCGGCGAAAAAACTGACCGAGGTGTGGCGGGAAAACATTTTCCGCGAGCTATTGGCCACCTTCAACGAGTCTTTGCTCAGAAGCATGGCTACCGGCTCCATTTCGGGCATCCCCTTGCGGGAAGTGGCCAAGCAAAGAGACGAGTTGTTTCTCTCGCTCAACGGGCAGGACTTTGCCTCCATACAGCGCATTGTGGGCGATGCGGAGGCTGGTTTTTCTGCTGTGGTGAGCGAAGAGCGCCGCCGCATTCCCATGCCGGAGTTTTCGGCGTTGCTGCGCGCGGTGGAAATTACGCCGCCCGCGCCCTCTCTTTTCATTTCCTATTCGCACAACGATACGGAACTGCGCAAGGCGATGGAAATCCACCTCGGAGCGCTCCGGCGTCTGGGCAAGGTCATTTCCTGGTCGGACGGGCAGATCATTCCCGGTCAGGACTGGAACGAGGCCATCCTGCGGAACCTGCGCAGCGCAGACATTGTGCTGTTGCTCGTCAGCCCGGATTCGTTGGACTCCGACTTCATCTGGAAAGTGGAAATTGCGGAGGCCATGAAACGGCAGGAGCAGGGCAAATGCCGCGTCATACCGGTGCTGCTGCGTCCCTGCGACTGGAAGGAAATGGCTTTTTCCAAATTGGAAGTCTCGCCCAAAGACCCGCGCAATGCCCGGCCCAAACCCATCTCGCTGTGGCAAGACCGCGACGAGGCGTTCAGCATTGTGGTTCAAGGCATTAAGAGGGCGCTGAAGGAACTGGCGGTGGTGTGAGTTTTTCGGTAGGCGGTGGGCAGTGGGCGGTAGGCGGCGCTGAGCGCGAGGGTTCGGTAGGCGGTTTTTCGGTGGGCGGTTTTTCGGTAGGCGGTGGCCGCGCCTGTGGCGCGGGGTGCTTGGCGCGAGTGAACGCGGAACTTTGAACGCGAAACCCGGAACTTGAGGGCTGGCCGCGGCGGTATCAGGCGACATGAATGTAAACACAAGCGAGGTGACATCTAACGCCCTGCTGCATCAACCGGAGGGCGGAAGGTGTCATCTCGCGGCTACGAAGGAAACCCTCCTCTGTGTTTTCATGCGACGCCTTCCCGCTTCGCCAAAGCTCGCGGTTAGATGTCACCTGAAAACGCCGGCGGCTACGAAGAAGAATCTCCCTCCGTTTTCATGCCGCACCTTCCCGCTTCGCAATCCGAAATTAGAAATCCGAAATTAGAAATCCGATACAACCATGACACTCACCGTCAACATCCTCCACATCCAGGAACGCAGCAGCAGCTTCGGCGCCGTCCACATTGAAAACGGCCACATCACGCACATTGAGCACCTCGGCCCGGCCCGCGAAGGGCAGCCCTGGATCATGCCCGGCTTCGTGGACGCGCACATCCACATCGAAAGCTCCATGCTGGTGCCTTCCGAATTTGCCCGCATGGCAGTGGTACACGGCACAGTGGCCACCGTGTCCGATCCGCACGAAATCGCCAATGTGCTCGGCATGGAAGGCGTGCAATACATGATAGACAACGGCCAAAAAGTGCCCTTCAAATTCTTCTTCGGAGCGCCCTCCTGCGTGCCCGCCACCGCGTTTGAAACCGCCGGGGCATCGCTCAACGCGGAAGAGGTGGCCCGGCTTCTCGCCATGCCCGAAATCCGCTACCTCTCCGAAATGATGAACTACCCCGGCGTCCTCTTCTCCGACCCGGAAGTGATGGCCAAAATAGCCGCCGCCAAAGCCTTGGGCAAACCCGTGGACGGCCATGCGCCCGGTCTGCGCGGCGAGCAGGCCCGCAACTACTTCGCTGCCGGCATCAGCACCGACCACGAGTGTTTTACCTACGAGGAGGGTTTGGAAAAAGCGCAACTCGGCGTCAACATCATCATTCGCGAGGGCAGCGCCGCCAAAAACTTCGAAGCGCTCATTCCACTGCTGCCGCAATTCCCCGGTCAGGTCTTTTTCTGCTCCGACGACAAACACCCCGACGATCTCATTTTGGGGCATATCAACCTACTCGTGCTCAGGGCCTTGCAAAAAGGCTGCGACCTGTTCGACGTGTTGCAGGCGGCCTGCATCAATCCGGTGCGGCACTACGGCCTCAACGTCGGCCTGCTTCAGCCCGGCGACCCGGCCGATTTCATCGTGGTAGAAGACTTGCAGTCGTTTCGGGTGCTGGCTACCTACATCGAAGGGCAAATAACTGCCGAGGAAGGCCGCTCGCTCATCGAACGCATTGAGGCGCCCGTCATCAACCGGTTCAATACCTCGCCCAAGCGCCCGGCCGACTTCCGTTTGCAGGCGCTCAGCAACCAGGTTCGCTACATCGAGGCCGTCAACGGAGAGATCGTCACCCGCAGCGGCACAGCGCCCATTCCGGTGGCAGAGGGCTGGGCTGTGGCCTATGCACAGGAAGACCTGCTCAAAATCACCGTTGTCAATCGCTACGAGGATGCGCCGCCGGCAGTGGCCTTCATTCGCGGTTTCGGATTGCAAAAAGGGGCCATTGCCTCCTGTGTCGGCCATGATTCTCACAACATCATCGCCGTTGGGACAGACGACGAATCCTTGTGTGCCGCCGTCAATGCCGTGATCGCTTCCACCGGAGGCATTTCGGCAGTGGGAGCGGGCCGCGAGATGGTGCTGCCCTTGCCGGTAGCGGGCATTATGACCCAGGCCGACGGCTACGAAACCGCCCGGGCTTACGCCGAAATAGACGCCTGGGTGAAATCGGAGTTGGGTTGCCGGCTCACCGCGCCGTTTATGACGCTGTCGTTCATGGCCTTGTTGGTCATACCCGAATTGAAGTTGAGCGATAAGGGCCTGTTTGACGGAGCGGCGTTTGCGTTCGCGGAGGTGTTTGCGTAGAGCGCCGCCGTTTTGTTGCAGAGTTTCAGTATCTTCGCCCGTAAATTGTTGTAAATGGCACTTCAGAAGCTACCCATCGGCATACAGGATTTTCGCACCATCATAGAAGACGGCTACAAGTATGTGGACAAGACCCGCTTTATCCATCAGCTTGTCACTAATGGTAAATTTTTCTTCCTCTCCCGCCCGCGCCGTTTCGGCAAATCCATCACCATTGCCACTTTGCAGGAGTTGTATTCCGGCAGCCGGGAGCTGTTCAAAGGCTTGTGGATAGAAGATAAATGGGATTGGAACAAGCGTCATCCGGTCATTCGCATTTCTTTTACCTCCATAGGACACTACACGCTGGGGCTGCCGGCGGCATTGGAGCAGGAACTTCGCACACAGGCCCAAAAAATGGGGTTTACGCTCTCCAAAGTCGGCATCGGGCCTATGTTTGAAGAGTTGATTGAACTCACTGCCCGAGAAGCCAAAGCCGTCATCCTCATAGACGAATACGACGCGCCCATCATTCATTATCTTGGCAAGGAAATAGAAACAGCTTACCAAAACCGAGAAATTTTAAAGGAGTTTTACACCGTTTTGAAAGACAAGGATGCACTCGTAGAATTTGTCTTCCTCACCGGCGTCAGCAAATTTTCCAAAGTGGGCATTTTCTCCGGCCTCAACAATCTGCAAGACATCAGCCTGCACCCGGCTTTCGCCAATATGCTGGGCTACACGCAACAGGAATTGGAGGGAAATTTTGCAGAAGAAATCACTGCCGCCGCAGAACAGATGCGCCTCAGCCGGGAAGAATTGTTGGCCAAAATGAAGTACTGGTACAATGGTTACCGGTTTGAGGAATGTGCAGATTCGGTGTACAACCCGGTTTCCTGCCACTCTTTTTTTTCTCAAAATAAATTTGAAAACTTCTGGTTTGCTACCGGCACGCCTACCTTTCTCATCAACCTGCTTAAACAACAGGGGCTGTACGATTTCAAACTCACCGAGCAATCGCAGTTGGAGTTCGACAGCTTCGATCTGGAAGACCTGCGCCCCTACGGCCTCCTCTACCAAACCGGCTACCTGACGATCATTGACCGCGACGAGGCCGGCATTTATCAACTCGGCTACCCCAACTACGAAGTCGAAAACTCTATGCTGGCCTACCTTTTAGATGCCTTCGGCGGCGTGCCCAAAGGTTCCGGCTTGGTAGTAGCTTTGCGTTTGGAGCGTGCCTTTGAAAGCGGCGATCTGGAGCAGGTGATGCGCATTTTGACCGGCATGTTCAGCGGGCTGCCTTACCAACTGTACGAAAAAACGCCGGAACGATTTTACCACGCCTCTTTGCATTTGTTGTTCAGTTACATGGGGTTGCGCGTTCGCAGCGAGGTTTGTACCATCGAGGGCCGCGCCGATGCAGTGGTGGAAACTTCTTCCAAAGTGTATGTGCTGGAGTTCAAGCTCGACCAAAGCGCGGAGGCAGCCTTAGAGCAAATCCGAAAGAAGCGCTACCATCAGGCCTTCTGGAATCTGGGCAAACCGGTGGTGGGCATCGGCGTGAATTTCAGCAGCACGACCCGAAATATGGAGGAGTGGAAGGCGGAGGAGATGGCGATGACATAGAGCGAAGAACCGATTTCCGGCCCCGAACGTATCATATTCCAACATTCAGAGCACCCGATTTTTTATGACACAAGATACCCGTTTCACCTCTTACCAGATATTCATCATTGGTACGCTGGCGCTGTTACAATTTGCTATTGTGCTGGATTTCATGGTGATGTCGCCGCTGAGCGCTCAGTTGATGCCCAGCCTGAAGATTAATCCGACCCAGTTTGGCCTCGTCGTTTCGGCGTATGCGTTCAGCGCGGGAGCATCGGGATTGCTGGCGGCCGGTTTTGCCGACAAATTTGACCGCAAAAGGCTGCTTTTGTTTTTTATGGCTGGTTTTCTCATCGGTACCCTGCTGTGCGGTTTGGCCCCCAACTATCCGTTTTTGTTGGGTGCGCGCATCGTCACGGGCTTGTTTGGCGGCGTTATCGGGTCTGTCAGTTTTGCCATCATCACCGATTTGTTTGAGGTGCAGCAGCGTGGCCGCGTGATGGGATTTGTACAAATGGCCTTCGCCGTCAGCCAGGTATTGGGGCTGCCGGTGGGCTTGTACTTGTCGAATATTTGGGACTGGCACGCGCCGTTTTTGATGATTGTAGTGGTGGCTACGCCTTTGTGGTTCGTCATCGCCATGCGCATGAGGCCCGTCAACGCGCACTTGGCTTTGCAAAAAAAGCAGTCGGCTGCCGGGCACCTGTTGGCCACTGTATCCAAACCCTTCTATCTCAGGGCATTTGCTGCTACCACCTTGCTGGCCACCGGCGGTTTTATGCTCATGCCCTTCGGAGCGGCCTTTGCCGTCAATAACCTCGGCATCGGCATGGACGACCTTCCTGTTATCTACCTCGCCACCGGCGTTGTTTCCATGATCGCCGGGCCGCTGATCGGCAAGCTCACAGATCGCTACAGCCCCATGCCGCTTTTTCTGGCGGGCACCATTTTGAGTATAGTGCTGGTGCTTGTTTATACCCACCTGGGAATCACGCCGTTGTGGGCGCTCATTGTGCTCAATGCTGTTTTGTTTGTGGGAATAACGGCGCGTATGATTTCGTCATCTACGCTTGTTACCTCTGTGCCGACGACTGCCGACAGAGGCGCATTTATGGGGGTCAACTCATCGGTGGCGCAAATATCGGGCGGTATTGCCTCTGCCACCGCCGGGCTGATTATACATCAGACGGAGAGCGGGATGCTGGAAAACTACCCCTTACTCGGCTGGGTGGTAGCCACTTCGATGGTGATCTGCGCGCTGCTGTTTTGGGGCATTACTAAAGCGGTGCGGAAACGGGACAGAGCCTTGGCAAAGGGGTGAGCGTGCAGTAAAACGAACGTTAAGATGGTACTTCGTTTGAGGCAGGTTGCTATCTTTGCCAGACGAAAAGCCTTTGCCTCGGGGGCATCCGGGGACTGACATGTTGAATGAGATATACCCAAAAACCTGAGAAAACACTTTGACGATGAGAAAATTTACACACCTGATATCATTGATTTTCTGTTGTTTGTGTTTTGTGTATGTGGCACAAGGGCAGCCTGTTTCCGTTTCCAATCCGTCCAATTGCGGCCTGCAAATTTTACTTTCCGACAATAACTGCCCCGAAAACAACCCCAACATTTACCAACCCGATGAGATAGGCATTCAGGTCGTCGGCCAACCAGGCACCGCGCTCGGCATTGACGTATATCTCAAAGAAGTGCGCATCATTCTGGAGCATACCTGGATGAGCGACATGAATTTGTCGTTGGTTTCTCCCGGAGGCCGCGAAGTGTTGCTCATCGCCAATCAGGGCGGCAGCGGCGATCACATAGGCAACCCCGTGGATGTGTCGTGTATGCAATTTGCCACGTTCAGCGCCGGCGCTTGTACGCCCATTTCTGCAGGAGCGCCTCCATATACAGACCAAGCCTATCTTCCCATTCAAAGCCTGTTGGGCTTCAACGACAGCATCACCGCGCCCAATGGTACCTGGCTCTTGCGCATCTGCGACGATGTGCCCAACGACGTAGGCTCTTTGCAGTATGTGGAGTTGGTTTTTGAGCCGGTTTCCTGCCTGCCTATTCAACAAAAACAGGTATTGAGCGTGGACTCCACAACCGTAGTGCTGGATTGGTCGCCCGTTGGAGATTGCAATAATTTCATCATCGAATATGGAGCGCCGGGATTTGTGCCGGGTACGGGCGCCGATGGCGGAGAAGGCCAAACGGAGGCCGTCATCATCTGTCCGCCTTACCCGCTGATGGACCTCCTCCCTGACACGGAGTACGATATTTACATCCGCAGGTTTTGCGTTGGCGGTGGATTTTCGGGCAACGGCTGCCCCATCAGAGTACGAACCGGTTGCCAACCGCCTCCTACCACCATCGTTGAAACATTCGACGCGGCGACGCCTTGTTTTCCTAATTGTGGAGCAGTGTGCAACATAAACGGTTTTTGGCGCAATGCCGGTAGCGACGACTTCGACTGGTTAGTGTATCAAGGAGCAACGCCGACGCCCAATACCGGCCCGCTTGCAGGTTTCAACGACGCAGGCAGGTACGTTTACATCGAAACATCGGGGGTGTTATGCACCAATGGCAAGCGCGCCATTCTGGAATCCAATTGCGTTCGGCTCCGCAAGTTCAATACAGATACCTGCCATCTGTCTTTTGCCTATCACATGTGGGGCGTCAACATCAATACCCTGCAATTGCAAGTGTCGAGCGATGGCGGCTTTTCATGGAACACGCTGTGGCAACGCACTGGCAGTCAGGGTAATGGTTGGAAAAAAGCATACATCGGGCTGGGGACTTACCCGGAAGGGGCGGTGCTCAAATTCCGCTTCATAGCCACCGGCGGCAACGGTTCGCTGGGCGATATTGCTTTGGATCAAATCGTGTTTCACGGCTCGGAAGACCTCGGCTCGGGTTCCTTTGTATATTACCCCGACGGCGACGGCGACGGCTATGGGCGCAGCAATGCCGCAGTGCAAAGTTGTAATCCTACCCCTCCGCCGGGCTTTGTTTTACAAGGTGGCGACTGCAACGACGACCCCGCTACAGGCGGGATGATAAATCCCGGCAGACCGGAAATACCCTGCAACAACATTGACGACAACTGCAACGGCCTGGCCGACGACAACGACCTGCCCGCACCGACGGCGCAAAACGTAGAAATCTGTTCGGGCCAACCCGTGCAATTGTGTGCACAGGGCGCTTACGGCGGCATCCTGTTGTGGTATGCATCGCCCGTAGGTTATGATGACTTTATTGAGTTCGGCACTTGCATCTCGGTGGCTGTGCCGCCCAATAATTCCCCCGCGCCGGTGACGCATTATTTCTATGTGGAAGAATTTGCGCCGCCCTGTCTCTCGGTCGTTCGCAGGCAGGTAGCGGTGGTGGTTTATCCCGTGCCCGACATAGCGCCCAATGCCCCGGTTGAGATATGTCCCGGTCAAACCCTGAACCTGACCGAGGTGCCCGTCAATGACCTCCGACTTACCGGCGCCGCTGTGACGTATCATTCGGGAACACCCGCCACAGTTTCCAACCAATTGGCGTCTTTAATGATACAACCTGTTCAAAATCAACGGATTTATTTTCTCGCCACAGCTCAGGGCGGCTGCTCCGACGAGGGCTATTTTGATGTAATGATGCGGCCTGTGCCGTCTTTGAGTTTCAGCCCCGCCGACTCTTTTTCTCTTTGTAAAGACGGCATTCAGTTGGTGACGGCTACCGCTGCGGGCGGCGCCGGCGGGTACAGCTTTTTGTGGCAAAACGGCAATCAAACCCCCAACATCACCGTGGCGGCGGGGGCTGTACCGGGCGCTTTGGACGCTTACGGAATCACCGTGACCGACGCGGCGGGCTGCTCGGTCAGCGATCAGGTATTGGTAAGAACCACCAACAGCATTGACTCGCTACAACGCGCCGTGACGCATGTGAGCAGTTGCGGCGGCGCCGACGGGCAAATATTTTTACAACCACTCAACGGTTTGCCGCCCTTCAGCTACCAATGGAGCAGCACCAACGGCGTGACGGGCAGCGCAAACGGGATTCCCGGCGCTTATACCATTACCGGTTTGCCGCAAGGCGTTTATCGGGTGACGGTGACGGATGGTTCCAACCCGCCCTGCCCCTTCATCCTGCGGCAGGTGTTTGTCAACGGCCCCGACGCGGTGGTGTTGCCTCCGACGATCACCCCGGTGACTTGCCGGGGCGCGAACAACGGGGCAATTTGTCTGAATGTGAGCGGCGACGCTCCGCAGTATTTGTGGGAAGGCGGCGCTACAAGTGCTTGCATTTCAGGGCTTTCAGGCGGAATGTACTCCGTCACCATCACCTCCGGAAATTGCCAGACGGTTTTGAACGACCTCTTCGTTCCCGAACCCGATTCCATCAAAATCATACCTCAATTCCAGATGCCGTCTTGCCACAACAGCAGCAACGGCGCCATACGCCTTTCCGTTTTTGGAGGCAGCCCCGGCTATCAATATGCCTGGAGCCACGGCGCCAACAGCCGCGACGCAACGGGATTGGCTGCCGGCGTTTATACCGTAACTGTGACGGACTCGCGGGGCTGTGTGGCGGTACAAACTTATACCTTAGCCGCGCCCGCCCCCTTGCAAGTGCAGATAGATTCGCTGCAAAGCCCGTCCTGTTTCGGGTACAACAACGGCCTCATTCGCGTAAGCGGAACCGGCGGAACCGGGCCATATCATTATGCCTGGCCAAATGGGGCATCCTCGCCGGTTTTGTTCCAAACGCCTTCCGGTTTCCATCGCGTGACCGTCACCGATCTGAACGGCTGCCAACAGTTGAGAAACATTTTTCTGCCCGAACCCGCGCCGCTCGCGCTCAGTACATTGGGCGTGGTGCAACCGGAGTGCCGGGGCAGCAACGATGGCCTTATCTCGGTATCGGGCAGCGGCGGAACGGAGCCTTACACCTATATTTGGAGCAACGGAATGTTCACTCCGCAGATTTCCGGTTTGGAACCCGGCAGCTATTCCGTTACCATGACCGATGCCCGGCAATGCCCGGCTATTGTGCGCCATTTTGAGCTGAACTCCCTGTCGCAGCTACAATTGGGGATAGCAACGACGGCGCCGTCTTGTGTCGGGCAGACCAACGGCAGCATCTCATTGACGCCTTCGGGAACCGGGCCGTTTTCGTTTGTTTGGCAAGATAGCGGCAGTCAAAGCCCGAACAGAGCGCAGTTGGGCGTGGGTAATTATCAGGTCAATATCCTTGATGGCAGGGGCTGTTCTTACGATACCAGCATTGTGCTGACGGCAGTGCAAGTATTTGATGTTCAGAAAAATATACTACCTCCGGCTTGTTTCAACGGCTTGGACGGGGTTATAGATGTGACCCTGACGCAGGCCGGGCAGCAGCCCTACAACTTCCTTTGGAGCAACGGCAGCCATGATGAAGACCTCATAGGAGTGCCGGCAGGCGATTATGCGCTGACCATCACCGATGCCTTAGGATGCCGTTACGTTTCGCCCCTTATAGAACTGCCCAATCCGGAGCCTTTGGAAATGACCGTTATCGGAATGGGTACGGTGCTGTGTCACGATGATTCGAGCGGCTATATAGAGGTTGTTATTGATGGCGGAACGGCGCCGTACAGCAACCCCAGTTTGTACGACATTCCTACGGGCAGCTATTTTTTGCAGGCCACCGACGCCAGAGGTTGTCCGGTGGATACTACCATCGTACTGCCCGCGCCGCCGCCTTTGAATGTGCAAATCGCATTGACACAAAGTGGTGATTGTCAGTCGCTCATCGTTACGCGCTTGCAGGCAACGGTCACAGGCGGCATTCAACCTTACCGCTATGTGTGGAGCAATGGCGACACCACGGCCATCATCATGAACGCCGCGCCGGGAGACTACGCCCTCACCGTCACCGATGCCAATAATTGTTCCAAAGTAATTACCGCCATCAAGGTGCGCGAGCAAATTCAGCCGCTCGCTTTGGTTTCGTTTGCGGCAACGCCCCTCACTTGTTTTGGAGCGCAGAACGGGCGGCTCAAAGTGCGCATTTCGGGCGGCAGTTCTATGTACCGCTATCATTTCAGCAACAACCAGATCATTACCACTACCGCCGACAGCGCCGAGATTTCCGGGCTGAATCCGGGTAGCAATTATCGCGTCACCGTCACCGACCTGCAGACGGGTTGCACCAAAGTGGCCGGGCCGCTGAGCATTACCTCCCCCGCGCCGCTTTCCTACGTTCGCACCGTCATCATAGACGAGCTTTGTGCAGGCAGCAACAACGGCGCGGTGATGGCGGGTACTTTTGGAGGAACGCCGCCTTATGTTTATCGCTGGACGGACGAGGCAGGCAACCTTGTCGGTACAGAGGAAGACCTCAGGGGCGTAGGGCCTGGCATATACAGCGGCCTGGCTACGGATGCCAATGGTTGTACGGCCGTTTTGCCACAGCAGCCGGTCTCGCAGATGTATGAGCCATTGGTGGAAGTGGACACGGCATTTGCCATTTCCGGGCCGCTTTGTTCGGGCACGGGTTTTGTTCGGGTAGGCGTAGAAGGCGGAGCGCCGCCGTACCGTTTCGATTGGAGCAACGGCTCATCCGGGGATTCCATCGGAGGCCTTGCGCCGGGCGAGTATTACGTTACCGTCACAGATGCAGTGGATTGCGAATTGGTTCTTGGACCGTTTCATATCACTACGTCGCCGGGTATTTCGGTGGGAATCAACGCCACGCCGCCCGACAGCACAGGGGGCAACGGCGCCGTAACGGCCATTGTTGCCGGCGGTACTGCTCCGTTTACTTACTTTTGGAGTACCGGCGATACGACCTCCTCGCTTCATCAATTGCCGGCGGGCGGTTACTTTCTCACCGTGACGGATGCTGCCGGATGTATCGGTACTGCCGGCGCTATTTTGGTGCATACGGCAGAGCCTGAGCCGGGAGCGGCGCTGCGGGTGTATCCCAATCCAGGCAAAGGGTTGGTATATGTGGAGTACGAGTCGCCGGTGGGCATCGAACTCATCAGGGTGCGCAGCCTCGGCGGGCAGTTGGCGCTTATGCACAGGTGTTCCGGGCAGCGCAGCGGTACAGAGGCATTGCAGTTGGAATCCTTGCCGGCCGGGGCCTATGTTTTGGAAATCATCGGCGGCGGCGCGATCTTGCAGCGGCGTTTGTTGATGAGGAATTAGAATACACTTTAAACAAACAATAAAAATGACGATCAGAGCCAACGACCCTTCGCTTCGTTCCTGGGTGGATGTACCCTCCGGCAGTGATTTTCCTATTCAAAACCTCCCTTTCGGCATAGCCCGGCGCAAATCAGGCGATGCACCCGGCGTGGTGGTAGCCATCGGAGAGCAGATCGCCGATCTTCGGGTACTGGCCGAACACGGTTTTTTTGACGACTTGGACATACCAAGAGCTGTGTTTTCACAACCCGTACTCAACGATCTGATTGCCTTGGGCAAAGCCAAAACCAGCGCCCTGCGCAACCGGATATCTCAGTTGTTGGATTCCGACTTTGATGAATGGGATGCCAGCGAATTGGCCCATTTTTTTCTTTTTCCGCAGACTGAAGTAGAAATGTTGATGCCCCTCCGCGTAGGCGATTACACAGATTTTTACTCCAGCATAGAACACGCCTCCAATGTGGGCGCCATGTTCCGCGACCCTCAAAACCCGCTGTTGCCCAACTGGCGGCACCTTCCCGTAGGATATCACGGGCGGGCTTCCAGCATAGTCGTTTCGGGCACGCCTATACGCCGTCCCAAAGGTCAGACTTTGCCCGTCGGCGCCGATGTGCCCGTTTTCGGCCCCAGCGCCCGCATGGATTTTGAGTTGGAAATGGCCTTTGTGGTGGGCAAAAATACTCAGTTGGGCGAGTCGGTGCCGGTGGCCGATGCAGAGGATTACATTTTTGGTCTGATGCTGTTCAACGACTGGTCGGCCCGCGATATTCAGCAATGGGAGTATGTGCCGCTGGGGCCGTTTTTGGGCAAAAACTTCGGCTCTACCGTATCGCCCTGGGTGGTCATGCTGGAGGCCCTGGAGCCGTTCAGGGTGGCCGGCCCGAAACAGGAACCGGAAGTGCTGCCGTATTTGCAGACCGAAGGCCCCGGCAATTTCGATCTGCATCTGGAGGTGTGGATTCGGCCTGAAAAAGGCGAAGCGGCCCGCGTGTGTCTGTCCAATTTTAAATACATGTACTGGAACATGGCACAGCAACTGGCGCACCACACCGTCAACGGCTGCAACATTCAGGTGGGCGATATGTGCGCGTCGGGCACCATCAGCGGCCCCGATGCGGGCAGTTACGGCTCCATGCTGGAACTGTCGTGGAAAGGCACCCGGCCCATTGCCCTGCCCGACGGCTCCACCCGTACTTTTCTGAACGACGGCGACGAGGTCATCCTGCGCGGCTGGGGCGAGCGGAATGGCGTTCGGGTGGGTTTTGGAGAGGCGCGTGGCGCGCTCTTGTCTGCTATTTAATTACAACGCAACTATACAGTCGCCCTGCAAAAAGCTGCGAGCTTCGAGTCACGAGTTTGATCTCCCAAAATGAAAAAGGGCCTTTTTCAAGATGAGATTTTGAAATTTCCCCAAATGGAAAATCTGATTTTCCATCGAATAAACAAACTCATACCACGCCTGGGGCGTGGTCATAGCTCGTAGCTTTGGGGGACCGGCCGAATAGTAACATTACAACAAAAAAAACAATGAAATCTACACTTAATCGGATGGCGATGAAACCTGTTTTTCTCCTCCTTCTGCTCGTCTTTTCAGTTGCGCTGCACGCCCAACTCACTATTGTTCTGGGGTCTATACCTGCCAACACGCCGCCCGGCAGCGATATTTACATTGCCGGCAATTTCAATAACTGGAACCCCGGCAGCGCCGCTCACAAGCTGATACTCAATCAACAAGGCCAGTACAGCATCACGCTCAACATTGCGCCGCAGAGCATACAATTCAAATTCACGCGGGGTAGCTGGCCCACCGTGGAGGGCAACGCATCGGGAGGGTTCATTCCCAACCGCAGCTACAACTACACGGGCGGGGCGCAAACGCTTGCGCTGAGCATCGCCGGCTGGGAAGGTCTGAGCGGCAGTACGGGTACGGCGGCGCCCAATGTGTCCATTATGAGTACCAACTTTTTCATGCCGCAACTCAATCGCAGCCGCAGAATCTGGATTTATGTGCCGCCCGATTACAACACGAGCGCCAAACACTACCCGGTGCTGTACATGCAGGACGGGCAAAATCTCTTTGACCAAAACACCAGTTTTTCCGGGGAGTGGCGGGTGGATGAGTCGCTCAATACTTTGTTTCAA
The DNA here is from genome assembly GCA_002344975.1 of Saprospiraceae bacterium UBA2329. GTDB lineage: Bacteria > Bacteroidota > Bacteroidia > Chitinophagales > Saprospiraceae > UBA2329. The sequence goes on along the minus strand of DDUV01000119.1, from coordinate 7,421 downwards.
AACGGCGATGACGGCATCATTGTGGTGGGCATAGACAACGGCGGGGCCAGCCGCATCAATGAGTACTCGCCCTGGGTGAATCCTCAATATGGCGGCGGCCAGGGCGATGAATACATTGATTTTATTGTAGAAACCCTCAAGCCGCACATTGACTCCGTTTACCGCACCCGCCCGCAGCGACAATACACGGGCATCATGGGGTCGAGCCTCGGCGGGCTGATCTCCCATTATGGCGGTATTGATCGGCAGGATGTGTTTGGCAAAGTGGGCATTTTTTCTCCATCTTACTGGTTTTCAACGCAATGCTACAGCCAGGTTTCGAGTACGGGGCGGCAGGCGGATATGCGGATTTACCTGTTGGCCGGCCAGTTGGAAGGCAGCGGATCGGTAGTGGCAGACATCAACGCCATGTACGATACGCTCCGGCAGGCGGGTTTCAGTGAGTCGGAACTGCGCAAAGTAACGCACAGCGACGGCCAGCACAGCGAGTGGTACTGGGCGCGCGAGTTTCCGGCGGCCTACCAATGGCTCTTTGCCGACGTGACGACCACTTCAACAAGTGAGCAGGAGCCGGTTCATCACATTCAATTGTACCCCAATCCGGCAGACACCGTACTGTATGTGTCGGGCGCAGCCGATGCAGATCAATTGAGCATTGCGGTGTATCATTTCACGGGGCGCACGGCCATTCGCAGGCGGGCGTTCAGCAATGGTGCATTGGATGTTTCGGGCTTGCCGCCGGGGATGTATGCGGCGGTGGTGTATGAAAAAAATACGCCGGTAGCCGTTCAGAAAGTAGTGGTGAAATAACGCAGACAATTTCCACGGGGCCCGTTTCGTTGGATGTGCGTTCAAAAAATTTAACGGACTATGAAAAGTTGGACGCTCATTTTTACAATGCTTTTCGCAGTTTCCTTTGTGTCTGCCCAGCAGCAGGATACGCTTTGGAAAAAGCATTTCTCTGCGGAAGAACTTGCCCATTTTGATGGACAGGAAGACACCCTGGCGCTGTTGGCCTACGTCATTGTCAACGACTCGCTGCCGGAACATCGCTATTCTGCCTGCCATAAGTTGATTCCTATGTTGGTCAGCGCATTAAAAACCCCCAATTCTTTCCGTTTTCCCTTCGAGCGCCTCAAGTCGGTTTCCATCATGTATCCGCCCGACAGCTCGTTCCGGGTTTTTACCTGGCAACTGTATGTGGACAAAGACGAGTATCGCTATTATGGCGCTATTCAAATGAATACCAAGGACTTGAAGTTGTACCCGCTGAAAGATCGCTCTTTTGAAATTAAAGGCAATCTGGAACAATTGGAACTCACGCCGGAGCAATGGTATGGCGTAGTTTATTACAATATACAACAAACCGACGCAAAAACCGGACGCTATTACCTCCTGTTCGGCTTTGACGGTAATGAGTTTTTCCGCAAACGAAAAGTGCTGGATGTGCTTACTTTCAAGAATGGCCAACCCGTTTTCGGCGCGCCGGTGTTTCGGCATGAAAACAAAAAAGGCGAGGTCAGTTTTCGCAAACGCCGGGTCATTGAGTATTCGGCGGCGGCCAGTGTGCGCTTCAATTACGACCCCGCACTGGGCATCATCATTTACGATCACCTCATCACTATGCCGGGCGAAGATGGAGAAGGCCCGAACAACTATCCCGATGGAAGCTACGAGGGCTACAAGTTGGAAAAAACCGGCTTTTGGCACTACATCGAAAATGTATTTACTCAAACTCAGGATGAAGCCCCGCGCCCCTTCCCCGTGCTGGATGGGCGTAAAAAAGATATTTTAGGTCGAGACAATAGGTAAAATCTATGTGCAGTGAAGGGGTGACTACGGGGCTATGGCCTCGGCGGAGTCGCCCCTTCACTATCCTGCCACACTGCACCAACCAACATGCACGCACACCATTTCAGCGTACCGCGCACGGCTCATTTCTACTCGTTGGGCCAACCCGGCCCACACAGCTCCGAGTGCTGGGTAATCTTGCATGGCTACGGGCAATTGGCTAAGTATTTCCTCCGCCGGTTTGATGCAGTAGCCGATGAGCATACCTGTGTGGCAGCCCCCGAAGCGCTTTCTCGTTTTTACACAGATCAGGAGGGAATCCGCGTGGGTGCCTCCTGGATGACAAAAGAGCAGCGACTGGCTGATATTGAAGACAATATGACCTACTTAGATGGCTTATACGATCTGTTGAAAAAAGACTTACCCGCCGATTGCCGTTTCATTTTGCTGGGATTTTCACAAGGCTGCGCCACCCTCATGCGCTGGGTATTGCGCCGACAACCGCCGTTGGCCGGTCTCGTTCTGTATGCTGGTTCCATTCCCGACGATCTGCCTTATGCCACACATCATAAGTATCTGAACAGCTTTCCCATTCATGCGGTGTATGGCGATGCAGACGAGTACCTCAACGGAGAGCGACTGGCGGCTTGGCGAGGCATGTTGGACGGTATGCACTGGCAACTGCGATACCACGTTTTTGAAGGCGCCCACGTCGTTTCCCGTAATGTATTGGCACAGTTAAAGCAGGAACTCAATACCCCGATCTGACAAAAATCATTGATTTTTCTGTTGAAAGTGCGCAACTTGAGCCTGCCGGGAATATTCCGGTAAGAGACCAAAAATCCGAACCATGAAACTGCGCATCCATTCATTCTTGGGATCTTGGGGGCTTGTTTCGGGCATCCCTGCTTTTATTTTACTGTTGATGGCATTTGTTCCTTATCAAAGGTCTGCCCCTTCAGAAAGGGAGATGCAGACTGCTTTTTCTTTAGGTTGTCTGGAACGCGCCGACATTGATTTTATACTTACGGAGCCTGGAGTTATCACTGCCGAAGCAGAATGGTTGCCGGCCGATTCGCCCGCGGCATTGCTACTGTACGGACCCGGCCAGATGAACTACTATTTGCGCAAAGAAGGCAAAAGCGGTGAAAAATTAGAGTTCACCGTCACAGATCGCCACATAGCCCGGGGCACGGAATGGAGTGTGGTGGTACTCAATCAACAGGATACCAAAATTTCCGGTCTGTTGAAAGTCCGTCTCCCTGGTGAGGAGCCTAAGTGAGGCAATGGGTTGTTTATAAGGTAGTTAGAGAGAGAGCTGTCGGATTTTTCATCGTCCGGTAATCTGCCGGTATTGGATCAAAAAATGGCATTCATACCCAACCCAATCCAGTTGCCGCGACGGATGGCGCCCACCGTATTTTGAGCAAAATAGGCGTTGACGGTAGAGCCGTCGCCCGCAGTCCCGGCATCGCCGCTGTGCAGTGTGTAGTGCAGTTGTATCACCATATCGCGCTTGCGGAGGTAGTAATTCAGACCCAAATCAATGGTTTGTTCACGCCCGGAAGAGAGTTTCAGCACGCGGGCGTCTGCTTGGCCGGCGGCATCCATAGCACCTTCAAAACGCATGAGCATGGCGGAGGGCTGGAGCATAAATTTGCCCACCGTAATGTTGTACCCGGCGCGAATATGCCCTGTGCCGGAGCGGGCGGTAAAAATATTAGCCTCTCCGCGCAGACCTTGGCGTTGCAGAAACATCCACTCACCGTCCACATTCCACCTGCCGTAGTTCAGCATCAGCCCCGGCCCCCAGGCGACAGCGTTTTGAAACTGGTCGGTTTTACCTTGTCTCGCGATGTTGAGGTCTATGGAAATACCTTTTCTTTCGTTGAAAAAATTGGTGCCGTAAGCGATGCCGTACTGTTCCATTTCGGGGTCGCCCAATGCCAATGAAAGTCTGCCGGCGAGCAAGGGCGAGTATTGAATGCCTACTGAGTTTCCGTTCAAGCCGGTGAGCAAGGGGTTGAAAATCCCCGCATTGTAGAGCAGCGACAGTTTTTCCTTTTTGATCATACCGCCCAGGTTGATGCCTGCCGCTCGCCCAGATCCTCGTCCGACAAGATGGGTACGCACATAACTCTGAGACATAGATTTTTCAAAAGACGAAACGCTCCATGCGGCAGTGATGGATTCTCGTTGAAACTGCGGCCTGAACCAGCCGGCCGTGAGGTGCAGATAGTCTTGGCCAAGGGGCAATTGCCATTGAATGAACGCATCCCAGATACCGACCGAGGGTTCCGCGTTATTGGTAGGACCTTGCGTGGCGGACAATAAGTCGTGGCCGGCCTGATCGAAGTGCATGGCTAAATAATATTTAAATCCCTGATAAGGCTCGCCGCGCATGAGCAACCGCGCACGCCGGAAATAAACGTTCAGGCGGTTGTCCACCGGGCGATAGGAGAGGGTAGTGGCGTCATACACCTCTTGCCCCAGGGTGTAGATACTACACAATTGCAGCATGGCCGATGCCTTCAGCGCTGCGCCGGGCTTGGGTTGGAGCCATTTGATCTGACGGGAAGAGTCGCTTTGTGCCGTGGATAAGTAGCAATTAGCCATCAACAGGCCCACGACGAGAATGCGTTTGGAAATCATGGTTGGTAATTAAAACAGGGCGAAATAACGCAGCGGGCCGGAGTCTTTTTGTGATGTATATTCCAAAAGGGGCATAAAAAAACAGGCTGCCTCCCGCATGCCCTGAAAAAGGGAGGAAAGCAGCCTGTTTTGCAACAGCGTAAAACTATGTGATTATTTGCCGCCGATGCCAAATGAGAGGCCGAAAGCGACCTGGCTCAAATTGGTAGTAGCACTGCTGCTGGTGAACAATGAGTATTCGGCAAAGCCGCCAAAGCGGTTGCCGAGGCGAATACCACCCGTGCCGCCAAACCAGTGGCTGGCGCCGCCTACCAAACGCAAGGTGTAGCGCGGAGTAGCATAAATGCCTATCCACTTGACAGGGTGTACGGAAAAGTAAACAGGTACAGTGAAGTCAAAGATCGAAAAAGAAGTTTCGTCAATTCCAGATTCTGCGCCGAGTTGCAGGTAGCTGAAACCTGCGCCTACGCTACCGGCGAGTACAGATTCGCGGTCGCCCAAAAACTGATATTTTCCATAGAGGCCGGAGGTGCCCAGCAAGGATACTTTGCCGCCAATATCCAGTTTATCAGTCACGCCATAGCGAAAATCTGCTTCGAGCATCGGAGCAGAAACGGAGGCCGTGTCAAGCTCCTCAATGCCCAATACAAAGGCATACTTCACGCCGCTGCCGCCAACGTTGACCTCAGAATTGCCCTGGCCGACAGTACGGCCGGTTTGCATGGTGGACATAGAAACACAACCGGAGAGTAGCAAGGCCGTTACTCCTGTAAATACGAGGTAGTGTAGTGTTGAGATTGTTTTTTTCATGGTTACAATGTGATTTTGTTTTGAAAAGGAAAAGTTTTACTGTTGCGACGGCAAAAGTAAAACTCTTCCCCACAATTCACTCTTTTTTTGCCTATCTCATCAAGGTCACTTCTCCCGACATGACCTCGCGTCGCCCATCGAAGAACTCCAACTCTACCCAAAATACATACACTCCGGCATCCATCGGTCTGCCTTTGAAGGAGCCATCCCAGCCGAATTGCGGATCGTTGGGCGGGAAGGGGCCGCCTGAAAACAGTTGATTGCCCCAGCGGTCGAAAATCTGATACGATAGCACCGTTGACACCCCGGCATCCGAAAACACGGTCAGGCGGTCATTGATGTTATCATCGTTGGGACTAAATGCGTTCGGTACAAAAATGCGGGAATTCCTATCTACCAACACCAATATGGAGTCGGCGGCGCTGCATCCATTGCTGTCAAAGGCGATAAGCCGGTAAGTAGTGGGAATGGAGGGGCGGACAAATGTATTTGGAAGGTCGGGATTCAAGACCCCGGCGAGTGGCGTCCAAAGAACGGAGTCAATGACGAAATTGGCCATTGGGTTCAGTTGCAGGCTGTCGCCCAAACGTATGGTCTGGCTTAGCCCCAAATCGAGCGTGTAAACCTGCGGCTGCGGTACATTCACCGTTGAGCCGATTTCGCATTGGTTGGCATCGCGAATGGCTACGGTGTAATTGCCTTGTGCAAAGCCGGGCAGCGCAAATGGCAAAGTATCTACATCGGCTGTAAATGAGCCGTTTATCCATACTTCAAAGGGTGCTGTTCCGCCTTGTATGCTCTCTATGGTAATGCTGCCGCTTTGTGTGCCGAGACAAGTTGCTCCGGCGCCCGAAGCGGTGAATGCGAGTATTGCCGGCTGCGTTAATGTCACGGAAGTATTGGCCTGGCAACCCGCCGCATCGGTCACGGTGACGGAGTAAGTGCCCGCCGTCAAACCAGTCGGATTTTGGATGCCGTCCAATGCGTTGACGCTCCAGTCAAAGCTCGGCGTTCCGTTTGCGCCATTGACGGTCAGTGCGATGCTGCCCGTCGCCGCGCCATTGCAA